>NZ_JBSWYW010000002.1:0-520382 GCF_056161305.1 Ekhidna sp. ABH4_415
ACTGAGGATGCTACCATTGCAGATATTGCTGTTGCAACCAACAGTGGTCAGATTAAGACAGGATCAATGAGTCGATCAGACAGGATGGCGAAATACAACCAGCTCCTTCGTATTGAAGAAGAACTTGGGGATGTAGCGATTTATCCGAGTAAGAAATAAGATCAAGTAATCAGCATATTGAAGCCTCCATTTGGAGGCTTTTTTGTTTTAAGAGCTATTTATACAATTCAGCTAAATCATTTTTAAGCCGCTCATTGCCGAGTGCTTTTTGAGCGATTTGATGCATGTGATCATTGGGCTTCTCTTGGTCAAGCAAAAGGTTTGCAGCCATGTGTCCATAAGTCATGGTACCTTTTGCTCCTACTCCTGACATACCTCCTATGAGAACTGCATTCTTATCAAGTGTCCCATTTTCAAGTGGTAAGTTGGTGACAAGTGGTACTTCTGATTTTGTAAGCGAATAGACGCACGAGTAACCATCGAAATATTCGAGATCTTCTTTTCTAATATCTATTCCATTCATGTTGAAATAGTCAATCGTTTGGTCGATGCTCCATGCTATTTCTGAATCAGTAACTGGTTGAGTCCACACTTCATCGAGTTTTGCTATTGGCGTTCGTTTAAAGTGACCGCCAACTTTGATTATTGGGATAGTGTCCGAATCATACTTTTCAATCATCGAGTAGAACAATTCTGGGTGAAGTTTAATAGCAGGATATGCCTCAAGCAATTTTTGTTTATGCGTCTCGCTCCACTGATTATAAACTTCCGGTTTGATTTTCAGAAAGGCGAGGAATAAGCGTTTTGGGGTAATTAGCTTTTCAATAGCCGGTGAGATATTTTGTAGTAGTTTTCCATTGTATGGACCGGCCGCTGCTACAATCCTTGATGCAATGATTGTGGTGCTGCCCTGACTCCTTTTATCGATGACAGTCACCTCATAACCCTGATCAGTACGATTAATGTTTGTTGCCTGATGATTGTATCGTATGACTCCACCCGAACGAATGATCCCCATATGCAACTTTTCAATAAGAACACGAGGGTTCATCGTACCCGAGTATTGGCGATATTCACGGATAACCTTAAGTGAATCAGGAACAGAAAGTCCGAATTTCTTCCTGATGGTCTGAGTATTTGTGGCCAGAATCACACTATCTCCTGATGACTTGGCTATCGTATCTGGCTGGTCTAAGTTAAAAACGGAAATCTCGTCACTGCTTTCCGGATAGAAAATATAGGTTACCGGAGCAGTAGTATAAATATCCTCCATGGAATGTTCATGTTGACCTTTTGAATTCAGGAAATCAATCAGTTTTTCCGTTTCCTCTATGCCTTTCTTTTGTAGGTAGGCATAAATGTCATCTTCAGGCCCCAGACTCCTGGAGATGCGAGCTTCACCAAAGCTGGACCCTGATGTATAGATAGAGTCTTGTCTTTCGAGTAATATCACTGACTCTCCTTGCTGAGCTAAATGCCACGCTGTGGCACTTCCCATTAATCCGCCTCCAATAACAATAGTTGAATGCATTTCTTGATTAGTCTGACAGGAAACAAAAAAGAAAACTATATATAAACAATTGATCCATCGTGTCATAATGTAAAATACGGGATTTAGAAGGTCTTTGTGTGATTAGGAAGTGGCTAATTCACTCTTTAGCTGTACGATTTCAGCCAACTCCTCCATCTCTTTTTTGATGCCCTTGCGAATCTGAGTAATTAGAATAATTGCCCCTATGATATACCCTACATCCATGATAATCATCCAATGCAGTTCAATGTATTTACTGAATTCAGGGGTAAGCATGTAGAACCCCAGTGTATAAAGCCCGACAATCGAGACCGTGACAGGTCCGTGGATTTTCTTCCGAAACAAAAAGAAATTCAATGAGTTATCGACACTTCTACTAGCATGTTCAGTCAAATCAATCTGCCTTGATCTGATTGAACTTATCCATTCTATAACTATTCGAAGTGCCAGCCCTCCAATCATAAGTACTACTCCAATTTTACTGATCAATTGCTGAAAAGGGGTGACGTAGTAGAAGAAAGTGGTTATCATAATGAGTGCAAGTGTAAGAACCAGCATGTTGCCATAGTGAGCATAAAGCACATTTTTCTTATTCTTCTTTGCCTTTTCAATAACATCTCGAATTTCAATGTCAGCACTTTTTATTGAAGATTTAGCATCCTTCCATTGGTTTTGGAGTTTTTTCAGTTCTTCATCCATTACTCATTAGTTTTTTTAGTCTCTTTTTGATCCGGTGAATCTTAACCCTAAGATTGGTTTCTGAAATACCAATAACCTCAGCAATCTCATCATATTCCAGTTCTTCCAGAACCATCGTTATAATCAATCGGTCCACGTTGCTGAGCTGATTAATAGCTTTGTATAGTTCGTTATTTGTTTCTTCTACATCCGACTCCTCTGCTTCAATATTGGATTCTATTTCAGTAATAGATCTATATGCATGTTTTTTGTTTTTGCGATGATACTGAAGGCAGGTATTCACTGTGATTCGATATATCCATGTTTTATATGAAGACCTGCCTTCAAATCTATCGATCGCGTTCCATGTGTTGATAAACACCTCTTGAGTAAGATCATTTGCTAAATCATAGTCTCCACTGGCATATCCGAGACATAGCTGCCTTACCATTGATTGGTATTTATTAAATAGTTCTTGAAAGGTCGTTTGGACTGTTTCCTTCATTTAGCTAGAAAGCTATTTACTTTTTCGTAAAACCAATCTTCCTGGTCAAACATGATAAAGTGCCTGCTGTTCTCTGCAATCAGTATTTGCTTGTTTGGTACTTGTTCAAACTGGCTCTCCACTGTTTCTTGCACCGTCTTTGCATCAGGAAATGAGGCTGCAATGACTAGCGTTTCTGCTTTAATCGCTGATATAGATTCCCTGATATCCAATTTCAATAAATCTGTATATCCGTAAACATATGTTTTTCTATCTGCGTCTAAAATCCACTGTGTCAGTGTTTCAACCTTGTCTTCCTTGAACGTCATGTATTTGGCCATCATGCTTGCGTTTTGTTTAAATGCTTCATCTGTCATTGACAGCATTTGATTGTTGTAAGGACTTTCATACTGCAATTGATCTGCAGCTACCCCTGGCATCATTACTTCCCGCATACATGGCAAGCCATCCACTACAATTAGTCGTTTGATGCGATCGGGTAACTCTGCAGCAATATCTGCACCCAAAGTTCCGCCCATACTGTGGCCAATTATATTAAGATCAGTCAAATCTTCGTTGATGATGTAATCGATCAACTCATCCTTTATCGTGCTGTACCAAGGCATTTCAATGGGCTCTATTCCATTAAATCCTGCGTATGATATCATATGGTTTTCGAAGGTACCGTCCAGGTTTTGAATGGTTTCTTGCCATACAGACGCGGGATTGGTAAAGCCAGGTAAGAACAGAATTGGCTGGCCACTTCCCGATTTTTCTACTTTAATGGCAGGCCCAGCAAAAGCTGTAAAACAAACGAGGACAAGTGATAATGTAGTTATTAGATTTTTCATTTTTATATTTTTTAACCTTTGATGCAGCGTCCATTGAATTGTTACACCTCAATAAAAAAATATTAATAACTATAAAAATAGTTGTATAATTATAATTATAGTTATAGTATTGTGTTATGAAGGAATTGACCAAAGCAGAAGAACAACTCATGCAGATCCTCTGGGGGCTTGAAAAAGCATACCTCAAGGACATTGTAGAGCAATATCCAGAACCTGCTCCAGCGTATACCACAATATCAACCGTAGTAAACGTGTTGGTAAAGAAAGGATTTATAGGATTTAATACGCATGGCAAGTCTCGTGAGTATTATGCGTTAATCTCTAAAGAAAAGTATACACGACAGTCAATGAATGGATTAATGAACAGCTTTTTTGACAACTCAGCGAAAAAGTTTGCTTCCTTCTTTACCAGTCAGGAAGAACTTTCTGTAGAGGAGCTCAAAGCCATAAGAAAATTGATTGATGAACAAATATCTCAACGGAAGTCATGAATGAACTTGTGATCTATATTGGAAAAGTACTTGTCATTCAGGCTATTTTCTATGGTTTTTATCGTTTCGTTCTACGAAAGTCCATCCGACATGGAATGAACCGATTCTTTTTGTTGGCTGCTTTGGTCGTAAGTTTCGTCATTCCTTTTATTCATATACCCGATCGAATACCTGTCCAACCACTGGAAGAATCTCCGGTCATTGTATGGGTTCAGGAATCGGCAATGGAGTTTGAAATGATGCCATTAAAGAAAGAAAGTGAAGAAACTGCTTTCTCAATTTGGCATTTTCTTCCGTGGTTGTATGTGCTGGTCGCAGGCTTACTGATCGTACGATCTACGGTGTATCTATTATTTATTCGAAAACTCAAAAAACATTCAGAATATGTAAAAAAACGATGGTTTAAACTTTTTAAGACGTCACAAACTCGTCCGTTTAGTTTCTTTTCAAATGTGTTTATTCCCAAAGACGTCTTTGGTTCTGATGCCTTTGATCAGATCCTGGCGCATGAGTGTGTGCATGTAAAGCAGCGTCATTCTATTGACCGGCTGCTGATGGATTTTCTTGTTTCGCTGTTTTGGTTCAATCCCTTCATCTATTTGTATCGAAACGCACTCATTGAAATCCATGAATTTCAGGCAGATGAAGCGGTAATTGATCAGTTCAATGATCCGATTGGTTACCAGGAGGTATTGTATGCTCAGCTTCAGCACGCCACCTATTCAGTTTTGGTGAGTCATTTCAATTTTTCAATGATTAAAAAACGAATTGTCATGATGAACAAACAAAAAAATAAATATGCAGGGCTGCTATATGCAATGACCCTGCCCGTATTAGTATCGGTAATTTTTGCTTTCTCTACTAAAGAAGCCATTGAACCGATTGAGCACGTAGGAACGGAATTAGCTGAGATTATTGGTGCACCAATTCAGCTTGTTAATGATGAGCCATCCATAAGCCCCGTCAAGTATTCTGAATTGGCACGTCTTTCTTCAGAGTTTGGGTATCGGATGCACCCTGTTTACAATGTGAGAAAGTGGCATGCAGGAGTTGATTTTGCTTGCAAAACAGGAACTGAAATAGTTGCTACAGCCGATGGTGTTGTCGAATTGCTGGAGCATAAACCTGATAGTTATGGAAAACACTTAATTATCAAACATGGAGATGTTTATCAAACAAAATATGCTCAGCTTTCAGAGTTTAAAGTCAAAGAAGGAGACCGGGTTAAAAAAGGTGATGTCATCGCCTTGTCAGGTAGTTCAGGATCTTCTACTGCTCCACATTTGCACTATGAGGTGAATAAAGAGGGAAAGACAGTAGATCCTATGGACTACATCACAAACTATCAATTCAAGCGACTGAAGAAGTTTGAAAACAAGGAAAATGTAAAGCAGCAGAAACAAACCAAAGTTGGTTCGCTAGATCAGGCTGCTGATAAGATTTCTAAGTATAAAAGAGAAGGTTACTTCACCCTGCATGTAGCGAATCCTAATTCAGAGCAGCTCACTGAAGTTGCTGAAATGAAAAAGAAGTATGGGGATAAAGTAAAGACGGAGGAGATTGACGGAGGAGATTTAATTGTCCATATATCTAATGAACTCAATTTTTCTGAGATCATGGAAAATCGAGACCAGCAAGTGGCTGGACAAGAGTTGCGTGCCATTCGTTTTGACTTGATTCAAGGATCTCAAAAACGAGAAGAGATAGTCAAACAATTCAAATTAGCACAGGAGCAGCATGGAGAGGAATTGGTACAGATCAGCCAGGAACCGGATTACATCGAGATTGTTACGACGATGGAAATCATTCGAGCGATTAAATCAAGCAAATAATCAGCTAAGTATTTTTTTTACATTTTCCCGGTAGGATTGACCTATCGGGATTTTTGTTTCTGCAATTTTTATTTGATTGCCTTCAACATATTCTAATCGAGGTATCGAGATAATGTAGCTTTTATGGATCCTGACAAACGATGAAGGTAGTATTTCTTCTAGCTTGCGAAGTGTGTCATTTATGATAAGTGTCTTTCCTCCTGATATATAAACCTTCACATAATCCCCAATCGATTCAAAATATAGAATTGAATTGTAATTGATTTTATGTGTTCGCTTATCTGCTTTTAGCATGATAAAATCATTTAATATAGATTCATTTCCGCCAATAGCCTTATTCATCGCTTTTACAAATCGCTCGAATGAAAAAGGTTTGAGGAGGTAATCAACTGCCTCTAATTCAAAACCTTCAACTGCATGCTCTGCATATGCCGTTGTAAAAATGACTTTCGGTTTGCTGGTTAGTGTCTTGTAAAAATTAATGCCAGATAGCTTCGGCATGTTAATGTCCAGAAAAATCAGATCAATGGATTCCTTATTTAGCCATTCGATCGCTTCCATTGCATCAACACAGCTATGGACCAATTCCAGCTGAGGAAAATCTGCTATGTATCCTTCTAAAGCCTCTCTTGCAAGAGGCTCATCGTCTATTATCAGGCACTTCATTCCAATTTATTTTGATGGCTGCCAGAAATATTTCAGGTGTTTCATTGGTCATAAATTGTGCATTGCCGCCATAAATCAATCCCAATCTTTTTTCCACATTTTTTAATCCAATACCTCCGTATTTATTGTTTTCCATATCGTCAATCTGTCCTTTGTTGTTTTTGATTTTAAAAACTAATTCTGAATGGCTGTTCATCAAATCAATTCGAACAAAACCTTCCTTGTCATTCCCTTTAAGTCCATGTTTGAAGCTGTTTTCAATCAGAGGAAAAAACAATAGAGGTGCAATTAAAGGATCCCCTTGAATTTGGTCGTAGTTGAATTCAATAGTGGTATTATCTCCGATGCGTGTGCGTTGCAACTCGATGTAGTTATTAATTGATTCAATTTCTTTAGATAGAGGTACTCTTTCATCTGACACTTCATATATCATATATCGCATGAGATCAGAGAGTTTTAAAATCAGATCTGGTGCTTTGTCACTCTTTTTTAATGCCAGTGAATACACACTATTCAGACTATTGAACAGGAAGTGTGGGTTGATTTGCATTTTTAATGAATTCAACTCCAACGACAATTTCTCCTTTTCAATTTGCTGTAGTTGATACCAGGATTTCGATAGCTTGAGCAATGTCGTTAGAATAAGATAAATACTAAATATGATAAAGAGGACATCCATGTCTGTGAAAGACACCATATAAAAATCCACAGGTAATAGGGGTATTACGAAATCAAAAATGGCATTGTGAGTGATATAACCTGTTAATAAATAACCGATCAATTGTATTACATAACGCAGGTATCGTTCCTTGTTCAGGTATTTAGGAATTGACCATCTTAGATTCAAATACACGATAATGATCAGAGGTATGTGAAAAAAGGCTGAATAGATGAAGTCGATGGTTTTTAGCTCATTGGAAATACTGAAGAAACTGCCAATAGCATAAAATGACAGCACCCAAAATAATAGGTGCTGTAGCCAGTTTTTGTAGACGAGCGCCTTTAACTTTTTCATTTGATTGACACTCTTTGGTAAGTTTCCACTGCATCAAAGACTGATTCATCATCTGAATAAGTATCTATAAATTTTTGCAACTCTTTGGGCTTGGCAGTTATTAGTACGGTACCGTCAACATTTTCATGTCGTAATCTTATTCGGTTGCTTTCAAAAAGTTTATTTAGCTTCTCCATATCAAAATGGATCATTTCAAATTCATTCTTGGTGATCTTTACTTTGAAAAAGGTGTGTACCGGAAAGAAATTATCAGAGATGTTTTCCGAATTATATTTCCTCTCAGGATACAGATCCATAAATAAATCTCCCCCTATATCTACCAGGTGAGCGGCGTAAGCTTCTTTTTTACCTTCTTTATCAACAACGGTCAATTTGTAGCTTTTATCCTCGTAAACAGACACAATACCACTGAACTCAACATCTTTTGTGTTTTTCAAGTCTTTGGAGGGTAAATCACTCACATTTTTATCTGTGTTATCTTCTTCATCAGATGCCTTGGCCATGCGCTCCAACATAATTATTCGAATGCTATCCTTATTGTAGATTTTTTTTCCATCCTTCATGATGTAGATGGGCTCATCAGAACTCATTGTAAAACCTTCTTTGATTTCGACTGAGTGCTTATAGTCATTTTCTTCAGTCGTATTTTCTTTGTCCTTATTTGTAGACTCAAAGAGCAACTGAATACCATCTTTCATACTCCATTTTCCCAACAGCTCTTCCTTAAATACTAAGGTGTCTTCGGTGTATATCGGGAATAGAGAATACACACATGAGTTCAATAATACAGCTAGTAATCCAAGTAAAGCAATTGATCTCTTTTTCATAATAGTTTGTGTTTGAATGATGAACCAAAAGTGATCGATTGCCAAAGTAGCTAAAAAAAATATCTGTGAACAATGGATTTTTCGGGGTGAACCATAAAAAAAGCCCTTCGTTTAGAAGGGCTTGATTCAGTGGGTTAAATCGTATTAACGATAAAGGTATTCAAACAAGGCAGTTATAACTTCAGATGCACCAATGTAAATACCAACTCCATAGGTTACATGCCTTACTGATAAGTTCCGAATGGCAAATGGCAGTCCACTGATATTTAGGGTAGTGAATCCTCCGGCAATGATCAAAGCGGTAATAATAGTTAGGTATAGATTTTCCGTCAGGAACATTCCAATTGCACCAATAAATAGGACAATAAAGCTGGTGATAATTACTTTTCTGAGGTTGGCTTTCGCAATCTGTTTACTAATCAAAAAACCAGTGATCGCACATAATCCTAGAATGGCGAAAGAAATGTAATCTCCGTATTCTCCGATTTTAGGAAATAAATTGGCGAAATGACCAGGAAAAAATTCTACCAGAAATGCCTTCCCAATTCCCAGGAATAGACCAACCATCAATATCGCAACATATGAGATAAGACTTTGATTTTTCACTCGATCATTCTGCATCAACTCCGTCTTCCGTTGGAGTACCTCATCTCTAGACACTCGATGAAAGATAAAGCCAGATCCACCTATCAGCACTCCTCCTACAACGAATGTAAGTGTATCACCAAAGAATGTAACCAATGAAACGATTACAGGTTCCAAAGCATATAAAAGCTCCGTCACAAGAAACAGTACACCCATTACTATGGGAAGTTGCTTGGCAGGAGCAAACGCTTCAATCATTGAATTGGCCGGACTAATAAAAAGGTTCATACAAATCAACCACATGACTATCATAAAGGGTAATATGGCCTGAACATCCATCAGGTGGTGAGTACTGATTAGAGATGCGACAACCATAAAAACCATGGCAGTTGCCCCAATGCCAACCGTAAAGATGATCATGTACTTTCCATTCTTTTTCATTATTAAATCCGCCAGCCACCCCGCGATTGGAGGAATAATGACCAATATGACGGCTTTAGCAATGATGAGAAAATCTACCAGGTGAGTAATGCCAATTTTTTCCATAAGAACGGGTTGGTACTCATGGTACGCGATCCAGCTAATCACTACAGCCGCATTAAGTGCAGCAAGGCTATATACTTCTCTCCATTTTAGTGTGGATGTTTTTTCTGATAACATATTTTTTCATTTGGTTAATAGATGTACCTACTTACGAATAGAATGTTCGGAATGGATTTCAGACTATCATATTTGATAATAAGTTAGATTAATTATGGTCTCAATCAAAAATCATCATTTCACCTGACCGATTTGTTGGCGAAAAGATGATTCAAATTAGGATTTCAACTGACATATGTTCTACTTATAAATAGAATGTCGGTTAAACTTCGCGATCACAATCAAGATGCAGATGATGATTAATTACGAGGCAAAAACAGCAGAACAGGCAGTATCAATTATTGAATCAGGAGAGTCGGTATTTATCCATACGGCTGGTGCCGCCCCACAAGTCCTGGTAAATGCGTTAACTGATAGAGGTGATGAACTTAAAAATGTAACGATTTATCAAATGCATACTGAAGGTGAGGCACCTTATTGTGATGCAAAGTATAGAGATGCTTTCAAAGTAAAAGCCCTTTTTGTAGGGCCAAATGTTAGACCGGCGATCAATGATGGCAGAGCTGAGTTTATCCCAAGCTTTCTTAGTGAGGTACCACTAATGTTTAGGAATAAAGTACTACCTGTGGATGTAGCGTTGATCCAGGTTTCAGCCCCGGACAAGCATGGATATTGTTCTCTTGGCATTTCAGTGGATGCGTCAAAAGCCGCAGTGGGTGTGGCTAAAAAAGTGATTGCTCAAGTGAATCCAAAAATGCCGCGAACACACGGAGATGGTCTCCTGCACATCAGTGAGTTTGACACTTTCATCGAGTGTGAAGAGGATCTACCGGAGCTAAAGCCACATAAGTTGAATAAAACAGAAATACGTATTGGGCAACATGTTTCTGAAATCATCGAGGATGGAGCCACACTGCAGATGGGGATTGGAGCAATTCCAGACGCTGTGCTTTCATGCTTGGGAAACCATAAAGACTTAGGTGTTCATACAGAGATGTTCTCAGACGGGGTACTACCTTTGATTGAGAGGGGTGTTATCAACAATAAGATGAAGACCAGACATTCAGGTGTTTCTGTATCCGGTTTTATTTTAGGGTCTCGTAAGTTGTATGATTTTGTGGATGATAATCCTGCTGTAAGAATGCTGGATATTCAGTATGTAAACGATACGGCTGTCATTAGGAAGTTGCCAAAGATGACCAGCATCAACAGCGCTATCGAGATTGATATAACCGGCCAGGTGTGTGCAGACTCCATTGGCACAAGGATATACAGTGGGGTAGGAGGCCAGATGGATTTCATTCGTGGTGCTTCGCTTTCGCCTGGAGGAAAACCAATTATCGCATTACCATCTACTACTTCGAGGAACGAATCGAAAATTGTGCCTGTCCTAAGAAGTGGAGCCGGTGTGGTAACTACCCGGGCACACGTTCACTATGTATCTACTGAATATGGTATAGCGGATTTGTATGGTAAAAGTCTGAGGGAGCGAGCTAAGATGATGATTGACATTGCACACCCAGATCATAGAGAAGCTTTGGAGAAAGCAGCTTACGAAAGGTTTAGATAGTGAATATATTATTGAGAGGCATATTTCATTAGTACCTGCTTCAATGTTTCCGTTTTGATGGGTTTCAGCAAATAGTCACTCATACCGACTTTTTTTCCATCATCCACGCTACTTTTCATGGCATTTGCAGTAAGCGCGATGATGATGGGCTTATTTTCTTTTTCCTTGTAGAATTCAGTAATTTGTCTAGAGGCCTCAAACCCAGAAATATCAGGCATTTGTAAGTCCATAAATATAATGTCATAAAACTTTTCCGTCGCTTTCTTTACCCCCTCATTACCATTAAATGCCAGATCCACATCTTTAATGTTCATCTTGCTTAGCATCTTGGTGGCTACCATCCTGTTAATTTCTATATCTTCTACAATGAGTATTCGAAGATTATCCAGACCGGGGACAGTTATTCTATCAAAGCTTCCCATCTCCTCCTCAGAGGCAATTCCAAGCGGAAGGGCAAAATAGAAATGAGAGCCTTCATTTAGCTCAGACTCAAACGCAATATTACCACCCATCAGTGAGACCAGTTTTTCTACGATGGCTAGGCCCAGTCCGGATCCTTCATAACCTTCATGCTCAGCAGCTTTGTAAAAGGTCTCGAAAAGATGGTCCTGTTTATCAGATGGAATTCCTGCACCCGTATCTTTAATACTAAACTCAACCGAACAAACATCTCCGGTCTTTCCAAGCACCTTTACACTCAGAGTGATGCTTCCTTTCCAGGTAAATTTGGTAGCATTATTCATTAGATTGACCAATACCTGTCTAATCCGAGACACGTCTCCAGTCAAATATTTGGGCAATTCTTTATCAAGTTCAAGTATTATTTCCAGATTAGGATTAGATGCTGCTTTTTTTTCAAACACCTTCCAAATAGCAGTCAGCTCATTAACGATAGAAAATGAACTCATGGATAGCTCCAACTTCCCAGCTTCAATGGTTGTGATATCCAGAACATTGCTTATTAATCCATGTAGAATGTTACTGCTGTAGTTTAAACTTTCAATAAGCTCTTCTTGCTCTTTGTCTACATTGGTCTTAGCAAGTAATTCTGTCATCCCCACAATTCCGTTGAGAGGTGTCCTCATTTCATGAGAAATAGTAGCCAAGAAGGTGGTCTTTGCCAGGTCTGTCGATTCGGCCTTTTGCTTCTCTTTCTCCAGTTCAACATTTTTTTGTCTTAGAAGCCTGCGATCATCGATGTATGTTCGTTTGAAAATATACAGGCAAACACCCATGATTGCCAGAGAAGTTAAGGTAGCAATGGCTATGTCTTGCATTAGAAGTTCATCGCTTTGGTATGGTGCGGCCACAGCAGGATTATTCACTTCATAGATAATAAGACCCAGCACCATTCCAAAGGTGACAATGATAAAGATCAGGTAATCACGAAGTGGCAGTACCAACAATCCGGACAGATAAACCAAGCTAAGGAAAGCGGGGATAGCCGTAGTGATTCCACCAGCAGGAAACCAGGAAATCCCAATCAGGAACAACGCGAGATAATAATAAACAACAGAGAGTGTTCTGAATGCAATCCCCTTTTTCTGTAAAAAGTAGATCAAGGAGTAGATGACAATCCCGCTGGTATAAACAGTTTGAACAAAATACTCATAGCCCACGGTAAAACCATAGATGGTCCAAAAGGTAAATACCGCGATGGTCAGAATCAGAATGATCTCAAATAGGCGTTGCTCGATTTTAATGGAACGATCCCTGGTGGGAAGAATATGTTTGATCTGCAAATTCAAAAGCGGGTTCTCACAATTTAGTGAAGTTAACGAATAAGGTTAAAAATATATACTCCGCATTTCCACTGAGTAACCTATGAGGGTATTCAGTTAAAAGATTTTAACCAATAATCGCGATACAATCAAAATCAGTGCTAATCTACTTTTGAATTCAATCAAATATGCACGTTATGACTAGATCAGCACGATTTCTAATCAATCTTTTTTTTCTCAGTTTAATAACACAGGCATATGCCCAAAGTTATGTGACAATTGATATAGAAGAAGAGTATGATTTTTTAACTACTCAATGGCTGAAAGTCTCAGAGGATCTTTCGTATTATGGCGGGCTTTCTGCTTTTTGTACTAATGAAGAATACCGTGCATACACGCTGGAAATACTCGACTTGCTCCATCATTATGATTCAATTGTATTGGATATGCTGAAAAACCCAACTGCTGAGCTGGATATCTCATCCAAGGAGTATATGAGGACAATGAAGGATATCGCCAAATTCGAGGAGGACTATGACGTAAAAGGATTTATCTCTTTTCTGCGGGAAAATTGCATTGCCAGGAATGACCTTGAGAGAGATAAGGAAGACTTAAAGAAGGAGGTGGGAATGTATTCGTATGACGGACAAATAATGATCCTGGAAACAGATCTTCAAAAGTTCATGAAGAAAATAGATAAGCGGATCATTGCGATCAACGATCACATCCATAAGATTCATCCAAATCAGAGGAAATCTCTACCTGTTGTGAGTAGTGGAGAATAGTTTATAAATTAAATATCAACGAGGTGTGTACGAAAGGAATGTAGTCCACGCTCTCAGTAAGTCCCTCCAGGCGTTGCGTAAAATCAATTTGAAATTTGTAAAGGTCGGACGCTAAATAACCTAACCCCAACGAAATACGATCATCCATGCCGCTTTTTGAATCGATGAATTCTATTAATACTTCATTAGATGCGAGAAAATAAAATTCTCTTATATCAATTTTGAGTCCACTAAGCGGCATGTCCATCGAAATCCTATACCTGTAGCGATGCTGAAAGTCATCCTCGAAAAACCGCTGCTCTATTCTTAATCTGCTGAGGATTCGAATGCGGTTATTAGTATGGACGAATGCCAGCTGCTGAGTCAGCCTTTGCTCCTTGGTGTTTCCCATATCAGATGGATTCAGGACGCGATATTTATAACCCAAAGAGCCAGTAAATCGTGAATTTACCGTTCTGGTTACAAATTGGTTGACTTCCCAAAAAGCAAAATGATTTGAGTGGCCTTCAGCTTGTTTCAATCGTGTGGTACGATGACCAATTGATGAATTGAATTTCCATTTCTTAAAATCATAATTGAATGCAGCATTACTATCCCAGGCACCTTGACGCGATTGTCCAAATGCATGAAAGGTTGAAATTGAGAAGAGTAATAAAATAAGCCTATTCATCAGTAAAGAACAAAATCTGAAGATCGTTTGATTATCTCTCTCTGTGAAATAAATCGTCCGTCTGATGAGAAGAGCATCTCAAAGGCTTTCCATTCAGATTCCTTCTTAAGGCTAACCTCCAATTCATACCTAATAATGTCCCCGGTTGCATTATTTAAAGCTTGATTTATTACTTCATCGTTAGCCCATTCATCGGAAGAAAACTGTTTTTGAATTTTATCTATTTTGGCCTTTTCATGATTGGAGAGGTGGTCTTTGATATTGCCCAATACGGTATCAGTAAGTTGATCTTCCTTAATGATCACTTCCACATCCTCCAGTCTTAGCGAGTCATCGAATTCAATACTGTAAAATAATTTTCTGAAAAGAAATTTAATTTCATAGCTTATTTTCTTGCCGTTCTCCTCTCTGAAGTAGCTGATTTTTTTTGCCTCATCCTTGAAATTGCTGACCATTTGTTTCAGCTCAGCCGGCACTTCATTGTTCTTCAGCTTGATTTCTTTTTCCATTTTCTTTTCCTGAGCAGGTAGTGTCAGGAGCATGAATAGACAAAAAAGGTAGATCATTAGTCTCATATCATAAAGTTAAACGCTAATCACGGATGTTTTAATTCAATTGTGAGTTTCCTTTTGGTTTTGTTTCTTGCGGGAAAATTTATCCATATAGCAGAAAATATTTTAGCTCTCCTCATACTTAATTGCAGGCAGTTCTTGGATTTGATAACCTGCTCTACATTTCACTGGATTCTAAACGAGCACCAAAAGAAAGTCAGAAGATGGTACGGGCAATAGGGATTGGTATTGCCATAGCCCTCCGTATTATCCTTCTCTATGTTTTAGTCAACGTGATCCAGTATTTTCAGGATCCATTTTTTTTTAGTTTCAGCATGAAAATAGAGCGGCAACAGTCAATGTGCATAGATTTGATTGTACTTTTTGGGGGAGTATTTATTCTCGGAAATACCATTAAATGAAAAAGCTCCTGACTACTATTCTACTTTTTGCTTCTTTGTTGGTTTTTTACTCAAGATCAAAAAATCAGTACCATTGATTTTGTTGAGATACTGAATGATAACAAAGAGCAGGCAATCTTTTATTATGAAAACAATTGGTTACAGCTTCGGACAATGGTGGTTGATAGTGGGTATATTCACTCATATGAAATCATGGAAACAGAGATCACCGATGAGGCACCATTCCATCTTATACTCAAAACCACCTATGCTAATAAAGAAGCTTGTGATCTGGCAGAAGAACGATTTCAGAAAATGATCAAAGAGCGAGGTGCGCTTCAGCTACTCAATGATAAAAAACCAGCCGAAATTCGAAGAGTGCAGTTTAGTAGGAAGGTCAGTCATATGAACAGATTACTTCTTATTAATTAATTGTGACCAGGACTTTTCTGCATTTCCGATTTTGAGCAAATAAACCCCTGATTGTAATTGTTCAAGTTCTAATATGCTAAAACCATCACTACGCATGATTGGAACATCATATTTATTGCCAGAGAGGTCATAAAGTTCAATTAATTGTGGAGAAGATCCATCAGTCATTCTTATTGTCAGATTATTAGTTGTCGGATTAGGGAATGAACGAACCGTTTGGATATTAGATGTTTGATAATCAACTCGGATTGTTTCAAGAGCTTCTGATTTACCATCAAAATCGAATTGCGAAAGTCGGTAGAAATTCGATCCGAATACCGGAGAAGAATCAACCATCAGGTAGTCCGTTACTTTATTGGTATTGCCTGATCCACTCACGCGAACTAATTCATGGAAAGATTCACCATCTGAACTTCGCTCTACTAAGAAGTAATCATTATTTGTTTCTGAGGCCGTACGCCAGTTAAGCTCAATATGGTTGCTCTTTGATTTCCCGCTAAAATCAATAAGAGAAACGGGCAGCAATGCACCTGCCTGAACGGCCTCAAGGTACATATCGAAGCTGATGTCCGAGCTGGTTGCGTTGGCCTGATGTATTTCTACTGCCAAAACATTGGTCCCTACTACCAGATCGGCCGGGTCTACTTCAAAAACAAAATAGGTATCTTCATCTGCCCCACCTTCTGCTCCTGAGGCATAATCCAGATATCCAATTGCTCCGGCAGGCATGTTATCTCGCAATACTTCATTTCCGTTCAGATAAACAATAGCTCCATCATCGCGCCTCAGGCCTATTTTTAGCGCGTAAACAGATGCATCTGTATTTGTGAACGACTTTCTGAAATAAGTTGTAGGGTACTTGTTATTGGGGTCTGCACCATAACTGACCGTTGTGGTCTCATCCCCATCACCATAACCCAACTCAGCGTCTCCGGTCGCCCACCCGGAATCATCAAATGACGTTCCAGTCCAGGCTGTTCCCTGATCTGAACCATCGTCAAGGTAGGACCATGTCTCACCTTTGCTCACCAGCTCATTAGAGAAACTGCCTAGTATCTCCATATCGAAGCTAATGTCGCTACTGGTAAGATTTGCTTGATGAATTTCTACAGCTATGTAGTTGGTGCCATTGGTCACATCAAATACTGATAGTGTAAACTCCTTGAATTGATTTTCATTGGTAACAACTCCACTTGCAAAAGTGCTTGAGGTGATGGTGCCAGTTGGCATATTGTCCCTGATTACTTCATTTCCATTGATATAGACCACTACCCCATCGTCGTAATTGATATTGGCCAATAGTTTTGTGTAGTCAGCTCTATCTTCGACATAAAAGGTTGTTCGAAAATAGGTAGTTGTATACTTATTGTTGGCGTCAGCGCCATAGCTAACGGTGGTGATCTCATCACCATCGCCATAGCCTAATTCGGCATTGCCGGTTGCCCAGGAAGAGTCATCGAAACCGCTGGCTTGCCAGGCTGTGTTCTGATCTGAACCATCGTCAAGGTAACGCCATATGGCTCCAGTATTCAGTAGCTGCTGTTCGGTTCCTATGGTATTGTTACCCGTTCCTGACGTTGGTGTTCCATTTTCATCCACAGTCATCGAACTGCATATTTGATCAGAAGTGGCACCATTTAGATACTGTATTTGGTCTCCAAGATTAAGGGTGTTGTCACCGCAAAGCAATGCATCTGTATGATCCATATACAGGTCGTCTGTGGAAGTAGAGGTATTGAAGATCAGTGTTTCACTAAAACCTGAAAGAATCAGATCATCACCAAAAGAAGTGATTGCGCTTGATGTGATTTCTAACCTACCAAGAATGATCAAATCCGAAGTGGCATCAAGTGTGCCATCAATATAAGTGACGCCTCCCAGCATGGCTCTGGAGGTTGTGAAGGTACCTCCACTGCGGACATAAATATTTCCCGTATGATAGAAGTTTGGTGTGCCTGACCCAGTAAATCCACCAACATTTGCCTGAGCAAGATCATTCGCTGAAGTGGCTGCCCCACCATTATCGGTCGTGTTATTAACGATAATGTTATGCCCGCTTAAGATTACCACATTATCGGTTCTACCTGGTATCGCTGCTGCAGCTCCGGAACCATCAGAGTTTAAAGTCCATGAATCAGCTTCATCCCAATTCCTGGGCGCTGTAGCTCCATTTCTACTGTAATAAGTTGTCTGGCTAAATGCATCCAAGCACCAAACACATGCAATTGATATAACTAATGCCTTTAATAGGCGTCTTTCTGAAGTAGCGTTCATAGGCGATGACTTAGATCCAGGTGAGATCCTAAGCTGACCTTCAAAGATAACAAAAATTGATTTATAACAAGTTTTTTTATGACTTTAACAATTCCCTTCTCCACTTGCCAAGAAAGCTCAAGTAAATACTTATGGGTAGCGAATCTGGGTTTAAAACAAGTTTAATAGAAAAAAAACGAAGCTGATGACAGACTTTTGGTTATTCTGGAATCGGTCATTGAGGCGTACAATACCAAATTATACAATGAATCATCTGACAAAGATTTATTTTGTTTGGTTTACACGAGTGCCAGACGTTCTTCCTGCACAGATGACGACATTGAGCAAATCTTAGAGGCTTCTCGAAGAAATAATTCCAAACTTAGGGTGACATGGATACTGACTATACACATAGGATCGATTTTTACAGGTACTGGAAGGTAATGAGAATGTTGAATCTGAATTGTATAGTAAAATCAAGAAAGACGACAGGCGTGGTGGCTTCATCATGCGTTTTTGTGAACCAGTCAATGAACGGTATTTCACCGGGTGGGATATGGCTGGAGAAAAGGTGGATGAGAAAAGCATTCAATTTCAAACATCCATAAGCAAGAAAAATTGGATTTGTATAAGTCAATGATGGATGGTGACCTTAGATCCTACAAGGATGAAGGAATGCGTGTGCTGAAAACGTTATTAATGATTTCTTGAGTCTAGTCCTCAACTAAATAGTCAAGTGCCAGCTCTTTCGTATCAAAAGGTTTGAGCCTGCCTTTCACTACGGAATTGTAGCCCATCAATAGCACCTTTTTAATACCGGTTATTCCAATGATGGCACTTTTTAGTGTTTTATCACCTACTTGCTTTCCATATTTTTTAGACTCATTCATCCATTCGGAGTTTCCGGCGGCCTCTGTCATGTCAATCAACGTACGCAACTTATCGGTTGATTCATTGTAAAGCGCAATGGCTTCATGAAGGGTAGCTATCATTTCTTCCTTCTTCTTGAGTCCACGATAGTCGATGAGCAAGATTTTTTTACCTTGATGTTCAATGAATGATGCAGGCATAGGGGTAGTGTTGTTTGCATCTAAATTTAATTACTAGGACTCATTCTCATAATATATTTTGTAATACTTACGACCATCGCTATCCTGCCCTCGTTCAATTAACTCTCTGTTTCCATGAATGTAAACATGGAAGTTTTTATCAAGTTTTAATACACTTTTGAAAATACGGGCTTGCTTCTTCACAGAATTAGCAGCAATCTTAAAATTATCTGATAGGTCCAATTCCATTTCGTCCTGGTATTGCTTATCAAAAAATCTAAATGAATTGATTGCTTCATCTTCTTGTCCAAAAACAGAGAGTTCAAATTCACCTTTATCGAATGTTTCGGCTTCTTTGAAATATTTGATTGATTTATTCAGCAGGTCTATTTGATCTGTCTTGGACACTTCAAACTCCTCCGGCATTTGGTCAGTGATATAACTTTTGGTCATCTGGAGGAAATGATTGGTGTCATTCACATGATCTTTTTTGAAATCAAGATTGATGAAATCATTTTTCCAGTAGACCGCCTCGCTGCTTTTGTTATCATAGGCTAGAATGGTGAATGGTTCGTCTGTAAATAAGATAAGACAAGCTTTATCCAGCTTTTTCTCTCCAATGCCCTCTTTAAAAAGTAAGGTGGGCTCTTTAACCCAATCCGGTGTTTCAATGAACGCATCCTTCTTCTCCACCTTGTAAATTCCCAACGCATCAATAGGCTCACCACCAAACATAATGTCATTAAATCTTACAATGAATAGATCCCCCTCTTTGATATTAGGATGGCGTGAGCTACTTCTTAAATGGCTGACTATCCCTTCTGATGTATCGTTCAGTTGATTATCAGCCTGGACCTTTCGTGAAAGCTGAAACAATACATTCAGTTCCAAATCCACATCATGCTTAAACTGATAGGTATTGATGGTTTCAGCGAATGGCTTCAGGAAAATATTTTTTAGTGTTTCTTCTTCGGATGGTGAAAATTCAGACTGAAGAAGAGACTGTTCATCTGCCTCTTCTTTGATTTTCTTAAAGAATAATTCCTGAATGGAAGCGCCCTTGTATTCGATCATGATGATGTAATTTGAAAGAGCGAAGTTAATGTGACAAGAAGCACGCTATGATGGGGTTGCTCGAATTTTTTGAAGGATGGGTATTAAATCATACTCGTCGATTGGGGTTTCTCCAGAAAGCATAATATCAGCTTCCTGATATTGGCCGTTCTTAAGATGGGCTTCCCATACATACTCCATGTACCAATCGGGATCTTTCCCCCAACGGGTTTCCTGTTTCCTTCTATTCAGGTAGGTTGCCTTGGATATCTCCATAACCACGGTCAAGTCGTAGTGTTTATTAAGCTCCTTATTAGCAAACGCAAGAATTCCTTCTACTATGATCACATCATGGTTAGATTCATTTTGATTGAGGACCCTTAATACTCGCTCATAATCGATGGATTCCGGCAACTCCCAATTTGGGTGTCCGTTGATGATAGGTATATCCTTTTCAGGCAAAACATAGTTGTCCATGTCTAGTGCAAATACTTTCAAGCTTGCCAGCTCGTCTTGCAACTCTCTGGCTACAGTTGACTTACCTGATCTGCTAACGCCTCCTATACCTATGATGTATGCCATAATTCAAGGTTGAAAGTTAGATTAATCTTTGATGATTGTAGACGAATGAATTGGGGGTTAAGCCGGATATAATCACCTTGCATATAAAACAAAAACCAGTTAAAATGAGAGTTCTAAAATTATCAATTGCATTATTATCTATGGGCTTTTTCATTGCATGTAGCAGTGATGAAGAGCCAAACGTTGATATTCCGGTTCCTGAGAAATTTTCAGTGGACATTCCTGGCTCTATTAGTAGCAATACAGGTTCATTAAGCGGTCGTACATCAGGAGATGGTGATGGGGTGATTGAAGGAGATGAGATTTATGAGAGTCTTAGATACTTCATCCACATTGGAGAACAGTCAGCTGAGGTTGTAGAATTCACTCTACAGGTAGGAGCTGCACTTAGCGCCAACAATGTTCGCTCTTTAGTCTTCGATGGAGATGATGACGGTCGAGAAAAACGAATTGATTTGACTGAAGGCGTTACCCGAGGAGGTGTGAACTATGAATACGAAATGACCATGGTAGATACGGAAAATGAAGATTTAGCGCTACAGGTGCTATGGAATACAAATCCAGTTTCCGGTGTGGCTATTTTGAATCCTTACCACCTTGACAGAACAGATCTAGAAGCTAATGAAAGTGCATTCCTACGAATTGATTATACAGAGGATCATGCAGATTATGAAGCAGCGATGACGGTATCTATTTCAGGAATTGCAGCTGTAGAAAACGGAGATATTGACAACCTCAAATTGTTTGTTGGTAAGAATGGCAACATCGTGGAGGTAATGGGTAATTCAAACCATCCAAATATAAATATCCTGGATCCCGACTATGCCGGAGGAAGAAATTACGCCTTTGTTGGCCGTGGTGATGAATCTACTGATTTAGGTGTAGTAAAGTTGGCTTTGCCACCATCTGATGTGGATACGGACGATGTGCTGGTAGACTACTCAGTCTATGCGGTATTGGAGGCAGAAATTAATGCAGTAGCTGAGGGATATTTTTCACAAGAAGAAATTGAAGCAATCCTTGCAGAAGCTGGATCACCTGCATATTTCAATGCTCAAGGCTTTATTACATCAGGAACAGATAACAAGCCAGCAAGCTTCAGTGCGGAATTTATTGATCTGACAGGAATGAATCCATTTGTACCAAATGACATTAAAAACCTTTCTATTGGGTTTATTCAATAATATTCGGTTTAGGTTATAGTAATTTGAAATCCCGGCTGAGAGGTCGGGATTTTTTTGTTCAACTAAACCAACTGAATGCCATTCAGGTCAGTTGTGATCAATTCCGTCATGCAGTCTAAAAACGGCCGCATTTTTCTAAAGGTCTCAGAAACGGTTTTGTGAAAATTAGGATCAAGAACCTGTTCTTGGGAAAAATCATGTCGGATGAAATACTGCTTATATCGAAGGAGGTCAATTTCCGGATGATCTTTTTCAAAACCTTTGGGTGCTGTTTTTAGCTGTTCGCCTCGCAATTCTCCAAAAGTGTTCTTAAATGCTTTCGGTTCGATGATCGATCTTAAGGGCTCTGCATCCAATGCGATCTGATTTCTGAAATGCAGCAGGTCTTTGGCATTCGGGCCAAAGAAGCCGCCAGCGACATAGCATTCTTTCAGACCAATCTTGTAATAATATCCACCTCTTCGTACTGCTCCTACACGCTTCATTCGTCCTGCCCAATGTGTTTTATAAGGAGTCTTATCCTTCGAAAAGCGCACATCCCGATAAATGCGGTAGAGACTCTTCTTTCCTGAGGTTGTTTCAATTACATCATGCGTATTCATTTCTGTGAGCAATCGATCCGCAAATGTGATCATCTCCTCATGAGCTTCCTCATATGCCGTTTTATTGGCCTGAAACCATTCGCGGTTATTGTTTTGTGATAGTTCGGAGAGGAAAGAGAGGGCGGTTTGCATGGGGTAAAGCTATTGTGAATTGCTCATTTAAATTAATGGGGATGCTTCGTTCCTCAGCATGACAGCATGGAAATACTTAGTACTCATTACCAGCATGTCATCCTGAACGCAGTGAAGGATCTCTAAATGTGAAGCATATGCTGATGTTTGAGCTAAAAAGAAGAGATTACCTCTAATTGCTTTTAAAATCAAAATTTGAAGTATTCCCCCTTTCTTAAAGGAGGCTAGGGGGATTTATTCTTCTCCCGCTCCTCCACAAACTGATAAATCTCACCAAGAACAAAAGCCATGTTTTGCTTTACATCCAAATCGTCAAATCGGAGGAAAGATAAACTCATAGCTTCAAGTACCTCTTGCCTGGCCTGATCTTGCATCCGTGCTTCATCATGGTAATGACTGCTTCCATCCACTTCGATTACCAGATTCAGCTTCTTACAATAGAAATCCACAATGTACTAATCAAGCGGTTTCTGCCGATTGAATTTATAACCTTTGATTGAGCCAGCTCTTAGCTCCTGCCAGAGTAGCACTTCTCCAAGCGTGCTGTTGTTTCGAAGGTCGCGAGAGAACTGCTTCAGATTTTTGTTGTACGGCAGGTAGTACATGCGATAAAAATAGAAACGTTACGTTGAATATCTTGTCTGTGCTACGTCGAATCCCTCGACTTGATTTGAAAAATCAAGCCACCCCCTTTTTAAAAGGGGGATTACCCCTTACTTTATTCGAATCAAAATTTAATGTATTCCCCCTTTACTCAAAGGGGGATAGGGGGATTAGTACGCACACAAAAAAGCACAAGTTGATTCTAAACTAATTTGGATTAATTGCTGCCTCTCTATTGTAATGCCAAATGGCCATATTCAAATGCTTTTGACTTTTAATGGAAAAAAAAGAGCCTACACTGAGCAAGGAAATGCCTGTATATCCAATGCCCATAGACGCATCTTCATCAGTTATTGACCATGATAGAGCCACAGCTACTATACCAATTCCGCTTAGAATACTGCTGGTTCTCTTATGCTTCTTATAGTGATTGATTTCGATCTTAGATTCTTCGTATGAAATGAGTGATTCTATAAATTCCTTGTAGCTAACCTTTTTATTGTCTCTGTAATATTTTAGTCCTTTTCTGTAAAAGGCATTATTGTTATAGTTCATTTTAAAGTCGATAGCGTTAACATCATTGTCTACTGCCGTATCCGAATTAGTTTGGGCATGAAGATGAGGAACAAATAAGATGAGAGTAAAAGAAAATGGAATTAAGAATTTGTTCATCGCCAGCACTTGAAATGTAATAACCAAACATAGCACTAATTATTTTTTGGATAATTTTTGGATTACAAAATAGAGTCGATTTGTTTGGTTGTGTTATTCTAGAGCAATAGAAATATAATTTATTATCATTTTAAGCGAATGAACCTTTTGGCCTAAGGGTGCTGAGCCAAATCCCTCCAATTCACCTCCATTTTCAGTAAATTTGTTGTCCCAAAATTTTGAAGCGACATGACCCAGACAGCAGAGATATATAAACCCAAAAATCACATTCGGATCGTCACGGCGGCCTCCCTTTTTGACGGGCACGATGCAGCGATCAACATCATGCGAAGGATCATCCAGTCCACAGGATGTGAGGTGATCCATTTGGGCCACAACCGCTCCGTTCAGGAAATCGTGGATTGCGCCATTCAGGAAGATGCACAAGCAATTGCTATCACATCCTATCAGGGCGGTCATGTGGAGTATTTCAAATACATGTATGACCTGCTGAAAGAACGTGGTGCGGATATTAAGATATTTGGTGGAGGAGGAGGGACTATCCTTCCGGAAGAAATTGAAGAACTTCATAAGCACGGGATTACCCGCATCTACTCGCCTGATGATGGACGAGCCATGGGGCTTCAGGGCATGATCAATGACCTGGTGAAGCAAAGCGATTTTGCAGTTGGTGAAAACCTGAATGGTCAGGTCAAAAAAATCAGCACAAAAGATCATGCGGCTATTGCGCGAGTTATCTCTGCAGCAGAAAACTACCCGGATCAATACCGGGAAGAAATGGAAGCCTTGCGCAAACAGGCAGCCAATACGCCGGTGCTTGGTATTACCGGTACCGGAGGAGCAGGTAAGTCCTCATTAGTAGATGAGTTGGTGCGTCGCTTTCTGGTGGACTTCAAAGACAAAAACATTGCGGTAATCTCGGTAGATCCATCGAAGCGTAAAACGGGTGGTGCGCTCCTTGGTGACCGAATTCGCATGAACGCGATCTTCAATGATCGAGTGTATATGCGATCACTGGCAACCCGTCAATCCAACCTTGCACTCTCCAAATATGTGCAGGATGCCATTGATGTAGTGAAAGCTGCAGGATTTGATCTGATCATTCTGGAAACTTCCGGTATTGGTCAGTCTGATACAGAGATCACTGACCACTCTGATGCGTCCCTATACGTGATGACACCTGAGTATGGTGCAGCTACCCAGCTGGAGAAAATCGACATGCTGGACTTTGCCGATATGATTGCGCTCAACAAGTTCGATAAGCGTGGCGCTTTGGATGCATTGAGAGATGTGAAGAAACAATATCAGCGCAACCATCAGCTTTGGGATGCTAAGGAAGAGGATCTTCCGGTGTTTGGAACCATCGCCTCTCAGTTCAATGATCCGGGTATGAATCAGCTGTATTTGTCATTGATGAACCTGATTGCGGAGAAAACCGGGGCTGAGTTGAAATCCTCATTTGTAAGCACAGAGGAGATGAGCGAGAAGGTGTTTATCATTCCTCCGAAAAGAACACGATACCTTTCTGAGATTACAGAAACTATTCGGAATTACAACGAAAAGGCACTTCAGCAGAAGGAGGTTGCGCAGAAGCTTTACAGTCTGGAAAAGTCAGGTGAGATACTAAAAGACCAGAAAGATGCGCTAGCGGCAATTGATAAAGCCAAAGAAGAATTGAAGCTCGATCTTGATCCGCACAATCTCAAGATCATCGAGGAATGGGATGCGAAGAAGGCCAACTATGAGGGGGAAGAATATACATACGAGGTTCGCGGCAAGGAAATCAAGGTAGAAACAACGACCGAAACCCTTTCTCATACGAAGGTCCCTAAAGTATCATTGCCAAAATATGAAGGATGGGGGGATATTTTACACTGGAGCCTGCAGGAAAATGTTCCCGGGGAGTTTCCGTTCACCGCCGGGGTGTTTCCATTCAAACGAAAAGGAGAAGATCCAACACGGATGTTTGCCGGAGAGGGTGGGCCTGAGCGTACGAACAAGCGATTCCACTATGTATCGCATGGACTTCCTGCAGCAAGACTCTCAACAGCATTTGATTCCGTTACTCTCTATGGAGAAGATCCGGATTATCGTCCGGACATCTACGGAAAGATCGGTAACTCCGGGGTGAGTATCTGCTGCCTGGATGATGCCAAGAAATTGTACTCAGGGTTTGATCTATGCGATCCTACCACTTCGGTTTCCATGACCATTAATGGTCCGGCTGCTACTATCTGTGCGTTCTTTATGAATGCTGCGATCGATCAGCAGTGTGAGAAGTATATAAAAGAAAATGGGCTGGAGAAGGAAGTTGAGGCCAAGATCGAAAAAATATACAAAGAGAAGGGCGTAGAGCGACCAACCTACAAAGGAGATTTACCGGAAGGACACAATGGACTTGGCTTGATGTTGCTTGGTGTGACAGGCGATCAGGTACTTCCTGCGGAAGTATACCAGGAGATGAAGCAGAAAGCACTTTCATCTGTAAGGGGAACTGTACAAGCTGACATCTTGAAAGAAGATCAGGCACAGAATACCTGCATTTTCTCCACCGAGTTCTCGTTGAGATTAATGGGGGATGTGCAGCAATACTTCATTGACAATAATGTCAGAAACTTTTACTCAGTTTCTATTTCAGGGTATCACATTGCAGAAGCTGGAGCCAACCCAATCACCCAACTGGCATTTACGTTGGCGAATGGATTCACGTTCGTTGAGTATTACCTGTCCAGAGGCATGGATATCAATGCCTTTGCACCGAATCTTTCATTCTTCTTCTCCAATGGAGTAGATGCAGAGTATGCGGTGATTGGCCGTGTTGCAAGAAGAATTTGGTCTAAAGCGATGAAGCTGAAGTACGGAGCAAATGAGAGAGCTCAGAAATTGAAGTATCATATCCAAACCTCCGGTCGTTCCCTTCACGCTCAGGAAATCGATTTCAATGATATTCGTACCACCTTGCAGGCACTTTATGCGATTTACGATAACTGTAACTCACTGCATACCAATGCATACGATGAGGCGATCACTACACCAACTGAGGGTTCCGTACGTCGCGCCATGGCGATCCAGTTAATCATCAACAAGGAGCTTGGACTGGCAAAGAATGAAAACCCGATGCAAGGCTCATTCATTACGGAAGAATTGACGGATTTGGTAGAGGAGGCTGTGATGATGGAATTTGATCGCATCACAGAAAGAGGAGGCGTACTTGGCGCTATGGAGAGTATGTATCAACGTGGAAAGATTCAGGAAGAGTCGTTGTATTATGAGACGAAGAAACATACAGGTGAGCTACCAATTATTGGAGTGAATACGTTCTTGTCTTCCAAAGGCTCCCCGACTGTCATTCCTGATGAGGTGATACGAGCTACAAAGGATGAGAAAGAACAGCAGATTACGAATCTCAATGCATTGCACAAGCGCAATGAAGATAAAGCTGAGGAGATGTTATCCAAGCTACAGGAGACTGCACTACATAATGAAAATACCTTCGCAACCTTAGTGGAGGCCACTAAATATTGTTCACTGGGGCAGATCACCCATGCCATGTTTGAGGTTGGAGGACAGTATAGACGCAATATGTAATGTTGTACGAAGCTTCAACACCGGAAGAATACCTGAAACTGTTAGAATCTGACTGGAGGAAAGAGAAATTGATGGAGATAAGATCAATGCTCTTTGAGCTACTCCCTTTTTCAGAAGGCATTAAATATAAGATGCTCAGCTATGCGGATGATAAGGGTGTGATTTTTCAATTGAATGCTCAGAAAAATTATGTAGCCTTATATGTCGGAGATGCAAGCAAGGTAGATCCATCAGGTGAACTATTAGAGGGTATCAATCATGGTAAAGGGTGCCTTAGGTTTAAAAAATCAACAAACATTGCTGAAACTCGAATTGATGAGTTCATTAAGAAAGCGTTGGAAATGTGGCAAAGAGGTGAAGATATTGATTGTTAACCATTGAAGTGTTTAAGCACCCTTAAAGCCCTGAGTGTATTCCATCTCCCAGGCTTCCCCGCTTTTTCCATTTCGAAATGAACTTTTCCCGGATATCCTGCATATTGATTCCAGGTACCTTATTTATTCCTTTTGGATTAATTATTTCTGTATGCTGAGGGAATGATTTGGTGAGATCATCAAAAGCGGCAGTTAATAACTCCAAATCTGAAGGTTGTTGAGTTAGTGCCAGAGATAAAGCTAGAAGAAGTGAAAAAGCGACTTTCATGACTAATTGGAAGTTAGTCAATCATACAGAGATCAAATGCAGGTTTCTGAAATAATTTATAAGAAGAAGACAAAGATGAAAAAGGATGTGATGCTGAGCATTTATACTTTTGTGAAATGAGAATTTTAAAGCTCGTCTTCCTCCTTTTAATGATGACCCTAAGTCATCTGGCACATGCCCAAATCCTCAAAGTTGACAAAGAATTTCTTGCTACAGATTCTTCCAATTACTTCACAGGAGTCATTGATGCCACTTTTGCAGTCAATAACAGAAGCTCAACGGCCGAGCAGCAAAATATTTATGTGGGTGTAAACAATAACATTGATTTGGTTTATATCGCTGAGCGATCTGCAACAGTTCTCATTAGTGGTTTGAATTACTTTAAAATTGGAGATGGCCCGCTTATCTACAATGGTTCGGCTCACATACGTCAGGTTTTAAGACGTTCTGCTCCTTTGACTCCAGAATTTTTTGTTCAGGGACAATTTGATGAGTCACGAAATATGGAGTTGAGGATTTTATATGGTGGAGGTTTACGCTGGAATATCCTTCAAAAAAGCAATTCAGTTTTTGCCGGTGTAGGTATTTTCAGGGAAAATGAACGATGGAATGGTCCCGATCAAGAGATTAATAAAGAGCTTTGGAAGCTCAATTCCTACCTGAGCGCAGATGTAAAACTCACGGAATCCATAAACATTAATGCAATCGTCTATTTTCAGTCTGGGCATGACGCTGCTATTGATGCTTTCCGGAATCGACTAAGCGGTCAGCTGGAGTTCAAAAACGCGCTTACAGAAAAGTTCAAATTGAAAATGACCTCAAATTTTCTTTTGGATGACAAGCCTATCATTCTGCTGAATGAGTTTATTTATGAGGTTTATTTCGGAGTAGAGTATAGCTTCAATTAGAATTGTCTCATCCCTGACAAACTCATTCCAAACTGGCTCTCGGTAGTGAAACGTCATTGCCTTCGATGATGAATGTCATATTGCTAAAGGCACCTCAATTCTAGCTTTGGTTTAGAAAATCTAAATACCAAAGTCATGAAAAACATCGTAGTACTCGGAAGCAATTTTGCAGGATTCACCTCCGCAATACAGCTTGCCAAAAAATTGAAAAGAAAAAGAGAAGAGTACAAGGTAGTGGTGATTTCTCCTACCCATGACTTTCTCTATGTTCCATCCCTCATATGGGTTCCCTTCGGAAGACGTGAAGTAAAAGACATTAAGTTTGACTTGCGCGATATCTTTCAGAAAAACAATATTGAATTCATTCAAAAAGCAGCGAATCGGGTCGATCCTGATATGAATAAAGTGTATCTGAATGATGACCAGGAGATTGCCTATGATTATCTGGTTATTGCCACGGGAGTCTCTATGAATTTTGATGTAGTAGATGGTCTTAGACCTGATGACAATAAAATTCACAACATTGTTATTCCTAAGTTGGCCATGAAAACACGGGAAGCTTTTGAAAAGCTGGTGGAAGATCCAGGTCCGGTGATTGTTGGAGCCACGCAGGGCGCCAGCTGTATGGGTGCTGCTTACGAGTACTTGTTCAATATGGACAAAGAACTAAGACGCCATAAAGTCAGAAATAAAGTAAAGTTGTATTGGATCACTCCGGAACCATACCTTGGTAACTTTGGGATCGATGGAATGCCGGGAGGTGAAGGCATGCTCAAAATGTTCATGAAGCTTTACAACATTGAGTATATCATAGATGCCAGTATTGATCGCATCGATGAGGATGAGATTCACCTTAAGGACGGAACAGTCTTGCCTTACAAAATGGCCATGCTTATGCCGCCTTTCGAAGGGGCACAGGTAATGAAGGACAGTCCTAAGCTTGTAGATGAGAAAGGTTTTGTGGAAACGAATGCTTCTTATCAGCATGTGAAGTATGATAATGTATTTGCGGCTGGTTTGGCTGTGAAAGTAGCTCCAAACTTTAAGATTGAAAAAACGCCATTTGGTGTACCAAAGACAGGTTATCCAAGTGATGTCACCGGTAAGATTGTGGCGAAAAATATCGTGAGGTTAATAAATGGAAAAGAAAAGCTGATTGAGAAAGAGTGGGGTAAAATCCCTGCCATTTGTATCATGGATGCCGGACATAAAGAAGTTTATCTATTAGCCAATCATTTATTTAAGCCGCGTCAGTTCGCTATTCTGCTTCCAAACATCTTTAATGATTTTGGTAAAGTATTACTAGAGAAGTATTTCATGTGGAAGAACAGACACGGATATGCCTGGCTTCCATAAGTGAAGATGTTTGTGTGATTTGAGGTGATTTTTTAAGGTGCTATTTAACCACCTTATAGATCACCTCTTTCTCTGGGAGAGCAAATCTGGTTTTTTCCTCTGTACTAAGTTCATCAATCAGACGCTCTTCTACCACTTGAAAACCGGATTCAGCCAGTCGAGCACCGTAATCTTCTCCATACATTCGCACATGATCATCCTGACCAAAGGCTTTTTCTCGTTCCTTCGGATCAATGATTGTTTTATCCTCATAGGTCGTCTTTGGCAGAGGGTAGAAGAAAGGGACTTGCAAAATAGCCCATCCACCAGGCTTCAGTACCCTTCGCATCTCACTTAGCGCCTTTCTGTCATCATCTACATGCTCAAGCACGTGATTGCAAAAAATGATGTCAATCGAATTGTCCTCGAAAGGGATTTCATGGATGTCCATTTTCACCTTCGCTAAAGGGGATTCTATGTCTCCAGTTATGTATTCCAAATTTTCTAATGCATCAAAACGACTCATGAAGCATAGTTCAGGCGCCACATGAAGCATTTTTGCTTCCTTCGTGAAAAAGTCTGTTTTTCGTTTAAGGTAAAGCCAGATCAGTCTGTGACGCTCCAGCGCCAGACATTTAGGACAAAGGGCATTACTGCGGGATTTTCGTCCATAGGGGAGGAATTTGCGGAATCGTGACTCACACACAGGGCATTCCACTTTATTGCCACGGTAGAAAACCGCAATCACTCTCAGTGCCACATGACTAAAGAGCTGCAGGTATTTTCTTGGTATTTTTCTAAGGAAAAAAGAGATTAAAAACTTCACGTTCCGCCAATTTTGCCCCGCAAGTTATTTATTCACCTCACTACCAGCAATCATTGCTGAAAATTTCTCTATTTTGGTTTTCGTATGCTACGATCGCTAACTTTCATATTAACCCTTCTGCTCAGTTTGAGTTGCCTGGCTCAAAAGGTAAAACCTGTGGAAGAGGAGCTCCCATCGGAAAATTTGGAGATGCGAAAAGACTCTAACAAGCGATCCAATAGACCAAAAAGGAAAAATTTGAGTCTGATCTATGTACCTAACGCAGATAATATTCTGTATGGCAACCCATGCGTAACCGAAGCGACACATAAAATGGGGTTTGAGTACATCGTGGAGCCCACGAATCTACCCGGTAGCAAAACATGGAAGGGTAAATTTTTGAATAACCTCTGGGTAAAGACTAAATTAGTAGTAACACGATCACCATTTTGGAAGCTCATCCTGAATAAGAAAATTAAAAATTGTCGCAAGATGAGCGGAGATTTGGTGGGCTAATTGGCACCTAAAATCACGTAATGACAAACCTAACCCGACATGCAAACAAGGCAACAGTTGTCGTCTTTGCACTTTTATTCTCCTGCGCGAACATTACTGAAGAGATTTACCTCAATGCCGACGGAAGTGGACAGTATCTGGTTTATACCGATGCTGTAAGCACCACTCGCACCATGATGATGGGCATGATGAGCAGCATCTATCCGGATGCTTCAGAGGATAGTTTGATGCAAGTTGTGGATGCCCAGCTTTGGGAACAGTTTCCCGCAGAGGTGGATAGCATCATTGATTTCTCATCCAGGGTGCCGGACAGCATCAAGAATGATCCGGCGAAGAAAAAGTACCTGGATAACATGGAAATGTTCATGAAAGGCAGTCGGGCAGAGGGCTACCTCAACTCTGGGATGCGATACAATTTTAACAGTGTAGAGGAGCTACAGGGATTCAACGACTTTATGAGTGAAAATCAAAATGCTACGAGTGGGCAAATGCAGATGGATCTTCCACAGATGGAGGTAAGCTATTCATATGATGGAAGCACTTTTTCACGAACAGCCGATATGAGTGAGAGCTTTGAGATGAGCGACTCCACTATGATGGTGCTGGGTTCTTTGTTGCAAGAATCAAAATCCCGTTTCATCCTTCATCTACCCAGAAAAGCTAAGGATGTTTCTACCGATCAATTGGTCGGAAAAGCCGGGAAGGATGTGACGTATGAATTTGACCTGATTAAGGTTTTGACAGGTGAGCAATCGACGGATATAAAAGTAACTTTTTAGCTATGGATCCACGCACCGTACAGTTTTCTCGAACGAAGCTCACAGAGCTGATGATACCTTCTTTTGCCAATTTTGGAGGGAAAGTTCATGGAGGCCTTATTCTGTCACTGATGGATAAGGTGGCTTATGCTGTGGCCAGCAAGCATGCAGGGACATATTGTGTGACTGTCACTGTCGATGGTGTTGAGTTTTTGCAGCCAGTAGAGGTGGGAGAACTACTCACACTAGATGCAGCAGTTCATTACGTAGGAAATTCTTCGCTGGTAGTAGGTATCAAAGTCACCTCAGAAAATGTAAAGACCAATGAAGTAAAGCACACGAATAATAGCTACTTCACGATGGTGGCAAAAGGAGAGGACGGAAAACCTACTAATGTACCAGAACTTGTTTTGGAAGACATCACAGAAATGCGGCGATTTGTGGATGCAATGAAACGTATGAAAGTGAAAAAAGAGGCCATCGCCAAAATGCAGAAAGAACATGATGAGTTCATCATGGTTGATGATATGGAAATGCTAAAGGATCAGCGTTGCAAAATTGAATTTAAAGTGGATGATGACTTCAACGATCTTTTTTCCGATACATAAATTTCAGGCCCGACCAGTTTTCATCTACGGCACAGACTTTTACATCTACAAGTCCGCCGTTTAAACCGAACTCCCTGACGATGTTGCCGTTGAGGTCAGTTTCCATTTTAGATGATCCTTTCGGCCAGGAAACCCAGAGGGTTCCATCTTTTTTAAGGGACTCTTTCCAGTTGATCCAGCCGTTTTTCAATTCATGCAGTTCTGTAATAAAAACATGTTCAAAATCGTATGGAGGAGAGCTGAGATCATTATCCCACGTGGTTTCCTTAGGTGTGGCTTCAAGCAACTCAAAGTAATTTTCAGGGGAGTTACATAAGAAGCAATGATAACCTTCTTTTATATTCAGTTTTTTCCAGAGCGGATTTTTAGAATAGCCAGCCATTTATCTACAGTATGAGGGTAGTACTCCTTGCCAGTTTCTATCCTTTGCACCACTAAACTCAACACAAGCCTGGTTTTGGCTTCCCATCGCTTCATAGGCCTGCGCACTGGTGACGTATGAAACAGCACTGTCGGGCCAGACATATTTATTCCAGTCTGCGGCCTTTATGGCCATTTCATAATCTTCTAGTCTGTAATACATATCCGCAAGGTTGCTGTAAAGATAGAAGTGAGATTTTGGCAGGTATTTTTCATTTATCACAAGTGCATAGCCATCTCCGTAAAAGCGCTTGTATCGCTTTATAGCCAAGCGATGTGCTGTGAGCAATCGATCCAATGCCTCATTCAGGTCATTCCGTTCATCGCGCTCGATTTCAGCAATTTTTACCAAAGATCCAATAAGCTCGTAATCACTAATGAGGAATCCTTCAAGTATTTCGATAGCCATTTCTGGTTGGTTGTTTTGCCGATAAGATTCCGCCAGCTTTTGTTTGAGCACATAAAATGGGAGGTCAGGAGCAAACTCCTGCACTAACTCATAAAGGGTGATTGCCTTTACGTAGTTTTTAGCTCTAAAGGCCTTATCTCCTTTTTCTATGATTTGATCCAGCATGGAACTTTTGAAGATTTTCATGTCTCGTTCTTCCGTCCGGAAAAATTTCAGGGAAGTCATAATCTCAAAAGCCTTTTTGTATTCACCCGCTTCAAAGAGTTGTTTAGCTTCAATGTAAGTAGATCGTCTTTCTGCCAGTCTTTTTTCCAGCAGGTGGTCATCATAGCTTCGTTTGATCCATACACCTGTCATCACCAAAAGGGCTATCAAAAAAGTAATACCAAATGCATAAGCTGTAGCAATAGCATTTTGCCTATAGTCTATCCGTCCACTGGCATATCTCCGGCGAGCTTGATTTTTCCAGGTGTTGGCACTGGGAGGCCGATAAGTGTATGGCCTTTCCTGGCTTTGTGAAAACTGCTGATATTTTAGTTTGAGGTCGAATCGTGCTTTTTCATACTCGTCTGAAAGGATCTGATGGGCGACATTAATCTCTTTAAACTTTTCCTCCATTTCAGGTCTTCCGGGATGTTTATCCGGATGGAATTTTACTGCGAGTCGCTTAAATGCCGATTTGATTTCAGCTGGAGTAGCATCCTCAGAAAGGCCGAGTACGTGATAGTAATTGGTCATCTGAAATGGTTAAATAGCCTATATAACGAAGATAATGAAAGAAAGATTATGCTTTATTCATTAGATAGAATCCAGCAAGGCAAATAACCAACCCGCCAACCATACTAACAGAGGCATAGAGAATAAACTGAACGATCAACCCATCTCGAATCAATTTAAGTCCATCCAGGGCGAATGTGGAGAAAGTTGTAAAGCCACCACAAAGGCCAGCGATCAAAAACAGGCCGGTTTGGTTGCTTAGTTTGATCAATCCACCACTCAGCAGCCCAATCAAAAGACAGCCAACAAGGTTTACAACCAAAGTCCCTGAATAGGGTTTGTCTGCATAATACTTAGCTGTGGACAGGTACACAGCGTATCGTGCAGCACTTCCAATAAAACCTCCCAGACCAACGATTAGAATATCTTTCATGTATAATGGTTAATTGTCACATGGAATTCAAAGGAATCTTTCAGTCGTTCGATTCACTTTAATCATGCTCATCTTATTCTTCAAAGTTGCTTACATGTGTTTGCAATTCTGGAAAAAACTGATTGAATTCGGCCTCAAAGTCAGAATAATTTTCTTTTAGAGCATCAGACGCATGCTCCATCTTACTTTCAAACTTTGTGCGTTTACTCATGCCGGTAAGTGCTCGATCAATGCCTTCAATAAACTGATAGTTATATAACCAGTTGTCCTGAGACATGTAACTAAGCATTCGAACTACGCCTTTTGGTATCATTTCCAGATACTTATTCATCCGCTGGTAGAAGTTTAAGGTGTATTCCATTAAGGGCACATTAGAAAATTCCGACCAGTCCCTTGCAAGAAAATGATCATAAAAGACATCCACGATAACCGGTGCATAATGTCTGAATTTTTCTCTCAATCGGATTTTGCTTTGAAGAACAATATCATGGGTATCTGTGTAATAATCTATGCTACGGTGCAGTCTGATCCCTTTTTGCACCTGCTCAGGATATTTGTTTAGTTGGGCCCCTTTCACAAAATCTCCGATAAAGTTTCCAACCAAAACCTCTTCATTATCACCACTTAAATATAAATGAGCAAGAAAATTCATCTGATACCCAAGATATACAGGAAATATTATAGTTTGAGATTAACGTGGGTGGCTTTACTTTTGTGATGCACTCATAAAACGATAGCGAACACAAAAGAAAAAGATCATCGCAAATAATTTTCCAAATATTGTCCGTTCACACTTAAACATGCTGGTGCAGCTGGCTCGGATAGATGGTGTGGTTGTACAGGAAGAGATCGACCTGATTAAAGAGATTGGAAAAGCAAATGGTCTTTCGAATGAAGAAATCAGTGAGTCGTTTGAAGACCCATCTGTCATCGAGGGGTTGGAAACATTAAACGATGATCAGCGCTATGATTATCTGTACAATGTGGTTCAGCTCATGAAAATAGACGGCCGCATTTACAAAGAAGAGATAAAGTATTGTGCGAAGATCGCAAGTCGACTGGGCTATGATGAGGATGTACTCAGAGAGCTGATGTTGAAAATTTATAGCGATCCGCATATTACCACGGATAAAGAATCGTTAAAAGCAAAGATTCAAACGTATCTGCGGAAATGAGAGTTCTTGCTTTTCTTTCACTAATCATACTTTCATTTTTTACCTATTCTCAGAATCCAGACGAAGTTGCAATCAGGGAGGTACTGGCGCAGCAGGAGGAGTGTTGGAATTCAGGCGATATTGAATGTTTTATGGAAGGATACTGGAAATCAGATCAGCTGGTTTTTATTGGAAGTAAAGGGGTGACCTATGGTTGGCAGCAAACGTTGGATAATTACAAAAAGTCCTATCCAGACAAAGCTACAATGGGCCAGCTAACCTTTGACCTGATTATTGTAGAGCCTTTGAGTGAAGACTTTTGGACAGTGATAGGAAAATGGAGTCTGAAACGTAAAAATGATAATCCTAATGGTCATTTCTCCCTTATTTTCAGACGGTTAGGAAGCGAATGGGTGATTGTTTCGGATCATTCCAGCTAATTTTTCAGCATACTAAATTTTGCTTTTTAGAGTTTTTTGAGTAGATTCTATGCTACTTAATCATTTAAATTCAGCTAAATATGGTAATGAGCTACAGAGGAGCGGAAGCTCCAAAAATACAAGAATCACAAGCACTTAAAGTAGAAGACTACATGGCAAGGAAGCTAATCACTTTTAAGCCCGAGCAACCTATGCACGAAGTAGTGGAAACTTTGATGAAGCATAAGATTTCAGGTGGACCTGTAGTGGATGATCATGGACAGCTAGTGGGTGTAATTTCTGAAGGTGACTGTCTGAAAGAAGTGGTGAAAGGGAAGTATGACAACATGCCAATATTCACTGGATTGGTGGCTGAGCATATGGCCAAAAATGTGGTTACAGTAAATCCCGGACTGAATATTTTTGAGGCAGCTAAGATGTTTCTGGAAAAAAGGCTCAGACGTTTTCCAGTCGTTCACGAGGGAAAACTCATCGGCCAGATCAGTCAGAAAGATATCATGAAGGCGGTACTTAACACCAAAAGCTCAACCTGGTAGTAGCTAAGCGCTTTCTTTTGTATTTTCGTTCTTCATCAAACACAGAAGAATGAAAAAGCTATTAACCCTCTCCCTATTATTTTTATTTATTTCAGGCCAGGCACAGGTTGATGTCAAGGCCATTGATAGTTACATCGAGCAAGCCAGAAAGGATTGGAATGTTCCAGGCATGGCTGTGGCGATCGTAAAGGATGGGGAAGTAGTGTTGAGCAAGGGATATGGTGTCAAAGAGATTGGTGGAAAAGATAAAGTAGACGATAACACCCTTTTTGCAATCGCTTCCAATTCCAAAGCATTTGTGGCCTCCTGCATTGCACGATTGGTAGAGGAGGGAAAGCTTTCGTGGAAGGATAAAGTGCGAGATTATCTCCCTTATTTCAAGCTTTATGGCGATGAATACATTTCCTCTATGGTTACAATTGAGGACTTACTTTGCCATCGAGTGGGGCTGGGAACATTTAGTGGTGATGTGATCTGGTATAAATCTGATAAAACCCCTGAAGAGATCATAAAAAATGCGGCCTATGTACCGGAAGCTTTTGAGTTCCGAGACGGATATGGATATACAAACCTAATGTTTATCACTGCAGGGGAGGTCATTCGAAAAGTGACTGGAGAACCTTGGGAAGCATACGTGAAAAAGCATTTTATGAATCCATTAGGTATGGATAATACGGTCATAAGTGTGAATGACTTGCCTGAGAACACGGCCACCCCACATAAACCCACTTTAGAAAATGGCACTGTCCCAATCAAGTGGGCCAGCTGGGATGCACCCAGCGCGGCAGGAGGGATTATTTCTTCATCTACAGACATGGCAAAATGGATGATGATGAACCTCAACGGTGGAGAATGGGATGGTAAGCAGTATATTGAAAAAGAGCAGCAAAACCTACTTTGGACACCACACAATAATTTCAAACTGAGTGAACGTTCCAAAGAGTCTATACCGGGAAGACACTTCACAGGTTATGGGCTTGGATGGAGTGTAATGGATTACCACGGCACCATGGCTGTAAGTCATGGTGGCGGCTATGATGGTATGTATTCCCGTGTCATGATGATACCGGATTTGAAATTGGGAATCGTTGTGCTTACTAATACCATGGAAGGTATCTCCACTCCATTGACCTACTACATAGCTAATCAGTACCTGAAGAAAGATATGCGTGACTGGTCGGCAGAATATTTGGAGCGAGCGAGATCAAGAAATAGTCACAAAGGGGATGTGGAAGAGCGAAAAGCCGCTCGTATTGAAGACACTCAGCCATCAGTAGGTCGTGCTGATATGATAGGAACTTATTTCGATCCTATGTATGGTAATATTAACATTTCAGAGGAGGATGGAAAAATAAGGATAGCCTTCGAGAAAGCTCCTAAACTTGGAGCTACACTGGAGCACTGGCACTATGATACTTATGAGATTAAATGGGACGAAGAGCACGCCTGGTTTGATTTTGGGACGGTTTCGATTGAGTTAGACAATAACCTGAATGTGGAAGGAATCGAATTTGATGTTCCGAACGGAGATATCTTTTTTCATGAGTTGCATCCAAAGAAGAAATAAGAAAGAAAAATTCTTTTAGGGTTTTGAATCCTAACAGGGGTAAAACAGAGTTCATACAATCTACTTACTCCATTTTAATGGTGGAATTTTTTCCGCATTCTCGGAACATTCGATTAAAGTATCAAAACGCCTTTCCCTTGTATCTTCTCGTTTAGCACTCATCACCCAGTGAATGGATTGCTTTTGATAGAAAGGCGCGAGATTTTTTGTAAAAAATTTCCATGCTTCTTTATTTGCCTTGAACCTTTTTATAAAGTCTGGACTCAGTTCCACCTTGTCATCCTCAAAGGAAGCTTTACCTGAGTTTTTAGGATCTCTTTTAGCGTAAGTAGCTAATCCTGCTTTAGTTACTAAATTGGACTTCTTTAATTCTTCAATTCGCCTGATATTGACATGGCTCCAGTGGCTATTTGGCTTTCTGGGAGTAAAGCGGATTTGATATGCCTCATTATCGATTCTCTTTCTGATTCCATCAATCCACCCAAAGCACAACGCCTGATCTACTGATTCTGGCCAGGTAATGCTTGGTTTCTTTGTGGCCTTTTTAAAATACCCTACCCAGAGTTCGGATTTTGTTTTGTGATTTTCTTCTAACCACTTCCTAAAATCATCTGGAGTCTGGAAGAAGGTTGGCATTTTAGAAGGGAAGCAGGTCAGGTGCTACATACTCTCGCTTTGCGCGCTTATCAGGAAATACATTGAAACCGTAATGCTGGCCAAGAATGTCCTTGAAGTTGGTCAGCAAACGAGGAAACTCCTGAATAAAATCTTTGAAATTATCAGACTTAGCTTTCTCCATGAAATGGTTCATGGCTTTCACGGATGCAATCGTCACAGTCTTGTTGAATTTGTCATAAACTCCCAAAGATTCAGCAAAGCCTTTGATCTGATCACACATGTTTCGCTCAGCTTGGTCCCGACCGTATTTCTGAATATGGATGTATGCCAACCGCAGGTGTGCTTCATGAGAGAATAGCCCTGGTTTTAATCGAAAAGACTGGAAGGCCTTCTCATATTCTTCGTCCGAGTAATGCCAGTGATCTTTAATTCTCATAAAGCAAAAATAAGATAGTTCATTTTGGCTCTTCGTTCGTATTCTCTTTTTTATAGAGTGAAAAGCCTATTGCCACACCGATGCTGATACCCACACTTAACCACAACCCAATATTGTCTGTTATTGCTCCCACTGTAGTGCCAAAGCTTATACCTAGCCCGATGGCCAATCCGAACTTGTTGTAATTGTTCATTTTAAATTATTATGATTTTTTCAAATTAGGATGATAGTGTGTTTCGACCTAAAGAATCATGCTAAGTGGTAGCTGTATATGCTTAATAGCATGTTATTGTTGCGTATTTTCAGATAATACATCAAATATTGAGGTATTTACTTGCAATATATCAATATTTAATGTATCGTTGCAATATGTATTCTAAAGAACTCTTAAAAGGAACGCTGGAAGTGATCGTACTTCAAGTGCTATCAGAGAAAGGAAAGATGTACGGATATGAGCTTTCACAGATGGTAAAAGAAAAGACCGATGGTAAGATTCACTTAAAGGATGGGTCTTTATATCCTGCTCTTCATAAAATGACGAAAGATGGAATACTCACCTTCGAGGAAGTAAGCATCGGGAAGCGCGTGCGGAAGTATTACAAGCTCACTGCTAAAGGAGAGGAGCAAAAAGAGACATTGCTTGATGAGATGAGGGACTTTATCAAAACAATAGAGAAGGTGATTTTTAGTGATTTAAAAACATCCCCGGCGATATGATTGCTGAAGAACATGAAGATCGGATTATTGAAGAGGTGAACCAAAGTGCTATCAAGAATCAGGCATTGAAGGATGATTTGATTGATCATTTCTGTTGCCTGGTGGAAATTGAAATGGCTATGGGACATTCATTTGAAGAGGCGTTGGAAAAAGCTTATCAACAAACAGCTCCAAACGGACTGGATGAAATACAAAAGGAGACTATTTTTTTATTCAATTACTCAAAAATCATGTTTATGAAACGACTAATGTATGTTGTCGGCTATCTGTTCACAGTGACTTGGATAGCCGGAATTTTAATGAAGGTGCTTCATTTGAAAGGTGCCGCGGTATTGATGGGTGCTGGTGCAATAGGGGTATCCTGCATTTTCATTCCTTTATTTCTGATCAATCGATACAAGCATTTAGCGAGAGAAGTACTATCCGAGCGAATGAAGTGGGTGTTTGGTGGCATATCCATTGCACTGTTAATTGCCTCCATCACAATGAAGATGCTTCACTTAATGGGGTCAGGGCTGATGATTTTCATTAGTTTCTTACTTTTTGGATTTGGATTTTTACCCTTCCTGTTTTTTAGGATGTATAGGAAATCAGTGGATGAACTCTGAGGTCAAGGACTAAAACTCAAAATGAAAAGGCTACCCATTATGTGGATAGCCTTTTTTATATGCTAATAATTTCTCGGCTATTTCAACTTTATTGCTCCAATCCCTGCCTCCCAAAGCGCTTTATTGAAAGCTTGAATATCTTCATTCAACCATTGGTTAGCCTGGGTTTCATACGTTTCCCAAATGGCATCCAATTCTTTCTTCCTGGAGACAGACGATGCATTCACACGAGGAACCTGAGATTCTGTAGCGTTGATAAGGTATAAATAGTCTGCTGTGAACTTATTCTCAAAGTTCTCCACGTCATCATATGCTTTCGATTTACGTTGAACCATGTCTTCATCCCATTTATTGAGCTTTTTGATAAGTTCATTACACTGTTTTTTAAGTGCATCACTTGGTAGCTCAGGCTTCATCTCTTTCAACTGATCATTCACTCGTTTTACCTGATTGATGGTATTGTGCATGTCGGTCAATTTGGTCTCCATCTCTGTCATGATTTTGTCATACGAATCGAAATCTGGTTTAGAAACATCCATTGTCGGGTTATCCAGGATTTTAGCTTCAGTAGATATTTCCTCTCCATTGACATTTAAAGTCAGCGTATAGATACCCGGAGATACTCTGTGTCCACGATAGCTACCTTCGATGTATACATCGGTCACTCCCGGCATGATCGGATAACGCATATCCCATACAAATCGATTGAGGCCAGCTTCTTTGCTCAGCGTTGGAGCAGGTGGAGGGCCACCATCATATCGCTTATATGATTTATCTGATTCTGAGGAAATCTCCCTAATTGTATTTCCTGATTCGTCTTTAATGGTTAATGAAACTGCTGCAGAGTCAGCAAGCTCAGGGAGTTCATAATATATGACTACTCCATTTGCAGGGTTGATCCCTTCAAATGGATCAGTTCCATCGAAATTCGAAGTATTGCTGCTGTTCAAAGGGCTATACCAAAAGCCATAATACGCATCTTCAGGTTTGTAAAGCTTTGTAGATGAGCCACTAGACTTTTGCTGTAGAACATTCAAATCATCCAGAACCCAGATAGATCGTCCGGATGTTGCCACTGATAAGTCTCCTTTGTGCACCATTAAATCCAATATGGGAGTCACCGGTAAGTTGAGTTGGAGAGGTTCCCAAGAGCTTCCTCCATTCCATGAAATATAGATGCCCTTTTCTGTCCCAGCATAAAGCAGATCTTTTCTTCCGGGATCTTCTCTAACCACCCTTGTAAATGCACCGTAAGGAATGCCACTATTTATTTGTTTCCAGTTTTTGCCATTATCTGTCGATTTGTAAATCGCTGGCGTGTAATCGTTGAATTTATATTTAGTAGTAGCAATGTACAATTTTGATGGATCATGAGGTGAAATTTCTATTGCGTTGACCAAGGTCTCACCCAAGTTTTTTGGTGTGACATTCTCCCAGCTTTCACCGCCATTACTGGTGCGATACACCTGTCCATCATCACTTCCTGACCAGATCACTCCTTTCTCATGTGGTGATTCCAGTAAGTAACTGATTGTTCCGTAATTTTCAGCACCCACTGCCTCGTTAGTCAGCGGACCTCCACCTTTGTCTTGTTTCTCATCTATGTTACGAGTGAGGTCCGGAGATACTTCATCCCAGGTTTGACCCAAATCTCGTGTTCTCAAAACCAACTGTGCTCCATGATAAAATGTGCCCGGCTCATGCTGTGACCAAATAATCGGGGAGTTCCAATTGTAGAGGTACTTCATGTCACGAGCAGCTTTACCGAGGAACTGAATTGGTGCTGCAATCGATGGCATCATGGCTCCTGTTTCCTGATTCAAAGTAGTCATGCTACCCAGGTAACTTCCTCCCATAACGTATTTCGGGTTATCCGGATCAAAAGCCAGGAATGCACTTTCTCCGCCAGCTGAACTCTCCCAGTCTTTGCGATTGATACTTCCTGAATATTGAGACAGTGTTGCAATCTTAATCGATGTGTTGTCCTGCTGACCTCCGTAAAGGTTATATGGCCAGAGATTATCTGCGTTGAGACGATAAATCTGGGCAGTAGGCATATTGGCCTGGGTGGACCATGTTTCGCCCCTATTGAAGCTGATTGCAGCCCCCCCATCATTGGAGATGACCATGTTTTTTGAGTTTTTTGGATTAATCCAAAGGTCATGATAGTCACCATGTGTACCACTCAATCGTTCCCAGCTCCGACCACCATCGATGGATCGTAGTGCAGGGGCACTCAGCACATAAACCGTGTTTTCATCCTGCGGATCAGCAAACACTTCAGTGTAATACCACGCACGTTGAGTGAGCCGATTGTCTCCACTTACCAATGACCAGTTTTCGCCACCATTATTCGAAACGAATAAGCCACCTTCATCTTTTTGAGAATCTCCTTCGATGATGGCGTATACTTTTTGGGAATTAGCTCTGCTTACGGATATGCCGATTTTACCCATTACGTCAGGAAGTCCCTTTTCTATTTTTTTCCAGGTTTCTCCACCATCCATGCTTTTGTAAACACCGCTTCCCGGACCCCCGCTCTTAACCTTCCACGGCGTACGCTGATGCTCCCACATGCCGGCATACAGTATGTCCGGGTGGTTCATATCCATAGATAATTCACTGCATCCGGTTTGATTATTTACAAACAATATTTTTTTCCACGTCTTACCGCCATCCGCTGATTTGTAGACTCCCCGTTCATCATTGGGCGCGTGGAGTGCACCCTGTGCGGCAACATACACAATGTCTGGATTGGTTGGGTGAATAACAATTCTTGCAATGTGCTGGGTTGCTTCGAGTCCCATCTTCGTCCAGGTTTCTCCCTCATCTGTAGATTTATATACCCCGTCACCATATGAAGTCATCACGCCTCTGGGAGCATGTTCACCCATTCCGGCATAAAGGATATACGGGTGTGATTCTGATACCGCAATGGCACCCATTGATCCGGTTTCGAAATACCCGTCAGATATGTTTGTCCATCGCTGACCTGCATCTGTTGTTTTCCAGAGGCCTCCACCGGTGGTACTCATGTAGTAGGTGAGTGGGTCACCGACAACACCACTGGATGATACGGATCTTCCTCCTCTAAACGGTCCAATGAGTCGGTATTTAAGTGGTGCGAAATAATCATTTGCTGACTGCCCAAATAGAATCGATGAGCACAGCATTATTAAGACAAATAAATTTCGTTTCATACTTGAAAGGTTAAGTTTTCAGAATATGTAAGCTAGCCAATGTCCATTCTAATAAGAAAAGTAATTGTATGAATGGATGATGAAAGTGATGGCTTATTAGCTTTAGGGTATGGTTAAGCAATTTGAAATTACTTTAAAGCCTTATTCTAGAGGCTTTCATTTGATTACCGACGAAATTATGGATCAGATTGATCTGGATGGAATAGAAGCAGGGCTAATTAATGTTTTCATCAAACACACCTCAGCTAGTCTCACCATCAATGAAAATGCGGATCCGACAGTACGGTCTGATTTTGAAAGTCATTTCAATACCTCTGTGCCAGAAAATGCACCATATTACCAACATACTTACGAAGGGTCAGATGATATGCCAGCACACCTGAAGTCCAGCACATTGGGATCTTCAGTTACCATTCCAATTACCAATGATCGACTCAATCTTGGGACCTGGCAGGGGATATACCTAGGTGAGCACCGCGACTATGGTGGAAGCAGGAGGCTGGTGGTGACCGTTTATTCTTAGGTTGAACTAAAAAGAAAATGCGTTTCTTGAACCCACCCCAACCCCTCCCAGGAGGGGATTATTTGCTTTTTGTTTTGTAACCGAATTGCATATTAGTTGACATAAATCATATGTATCAATGATTATTTCGATTTATGTCAGAGGAACGTCTTAGCACCTTTGTCATTTAAATATCAAAGACATGAAAGCACTTCCCATTTCTGAAATAATGACCAAACAGGTCCACAAGATCGATATAGATGATCCGGTCATTAATGCAAGGAACCTGATGGATAAATACGAGATTCATCATTTGCCAGTAACTGAAGACGGTAAACTGGTAGGCATGATTAGCTCTAATGATCTTAATCGGGTGCAGTATCTGTGCGATTTCATTGGTGAGCGACTGGAGGAAAGCGCGGTTTTTAAATCTCTTTCAATCGAAGAGTTAATGACAGCTAATGTGAAGTCATTGACCGTTAATGCTACCACCGTTGAGGCAGCTTATGTGTTTAGCGTTTCTTCTTTTCAGTCTCTTCCCATCATGGATGATGGTGAGCTGGTAGGGATCGTTACGACCAAGGACCTGTTTGCCTTCTTTTTGGGGGATTGATGTCTGTTCAACGATTGAGCAAGGAATGATCGTTTACTTTTTGCAAATAAAACCAACCTGACCGGGTCGAAAAGTATTCCCTTCATAAGAGTCAATCTGTTCAAAACGAAAGCCTATCACAGTTAATATCTCCTCAACGTCGCTCACTTTAAACAGCTTTTGTTGATGCAACTCTTTGCTTTTTCTGTAGCCTTCCTCATCTTTTAAAAAAAGGGTAATGGATCGTGCTAAGATATCACCTGATAAATCAAACGATAGAAACATGGTCCAGCGATCGTTTTCAATGATGCGAGCGTTTGTGCTTGATGGAGGCAATTCTGTCGTTAGTATATCAAAAATCAGATAGCTCTGTGGTCTGAGTGCTTGGTAAATTCGTGCGAACAACGAACGTAAATCCCCATTACCGACAAATAGGTAATTGAAGCATTCTCCAGTAGAACATACAACATCACATGTAGGAATTTCAAATTCAAACAATGATTGAATAACGAACTTGGCATTTGGAGCATTCTGTTTGGCGATCCGGATCATTTCAGGAGCGTAATCCACTCCGATCAGTTCCAGAGAGGTGTCTGATAGCTCCTTTTCTAAAACGCCACTTCCACATCCGAGATCTACCAATGTGCCAGGCCTTTTCATTAACCTTGCGATGGTTTTGGCAGCACTTTTAGCTAGGTCTGAATAACCCTGATCGTGCACGTAAGCCAAATCCCGGTCGTAGTAAACTGTATGATTCATGGATACAACAAATTAACTTGTGCGGATTTAAAATGCAACACCCAACAAGGCTTGGCAGAAGTGCTTCATGTCGACGATATGGAGAAATCCTTCCACAGGAACGGAAAGTACAAATGGAAATTTACTACCAATGGTGAATTCATGAGAGGTGAAAAAGCGTCAACATCCGGCCAGTATTCCGTTTTGGCCCCTGCTCTTCTCCAATATCTCCATCTACTGTTTGGGTAGCGATGATTTCAGCGAGGAGGTCAAGCAGGCTGCCGCCCACGATCTGGCAGATGCACTAACAGAAGGCTGGGAAGGATTACCGATCGGGGAGATCTATGAGCTGGAAGATTTAGCCAAGGCACACCTACACATCGAAAACCGTCAGCAGGTAAGAGCACTGGTGAAGGTTAGTGAGTCGATGGAGTAACATCATTATAACAGGAATATTTCCGTTATCTACCTTTCAAATAACGTAAAGTGGGCATTTATATCCAAATAGGAGAGATAACGCGAATCATGTATTCGAATAGCCGATTCTCATTTATTCCTCCTGCACCGCTCGCTGCAGTACTTCACCTCATCCCAAACCTTTTCCCATTTTTTGCGCCAGGTAAAGGGTTTGCCACAAGTTGCGCAGATCTTGGTTGGTAGGTGGGGTTTCTTATGAGCCAAAATCTGGAATTTCGTTAGGACGCGCATATGGAAAAGTGGCCACCGGTGCTAAAGAGTAGTAGGTGTTTAGTCCAGAAATACCAGCGGTATTATAAATAGACAGGTCAATATATCCCTTCTCGTTCACCGCTTCATCTGGGATAATCAATTCCTCTATTTGCCCTATGATCATGATGGTTCCATTGATTTTTATTGGTAGCTCTTCTTGAAAGCTTAAACCAATTTTCAGTGAGCTCTCTTCAACAAATGGGGCTTGAAAATCATTGAGGTACTCTTCAGTTAGTCCACAGCGTTTAAACTCAGATACCTTACGATCTATCTTTGCAGAAGTAAAGTGGGCTTTATCGGCTATGGTGGTCGGGACATGATTGATGGTGTAAAATCCAGTTTCCTTCAGGTTTTCATACGTATGTCTTGGTACCTCTCCGGTTGGGCGAGTAATAAAACCCAGTAAGGCAGGGTTGCTTCCCAGGTGAAAGACACTGCTAAAGATGGCCACATTGGTCTGCCCGTCTTTGGCTTTCGTGCCTATCAGGTTGGCGGGCTTGATCCCTGAAACGGAGTTGATGATGTTGAGGCGCTTTTTGCGCTCCATGCTTTCAATGTCTGATTTCGTCAAGTGCATGTGAGTAAGACTAAAATGGAGGAGGAATGTTTCGAAATTGAACTGGCCATCCTCCCCCTAACCCCCTACAGAGGGGGACAGGCTCAGCATGACAAAGAGCGAAGCAGTCTCATTATTGAGATCGCTTCTCCGCCAATCGGCGGATCGCGATGACGTAAAGAAGTCCCCCTTTGAAGGGGGTGTGTAGGAAGGAGTTCAGGAGGGGGATGTAAGTGTAACAGTAAACAACCCCCTGACCGCCTTTATTAAGGGGGAACGGTGCAGTTTATTGAATTGCATGCATTTTTATCCTCGGCCTAACTCCCTCCAGAGGGGGAGAGGATCATGGATTCTTTCTCCCAGCCCTCGTATGCTTCGCTAAAATGCGTTTGCTGTCGTCTTTCACTGCCTGGTTCTTGCGATGACCCCAGATCTTGGTGCGGGCGTGCTTGCCACTTTTCTGTAAATCAACGATCGGTGCTGGATAATCTTTGCCAATCTGCACCCCACAAAACGCCTGTTCCATGTCGGTCATCAGCCATGGCTCGTGAATGTGCTCGGTAGGTACGTTGGCCAGCTCCGGCACCCACTTTTTGATAAATGTACCCTCGGGATCATGGTCATACCCTTGCTTCACGGGATTGTAAATACGAACAGTATTGATGCCAGTGGTACCCGCCTGCATCTGAAACTGCGGGTAGTGGATGCCCGGCTCATAATCAAGGAACTGCTGCGCCAGGTGGTACACCCCATCACGCCAGTCCTGATCGAGATGGTGGCAAAGAAACGAAACCATCATGGCTCGCATACGAAAGTTGATCCATCCGGTCTCCGTGACACAACGCATACACGCATCTACCATCGGGAAGCCGGTCTTTCCTTCCTTCCAAGCTTCCAGTTTTTTCGGATCGCTCTGATGAGGTAGTAATTCATACCCACGGTTTATGCAAGTGTGCTCATATTCGCATTCCTGCTCAAACTTCTGAATGAAGTGGCAGTGCCATTTCAGGCGTGTCAGGAACGCACCGAATGGACGTTTGTTCGAAGCAAAATGCTCATGGTTCTTCACATGCTGGTAGGCTTGCTTGATGCTCAGATTGCCCCAAGCCAGGTAGGGAGATATCCGTCCACCTGAATTTCTGCTTTCAGCAGGTTTGGAAATGTGTTTGTTGTAATTGAATCCGCGTTCGTTGGCAAACGATCTCAGGTATCGCCAGGCATTGTGCTCTCCTGCAGGCTGGAAATTATCAGGATATTTTTCAAGCTGCTTTTGGTAATCCTCCGGTAAATAAAATGGATGCTCAAGTGGATTCAGCTCAGAAGACGAATAGGTATTTTCAATCAGGGGTTGCGACATATTAATGAACCAGTTCTTGTCCCAGCCATTTCGGTTGGTAATCCCTCGAACGATCCCGTCACGTTGATATTCTTTCCAGAGAATACCTTCTTCATTAAAGAACCTGGACACAGCTTTATCTCGCTTCCAGGTACGCTCTATACCTGTTTCCTGATGTGAAAAGATAGTTTGGATGTTGTATATGCCGATCAGATACTTAAAAACAGTCTCTGCCTCTCCATAAAAGATTTCTACCCTCCGGTTATATGCCTGAAGTTTTCTGTTGAGTGCCCGTATCGAATGATAAACAAATTGCTGATGCCTCAATGCTGCATCAGGGTGCGCTAGCATGGAGGGTTCGAAAATGTAAATAATTACATACGGCAACCCATCCTTTTCTGCGGCCTTAAAAGCTGCATGATCCTGAGAGCGAAGGTCTCGTTTCAGCCAAACAAGGTTGGTTGGTTCCATTCTTTCATTTCCTTTTTACATTTTTTCCAGAAAGCGAAAAATGATCGATAGTAACCAGTGACATTGAACATCCAGTCTCTAGACTCTTCCAGTCCACTGTAATGGTTGAGTGGATGCTCTTTGAAGGTTACATCATTGATAAAATACTCTTCCAATAGTTCATCGTACTCTCCCACGAAGACCTGAATGCCTTCAATGTTTTTCGCTAAGCCCATCATGAAATCAATAGAGTTTTGAGAGACGGGATATTTCTCAAATACGCTAGGCTCTAAAAGCAATACGCGATTGGCATCCTTATACTGATGCCAGGTCGGATCGAGGTTGTAGAAATTGTAAATGAGAGTCGGCTTCTTAATATCAATGGAGAGGTCGTCTGATTCAGGAAGTGGCGTTTTCAGCTCAGGAGTGAATGTTTCTTTCAGCACTTCCGGGATATCCATGTCTTCAAACTGTTCGTACTCCACATTCAGGAAAGTGCCTTTTTGTCTCGTGTAGCAGTATTTATTGATGTTCCCCTGATTGGCATAGTATTCCTTTCCTGCATTGGCTCCAGACACCCATTGCCAGCTGAGGGCGTTGCTGGCCCAGTCACCATCTAGGAGGTGGTAGTACATCCATCGTGCTGGCACCCACCAATGACTTTTCCCAACATTGCAAGCAATACTTGCGATGTACATACGAACGTGATTATGTAAATATCCAGTCTCGTAGTACTCATTGATGGCATCATCGATTGCCTTGATTCCAGTTTGAGCATTGATCAACGCTTCGGGCATCTCGTGGTTTTGCACGTTGGGTTGCTCCCTTCTTAAATCGGAGTTAATCTCATCGCCTTTGGCCACCCACACCTGTTGCCAGTAGTCCCGCCATGCCAGTTCTTGAATGAACTTTTCAATCTTTTTAGAATCAAAGCCTCTATCCATTACAGATTGCAATACCTGTCTGGTGGAAATCACCCCTCGTGAAATGTATGGGGAAAGCTTTGTTACAGCCCCATCGATGAAGTTGCGGGTCTTACCATAATCGATCGGATCAATGGCCTCCATCTGATCTAAAATGTCCTGATAATCGGTGCTAAACATTATCGCTTGCTGATTTTGTTCAAACTGATTTGTTTTTGTCTGGAAGATTTAAATCGAGTCATATCATTCGGCTGCTTCTTCATGTGCTTTTGACTGGGACCGGAGTTCACTCGCTTGCGCCACAGGTTGAAGCTGCTTCGTTTGAGCTCCGTGCGCATGAGTTTGATCACCTCTTTTTCAGGTAACCCGAATTGGAATTCGATTGCTTCAAATGGCGTTCGATCCTCCCATGCCATCTCGATGATTCTGTTTTTGTCTCGTTCGGTTAATTCTTTCATTTTTTAAAATAGATGCTGACTGTTCCACGACGGAATAAATTCAGCATGACTTAGTATAAAAATGACTATCGAAAGTGTCTCAAAAGTGTCATTCTGAACGGATGTGAAGAATCTTTGAGCTTTTAAATCCCTGGATATCAAATGTTCGAGATTCTTCGTTCCTCAGAATGACAGACCTTCTAAAACTTTTGAGACACCATCTTAAAGAATAATCCCAGCCTCAATCAAATCCTGAAACATTAAGATGTCGTCTTCCGAAATTGTTTTGGATTTTACCACTTCAAACCAAAAAAGCTCATGATCTCCACCGACATTTTTTCTTCCTCTCTGTTCTAATGCTAAGAATCCACATGCGCCATTTAAGACTTGATGTCCGTTCCAAGTGGTTATCAAGCCTTTAGAGACAAGCTTTTCTTGTTTGCTGACTCGTGAACCACTCTTTTTTCCAAGGAGTGGTACTAGTTTAGAATGATCCTGATGAAGTATTTGAAGGATAACATTGGATCCTTGCTCTAGATTTTTATACGTTTTTGTAGAATAATCAATGGCAATTATGAACAGTTTTGGTTTCATACTTACAGCTGTCACATAGGTACAGATATTCATGTTTACCTGATCATCTGCATAGGTTGCCAGGCTGTAGACCGGCATGTTCACAATATTCCAGGGTCGTTTTACACCCATTAAAGTGCTTCGATTTCCTTCAATACTTTGTCTGCCTCGGCGGCTTTTTCGTCGCTGGCCTTTCTGTTTGTTTTTGAAAGGGTGTATGATTCTTTCATTAACTTCTCATATTTTTTCTGAAGCTTCTCTTTCGGTGTTTTTCTGCTAAATAGTCCCATGTTCAATTAACAGGTACCGGGTCAATATGTTCGGAGGAAGAGAGTACATTTGGAAGGCACATTTAGGGGAATTGCATTTTTACGGTTGTTATGAACTAAAATGACTGAAATTATGAAATCGATATTACTACTTACTTGTCTGATGATTGGTTCAATGACAATCGCGCAACAGCCGCCTCAGCCATCAGAGGAGGACTTATCCAAGCTGAACTTTTGGGTAGGGAAATGGGATCTTACCTGGGAAGGAGGAAAGGGAACCAACCTAATTGAGAAAAAGCTGAATGGTCGCGTGATTCAGGAAAACTTTGAAGCCAAAGAAGGCAACTTCAAAGGATATCTCGGTACTAGTATAAGCACGTTTAATCCCAGAGATGGGAAATGGCATCAGGCCTGGGCAGATAGCCAGGGGGGATACATTGATTTGATCGGAATTATGGAGGGAGATACACGAATCTTTCAAATGACTAGTCCAAGAAAACTCCCTGACGGAAGGGAATCTATTTCCAGAATGCGATTTTATAACATAACAGATGATGCCTTTACCTGGGATTGGGAGGCTTCAACAGACGGAGGCGAGACCTGGAACCTAAACTGGAGAATAAACTACCAACGGGCCGAGTGATACCTAGAAAAAGAAGAACGGATGAGTTTTTTATTCTGCAGCTATTGCCAGCTTCTTCCCATCCGGAGATACACATAGTCTGGTGATCGATGTGATGCCATGCTTACCCAAGTCAGCAAACTGCTTCCATGCTGAGTCAGCTGACCACACAAAAAGCTTGGCGCCATCAGCCATCAGAATTTCACCTTTAGGTGTCCAGCAATAATCTTCACCCTCACCAATCGTAGGCGTGACTTCAGCAGCTTCTCTGATTACCGGGTTCATTCGCATAATGGTCCAATTATCATCGGACTTATCAACATAGCTGAAGTCCTTTGAATCAGGAGTTTTATGAAGTGATCGTCCGATGTTTTCTCCAACAACTGTTGCCTTCCCATTTTTTGTGTTCACAATCTGCATTGTCGCTGGCTCTCCTAAAACAAAGGCGACAATACGGTCAGCGTCAATCCAGGCATGATATCCGATTTTCAGATCGGGTACAAGCACCTCACTGTTACCATTGAATTTATAGGCATAAAGCAATTGCAATCCGGTAGTATCTAGCCGTATGCTTGAGATACGACCATCAGGCATGGGTGTTGGAGAATATTCGCTTCCTTGTTTGGTTTCGGATATGATGAGAGTATTTCCGGAATCAAAATAGTAACGAGCAATTTCAGTTTGACGATCAATAGTTCTGGCGTAGAGTATAGATTCTCCGTCAGTCCAAAATGAAGGCTGATTGTCATATCCTTTATTTTTTGAAATATTTTGAGGCTTTTCTATTAGTAAGCCTTCCGCAGATCTGCGAAGATCCATGACATAAATGTCAGTATCAGGTTGTGCATGAGAAAAATAGCAAGTAAGAATAGCTGTGAATGCAATAAGAAAATTTTTCATAATGGGGCTTAATTGTTTAGCTGGTTTGATTCTGAAAATTCAAAGGTTAAATTTAGTGTTTCGACATAACTAACCTTCCTAAATAAAATTAACATGAAACGAAGAAATTTCATCCAGCTTAGTGCCATTACCGGAGCGATACCTTTTCTTGGAATCAAAGCATGCGCACCTACCGAACCTTCAATCGACCCTTCAGAATCTGAAGAACAACCTTTTGAACTACAAGAGTGGACGGTCAATCAATTGCGAGAAGCGATGGAAACCGGGAAATATACCACACGACAAATCTGCGAGCTATATCTGAAGCGAATCAAAGAAAAAGATCAAAGTGAAAATGGCCTAAATAGTGTGATTGAAACCAATCCTGAAGCATTGACGATCGCTGATCAATTAGATAATGAACGAGCTGAAGGAAAGGTTAGGGGTCCACTGCATGGTATTCCGGTGATGATTAAGGATAATATTGATACCGGAGACAAAATGATGACCACCGCAGGATCGATGGCACTGGCGGGTATTTCAGCTCCGGATGATGCATTTATTGTAAAGAAATTGCGGGAAGCAGGGGCTGTGCTTCTTGGAAAAACCAATTTGAGTGAGTGGGCAAATTTCAGATCGTTCCGATCGTCCAGCGGATGGAGTGGAAGAGGACGGCAGACGCGAAATCCCTATGCGTTGGATCGGAATCCATGCGGATCAAGTTCAGGATCGGGATCGGCTGTTTCAGGAAATATGTGTGCATTAACCATAGGCACAGAAACGAATGGGTCAATCGTATGTCCTTCTTCGGCAAATGGCGTGGTTGGAATCAAGCCAACTGTTGGTTTGTGGAGTAGGGATGGTATTATTCCCATTTCTGAAACGCAGGATACCGCCGGACCGATGGGTAGGACTGTTGCAGATGCTGCAAGTCTGCTAGGTGCATGCGTTGGTGTGGATGAATCAGATAAACGAACAAAGGAGAGTGAAGGAAACAGCTATACTGATTACACGCAATTTCTCAATGAAAATGGACTTCAGGGTAAGCGAATTGGAGTGCTAAGTGGAACGCTTGGCTATCATGAGCGAGTGGATGAAATCATGGAGCGAGCTTTTGCAGCTATGGAAGCGCAGGGAGCAACACTGGTTCAGGATATCAAACTCTATGAAAATGATGCCTATGGAAACTCAGGCTTGGAGCTGCTGCTCTATGAATTTAAAGATGGGCTCAATAAGTACCTCGCTTCTCGCCCAGATTCGAAAGTGCAAACTTTGGCAGATGTCATTCAGTTCAATAAAGATAATGCAGATGTGGAGATGCCGTACTTTCCTCAAGGAATTCTGGAACGAGCTGAGATGAAGGGGCCACTAACGGATGAAGAATATAGGGAGCACCTCAAGGTGGTGACTGAAGTTTCCAGAAATGGTATTGATAAAGCTTTGAAAGAAAATAATCTGGATGCCATTATTGGAGTAACCGGAGGACCCGCCTGGCCCATTGATGTGATCAATGGCGATCATTTTGGAACGGGAAGCTCAACACCAGCGGCACGATCTGGGTATCCAAATATCACAGTACCTGCAGGGTATGTGCATGGTTTGCCGGTGGGGATGTCTATTTTTGGAGGAAAGTATCAGGAGCCGAAATTAATCGGTATCGCCTATGCGTTTGAGCAGGCGACCAAAGTGAGAAAAGCACCTAAACTATTACCAACTCTAGATCTGGCATGATTAAAGCGATATTAAAATACCTTGGAGCAGGGCTGGTGGTCCTAATTATTATTGGGATTTTAGCTTACCTGTTTATTGATGAATCGGTTCCTGATGGAACACAAGGCCAGGAAGCAGAGTCACTGGCTGACGAGATGTTAAAAGCGTTAAACAAATCCGGGTACGATACCCTGTCAATGATCCGATTTACATATCCCGGGGGGCATAATTATGAATGGGACAAGGAAAACAACAAAGTAAGAGTGCGATGGGATAATAAAGATGTATACCTTGATTTGAACCAGTCACCCAACGACTTTAATGTAACTGAGTATCAGGCCTACGAGTACTTTATAAATGATACTTTCTGGTTGGTGGCTCCATTCAAGGTTAGGGATGAGGGGGTTATGCGATCGACTGTCAAAGTTAAAGATGGAAGAGGCCTTTTGGTAACCTACACATCTGGAGGAGTGACTCCCGGAGATTCCTATCTATGGATTATAGGAGAAGATGGATTCCCTAAAGCCTGGAAGCTATGGACCTCCAACGTGCCAATTGGAGGACTAAAAATAGGCTGGGGAGGCTGGGTTGAAAATGAGGGTGTTTGGTTCTCAACCTTTCACCCGAGTGCTGTCATTGATTTGGAGATTACGGATTTAGAAGTGAGCTATTGATTATCGCTTGCTCATTAAGCAATCTTGCGATTTCATTTGTTACAACCTTCGCTCCTTTAGCGTTGAAGTGATTTGAATCAAATAGGAGTTCAGGCTTATTAATTGTTTGAACAATTCGATCATCATAAATGAGTTTGTTCTCATTAGGAATTTGATGATATAATGGAATTATAATTAGTTTTTCATCTTCTTTTCTAAAGGTTAAAGGGAGTCTGAAAATAAGTTTTTTGTTATGTTCACGGGCCGAGGTTATTAAATCCAAGATTACATTTTTGTACATACTAAGATCAAAATTGGATGATTTGACCAGCAAGTCTTTAGACTTGAGGATGGTTTTGTCACTCGTTATTAGGTTTAACTCTTCCTCGAAATAACCAAATGGGCTTTTACTCTTTATTCTAAATAGTCGTTTCACTTTTTGCTTAATGAAGAGTTTTTTGGATACGATATCGTTCAACACTTCTATTTTGAATCGAAAATTTGATCCAGAATCATTCCCTTTGATTTTAGCTAAAGAAGAGTAATAATCGATATTTAAATAATCCGTCAATCGATGTGTGAAATTCGGACAGTCACTGATGATGGGTGAAAGCTCAAAAATGATAATCCCACATCTCGATTTTTCAATTAAATAATTGGTCACTAAGTAATTAGACACAAATGTGCTTCCACTTATTCCTAAGTTGAAGGATTTATATGTTCGGATCAAACTGTCGAGTAATATTGGATTGATTCCACGCATTGTTCTGCTTGAACCCACGAATGCAATTGAATGACTATCAGTAGATTCAACAATGCTTTTAAACCTGGAGACATTTTGATCTTCAATTGGAAGCTGATCAACTAGATAAAGGAAACTAAATACGAGGATTAAGAATATGATAATTTTTTTAATTGTATTCATAAGTCAAAACTGGTTGTAGTAATTATCAATTTGACCAGAGTTTCCGAACACAAGAATTATCGCTGTTAAAATTAAATAGAAGCTCCACCGGTAAACCAGAGTCTGTGACTTGAGATAATCACTTATCCTAATGGCAGTTGTTTTCTTTGCGAAATAATCCATCAGAGAAAAACTGACTACCATTATGATAAAAGACCTTGGAGTTATCTGATCTAATGGTAAGTGTGGTTTGCTGCTTATTTGCTTTACCAATTCACTTAAAGATGGACTGATAAATACCATAGCAAGAATGCTGGCAAAAAAGAAGTGGTAACATATACCTAAATAATGTCGAGCACTCGGTAGAGGCCAATGTTCGTGCTTAGCTCTCTTTTCAAGTATTATCCATGTCCCATTTAATACTCCCCAAAAGAATACAATCAATGATACCTCATGCCAAAGGGCTATCAATAAAAAAGTAAAAAGCAATATCAGGTCGATGAAATTTCGAGTACGATTGAGTTTAGCAAAGGGGAAGAAAAAATAATCCCTGAACCATTCGTTCAATGTGATGTGCCAGCCTCTCCAAAAATATTGTCTACTGGGAGATAAGTATGCCCTGCTTCGAAAGTTGTCTTTCAGTTTAATACTGAATAGCTGGGAAACCCCCTGAAATAAGTCAATGAAAGAGCTGAAGTTTACAAATAGATAAAGGAAGAAAAGAAGGCCACAGATTAGATAGTATGGACCACTAATCTCATTCTTCAACAGGTTGTTAAGCACCTTGAAAAGGTAGGTGGCAACTACCAGGTTTTTAAAGAGACCCCAAAGTATAAGCCGAAGACCGGCTGAAATTGAATCGTTTGTTACTTTGATTTCTTTGAACTGTTTACTTAAATATTTATACCTGTGCAGAGGACCTGAGAATATCGTTGGAAAATAGATTAGAAATAGTAAAAGTTTAAATGGGTTCGTCTCTGGTTTGATATACCCTCTTTTGATGTCAAACAAATAACTCAAAGCCAGGAATGTGAAATAAGAGATGCCAATAATCTGGAAAAGATTTGCCCAGTCAAATTGAATGTTAGCTGTTAGAATGGAAGTTGTATGTTTGGTAAAATGATTGCCTTGTTCGGAGAGTTTGCTAATAACGAGAGCACTTAAAATGACTAAAACGTATGTCCATGATGGGATGCTATTATGCGCAATAGCTCGGCCAAACAGATAGGTGAAGAGCCACATGGCAATTAGCACAATTGATTTTTCTCCTGCGAAATAAATGAGCAAAAGTAAGCTTGGAAGTAGTAGCCCGCACCATTTATTGTTTTTTGGTAATAGCTTGCATAAACAAATTCCTAATAAGATAGTGGTGCCAATGATGATGAAGTTTAAACTATGCATTTCATTTGCTCACTAAAACAAACTGAAGGTTTCTCATAAAGATCTGTTTTTTCCAGATCATACTATCATCGTTTAGGTGATAATTTTTAAGAAAATTCATCATTGGTTTAAGACATGTTCTCAATTCTGCACGAGCGATGTTGGCTCCAAGACAAAAGTGCGAACCTCCACCGAAAGCGAGATGATCATTCGGATATCTGTCCGGGACAATCTCATTAGGGTTCTCAAACTGTTCAGGATCACGGTTCGCGCTTGCTATGGATAGATAGAGTTTTGACTTTTCAGGGATTTCTATGTCTTGAAATTTTAGTCGGTGCTTGTTAACGCGGATAGTAAACTGAAGAGGTGATGTGAATCTAAATAACTCTTCAATCAAAACATTTTGATTTTCAGCTTTAGAAAAAAGCGTATAATTAATAAGTGTTTTCTTTTTAAGAATTTCAGCGAGTGCGATAGAAAGATTGTCTTTGGATGTTTCATATGCTGCCATAACGGTTACGACCATTAATGAAAACACATCATTCTCGCTAAGCAGTAAATCATGATTCTTAAATTCTTCAATGAGTTGATCTTTATACCTAGAGTCCTTGAAAATTTCTTTTCCCCATAAAAACCACTTATTAATTTCTCGGTAAATCTGCTTTGGGACGAAAATATCCTGGCTGATTGCAGCAAAGTTTGAATATTCATGTAATTCATCGTAGCTCATTGAAATATCAAAAGCTCTCCTCACTACCTCATAGATATAGAAACTACAATAATCAACCAGGTTGAATTGTCTTTTATCTTTAAATACTTGATTTGCTAATGCAATTGACTCATTGATGATTTCTTTGAAACCAAGCTGATTAAACACCTTTAGGACACCAACTCTTATAAGCCTGTGAAGCTCTCCTGAGAGATACATTGGCCACAGTTTCGTAGTTTCTCCAAGAATTGGGCATTGGCTAGTTCCTTTGAAAATGTACTCCTCCTTATCTCTCAAATACTCGCTTAAATTAGAGGCTTCAAAGTCTTTAGATCTCAAAATCTTACTCACATGTTCATATTTAAAAAATGTCCATGCTTTTTGTGTTCCAATTTGAATTGGATTAGATTCTCTACAGGCTGCTAAGTGCGGATACGGATCAGTTTGATAACCCTTTGTGAACGGATTCCATATTACTTCTGATCTTGAATCCATTTTGCTAATTTCTCAACATTATCATACTCAGTTAAGGCAGTAGGGTCCACTTCAATAGAAAATGCTGATTCGATTTCGTGAGCTAAGGATAAGAGAGACAATGAATCTAAATTCATGGTATCAAATGGCTGATCTGCAGAGATACTCTCTTTTTCTTCCCCAGTTTCTTCAGCAAGTTTGTCAATAAGCCAATTGGTGGTATCAGTGATCATGAATATAAAATTAATTAAACTTGAATTTGGCTATTTATTCAGTTAAATCTACTATAGGACCGATTTTTTTCACCTCATCCCAAAACTCAGGGTAAGACTTTTCAACGACCCTGGGATCCTCAATGGTTACATCCATTTTCATACAAAGCGGAGCAAAGGCCATGGCCATGCGATGATCTTCATAAGTTTCGACCTCTACTTCGCTAGGAAGTTGTAGCGAGGGCGTTAGCTTCCAGCTATTTTCGTTTTCAGATAGTGTTGCTTCAATCTTCGCAAGTTCAGTTTGCATGGCGTTAATTCGATCTGTCTCTTTTATTTTCAGACTTTCCAATCCGGTCATCTCTAAAGCAACTTGATTTACTGCTGCGGATATCATTACCGTTTGAGCTAAATCCGGACAATTTCTAAAGTCTAAGCTGAGTGCAGTTTGCGCTATGGGCTTCTTTTTCAGTAGCACCTTATCAGATCGAAAAATCGTTTCAACACCTAACTCATTCATGATAGAAGCAATGGCGATATCGCCCTGTGTAGAATCCTTCCTCAAGGTAGGTAATTGGATCTCTGATCCTTCAGGAGCCATCGAGATGAACGAATACCAGTAGCTCGCCCCTGACCAGTCCCCCTCAATAGTATACACAGCAGGTTTGTAGGCTTTGTTTGGAACACTGATCGTATTTCCAGTCCACTTATGATCAACCCCAAAAGCTTTCATCAGCGAAAGCGTCATTAAAATATATGGTCGGCTGTAAATCTCAGAGGTTAAAGTGAGTTCAAGTCCTTGTTCCAAACATGGAGCAATCATTAGTAGGGCGCTAATGTACTGACTGCTGATGTTTCCCGGAATAGCGATTTTGTTTGTCAGTTGTTTTTCAATTCGATGGATTTTTAAAGGAGGATAGCCGTCTTTCTCTAGGTATTTAATTGTTGCTCCCAAAGTTTGAAGCGAATCTACCAATGGTCCGATTGGACGGTTTTTCATTCGTTCCGTACCCGTTATGATTTTTCCTTGTCCATGAATGGCCAGGTAAGCGGTCAAAAATCGCATGGTGGTACCCGCATCTTTTACATCATAAACCTCTGGGTTTGTCTGGAGTAAGGAACGCATGGTTTGTGTATCGCGAGCATTGGAAAGGTTGTGAATATCAGACACGTTTCCACCAGCCAAAGCATTTATAATGAGTGCACGATTACTTTCACTTTTAGAAGATTCCAGTGTAATGGTACCTTTTAATCCGGAATTATACCTTTTTAGTCGATTCTTCAATTTTTGGCAGGCTTTTTGACAAACATTCTTACAACTTATTGCGTTGCTAAGTTGTCAATAAATTATAATATGTCAAGATCTAGAACCATAGGAACAATTTTCGCTTCTATCGCCTTAGGTGCTCTAACTTTCTTTCTAAGCTCGCCAAAAAAAACAGTAAAAAAGAAAGAACAGCAGACTTCTCAGGACGACAGAAATAGCGACAAGGAAGACTTATTTATTTAAGGATATCCTTAAGTACAGTTTCTTCCACGAGTACATCGTGGGCGCATGCCCCTATTTTTTTTATCAATGAAAACCTGATGCCTCGTGCATCATTTTTTTTGTCTTGTAATAAGTGTGATACAAGCTCTTCGAGGGTTGGTGTTCGCTGAGGAACCTCATAGTTGGATCGAAGAAAAGTATTGATTTTGTTGCATACCCTATTATCCAGCATCCCAATTTCAACTGCCAGTTCATTCTCTACTATCATCCCCCAGGCAATTGCTTCTCCATGTAATAGCGGGTTATCCGAAGCTAAAAAATGAGATTCCAGTGCATGCCCGATGGTGTGCCCGTAATTTAGAATTTTTCGTAATCCTCCTTCTTTCGGGTCTTCCTGAACCACTTCATTTTTAATGTTGATGGATTTTGGAATGATTTCCTCCCAGTTGATTTCTTCGAATGAATATCGGTTCAGGTATTCCCACTGCTCTGTACTTCTAATCAAAGCATGCTTTACTATTTCGGCAAATCCTGATTTGAGCTCTCTTTTAGGGAGTGTTTTAAGGAATTCTGTATTGATTATGACACGAGCCGGATCCTGGAAAACACCAATATGATTCTTCAAACCTTCAAAATCAATACCAAGCTTACCTCCAACACTTGCATCAACCTGAGAAAGGAGCGTTGTTGGAATATTGATAAATGGCATTCCTCTTTTGTAGGTACTGGCTGCAAAACCACCCATATCTCCGATCACGCCACCTCCAAGATTGATCAACAAACTCTTTCTAGTACATCCGATTGCGGTAAGTTGATGCCAAATATAACTGCAGGTTTCCAGCGTTTTGTGTTTCTCACCACTTTGAATTTCGATTTGGGAATCTACCGAAACATGTAAGTGAGGCAAACAATATTTTTTGGTGTTCTCATCTACCAGTACGGCGACTTTATCTGGTTTCAACGTTTCAATTGCGTTGCTTAAATCGCTATTGATATCTGTTGAAATGGTGAGATATGAAGGAAGATTATTAGACATTTGATTAAACAGATAATGGTGTGAATCTGTTAGCTATCTTTGCACACCGATTTTCAAAAATATGCAATCAGAGTCAATCAATTTTGATGATACCGCAACTGCTTTTGCGCATCGATCAACGTCGGAGCTGAGGAACTCACACTTTGTATTCACTTCCATGAGTAAGCCGTGGATGGTGAAAACAGGCACTGTGATGACTAACCTGGCTTTAAAGCTGAAATTACCTGTAAAAGGGATCATTAAGAAAACCATCTTCAATCAGTTTTGTGGGGGAGAGTCCATTAAAGATTGTAGCAACACTATCAATCGATTAGGAGATTACAACGTCCAGACCATACTTGATTATTCGGTTGAGGGGCTGAATAATGAAGATGGCTATGATGACACAAAGGAGGAGGCCTTGAGAGTCATCGATTTTGCATCTACTAATGATCACATTCCTTTCTGTGTATTGAAACTTTCCGGATTGGGTTCTACTGATCTAATGACAAAAGCACAGAATAAAGAGAAGCTGACGGAGGTTGAGAAAACAAAACTCTATAACTGTGAGCAGCGCGTAGATGAGATCGTGCACAAGGCAAGCAGTAAAGGTTTGATGGTGATGATTGACGCTGAGGAATCATGGTTCCAAAGCTTCATTGATGGTATTGCTTATCGGATGATGGCTAAATACAACAAGGAGCGACCGATTGTCTATAATACCTACCAAATGTATCGCCATGATATGCTGGACAGGCTTACACGAGCACAGATCGAGGCTGAGGTGAATGGCTATTACCTGGGCGCGAAGCTGGTGAGAGGTGCTTACATGGAAAAAGAACGAGAGCGTTCGGAAGAAATGGGATATGAATCTCCTATCCACGCAAACAAAGAAGCTGTTGATAAGGATTACGATGAAGCGTTAACATTTTGTATGAAGCACATTGATCGTATGGGGTTATGTGCAGGAACTCATAACGAGAACTCAAGCAAGTTGTTGGCAAGGCTAATGGAAGAACAGGAAATAGCTAAGAAAGACAATCGAGTCTTTTTTGCTCAGCTATTAGGAATGAGTGACAACATTTCATTCAAGTTGGCTCACTTGGGCTACAATGTCGCAAAGTATGTACCATATGGTCCAGTAGAAAAGGTGTTGCCCTATCTATTTAGAAGAGCAGAAGAAAACACTTCAATAGCCGGACAAAGTGGAAGAGAATATACCCTTGTAAAAAAAGAGCTGAAAAGAAGAAAGTCAGCCTGAGAATAAGATTAAATAAAGAAAAGAATACAAGCAAATAAAATGCAGTTAAGCGAACAGGAAATCCAACGAAGAAAATCCAGAGAAGAATTGATGGCGATGGGTATTGATCCGTATCCTGCCGAATCTTTTGGTGTGAATATGACTGCCAAACACATCAAGAAAAATTTTGATAGCCGTCCGGGGGACTACACAAACGTATCTCTTGCAGGACGAATCATGAGCAGAAGGATCATGGGGTCTGCATCGTTCGCTGAATTGCAGGATTCAAGCGGTCGTATTCAGATCTATTTACGCAGGGATGATATCTGTCCGGATGAGGATAAATCTCTTTACAATGATGTCTTCAAAAAGAAGCTGGATATCGGAGATATTATAGGTATCAAAGGCTATGTCTTTAAGACAGAGGTAGGAGAGATTTCTGTTCATGTAACTGAACTGAAACTGTTGACAAAATCCCTTCGTCCGCTTCCTATAGTGAAGGAAACGACTGATGAAGAGGGAAATAAAAAGACTTATGATGCCTTCAAGGATCCCGAGCAGCGATACCGTCAGCGATATCTGGATTTGATCGTAAATCCGGAGGTGAAAGACACCTTCATTCAACGAACAAAGCTGGTAAATTCTATACGGGAGTTTCTTGCCGATAAAGGCTACCTGGAAGTTGAAACACCAATTCTTCAGCCACTTTACGGTGGTGCGGCTGCCCGTCCATTCAAAACACACCATAACACACTGGATATGACGCTCTATTTGCGAATTGCGAATGAGCTGTATCTGAAAAGATTGATAGTTGGAGGGTACGATGGAGTGTTTGAGTTTGCGAAGGATTTCCGGAATGAAGGTATGAGCCGATTCCACAATCCGGAATTCACACAGGTAGAGCTCTATGTGGCTTATAAGGATTACAACTGGATGATGGATCTGATGGAAGCAATGATCGAAAAAGTGGCGTTGGATCTGCACGGAGATACGAAGGTGCAGGTGGGTGAACATGAGATTAATTTCCAGCGACCATGGAAGCGTTTCACCATGTTTGAGGCGATTGAGCATTTCACCGGAATTGATATTTCGGAGATGGACGAGGGTGAGCTCCGAGAGACTGCAAAGAAATTAGAGGTGCCATTGGATGATACCATGGGTAAGGGCAAGATCATCGATGAGATTTTTGGTGAGAAATGCGAGCCATTATTGATTCAGCCTACATTCATTACTGATTATCCGGTAGAGATGTCGCCATTGACCAAGAAACACCGATCTAAGGAAGGCTTGGTAGAGCGATTTGAGGCGATCTGTAATGGAAAGGAAATAATGAATTCTTATTCAGAGTTGAACGATCCGGTAGATCAGCGGGAGCGATTTGAGGAGCAGCTGGAGTTGGGTAAAAGAGGGGACGATGAGGCCATGACATTGGATGAAGATTTCCTTCGAGCGCTTGAGTTTGGTATGCCTCCAACCGCCGGTGTAGGTCTTGGAATAGATCGATTGACAATGATCATGACCAACTCCAATTCCATTCAGGATGTGTTGTTCTTCCCACAGATGCGACCAGAAGTAAAATCCAGAGCAGCCGAGCTTGAAGGGGATGTAAAAGTGGTATTTGAAATGTTGGAGAAGGAAGGGAATATGGATTTGAATGCATTGAAAGAGCAATCCGGACTTTCCAATAAAAAGTGGGACAAGGCGATTAAAAAGCTAACGCAAGGTGGATTTGCCAAAGTGAATAAGACCGATGAGGGCTTGTTTGTGGAGGTGGTTTAACAAATCCGTATTTATGTCATTTCGAACCGGAGGTACGATGGTGAGAAATCTATACCTCATGTTTCTTGGCTCCAAAGGTTACTTTTATGTGTATAGCCTGAGCTTGGGAGGGGGATGTGATTCTCTCACTCACCAATCCCCAACAGCGGCATCTTCTTCACCTTGTGATAAGTCAGAGCCGCTTTGATACATTGCTTCAATTCTTTTTCAGGCACCTCATCATCAAGCTTGAAGACGATGGCACGGGTGGTTTCATAACGGAATGTATCTCCGAAAGCGAGTTGGAATGAAGGTACGAGTTTACTGGTGCATTTAAAGTACATCGCATACTTATCAGGCTTCTTTTCTTTCCAATCGATGCGGATGGTGCTGCCATGCTTGGTGAGGTAGCTGGGTTCTCCCCACTTCAAGGTTTCTTCCAGGTCAGTGATACCTATTTCTTTTGCTGTTTCCAGGATGAGTTTACGGAGATGAGCTACTTTTTCTCTGGCTTGAGGAGGGTAGGAGGAGAATGTGGATTCAACTTCTGGGCAGGGTATGATTTTATAATTACTCAATTGTTTCTACAAACGACTTTAATGATCAGTTTTCATTCGCTCTTTTTCATCTTCAAAGTTCAGTCCCCACATCGATATATACTCTTCAATAGGACCAAGTCCAATTTCTGATCTTCTTTTGTTTACATTGTCAGGATCTTCGAGATCATATAAACTACCGTTCCTGATTTGAGAACCGTATACTTGCTTATATCCATTGTTCATAAGCAGTCTATCTTCCATTAAGGCCAATGTACTTGCACTTATTTTTCCTTGATTAGAGTATTCTTTAAGCTTAGGGTAGTAATAAGCCATCATTTCTGTGGGGGAGTGTTGAAATACGAGCCAAGCTGTATGTAAATGTTCTTCTGTCCAACCGCATTTAGATAAAATGGAAATGAGTAATTGTTGATTTAATCTGTCAACTTCCAGCATATCTCCACCATTATTTCTGACTTCCTGATCAGTCTTTTCTATTTCCGAGTACAAATAGTTTATGTTTTCACAGTCAACATCAATAATTTCAATATCAGCAATAGGGTTATTTGAAATTGCCCTTATTTGAATTTCATTAAACTTGTCGTTTAACTCAATGGGACGAACCCGTACTTCTTTAATTAGACCATTTTCATCTTCATAATAGTCTTTTGCCATTTTCCCTTGATTCAAAAGACGCCTATCTTGCTCTGTTAATTCCTCACCATTTTTATTTTTAAATTCAGCATAGGAATAATCTAGTTTTCCATCCATAGCTCTCTGAATTGTTTCGTGTGGAGAAATTAGCGTAAGTTTAGAATCACTTTCAGTTGTATTGCATGAATAAATAAATATCGCAAGTAGGATTGTCAATAGAGTTGATCTCATGGAAATTGAAATAATATAGAATGTAACGATAAGTTGATAAGCTAATGCATTAATTAAATAAATCAAATATTCATTCTTTGAAAACACAAAAACCGCCATATCTGACGGTTTATGTCTTATGATTCTTTCACGTGAGATTATGCAAATTCCGGCATAGGTGTGTAGAAAAATTGTTCTTTTACCACCTTTCCATCGTTTACCTCGTACACACATACTTCATCCATATTTATTGGCTGATCCATTCCTTTCATAGTTATCTTCGATTTCATTGTAATGGAGAAGAAATTCTCTGCAACAATTGGGTCTGATATCTCACTCGAATGAAACTCAGCTACCATCTCTTGCCATTCCTGACCTTTTTTCGCAATCGCATCCAAACCCTGTACGGTTCCCCATTTGGCACCTTCCGGTTCAATGCTTATGATATCTGTCGAGTAAAATTTCTGGATGCACTCCTCCCAATTACCAGCCCTGCAGAGTGTGACCATTTCAGTTGCTACTTCTTGTGTTGTCATAATTTTTTTGATTTAGAATTTGAACATGACTCAAAGAAATCAGTTGGAGTGACAGCCCTATGTCACTGATATTGGTCGAAATAAAAACAATCTTCATTCACGTGGAAAGAAATTTTCCGATCTTGGCGGATTCTATGCGAAAGCTGTTTTTAGTACTTGGGGTTGTAGCGTGTTATTTGGGGCAGTGCCAGTATCTGGATCTGGCCAAAATCGAGTATACCTACCTGCCGGGTGATGATGCTAATTTCGAATATCAACGTCAGCGAGTGCTTTTCAATATTCCTGTCAAGCTGAATGAAAAGGCCTACTTTTTTGCAGGACTTGATTACAGCAACATTCAATTTCGATTTGATGAGGAACAGGACTCATATGATAAGAGCGAAGCAGAGAATTTTAAGTCTTTGGATTTGGCACTTGCCTATATCTATGAACTGAAAAATGATTGGTATCTGGGTGTTCAGATATCCCCGTCATTTACAAGCAATCTTGAGGGAAGTTTGATTAGAAGAGATTTCCTTGTTTCAGGGATAGTGGTGTTTGTTAAAGATAAAATAGATCCTAATAAAGCTAAAAAGCCTCATCGTATCATAGCAGGACTGTACTATGCAACTACCACACGTTTTCCGGCCCCCTTTCCTTTTTTTAGTTACTATAGAAAATTTCATGAGAAATGGTCATATACCATTGGTGCACCTTCATCCAATTTGAAATACTATTTTGATCAGAAACATCGCATTCAACTTTACGCGGAAGGTGATGGGTTTAATACTAACCTGCAAAATGGGGTAGTTATAAACAATGATGTTTTTGCAGATCGTATTCGAATGTTTTTAATACTATCTGGTGCAAGGTATGAATACAGTATTTCAAAGCATTTTGAAGCGTATCTCAATATCACAAGAACGATGTTTTCTGATGTTCAACTGAGAGATGGAAAGGAAAATGTGTTTATTCCTGCTATTGATAATGCAATGCTGTATCGGATAGGGATTAGGTGCAAAATCTGATTTTTAGCCGAAAAATGTGCTCAGAAAAGCCTTCCAAAACTGAGGCTTATTTAAAGAGAACATCACCTTCATATCTTCTAGCAGGGAACTTTCTTCATCCAGAAACCTGAAAACAGACTGGATATCTGGTTTGGTATACAGTCGGGTAAATATCTCCTCCCCCAGGTCATTTCTTGATGATAGCACTTTTAGAAAAATGGAGTCATATGTTCTAAACCTCGAAGTGGCTATTCCTTTTTCTGGTCTGTTTCCATTTTTAATATTTTCGATCATCATGGTAGAATATCGATCGGCATTTTTGAAAGAATATCCGGAAGAAGGCCGTACCCAACCGCCTGCTGTGCCGATCTTGGTAATGAACCTGGAGTGGTGTTTGTGAAATGGGTAATCCGACATAGGAATCATGCCTTGCTCCACTTCTTCAATTTCATAATCAAATAAGTTGAGATAGGTCTTGAGGTATTTTTCAAGGTATTGATCATACTCCCCAACCATCAGAAGCTGATCATTGAAAAGTGTGAACTCCACTAATGCTTCGGTTTCTGATATAGGAAGCACATAGGTAAAGCTGGTGCTGTCTTTCCACTTTAGCCGATAATCCATCATGGTGAAAGTGTTGGGATCAAATACCGGTTTTTTGGTTTTGATAAACCACCCCTTGAAATGCTGAATCAGTGAGTGGTAATCATCCTGTTTGTCATGAAATTCCTGAGGAATACGGCTATCAAAAATATGTGTAGCTGAATAATGGTTTATTGACCCTTCAATATTCTGATCCTCAATATTGGCTATTTCATCTTTGACCCATGTGACATTAGATGTAGTAGCTAGCTCATCTTTAGCTACACGATAGAAATTTGCCGATCGAACCATTTTATATCGATAAGGGCTCAGGTCAAAGTCAATGGTTTCTTTATTATTTATGAATTGCCCTTGTGGCCAGGTGTGGGTGGCAAGATCATCCCATTTGGTTTTTCCCTGCTCCCAAAAGCACCAGGTTCGATCGTTCGTATTCTTATCATCCTTATCGAGAATAAGAATTGATTTTTCCGTAAAAAATGGATCATGGATCATTTTGAGAATGAGCTGAAGCCCAGCTGCTCCTGCTCCAATTATTGCATAATCATAATGTTTTTGATCCATTGGGTTAAAGATAAAGAGCCTTGCAAAAGCAAGACTCCCTATTCACCAAACTATTACTACTTATCTGATAAATCGTTTTCATACGTTTTTGTTTAAAAGTCAATTCAAAATCTTAATATCATGTAGCCAAAGAATGTGAAAAGGTGTTCGTGCCTTAAAACCTGTAAACAAAAGCAGTCTGAATTAAGAACTCTTCTTGCGTGCCTTACCTTTGCCGTATGGAAAAATTAAATGTATTACCATGGCATGAACAAGCATTGTGGCTACTTGGTATTTTCCTGGGAGGCCTGATTTTAGGTCTTACCTTTTACTGGATAATCAAAAAAATACTGAGGGTTAGCCATTCCGAATTGAGTAAGGACCTGCCTCGTGTTAAGAATCCATTTGTTTTTGTCGTTATCGTTCTCTCCTTGCAGCTATGGCCTGAACTTTATTTTGAATCCAAAACACCTTTTATAAAGCAACTCTCTCAAATTGTAAATATCATGGCTGTCACATGGCTGTTGATTGGGATTGTGAAAGGGATTCGGGATTCAATAGTGAGGAGATATAAACAGGATGTTGGTAGTAGCCTGAAGATGAGAAAGCTCTTTACTCAGGTCAGGCTCTTCGAACGAATTGTGATTGTTATCATCATCATCCTGGCCATTGCACTGATATTAATGACTTTCGATAGCATCAGAAGGGTAGGAGTAAGCATTCTTACTTCAGCAGGAATTGCGGGTGTGATTATTGGTCTGGCTGCTCAGCGTTTGATTGCAAACCTGTTGGCTGGGTTTCAGTTAGCCATAACTCAACCCATTCGCTTAGGGGATGTAGTGATTGTGGAAGGGGAGTGGGGGACGATTCATGAAATGACCCTGACCTATGTTGTGGTGGCAATCTGGGACAAAAGAATGCTTGTAGTGCCATCTACTTACTTTATTGAAAAGCCTTTTCAAAACTGGACTAGAAAGAGTGGTGATATGCTTGGTACTGTGTACCTATATGTTGACTATCATTTGCCTTTAGAACCAGTGAGGAAGGAGCTCAAAAGAATTGTAAAAGATAATCCTATGTGGGATGGAGAGACAGCTAATATTCAGGTGACGGGAAGTACTGAGAAGGCGATGGAGATTCGTGCACTAATAGGTGCAGATAATGCAAATGATGCATGGAGTCTCCGCGTACATGTAAGGGAAAAGCTTATTGAGTTTTTGCAAAGGGAGTTTCCTGAAATGTTACCAAAGAGTCGGGTAACGCTAGAGAAAGATGGGTGAGCTATCTATCCAACCACTCTTTAAAGGCCTTAACCTTTTCCCTGCTCACAATCACTTGTTCATCAAATTCAGGCTTCAAAGTAAGTATTAGTCGATTGTTGAAATACGAATCGATGGAGTTTATGTATTTATCACAAACCATCATGTGCCGGTTAATCCGAAAAAAATCTTCAGGGTTTAGCATGGTTTGTAATTCATCAAGTGAGTGATCGGTGATCAGGCTGTCACCTTTCAATGTCTTTAGATAAGTGGTGCTGGACTCGCTGTAGAAATAGGCTATTTCTTCAATAGGAATGGACTGATACTTATGACCAATTTTGATTAGGAATTTTTTCTTGAAGCCAGTTTTAATATGATCTCTTAGAGAATCAACAGCTGCACTTATGTCACTTTGAGCGTGTACTTTTTTTAATTTCTCTACTGCCGCTACCAAATCTTCTGATTTCACTGGCTTTAGCAGGTAGTCCACGCTATTGTACCTGAAAGCATCCAAAACATACTTATCAAAAGCAGTAGTGAATATTACTCTGGGATATGACGAAAGAGCATTTAGAATGTCAAATCCAGTGCCGTCACCAAGCTGAATATCTAAGAAAAGAAGGTCAGGTGTTTCATTTTCTTTGAGCCACTGAATCGCAGACTTTACTGAATAGAAAGTGCTTTGCACCCGTATGCTTGTGTGCTCATTCACCAGTTTTTCCAGCCTACTGGCCGAAAGCTCTTCGTCCTCTATGATGATGGCATTCATGACCGTGCAAGGGGTAATCTTACCTGAAATGTCTGCTCATTATCCAGAATTTCCAAGGCTCTGCCGGCAGAAAGCATTAGTCTTTTTGAAAGATTCTTCAAACCAATCTGAGTACTACTGGTTAGGTGTTCTTTTTTCCTCTTTTCATTTTCTACGACTATCGCCTTTTGGCCATCATTCTTCAAAATTATATGTAAAGGTTCATCAATAGAGAACGAATTGTGCTTAACCGCATTTTCAATCAATACCTGAATAGACATGGGAGGTATTAAAATTTCTTTGGATGGCAAATCCAGGTGTTTGTGTACAACTATTGCCGAACGATGGCGCATCGAGAGAAGGAAAGTGTAACTATCAATAAAAGACAGTTCTTCCTCCAGTGTAACTACCGTCTTCTCATCGTTTTCAAGAATGTAGCGATACATATCTGAAAGCTTCGAGATAAATTTTACAGCCGTTTTAGAATCATCTTCTACAAGTGAGGTGAGCACACTGAAGCTATTGAAAAGGAAATGGGGATTGACCTGATTTTTGAGACTTTCCAGCTTGGCAGCTGCTAGCTCTTTTTGAATTTGCTCTTTTTCCCTGGCGTTTTTTATCGCATTCCTTACGTATAAATTAATGATCTCATATGCGATTATTAATAATGAAATGACAAATCCCTGTGCAGTATTGATCAGAAAGCTTCCATAATAATGCTCCGGACAGCAACTAATGTATTGAAGGATGTTATCATAAATGTATGCAAACAAAAACACCAAAGGCAACATCAAAAGTGTTGCCTTTGTAGAAAGGATATATAACCCTTTGTTAGAATTTATGCCGGTTGTATTACTTGTTGCACGAATGTAGCGAGCAACTATTTCCCATAGCGCGAGAATTACGATAACAGTGTAGACCAATGATATTGAAGTACCTAGATCCCAATGAAATAACTCACCTCTGAAGTCATCTCTGGTCAACTTAAAAAATAAGAAGACAAATACACCAATCGTTAGCCTATACCAATATTTCATTAAGCAAATTTACTCTCCATCTTTGGATGCTACTGCCTTTGATGGAGTAACATTGAAGGAAAGTGTAGTGCCAACTACTTTTTGTGTACCTGTGCTTCTTGCAGAAACAGTGGTTGTATATTGACCTGTTTCCACATCTTTGGCAGAAACGGTAATAATGTAATGATCCTGGTCATTTTCGTCCTGAGCTATTTCGAAGGTAAGTCCGGAGCTGGAAATCAGTTTGGGTTCCAGAAATGTGGCTCTTTTGGCAAATCGAGACCTTACTAACCAAAGATCGAATGTTGTTTCACTGTCGGTATCTACCGAGATTGTATAATCATTTGCATAGATCTTGGCGCCTTTTTTGGGCAACTCAAAATCTTGGGCCATGGCAATTGTGCCTAAAAGTATAAATAGAATGATAGTGACGTGCTTTTTCATAATCGTGTCTTTTGGTTTCTTATTACAAATGACACGAGTATTTATCGCTTTTGTCGCACAGATGGACCTGGAACGTATGATATTCTTTTGAAATGGGATTTCCTCTTGTTGAATTGTGGAGGTAGACTTACTCCGAACACTGTTCGTTGTATAACTTAACGATTTCTGACCGATAAGAGTACTTCAACTCTTTTTTTTCAATTTTTTCTGAGACCATTTTACACAGGAGCGCTTCTGATCAGCAATAATGTTTAACTTTTAAATTAAAATATTAAACAAAATAAAAAAACAGAGGGTTACTAAGCTATAATTTAAAAGTTGAAGAACTATGAATACAACATTAGCCGCAACCCTTCAATCGGGTGATTATGTAGGGTTTACCTTCTTTATTGGCAGTATGGCCATGTTAGCAGCGACCGTCTTTTTCTTTCTGGAGATGAAAAGTGTAGACGGAAAATGGAGAACTTCTCTCTTAGTGTCAGGACTGATTACGTTTATTGCAGCCGTGCATTATTATTACATGCGTGACTATTGGGTGCAAAATGGGGCCTCACCAACAGAATTTAGATATATCGACTGGATTTTGACAGTGCCCTTGATGTGTGTGGAGTTTTACTTGATCCTCAAAGCATTCGGAGCTAAAATCGGATTGCTTTGGAAAATGATCTTTTACTCTGTATTCATGCTAGTGACCGGATACCTAGGTGAGACGGTATTCAGAGATAGTAGTGCTATTTGGGGAGCTATTTCTACCCTGGGATACTTAGGTATCTTTTATGAAGTATGGTTTGGATCGGCAAAACAATTATCTAAAAGTTCCAATGATCCGATTTTACAAAAAGCATTCAATACGCTGGCCTGGTTTATTTTGGTTGGGTGGGCAATCTATCCAATCGGGTATATGGCTATCGAAACGGATGGTTTATTGAGTGGCGTACTTTCTCCAAACTCACTGGATATCATCTACAATATTGGTGACGCCATCAACAAAATTGGATTCGGTTTAGTAATATATAGTCTTGCTGTAAGCCAGTCTTCTAAAAAGGCGACAGCTTAAAGCAAATTTGAGCGGAGTGTGATTGCATTCCGCTCTTATTTATCCATGGTTAGGATTATTCAATACGGAACTGTCTTTGTACTTACGGTCAATTTTCTTGTCTGGGACTTGTCTCCGCAGTTTGTCAATGCTTTTTGCTTAATCTTAATACTCATTTTTGGTATACCTCATGGTGCAGTAGATCATCGCATTCACCTTTCCACTTCCTCTGATACCAGTGTCATCAGGTATGTCATACAGTATGTTCTAATAGCAGGGGGTTACATCCTTTGGTGGTTGCTGGATCCTACCAAAGCACTTCTCATGTTTATCCTTTTGTCTTCTTATCATTTTGGTCAGGAGTTATTAGAGGATCACGACATAAAAAGCTCCAGTTTACTAATTCGAATGATCTGGGGTTTGACAATTTTGGTCGCTCCCATGTTTTACCACCTTCAAGAGATCATACCTTACTTATCCGTTGTGATCCAGGGAGAAATATTCAGCATGGGCAACTGGAGGTTTGTTACATCAGCATTGATTCTATTATCGGCACTTGGAAGCTTGGTTTTCCTCTATCGAAAAGGAACAAGTATCCGTAAAATCATTCGACTGTTCATTTTCTTATTGTTTATTGTGATCAGTCACATGCTAATGCCTTTTGTCTTGGCATTTACCCTCTACTTTGTTCTATTTCACTCATTAAATGCATTTAGACACCAATATTTATGGCTTAGAAGAGAAATAAACCATTACAATATAGGTAGGTTTATATCTGATTTAGTAGGGTTTAGCCTACTGGCCATTCTAGGGATTCTCGCTTTACTATGGTTTGTAAAACCGGAAAATCAGACAAGTCTGATAACTTATTTCTTTATCCTGATTTCATTGATTACACTACCACACGCGATTACTTTAGATCAATTCTACCGTTACAAAAGCAAACCTAAGCTTCGAACGAATTAAAATATATCCTTTCCATTTCTTACTTTTCTCTAATGAAAAGAGATGAAGCCAGAGAGATACTGCATTCTATGACTGAGGGTGACAGTCTTTTAAGACACGCACGAACAGTGGAACTTGTAATGGAAGCCTACGCTGAAAAGTTTGGTGAAGACACGGAGGAGTGGGCCATTGCCGGAATGCTGCATGATGCGGACTATGAAAAATATCCTGATGAACATCCCAATCGAATTGTAGCGCTTTTGCGCGAAAAGGGAGAGGAAAAGATTGCGCATGCAATATCAGCACATTACACAAAATGGAATGTTCCTTACGAAACAACCTTGGATAAGGCTCTTTTAGCGTGCGATGAGTTGACTGGATTTATTGTAGCCTGCTGTCAGGTTCGGCCGGAAGGGATCGAAACGCTCGCAGCAAAATCAGTTAAGAAAAAACTAAAACAGAAGAGCTTTGCAGCTAAGGTTGAGCGAGAGGAGATAGTGGCTGGTGTTGAGATGTTAGGTGTGGATATGACCGAACACATTAACTTTATTATTGAAGTACTGAAAAAGCATAAAGAAGAGCTAAACATCTAAAACACACTGTTATGAAAAAGAAATTGTTAATCGGGCTGTTGGTATTAGTTGTAATACTTATCGCCTTATACGCTTACTTGAATAATCGCAATCGGACTCTGAGCCCTCCCGGTCAAACGGAGCTGATATCCAATGGCGATACAGTCATCGTAAATTATTCACGACCTTCTGTTCGTGATCGACTTATTTTTGGGGAAGAAGAGGAAGGAGCACTACAACCATATGGTGTCTACTGGAGGTTAGGTGCCAATGAACCTACAGATATGACTGTGAGTTATGATTTTCTTTTTGGAAATAAGGAAATAGATGCTGGCCAATATGTGATCTATGCGATTCCAAGGAAAGGGGAAATGGAGCTACGGCTAAACTCGGATCTTCGATTTTGGGGCTACACAGAGCCTGATTATTCTCAAGATTTAGCAACAGCAATTGTAAGGGTAAATCCAAGTGATCATACAGAACAGTTTACCATAGAAGCACAACCTGATTCTATAGGTACTCGGTTAGTGTTCTTCTGGGATAAGTATCAGTGGGAACTGCTCTTGGAAAAACAATAAAAAGAAAAGGCCATCGATCGATGGCCTTTTTCTTTTTATTAAAAATCGTACTGAATAGTCACCTGCAAACTAGGATGACGCTCCACTATACCGCCGGCACTAGCATGTTGGTGAAGGTAGGCCAGTTGAATGTTTCCGTTTCCAACATTTTTTCCTACGCCAAGGTAAATCCAGTTTTGATTGTAAGTTGCTTGTCTGAAGTTGCTATCTGCGGATACCCACAACTCATCAAATATATGGATGAAGTAATCTTCTGAAATTGGTTTTCTAAGCGTAAGACGATACCTGAATCGATTACTGAAATTGAATCCGTCTTTAGTAACCTCGCCGGTCGTAAGATTTTGAGCCAAATTCTGCTGAAACCTATGCTCCATTCTATAGCGGTGTGACAGAGTAGTTTTCCCAAGATTTTGATTCACTGTCACCTGCTCCCAAAAATTGTGCTCCGATAGCTTTGCGGGCAAGGGATATTTGCCATATGGTTCCGTTTCAATGTATGAGTATCCGGCGCTGTAGATTACACTTTCCCCGGGTTTAAAATTCACAAAAGGTCGTAGAATAAATTGCTTTTGATCACTAAACCAATCGGTACGTCGGATATGAAGCTCATTCCCAACCGTCCATTTCTCGTTGATTTCATAATGATTTAGCATAAGAAACCAGAATTCCGGATCCCCGTGAATGTCGTCCTGAGCATTGATAGTGAAACTAGTGATGGATGCAAGTATAAGCAGTAGAGCGATTCGTTTCATAAATTCCAATTTTGCGGCAAATCTATAAATTATAGACTAGCAATCAATCGTTCCCAAATCTTCTCTATCCAGTCCTCATGCTCAGGCTTCATCATTGAAGAACGAAGGCATATCAGAAATTCGGAATCAATTTCAAAATCAGGATTTGAGAATTTTTCAGTTGGGTATTTATAGAGTGACAGATATAGTTGGTTTTTCTCAGCTCTTTTGAAAAGAGCTTGAGCAGCTTTTGACATATCACTGGTTTTATCACCCTTTAGTGTCCAGGTAACAATATCTGTTTCGGGCTTTACCAGAGGGAAAAAAAGATCACTTTTAGAAAGTTTCTCGTAAAGTTTCAATGCTGCACTTCTTGACTTTTCCAGGTCATTGGCAAAGTGCCCATTTACCACTGGTGGCATCAATTGATGAGTAGCCCAAAGAGCTACGGCAGAGGCACCAGCGCGCGAACACTCCAGACTTATTTCTCCTAAATGCAATTCTTCAGATGTGAAGTAGGTATAGGGCGAATCATGAATATAGTACTTAGCTACTTCTGGGTTTTTGAAAATTACACATCCACAACCGTACGGCTGAAGCCCTTGTTTGTGTGGGTCGATAACAATGCTATCCACCCGATCAATAACTGAATATTTGCTTTTGGTATGTTCTTCAAGGTTTGCCAATAGCTTGAAGTAACCGCCATATGCTGCATCTGCATGAATTCTGAAATTGTATTTTGTTTGCAGCTCTAAAATTTTGTCTAAAGGATCGACCGCCCCAAGCCCGGTGGTACCCATGGTGCCAACCACAGTTCCCACGTCACCTTTTTTCAATTTTTCCTCAAGTGCTGCAAGATCAATTCTCCCCTGATGGTCGGTGGCAACTTTGTCAAAATTAAGCTTCAATACTTCCGAAATTCGCTCGTGCGTATAATGAGCCTGATCCGAAGCAATGATCTTTTTGCCCGGGTGAATCTTGCCTGAAACCCATAGGGCTTCCAGATTGGCCATGGTGCCTCCTCCGGTTAAGTGACCAAGGTGCTCATTCCAACCAAACATCTTAGCCAGGTCAGCAACCACCTCTTTTTCCATTGGCGAGCTGGCTTTGCTACCATCCATGGCATGGTTATTCGGGTTGATCCAAATAGCCATCATATAAGCTGCCTTGGCAATAGGGTGTGGAGGTTTTAACATCTGTCCTGCGAAGAGTGGATGAAAATAGGGATAGTTATCCTGCATTCGCTCAGCAGCTTTTAAGATCACCTCTTCCATTTTTTGATAATCATGTGAAGTGTTGAAATCCGGCAGATCAAATCCGGATTCTAACTTTTCGATTGCTTTCGAAAGCAGCTGTATAGATTCTTTTTCCAATTTCATTCCGTCAAAATTTGCGTCATCGCGAGCTTGCGAAGCGATCTTAAAGACAAGATTGCTTCATTCGTCCCTGCCTTTGCCGGCAGGTAGGCTCATTCGCAATGACGGTGTAAATTACCCCTCAATCCACTCCACTTTATCTTCAATCGGTTTCTTTTGCACGATTCGATCAGAAGGTTTGCAATAGCCCATATAAAAAAAGCCGATACACGTTTCGTTTTCCTGCAAGTGCACGTGCTCACCTAAAAATTTGCAAAGAGCAGGACTGCTCCAATACCCACCTAATTTATATTGATCCAAGGCAAGCCAGATATTTTGCACTGCGCATGCCACAGCAGCAACTTCTTCCCATTCAGGGACTCGCTCAGCAGGGTCACGATGCATTATTATGGCTAAAACAGCTCCTGACTGGGTGGGCTTCATTTGAATCTTCTTGACTTTGGAGGGATCAGCGTTTGACGTGATTTCCTGATATTTCTTTGATAGAAACTCACCCAATTTCGATTTAGCCTCACCGGTGAAAATCTTGAAACGCCATGGTTCTGTAAGTCTGTGAGTAGGCGCGTGGTTGGCATTGAGCAGAAGCTCTTTCAGAATTTCTCTGGGGATGGGCTTATCAATATATTGCACAGGGTATACTGATCGGCGCTTGCGGATGATTGCATTTATTTCACTCACTATTGAAAACTGTTTAAATGACTAAATCACAGAACGTTTTAATTACTGGTGTTTCCACCGGTATCGGATATGAACTGGCAAAGATATTTGTTGAAAAAGGATATAATGTATTTGGGAGTGTAAGAAAACAAGCTGATGCCGATCGTTTGTCAGGCGAATTGGGAGAACATTTTCATCCGATGATTTTTGATGTGACTGACTTTGAAGCCATTGAGAAAACTGCCAAATGGCTGGAAGGGGAGATTGGTAATGAGGGGTTAGGATGCCTGGTGAACAATGCAGGGGTGGCCGTAGGAGGACCTTTTATAGATCTAAAGATCGAGGACTTCAGACAACAATTTGAAGTCAATGTTTTTGGTTTGATAAAAGTTACACAGGCATTTCTGCCACTATTGGGTGCAAGAGAAAATCATTCTACTGCTCCTGGAAAGATGATGCAGATTTCTTCTGTGTCCGGAAGAATGGGGATGCCTTTTGTTTCGCCTTATGTAGGGTCGAAGCATGCAGTAGAGGGCATTACCGAAAGTCTGAGGAAGGAACTGCTTATGTACGGAATTGATGTAGTATTAATAGAGCCAGGACCTATCAAAACACCTATTTGGGAAAAGTCAATGGAACCTTTATTCGATAAATTTAAAGATTCTGTATACCTGCCGATCATGAAAAAATCGCATGAAAAGTTCATGGGGCCCTCTGTAGAAAAGGCTTTGCCAGCTGGCGCAGCAGCGAAAATTATTTTTAAAGAGTTTGAAAAGAAAAAATCGAAGGCTCGTAGAATTATCATAGCACAGAAGTTTAAGAACTGGACATTGCCGAGCCTATTGCCAACACGAACACTGGACAAAATTCTCGGAAAAGCACTAGGACTTATTAAATAGCTTTTAGTAAAACAGTTTAGCTTTAGATTATGAAATTTGGCAGTGTAGACAATCCAGAAGAAATTGATTTTTCCTTACCTGACGATCACCACGATACGGAAAAAGTCCTTTCAAGAGGCAAAGGACTGAAAAGTGTGTTTGTTGGCTGTGCAAAATGGAACCGACAAGACTTAAAAAAATTCTATCCACGAGGGACCAAAGATGAGCTGGAGTATTATTCGACTCAGTTTAATTCGATAGAGTTAAATGCTACATTTTACAATCATTTTAAAGTAGAACAAATAGAACAGTGGGCAAATCGGACTCCTAAAGAGTTTAAATTTTTCCCAAAGGTTCACAGGATGGTGAGTCACATTAAGCGACTGAATGAAGTTGAGGAACCGATTGAACGATATACGACTAATATTCGAGCTTTTGGGGATAAACTAGGCATGTGTTTTTTGCAGCTTCATGATAATTTCAAGCCGAAGAACATGGATCGGCTCATAACAGCTGTAGAGTACTGGCCAAAAGATATTCCATTGGCAATAGAGCTTAGAAACACGGAGTGGTTTAACGATGCGGAAGTGGCCAATGAAGTGTATGCACTTTTTGAAAAGCACAACATTTCTAATATTGTGACCGATACGGCAGGAAGGAGAGATCTGCTGCACATGCGTCTAACCACCCCATCTGTATTTGTCAGGTATGTTGGAGCCAACCATGAGAGCGATTATTCACGTTTGGATGTGTGGTTAGAAAGGGTTAAAAGATGGGCAGATCAGGGGATGGAAAATCTGTACTTTTTTGTTCATCAAAATCTGGAAAAAGAATCTCCTGTGCTTTCTGCTTACTTCATCGAGAAACTGAATAAGGAATTAGAGTTAGATCTTACGATTCCGGTTGGTCAAGGGTAAAAAATCCCGATGAAGTGCCGGGATTTTCTGAGTTTTCTAATGGTCATCTACCGTCCCCACGACGATCTCTTCTCCGGTCTTTCCTTTTTTTGACGTTTTCTCGAACTTCCTTCTTGATGACTTCTAGTTCTGCTAGCTGATCATCGTTCAAAATCTTTGCCATCTCTTCTTCCTGTTTCTCTATGATATCGGCGTGAGCCCTCATCTTTTCACTCCTTTTCATGGATTCATCTTTTCGAATGGCCTCTAACTCAGGCTTAATCGATTCTCGCATTGCTTTCAGTTCGGCAATCTGATCATCAGATAGGTCAAGTCGGTCTTTATACTCTTCAATCTTAACCTCAACCTTTTCTCTCATTTGCTCCATTTTGCCCTGGGCAAAAAGAGTATTTGCGGCTACTAATAGCCCAATAATTAATATAAGTTTTTGCATCATCTAAAGTTTTCTTGATACTTAGATGATATTAATAATAGAAGGTTTAATCAGATAAGAAATTTTTTACTCGAATCTCAAATGCTTAACAGATTCCCCGGAACTACTCAATTCCATCAATGAGTCAATCCCTATCTCCAGATGATTTGAAACAAACTGCGCTGTTACTTTCTGATCACTTTTGGAAGTCTTCACCCCCTCAGGAGTCATCGGGTTATCAGAAACAAGTAACAGCGCTCCCCTTGGTATTTTGTTTGCAAAGCCTACGGTAAAAAGGGTGGCCGTCTCCATATCAATGGCGGAGGCACGAATCTCTTTCAGGTAATTCTTAAAGTCTTCATCATGTTCCCACACTCTTCTGTTGGTCGTGAATACCGTGCCCGTCCAGTAATCAAATCCTTTTGCTTTGATGACGTGAGATACCGCTCGCTGCAAACGGAAAGATGGAAGCGCTGGGATTTCCTGAGGCATGTAATCGTCAGATGCTCCCTCACCACGAATTGCCGCAATTGGGAGGATGAGATCACCCAGCTGATTTTGCTTTTTCAGTCCGCCGCATTTTCCAAGAAAGAGTACAGCTTTTGGCATAATGGCGGATAAAAGATCCATTACTGTTGCCGCCATGGCACTACCCATTCCAAAATTGATAATGGTAATATCATCATGGGTGGCTGTCTGCATGGCTCGCTTTCTTCCTTTAACCTTTACATTAAACTTCTCCGCGAAGAGGTCAACATAGTTTTGAAAGTTGGTGAGCAGAATGTACTTACCAAACTCATCTAACTCTGTGCCGGTGTACCTGGGCAACCAGTCGTCTACGATTTCATCTTTTGTTTTCATCTATGGCAAAAATAGTCTAATCATGTATCTAGCTGAAACGATTTACCTGATCAATAGATGTAGAAAATACCCCTATATAGGTATTGAATCAAAGTGAACTCATTCTTTTATTTGATGATCACTAAAATCTAATACCATGAAAAGAAGCTTATTATTTCCTGTTTTATTCTTATTATTTCTCTTGGCAAACGCACAGGATGCCATGTGGGATATTTCATTTTTTAGCATTGATTTTAAAAACACCAACAATCTTGGAGCGTACGAAGATAAAGGTCCAACTACCTTCGCATTTGAACCTTTTGGTGTTTATCGTTTTGCTGAAGTAGATGATTTGGATGGTGACTTTGTTCATGGCTGGATTGCAAGGTCATCCTTTACAGCGGTGGTTACCGAAAATGCACCAAATAGTCCTTCTTTTTCCTCCTATGTTATGGGGCTAAACTTAGGTGGTGGGTATGGAATTAACTCCGAGAAGCTAGGAGTTTTCGCAACCCTAAATCATGGATTATTTTATTTTTTTGGATCTGAGGTAGGGGGAGAGTCATTCAGTGATTCTGAAATTTTCCCAAAGGATTCATTCTTCTTTCGTTTGAATGCCAACTGGCGCCCGTTTTATGAATCTGCAGATAGTAAGGGTAAAACTCTGGCATGGGGTATTCATGCGTCTCTTGACTTTCCTCAAGGTGGAGGTAATGCATTTATGTTGGGATTTAACATAACTCCGATATACTAAAATCCATTATTTCAGATGGTTAGGCATTTTCTGATTTTCTTAGAAAATGCTTAACTTAAAGTTATGGATTCACCGCCAAACAAAGTTTGCGTCATCACCGGTGCAGCACACGGGATTGGTGCAGCCACCGCCCGCTTAATGAGCCTCCACGGAGGTATGAATGTCGTCTTGTCTGATCAGGATAAAGAAGCTGCTGATGAATTAATGCATCATTTAAACACTATTCGTCCACAATCGTGTATTGCCCTTGCTACCGACGTGTCAGATCCGAAACGGATGTTTCAGTTAATGAAGGCCGCATATGATCGATTTGAACGCCTGGATGTGTTGGTCAATAATGCAGGTATCTGGCCACAAAAAGTAGCGCGTACAGCAGATACTGATATTGAAGATTGGAACAAAGTAATCGGGGTAAATCAGAGTGGCGTCTATTATGGGATGAAGTATGCCATTCCTTATATGGTTGAGCAAGGGGGTGGTTTAATTGTGAATGTGGCATCCCTTGCAGGGCTCAAAGCATCACCCAATCTTATTTCTTATGCTGCAAGTAAATATGCCGTAGTAGGTATGACGAAAACAGCTGCCCTTGAATATGGTAAAAAAAATATTCGAATTAATGCTGTGTGTCCGGGATATACAGATACTCAGTACATGAATCAGCTTCATGCTACCAAGCCGGAATTAAAAAATCGCTTGCTAAAAGCCACCCCTCTGAGTAGGTATGCCAAAATCGATGAAATCGCTGATGCGATCTATTGGCTCTGTTCGGATCAAGCTAATTTCATTACTGGACAGACGCTGACCATTGATGGGGGAATTGGATTGTAAGATACATTTGGGTGAAATTATCTTGCTAATTCGAGGTAAGTCTTTTTCCCTAATTCTCATCGATAACCGATTAAATTAGCTTTATAAAATACGTCTATGAGAATTATCATCTTTTTACTATCCGGCTTATTGGCGCTTAAATCAATTGGCCAGGACGAGAAACTTGTTGCTGCTGGAGTACTTCCCTATACTGTCATAGACGATACAGTATATTTATTACTTGGCTATGACGAAGACAAACCCGGATGGACGGATTTTGGTGGTAGTAGAGAAATAGTTGGAAGTCTGGATAATGAGAAGAGGCTGGAAACTCCTAGGGAAATTGCAGTAAGAGAGTTTTTTGAAGAATGTAGAATGGTATATGAAAAGCAGGAGATTGATCTTAATTTCAGGCCGGAAGCTTACATTACAGCTGTGAATGGAGTTTATCGTAGCTATGTTGTTTACATACCTTACAAATCACGCCAGGAGATCAGGGAGGCATTGATACCCGTTGATGATAAGTTTGACATTTTCAATGAAAAGAAAGATTTCTATTGGATCACATTAGAAGAGCTAAAGTCAGTGATTCGTTCAGGGGAAAAATCGCTTTCAAATTCACCCAATCAGGGTATTATTTATAAGCATTTTTACAACACGCTAAATAAGGTGCTTCAGGATGATCAGGTAGATTATCTGTTTGCGAAGAAAGATTAAGTTTCAAGTTTTACCCTCTGTGAGGGTTTAAATCACAAACTAATACAAACAAAAAAGGGCCAAAAGGGCCATTTTTATATTTGTGGAGTTGGAGAGGGCCGAACGTTAAGAAATGAACCAATGAATCGATTTAGTGAAGGGGCAGGTTGTAGGGGAGCCCCGAAGACGGGATTACTCGTACGCACAACCATGCAGCACATCCCCTCGTGATCTTGCTCTGGTGAGCAAGATTCGAACCGTTCTACTCGGGTTCGAAATCACAAACCAATACAAATAAAAATGGCCCGGAGTGGGCCATTTTATTTGTGGAGTCGGAGGGATTCGAACCCTCGTCCAGCTAAGGAAACCATAAACCTTCTACATGCTTAGTCATTCTTGTTTTATCTCGTGCCTACAGCTGGTGAACAACAACCTACTGTAAGAACCAGTCGCTTAATTTCACCCATGGTCCACGACACTACCACAGACTATTCCTTATTATGACACCCTAAAATCCATTCTCAAGGACAAAGAACAGTAGGATGTGGCCCGGGAACTCTTATGAGCTCAACCGATTATGCCTGTTAATTTCGACTTTACGTCAGAAATTAGGCTGCCATAGCGTAGTTAGACTCGCCAATTATAATTGTGAATGAATTGATCACGCGTGCTCATTCAACACCCGGCATGCTAGCGTATGCTTTGCACTTCCTGTCGATTCCAGTCGACCCCATAAAAGAAAGAACAAATTCCACAAAACACCTTTAACAGCGTATGTTAATGGACATGTGACACAAAGGTAACATTCCTTTGTGGGAGAGTAAGACAATCAAAAAACTAAAATAGTTCGGTCCTTTTTTATGAGATTTTTTCAATAGAAACCCCCACATCATTAACTTGCCAGCAGATGGAAAATTTTGTGGTATCGGCGCGTAAGTATAGACCTCTTGGTTTCGAGGAGGTAGTGGGACAAGAGCATATTACCACCACATTAGAAAATGCGATTAACTCCAATCATCTTGGCCAAGCCTTGTTGTTCTGCGGACCCAGGGGAGTAGGTAAAACCACATGCGCCAGAATTCTCGCAAAAACCATTAATGACTTTGAAAGTGAGTCTGGTGAGGGCAACAACAACTTCAACATCTTCGAATTAGATGCGGCATCTAATAACTCAGTAGAGGATATTCGAAACCTGATAGATCAGGTGAGGTATCCACCGCAGACGGGTAAGTATAAAGTCTACATCATTGATGAGGTTCACATGCTTTCCACGCAGGCGTTCAATGCTTTTTTGAAGACATTGGAAGAGCCACCTGAATATGCCATTTTCATCCTGGCAACAACAGAAAAACATAAGGTAATTCCAACCATTCTTTCGAGGTGTCAGATTTATGACTTCAATAGAATTGAAGTGGCCGATATCGTGAAGCAACTGGAGAAAATTGCCGAAAGCGAAAAAGTAGAAGCTGAAAAGGAGGCACTTCATTTGATTGCTCAAAAAGCTGATGGCGCACTACGAGATGCGCTTTCCATCTTTGATTTGATTACGACCTTTTCTTCAGATGGTAAAATCACCTACCAGGATACCATTAAGAATCTCCACATTCTGGATTATGACTACTACTTCAAGTTGGTCGATGACTTGCTGGGGCAAAATATGTCCGGAGCACTCATTCTTTTCGACGAAATCCTGAGAAATGGATTTGACGGGAATAATTTTCTGAATGGCTTTCAGCAACACCTAAGAAACTTACTTGTTTCAAAAGATGAGAAAACGATTACGTTGCTTGATGTTACAGACAACTTAAAAACCAAATACGCTGAGCAAGCAGCTAAATGCAGCCCATCATTTTTACTTTCTGCTCTTAACATCTCCAATCAGTTTGAGTTGAACTTCAAGCAAAGTAAAAATCAGCGACTACATGTGGAGCTTTGTCTGATGAAGCTTGCTCACTTGCCTGCAGCGCTGACCCTTAGCTCCTCAGACAATGGAGCAAAAAAAAAAGACCAGCCAGTAACGAATTAAAGGATACCCCTGTAAAACCTGAGCAGGAAACAACTGCTGAGTCACAACCGCAAACTGATACTCCACCACCTCCAACGGAGGAGCCTCAGGCGACAATAAGTGAACACCCTTCTGCGTCTGTCACACCCAAGCAGAAACCCAGCCCGATTGTAAAGCCGTCCAATACAGATAAGCTGAAAGAAACACCGAGCATTTTTGGTAAGAAGAAAAAGAAGGTATCGGTAGAGGAGGCTTCACCGGTTATTGATAAAAAGGAAAATGATTTTTCCAATGATGATCTACAAAAGGCTTGGAAAGCTTTTGCTGAGCAAAAAAAGGATGCAGGCGATACTGAAAGGCTGGTTTTGAGCAAGTCTGTAAAAAAGGGAGAGAATCACAGTGTGATTTTGATGTTGGGCAGTCAGCTGGAGGTTAGCTTTCTGGAAAAATTTGATACTGAAGTTGTACAGTTTCTGAGATCAGAACTTCAGAATGATCACATTGTCATCCGAACGGAGATAGCCGAGATTGAAAGTGAAAAGAAGCTTTATACCAGCACAGATATCTTCGATTACATGGTCAAACAAAATCCGGATTTGAAGGACTTAAAAGATCGGTTGGGGTTAGATTTTGATTATTAAAAGTGTTGCCCTCAGGCTGAGAAGCCCTTCATTTTGGCTTGACCCAAAAACGAAGCAAAAAGGTCAAGACTTATTCATCAATGGCTAAAAATGATTCATTTCGCCTAAAATCCTCGAAACTCGCTCGCTATCACCCTCAAACAGTCGAGTCTTTCTTTACGACTCCATTCATCATCATTATTCTTACGCCATTCCTGAATAGGTCTAACGAAGAACTACTCCTCGTCATACACCTTCAACTCCTGACCAACATCCAAAGCAAATCCATTAAGATTGTTGAGGTCTACCACTTCATCTACTGTCATGCCATACTTTCTTGAAATTGCATAGACCGTCTCCCCTGGTGCCACCGTATGACTGATAATTTTCTTTCCGACAGAAGCTTCCTCAATGGGAGCTTTCACCTGAATGTTTTGCCCTATGCTTATGGAGTTTGGATCAGGAAGATGATTCCATCTGAGCAAATCTTCCATCTCTACTTCATAAAGCTGAGATATACTCCAGAGAGTTTCGCCTGCCGCGATGGTATGAATCTTTACTTTCTTTAAACGCTCTTCTTTGGTGTCAACCACTGGCACAATAATGTCCGGTACTTCTTCTTCAATGATTTCTTCACTAACGGGTTCTTCTACTGACTCTTTAGTTATGATTTCATCATCCACATCTTCGGTGGAGGCGGTAGGTCTGGCAGCTGGTTTGGTAATGTTTGGTTTGCTCAGTTCATGATAGGCAATTGGTTCGCTGGAAGGGCGCGTTTTATCCATCCACAGTACTCGGCCCGGCTTCAACTCATCGATAATACTCATTCGGTTTCGTTTCGCTAGCCTGGATAATCTTATTCCATATTGTTGAGAGATTTCCCATAGTGATTCATCTCGCTTCGCCACATGAAATCCAATTTTGGCTTTACCCTTTTTCTTTTTGATATAGTAAAATTCATTCGGGATTATCTTATCATCCTCGCTCATGTCATTGTATTTTCTGAAACGTTTTTCTGAAATGCCGGCACGAGCGGAAAGGCTGTGAACATCATCAAACTCCCGGGCAAGTATTGAAGGAATGCCATTCAGTGGGATAATGGTAGACTTATTCGCTTCTGTAATTCCAGGCTTCAGCTCAGTAGGGTAAATCTTCTTTTCAGGTTCTGAGATTTTATTGCGCTTATTGGTGTTTTGAGCTATGGCTCGTTTCGGAGGCGTTCCCTGACGTGGAATCAATACAGAATAAGTTTTGTCTTTGGGCACATCTCCTCGTTTCAACCATTTGTTGTATTTCTCCAGTTCTTCAAGGTCTACCTTTTCCTCTTTGGCAATTTGCGAGAGGCTTTTCCCTCCGGCATTCGTGATTTCATCCAACCAGATTCCTTCTGAGTGGGGATGACCAACAGCAGGGGTGAAGGCCACTATGTGAGCAATGAATTTTTTGACATACCAATGTGTCTTGCTGTTGATAGTCATTCGTTTAGCCCCAAGGTTGGAATTGTCCACATATTTCTGAGCTCCACCTCGTCCGGTATTGTACGCCATCACCGAATACACCCAGTTTTTCAGAAAGTAATTGTGACTATTGAGGTATTTGGCTGATCCCCTTGAAGCAGATACAATGTTCAATCGTTCATCCACATTTCGATCTACTCGCAAGTCCACTTCACGTGCGGTAAAATCTTTGAATTGCCAGAAACCAACTGCATTGGCAGAAGAAACTGCGTCAGAGATAAGGGCACTTTCCTGAATGGCAAGAAACTTTATTTCATCGGGAATACCCGCTTCTCTATGCTCTCGTTCAATGATCGGGAAGTAGAGGTTCATTCGATCAACCAGAATGTTGTAGTAGGTTTGACTCTGAGTGAGTCGATCCACGTCTTTTTGAATTTGTCTACGTGTGGATTCATTGATTGTGAGACGTAAGTCACCCAGCATCATCTCACCAGGAACTGTTTGGGCAAAACCGCCACAAGAAATGGCTAAGAATATCAGCCAGTTCAAAACTCGAAACTTAAAACTCGAAACTTTCAATTTCATACTTTTCTCAAAATCATCAAACCATCACGAATAGGGAATAGAACGTTTTGCACACGGGAATCCGCATGTACCTTTTTGTTAAATGCTCGTATGGCTTCCGTGTCTTTGTCGTTTTTAGTTTTATCAAACACCTTACCACTCCAAAGCACATTATCAGCAATGATAAATCCTCCGGTGTTCACATGATCAATTACCTGATCGAAATAATTTGCATAGTTTTCCTTGTCTGCGTCGATAAAAACCAGATCCCATTTTTCTTTCAGCTTGGGGATGATGTCTGAGGCATTTCCCACACGCAAATCAATCTGATCGGCCCATTTGGATTGATTGAAATACTCTTTTGTTCGCACAGCCAGCTCTTCATTGTTATCAATGGTTATCAACCGTCCATCTGACTGCATGCCTTCTGCCATACATAGCGCAGCATACCCGGTATAGGTACCGATTTCCAGGATGTTTTTAGGCTGAATCATGTGCGATAGCATAGATAAAACGCGCCCTTGTAGGTGGCCGGAGAGCATGCGAGGCTTTAAAACATGGAGGTGAGTTTCCCGATTGATCTGCTGAAGCAAATCAGATTCAGGTTCAGAGTGATCTTCTACGTATCTCTGAAGATCTTCAGGTAAAAATTCCATGTACGTAAAGATAGGATTATTCCGGCAGATATGTCAAGGCACTCATCTCTTCAGTGGGTAGGTAGCGAATGGCCAGGTCTTGAATATCAGCCGCTGTAATTTTGTCAATTTTATCAAATACGCTGTTGATGTCGGGTACTTTATTCAGGTCCAATTGACTCTTGGCCATCATCAGCATCACTGCATTTCTATTTTCTTCAGATAAGGCCATTTGTCCCTTGATCTGATTTTTGGCCTTGTGAAGTTGCATTGTGCCGAGTGGCTTTTTCTTCAAAGCTTCAATTTCTTTCAGGATGATGCGTTGACTCTTTTTTATGTTTTTCGGATCAGTCGCGAAATAGACGGCAAACTGGCCGGTTTCAAGATATGGTGCATAACTCGCATCAACCCCATAAACCAATCCATGCTTCTCTCTTAGTGAAAGATTCAGTCTGGAACTCATACTTGGTCCCCCGAGCAGATTTACCAAAAAGAAAAATGGGATTCGATTTTCATCTTTGATGCTCAAAGACGGCATACCCATAGCAAAGTGTGCCTGCGTGATGGGTTTTCTGATTTCCTTTCTTGAAGGTTGATAGCCTGAGAACCAATTTCTGGCAGGGGTGTGATTCTTGTGCGGTATTTCACTCAGATACTTGTTCGCAAGTTTCTCAACCTTCGTAGCTGAATAATTACCTACGCTGGACAGGATGATTTTTTCAGTATTCAGGTTGCGATCCAGAAATGACCGAAAGTCGCCCTGATGAAACGAATTAACAGTTTTTTCTGTACCAAGAATATTTTTACCCAGTGCATGGTTGGGAAAAATGAGCTCATCAAATTCATCCTGGATGGCATCTTCAGGGGTATCCCGGTACATGCTCATTTCCTCAAGTATGACTGATCGTTCTTTTTCTATTTGCTTCTCAGGAAAAGTGGAGTTGAAGGTGATGTCTGCGAGGAGTTCCACTGCTTTTTCCAGATGAATATCTAATAGGGTGGCGTAAAAACAGATCTTTTCCTTGGTGGTGTACGCATTCAATTCCCCTCCAAGGGATTCCAGTCGATTGATGATGTGGTAGGAACTGCGCTTAGTGGTGCCTTTGAAAGCCATGTGTTCAAGAAAGTGTGCCAGACCTTGCTCATTCGAGGTTTCATCCCGGCTGCCGATATCAAGCATGATACCCACATGGGAGATTTTGGTTTGGGGTACTTCCTTGTGAATGACCCTTATACCATTCGACAATTCTATCAGCTCGTATTCCTTCTTGCTCATGGGGGTGCAAAGGTAGAACTTAAGTTGCTAGTTATAAGTCTCAAGTTCCAAGTATGATCTTTAAATAGAATAATTCCCCCATTGAAGCAGGGTCGTTGCATTCTGATTTTTTGGAATTTTTAAAAACACCTTGATTCCCCTTTTGGAAGAGGTTGGGGTAGGTAATACATAAAACAGTTTTTAAAAAAGTCAAAAATCGTAGAATTCCTTCAAAGTATACTAGCGTGCGATAGTTCTGCTTTTTGAGGGAGTGATGGATTTAAAGAGTGTCTTTCAAAAGGAGGAATAAAGGGTGGTTTTACTCCTTCCCCGGAAGCTTCTTCATCGCTTTGGCCACCCCATTCCAAATCTCCTTCCTGTCAAAAGTCGGATTCATTTCCATATACTTTACAGCATTGGATCGCCAAACAAGCTCAGAATTTTCCCGATCAATGACGTCTATCACGAGGCTGCCTTTTAAGAATTTTTGATACTCTGGATAAAGCATGGTAAGCCATTCTCGCTCTCCTTGATAGGTGCCATCATAGAAACCATCGAAATTTCCCACCTCCGTGGAATCTTCCTCGATTACCATAAAAAAGTTGACGATCAGATCAGATTGATCATCTCCCTGCTGATAGCCTTTTTTATACATATTGTACGCCACTGCATTGGCAATTTCATCCACTACTTTTTTATCGTAGAGATAATCTGGTCCCTGATATGTGACCTCACATCCTTCCAGCCAACACCATGTCTCAAAATCATCAAAGGATTGATCGGGTTTTTGATAGGTTTTGACTGTTACTGCACAGGCTGTCAACACAAAAAAAGAGAGGATAAGAACGACCTTCATGACCTTTTAATTTTTAAGCAAGGTCTGTGATTGGTGAATTAAAGTGCCTGACTGGAATCAGACTTGGATGTGAATTTTGTCAATCCAATGTGTTTAATTTATGAGTTAGGTATTCTTTCTCACGCTCATTTTTTGTTAATTCCACCGCTATTTTCAATGCTGTTTTTGCCCCTTCAGTATTTCCGATTTTATGAAGCATTTCACTTTTAATTGCATAGAAAAGGTAATATTCCTCAAAAAAAAGGGTTGCCTCCAAACGCTCCACTTCCTTCAATCCAAGGAGTGGTCCATGTACCTTTTCCAAAACTACCGCACGATTTAGTTCTACTATTGGAGAGGGCGTAAGCTGAAGTTGTAAATCATATAGGCTAAGAATATTTTTCCAATCGGTCTCTACAAAGGTTTCCGCACGGCAATGTGTTGCACTAATAGCTGCCTGAATGAGGTATTCATTCATGGCTCCTTGCTCTGAAGCCGCATCCAAAAAGCGTAAACCTTTTTGGATTAGCTCCAGATCCCACTTAGATCGATCCTGATCTTCCAGCGAAATAACATTCCCTTTTTGATCCACTCTAGCATCGAATCTGGAAGAATGAAAATGCATTAGGGCCATCAAAGCATTTGCCGATGGTGTGTTGCAGATTTCACTTTCTAGCAAAACGCTGTTTAGTCGGATTGCATCTTCACATAAGTCTTTTCGAATCAAACTTTCGCCCTCAGCGGATTTATACCCCTCATTGAAAAGTAGATAAATGATCTTGAGAACGATCTCGAGTCTTTTTTCAATCTCATGTGCCGGAGGCAAAATCAGCTTGATTTCCTCCTGCTTAAATTTCTTTTTGGCACGAGTATAGGCTTTAGCAACTGTTTCTTCTTTTTTCAGCAATGAACTGGAGATCTCTCGTACGGAAAGTCCACCCAGTATTTTTAGCGTTAGAATGATTTGATACTCCTGGCTTAATGTAGGATGACAACAGGCAAACATCATCCGCACCATATCGTCGTTGATCGATTCTAAGGATAAGTCTTCTTTCATTTCTTCTACACGTTCCGGTACCTCTTGATTATTTGTTTTTTGATCTCTCCTTAGTTGATCGATCATTTTATTACGAGCTACCCGTAAGATCCATCCGGTAGGATTATCAGGAATTTGGGCGTAGGGCCAGGTCTGCATTGCTTTGATTAATGCTTCCTGAACGCTATCCTCTGCTAGTTCCAGATTAGACGAACCAAACCTGCTGGTAAGGTGAGATACTGCCTTACCATATTCGGTGCGGAAAAAGTGATCAACGAGTTGAGAGGTTTGCATGAGGTTTCTTCATTAGAATGTCATCCTGAACGCAGTGAAGGATTTTCAACATTAAAAGGTAGATCCTTCGTTTCACACAGGATGACATTACAAGGATGTTACATTGCCATATCTGTAATTATTTCTCTTACCTCAGTAGTGCCTCCAAATTCGAAAATGGGGCAGTCTTTGGAGAGTTCTACTGCATGATCCATGTCTTTTGCCTCCAAATGAACATAGCCACCAACAATTTCTTTTCCTTCAGCGAATGGTCCATCTGTTACAATTTTGCCCCCTGGACCTACTACTTTTCCTTCAGACTGTAGTGGGTAACCTTCAGCTTTTACTTTGGCCATCCATTCGCCCCATCGCTGCATGTGTGCTTGCATTTCTTCTGGTGACTGATCTGCATAGCCTTCATCACCACCTCGGAATACGTACAAAAACTTTTTCATTGTGTTGTAGAGTTTTAGTTAAGATAAATATTTCCCTTTAGACGAAGAGGGTTTTTCAGAATGGACAATGAAGAATAGAAATTAGTTGAGCAACTCACTAAATTCATTGATTTTTGTACTATGAACTTATCCGAAATACTTGATATTGATTCGCAGTTATTAAACTATGTGATCATTCCTTTGCTGATCTTCTTTGCTAGAATCTGTGATGTTTCAATCAACACCCTAAGGATTATTTTCATGCTAAATAGTAGAAAGTATGTAGCTACCATTCTAGGCTTTTTTGAATCAGCAATTTGGTTATTGGCAATCAGTCAGATTTTTCAAAACCTTGGAAGTTGGCAGACTTTTTTTGCATATGCAGGGGGCTATGCAATGGGCATACTTGTAGGGATGATGATCGAAGAACGCTTGGCAATAGGCAATGTGGTGGTGAGGGTGATTACAGCCAAACCGGCCAATGAGCTGCTTGAATTTTTTAAAGAAAAGCGGATGCGCTTTACAAATTTAGTTGGGGAATCAGCGGATGGTCCGGTTAATGTACTATTTACGGTAATTAAAAGGGAAAAGGTGCCAGAAACTGTATCTGCTATCAATAAATACAATCCTCAGGCACTCTATACAGTGGAAGGTGTGAAAAAGGTAAGTGATGGGGAGTTGATTGATGACAAAGGGTTTTCAAGAAGAATCTTTAGATTGGGTGGTGGAAGGTAGCTTGTCTTCCATAAAGAATACTAATTTTATCATCTCATCACCCGATCAATTTTTTTAATCAGAATTAATGTAGTCCATGAGATACGAGCCGATTGATAATCAATTATTTATTAATAATCGTGAAAAGCTTGCCAAGCGAATGAAGCCTCGATCCGTAGCAATCGTTCATGCCAATGATATCATGCCAACGAATGCCGATGGCACCATGAAGTTTATGCAGAATAGTAACCTCTTTTGGCTAACTGGTGTGGACCAGGAAGAGTCCATCGTGCTAATAGCACCGGACTTTCCAGATGAGAAGATGAGAGAAATTCTTTTCCTGAGAGAGACCAATGAAGAAATAGCGGTCTGGGAAGGGCATAAATTGACTACAAAGGAGGGAACTCAAACTTCAGGAATCAAGAACATTAAATGGACAGCTGAATTTGAAAAAACCTTTTATACCATTCTGGCTGAATGCGATCATATCTACCTTGATAGTAACGAACACATAAGGAATGCCAGTGAAGTGGAGACGCGTAATGCGAGATTTGTGAAAGAATGCAGAGAGAAATACCCACTTTACGAGTACGAACGACTGTTTCCCATCTTACAGGATTTGCGATGTATCAAATCTCAGTTTGAGATCGACATCATGCAGCAAGCTTGCAACATTACCGAGAAAGGCTTTAGAAGAATATTGGAGTTTGTGAAGCCGGGAGTGATGGAGTATGAGGTGGAAGCAGAGTACTTGCATGAATTTGTAAGAAACCGATCAAAAGGGTTTGCTTATGAACCTATCATAGGCGGAGGTGGAAACTCGTGTGTATTACATTACCTGGACAATAACCAGGAGCTAAAAGACGGAGATGTTTTGCTGATGGACGTTGGTGCAGAGTATGGAAATTATAATTCAGATATGACTCGCACTATTCCGGTGAATGGAAGATATACGGAGCGCCAGCGTAAAGTGTATGATGCTGTGCTACGTGTGAAAAATGCAGCTACGGAATTATTGAAACCGGGTAATAGGATTCCAGAATATCATGCGGAGGTTGGTAAGTTGATGGAGAAAGAATTGCTGGATCTGGGACTTATTGACAAAACCGATATTAAAAACGAAGACCCTGAATGGCCGGCCTATAAGAAATATTTCATGCATGGCACCTCGCATCACATTGGGCTGGATGTGCACGATGTGGCCTCAATTTATAAAGTATTCGAACCAGGTATGGTATTTACGGTTGAGCCGGGGATATATATTCCGGAAGAAAATATTGGGATCAGGATTGAGGATGATATTGTGATTACAGAGGATGGACATATCAACCTCATGCAAAACATTCCGATTGAGGCAGAAGAGATTGAAGAGATAATGAATAAATAATCATGGCTAGTACAAAATTTGATTCAGATAAAGCACCAGAACCGGTAGGACTATATCCGCATGCGAGACGTGTTGGAGACTTACTTTTCTTATCTGGTGTGGGTCCAAGAGAGCGAGGGACAAAAAAAATACCCGGGGTGGAGTTGGATGAAAAAGGAGAAATAGCGAGCTATAACATTGCTGAACAGTGTCATTCTGTTTTTAAGAATGTGAGGCTTATCCTGGAGGCTTCCGGGGCGAAATGGGAGGACCTGGTAGATGTTACAGTCTTCCTCACCAATATGAAAGACGATTTTAAAACGTACAATGAGATTTACGCCGAATATTTTAAGGACAATCAGCCTTGCCGGACGACTGTTGAGATTAGCTCTCTTCCAACTCCCATTGCGATTGAATTAAAGTGTATCGCTGCAATCAATAACTAAGCAAAATGGAAGACAATAAATTAACTCTTACGATTGAGGATAAAAACAACTTTCTTGAGACTGCCAGATGGGGGAAATTTTTAGGAATTGTTGGATTTGTGATGAGTGGCCTAATCATCATTGTCTCACTTATCCTTATTGGAGGTGTGGGACTCAATTCAGGTGAATTATATCCTGGTATTGGTAGCGGCATTGGATTTTTCTATTTAGTGTTTTCACTCATCTATATTTTTCCATCTTTATATGTTTATCGTTTTGCTATTCACATTCAAGAGGGAATCAGGTCTGATGATCAGGACAAGTGCTCATCCGCATACAATAACCTGAGAAAGCTTTTTCTATTTATAGGAGTAATGACGATAGTTGTACTGGCGCTGTATGTCTTGGTATTTATGGCTATTTTTCTTGGCGGAGCAATGGGAGGGATGCTTTAATCCAAATTTTGTTCCATCCATTGAATGCCTCTCCGAAGCAAATCAACATAATTACATGCTTCATAATGAGATAGTGTCTCGCTTGTTATGAATTCCATTCGATGACTTTTCTGTTGATTCTTCTCCAGGACAACTTTAGACCGGCTATAGCTAAATAGCTGATCTCTCACACCGTGGATGACGTATGTCGGCACTTTGTAGCTGGCAGGTTTGTAATAGCCAGCCAATGCTATCGCCCCATCAATTAGTTCTGAATGATCGGAAGCAAAGTGAACAGCTCCGGTAGCACCATCGCTGTATCCTGCGATGATTACCTGACTTACTGGCCAGAATTCTTTGATTAGGCCGATCAATCGTACGATTTGTTTTTCCTTAGGGTCTTCCCACCACGAGTGAAATTGCGACAGAGGAGCAATTACCATATACCTGGAAGTATCAATCGAAGGGATCATCAGACAATTCATGAATTCGTCGTTTTTATTTGTTGATACACCCCAGTGTAATGCCATTACAAGCGGCACTTCATTGGTCTTTATTTGTTCAGGAACCGATAATTTCATTTCCCATGAATCTCCTGTCGATAGCTTTATAGAAATATCCCTCAAACCTGGTTTTAGATCCATCTTTCTAATATTACCCCTGGTGGGCAAACCGCTAAATTGCTGGCCAGTAAGAGAGAAGTTTACTATTAGTAAAAGAATGCTTGTGACAAATCGTTTAGTGTACATGATCTTATAAAAAGTTAAAGAAGCCTGTCCCTAGTTTTTTGAAGATCAAAATCACTATTTTTGAGGCTATAATATTATGGATACACTAGAATACAATACGCAGCGTGCACAGCTGAAGCTTAGAGAGTACGGACGGAATGTGCAGAACCTGGTAGCGCACCTTAAGACAGTTGATAATAAAGAAGAGCGAAACAAAAAAGCGGCTACTCTGGTAGAGCTGATGAAGTTGATCAATCCGGACCTTGGAAAGAATAACGAAAGTGATCAAAAGGTATGGGATGATTTGCATATCATTTCCAATTTCGAATTAGATATTGAGGGACCTTTCCCAAAGCCTGACGCATCTGTGTTGGATCGCAAGCCTGAGCGGTTGAAGTATTATTCCAATGAAATCAAATACCGTCACTACGGCAGAGGAGTGGAGCTCCTGATTGATCAGGCTATTGAGATGGAGGATCCTAAAGAACGAGAAGGTGCAGTTGTGGCTATTGGTCGTTTGATGAAAGGTTTCTTCCAGACTTGGAACAAAGAGAGCATAGAGGATGAGCAAATCCTGAAGAACATCAAACGTCTATCCAATGATAAACTGGATATCGATATTGAGACCGTAAAAGAGCTTGGGCTATTTGACTCTGAGAAGAAACACTCAAATAGAAGAAGTAGCAGCAGCCAAAACAAAGGCCGTCGAAATAACCAGGGAGGCAAAGGTCGTCGCAACAATAATCAGGGCGGACGCAACAGACGAAGAAATTAATTCCACTTTCCAGGAAATAGTTGTTTAGCTGATTAGTGAATTAGTTCAGCAAGGCTTTTATTTGTCGATGCTAATTCACTAATTAACTAATCACGAAAATATGTCATCTTTTCGGGTAGAAGGCGGTCACCAGCTTAACGGTGAAATCATTCCCCAGGGGGCCAAAAACGAGGCACTCCAAATCATATCAGCAGTATTACTCACGGATCAGGAGGTTGTTATTAATAAGATACCTCAGATACGTGATGTGTTAAAGTTGATTGATTTGCTGGAGGATATGGGCGTGGAGGTATCCAAAAATGGAGGCGAATCCTACACATTTAAAGCTGCGAACGTAAACCTGGACTTTCTGGATACGCAAGACTTTAAGGAAAAAGCCGCTTCACTACGTGGATCTATTATGATTCTTGGACCATTGTTGGCACGGTTTGGAACAGGCAAAATGCCAAAACCTGGAGGTGATAAGATTGGGAGAAGACGTCTTGACACACACTTCGTAGGATTTCAAAACCTGGGGGCTAAATTCAATTATGACCCTAAAACATCATTTTATTCCGTTGATGGCAGGAATCTGAAAGGTGCCTATATGCTTTTGGATGAAGCGTCTGTAACCGGTACAGCTAATATCATCATGGCAGCTGTGATGGCTGATGGGCTGACGACCATTTACAATGCCGCCTGTGAGCCGTACATTCAGCAGCTCTGCAAAATGCTGGTACGAATGGGTGCCAATATTGAAGGGATTGGCTCTAACTTATTACGAATAGAAGGCGTTAAGTCTCTGAAAGGAACTGAACACACGCTACTGCCAGATATGATTGAGGTCGGGAGTTTTATTGGGATGGCTGCCATGACCAAATCTGACCTCACGATCAAAGACGCTCAAATAGAAGAGCTGGGAATCATTCCGGATACCTTTAAGCGGTTGGGTATTAAAATGGATTTCAAAGGTGACGATATTCACATCCCTTCGCAGGATTCTTACGAAATCGAATCTTACATTGATGGTTCCATCATGACCATTGCAGATGCTATATGGCCGGGACTTACGCCTGATTTGTTGAGTGTAATTCTGGTAACAGCTACCCAAGCGAAAGGGACAGTGCTAATTCATCAGAAAATGTTTGAAAGCCGTTTGTTCTTTGTGGATAAGCTCATCGATATGGGAGCACAGATCATCCTTTGTGATCCCCATAGAGCCACAGTCATTGGTCTGGATAGAGCCTATCCTCTTAGGGGAATAACCATGACCTCACCGGATATCCGAGCTGGTGTTTCATTACTTATCGCTGCAATGTCTGCAGAGGGTGTAAGCACTATTCATAATATCGACCAGATTGATCGTGGGTATCAATTTATAGATGATCGCCTGAATGCACTAGGTGCGAAGATTGAGCGGGTGAGCTAACCCTATCTTGATATTGAAATTACTCCCTCAAAACAACCATCCTGGGCAAGGTATTTATAACCACCATCTGTTTCAAACTCTAGAGTGTATATACCAGAAGGGATATCTGATGGAGCTTTTATGATCAAATATGAGGAATTAAAGTCTTCATAACCTTTATCTACAATCTCACCTTCAAACCTCAATGAGGAATCCACGAAAGTTACTGTTTCTGGACAACTGTAGCACCTATAGGTATTTAACCAAGGAACAATGTCAACTCTGATTTCTTCATCATAATTATACGATGACTTTTCAGTGCAAAATTTTATATCAGAAATGGTGATAATATTCGAGCTGTCAGGCATAACCTTAGTTGTTCCATCCAACGCATAAACCTCCAATTCGTAATTGCCTGCTGGTATATTAGGAGGAATTTCAAATGCTTTAATGCTATTATAACCATCTTCACTGTTTATTGGATCATGATAATATTGTCTGAGTTTTATACCATTTAAATATACATAAGACTCAAAAGCACCTGACGAAATTTTAGAAATAACCTGATTTCCCTGGTAGATAAGCACTTCATTTTCAGGTACGTTGTTATAGCTAGGGGTAAAAATTTTATACTTGCCGTATACCATGAGACCCTCTAACTCATAATAGGAATCATGATACTTGAGAAAGTAAGTTATTTCATCACCTAGGTCAGGCAAGTAACCATGATAATAGAATGAAATAGTTTGATCGGAAATTTCTGTTATTCTAAATGAACCGTTTGACGTAAGGCCTTGGTCAACACCGTCTTCTATTCGTCTTTGCCAAATACTAAAAGCATCATCCAATTGCGGAGCGTTTTCCACATTGATCTGAATAGTATCGCTTGATCGTGTACCGGGATCAACAACGATTTCAGTAGTTGAGAGCCCTGTTATTGTAAATGCATTGTAAATAAATGCATTTTCTTTTACTAGTAAGTCAAAACCAGATGATTCGTCAAATGCAATTTGTAAATCATGACTGCCACCTTCCAAAAATGGTACTGGAAATTGAAAAACAGAGTCATTTTCAGTGATAATGCCAGATACTTCAGTTAATCCAAACTTAATGTGATTGATTTTTTGAGCTTTTGATAATCGAAGTGTCAATGTATCCCCCTCAACACCGGAATCGGGTGTTAAGGAAATAATGCTGGGGGGATCAGGTTCCGGAGTAGGTTCTGAAGAATCATTACAGGTGGTGAGAAGAAGGGATATAGAAAAAAAGCCTAATAACTGCAGATGTTTCATTATGTACAACAAAAATATATTTACTAATTGGCTGCAATTATAGCGGTTTAGTGAGATGAAGAAAAATGACTATTAAAATTCGTTCCTCTATTCAGATGGTCAGGAACTGAAGGTTAATATTATTCTCTCAAAATGATAGAAGTACGGTCTTTACAACCGTAATATCTCGTCCTATTCCCACCATCTAATAGACTTCTATTTGGTTTAAATGGACTCGACAACCTCAGATGCCCTATCAATTTCTTCAAATGAGTTGAAATAGTGAGGAGACAATCGTACCGCCCACTCAATGTTCTTTTTGCTAAAATCAATAAATCCCCATTCCTTACTGCTGATGCTATGAAAGACATTGTTTTCATTTAGAGCACTTTGGATCTCCTCTATTGACTTATTGCCTTTTCTGAAGGTAAGAATGTTGCTTTTTTGACTGCCTCTGTCGTACATAGTTACGTCTGGTATGGATCGCAAATTATCTCTGAATCGAATCATCAACTCACGATTATATGTTTCAATTTGATCTACCCCGATTTGATTTAAGTATCGAATGGCTTCCGCCAGGCCAATAAGCAAAGCATATGGCTTTTCCCACAATTCGAACCTCTTAGCGTCCGGAATTAGGGAGAAATCCTCTTCCTGGTTCCAGATAGCTCCTGCACCATCAATCATAAGCGGAAATGATCCGACGTTAAGCACTTTATCAGAAACATAAAGAATACCTGTTCCTCGTGGGCCTCTCAGGAACTTTCTGCCTGTTGCAGCTAAAAAGTCACATTTGATATCATTTACATCTACAGTTATTTGACCAACAGATTGGCATGCATCCACTAAAAACAGGACTTCCTTTTCATTGCATATCTCACCGATTGATTTAACATCCTGAATCAGGCCGGAATTGGTCGGTACATGAGTGACAGATACAAGCTTAGGGTTGAGCTTATCTATTTTTTCACGAAAATCATTAAGGTCCAGATCTCCATTTTCAAGATTCTTGATTCGTTCAATCTTTATTTGGTAACGTTTAGCCAATGAAATGAACTGGATGAAATTGGATGCATAATCATCATCAGTAGTCAGAATTACGTCATTTGGCTTGAAATCAATTGATGCTAAAGCTTTTACATAAGCATCAGTAGCGCTGGCGGCAAAGGCAATATTGTGTGGTTTGCAACTTAGCATTAGGGCAGCTTGATTATAGAAATCATCGATTTCCAGCTTCATGATATCAGTGGCCTTATACCCTCCTTCCTTTTCTTCGAGATCTAAATATTGTTTGATCTTTTCATGAACGGATTTTGGAGGGAGAGACGAACCAGCACTGTTGAGAAAGATTTTATCTCCATAGTTTTCAATATCCTGCTTTATCTGATCAGGGTTCAACGCTTGCCTTTCAGTCATAAGTAGTCCCTTGCTCTGCAATTCTATAACCCTTTTTCAAAATCTCACTTCTTTTTCGTTTATCAAAAAGCAGAGGGTTTGTGTGATTTAAATGGATAAAGTGAATCTTTCTTTTCAGGTAATCTGACTCTCCATCAAATATTGCCATCGTTTCAGATACAAATGGGTGAGGCACCTCATTCATGGGCCGGTTTGGAAGCTCACCCGCATCGTAAAAAGTGGCATCCAGAAAGGCATAATCAATATCAGTGCTACTGACCATTTCAACAATATTTCTATCCCATTTGAACCATTTATCTATATCTGGTATAAAGAGAAATCCTTTATTTCCAGTTACAACCTTGAAACCGGCAGTTTCTGAAAATTCATCACGATGAGGCACAGTAAATGCCTGAGCGGATATATGCTCATTAAGATTGATTTTTTGATCTTGGGTCAGGGATATCAGTTCAATATTTTCCAGTCCAACCAGCTGACTCCAAGGCCCATTTGTCTTCAAAAAATCAATCATTTTTGGTAGTGCATAGACTTTCATATTTTGGGCACCAAACGCTTCTCTACCTAAAAACATCAACCCTGTGTAATGACCAATATGTGCATGTGTAACGAAGATTCCTTCAGGTAGATATGGATATTCTTCATCGGTGAGATTTCGGAAATATTGCAATTGCTTGTCCATGTCTGGTGTGGCTTCAAACAGCCACCACTTCTTGTTATCTGAGTCAATTAAAGCCAATGATGTGATATACCGGGCATTATTGCTATTTCTATGGGCCTGAAGGCATTCGTTTTGACATCCGATATGTGGATAACCTCCATCTTGTGCGATTCCTAGTACAATTACTTTTTGTCCGTAGTTTGAATAGGGGATTAAGATGAATAGAATAATGGTCAGGTACTTCATTAGATAAAACTAAAAAAGCCCCGCTTAATAGCGAGGCTTGTTGTGATCAAAAATTATTTATCAGTCTCTTCGCTGAAGTTTCACACTTTCATTAATCCAGCACCCTACCGTTATCGTTTCACCTTCTTCCATTCCCTCGCTAAATATCTCTTCGATGGAAGGAAACTGTTCCTTGGAAGCGTTCATCTGTGTTTTATTTCCAGCTTTTTCGTACATCTTATAGGCGGCAAGGAAAACGCCACGATCCATTACTTTACTTTTATCTCCCCGACAATCTTCGTAGCTTGTGAAGTATAAATTACCTATCAGATTATACGCTTCAGGGCTTCCCGGTTTTGCGCTTAAAGCCTCATATGCCAGTGTGCGGGCACGAGACTTGTTACCTAATTTACTATTAGCAACTGCCTGTCCTATCAATGCGTCAAATTTTTCTTTATCAGAAGTAGCAAGCTTTTCGGCCTCTTCATGATATTGGAGGCCCTTATTTATTTCACCACTCGCAAGGTATTTGCTCCCAATGGCACTGGCAAGTGCGTAGGAGGGTTGCTCTTTGAAAACCGGTTCGCTGGCCTCCAGAAAATATGGTTGATCCGTACATTTTGCTTCTACAGAATATTTGAAAATTTTCTTTGCTGTGCTAAGGTCTTTCGGGTTGGATCTGAATTTTGGCACAAGCTTTTCTTCAATGAATTCACAAGTCAAAATACCTGGAATTGAACTCAGCCATGCATCTGTTTTGGATTGTTCCTTATCCAGTTTTGATGGGTTTTCGCCACTTTTTCTCTTGGAGTCGATGATATCAGAGATCTGTGTATGAATGTCTAAAACCTTCTCAGCAGACATTTTTGTCGGATCAATAGCGTGAAAGTTTTTTGCAAGCAGCATGTAGGTATTCAGGTTGAATGTTGAAATCTCTGGGCCATTCATTTCATATGCTTCCGCATACAAATCAGCAAGCATAGAATATTTAGCAGGCGTTTTGTAGTACAGTTTAAATGCTTCGTATGCTTTTCGATCAAGTGTGGCAGCATCATTGTCAAAATGCTCAATACGCTGATCGTACATCCACAAAAGCGAATCCTGCAGTCGCTGCTTTCGTTCTTTATCAGTTGTTTTCTTTAGTATGTCTTCGATGCAGTCTACTCCCTGAATATAGATGGATGGATTAAGGTTTGGGTTGTTTTCATAGAGCCAGTTGAGTGGCTTCATCGCTTCCTCATATTTACTTTGAGCTATCAGAAGTTTGTAGTAAGCCTGTTTTTCCATTGCCTGACTTTTCAGGTTTGGATCTTCAGGCCAGTTCCATCCATTCTGGGCCGTTGTAAAAGAAGATACGAGCACCAGTAATGCAAAAATTGTTGATTTAATCATGTCCTTTGAATTGTATTTTGAGTTTGCCTTTTATTATCACTCACCTTGCCAAAACAGTGCCAGGAGGACCTGACGTGCTGGTCACCAAAATGTTTGCAAAATGAGTAATTTTTTATGCTAATACGGGTCTCAATCACATTAGTTTTGTGTTAAATATCACCCAAATAAAACATAGCGATGTTCAATTTTAAAGAAATAATTAGTGTTTCGCTCATACTTTTCTCAGTAATTGATATACTGGGTAGCGTACCGATTATCATTGACCTAAGAAAAAAATTCGGACATGTACAGTCGGAGAAGGCGACTTTTGTCTCAGGAGTAATCATGGTTATTTTCCTTTATTTGGGCGAAAGTATCCTAAATCTGTTCGGCATAGACATCAGTTCTTTCGCAATAGCAGGAGCAATCGTAATGTTTTTATTGGGGATGGAAATGATCCTTGGAAGGCAATTTTTCAAATCTGATCCAGAAGAAATGAAAAGTGCTTCTATTGTACCCTTAGCTTTTCCTCTGATTGCCGGGGCAGGCACCATGACGACTCTTGTTTCTCTGAAAGCCGAGTTTTCTACTTATAATATTCTGGTAGGAATCGCTCTTAACCTAATCTTTGTTTATGTGGTGCTTAAAACCTGTGGGTGGCTAGAGCGAAAAATAGGTACTGCCGGTTTTAATATCCTTCGTAAGGTGTTCGGAATTGTGCTACTTGCCATCGCCATTAAGATTTTCAAAAACCATCTATTTGCATGATTACAATGTTTACAGACGGAGCTGCCAAAGGCAATCCGGGACCGGGTGGTTTTGGAACCATACTCCGGTATGGCGATAAGGAGAAAGAACTATCAGAAGGTTTCAGACTCACTACAAATAATCGAATGGAGCTTTTGGCAGTAATCGCTGGGTTGGAGGCTATTAAGAAACCAGGATGGAAAGTGCTGGTGGTGTCTGATAGTAAGTATGTAGTGGATGCAGTGACCAAAGGCTGGCTGAAAAATTGGGTAGTAAAAGATTTTAAAGGAAAGAAGAACCGAGATCTTTGGGAAAGGTACCTGAAAGCATCCGCACCGCACGATGTTCGGTTTAAGTGGGTGAAGGGACATGCTGGTCATGCAGAGAATGAACGCTGTGATCAACTGGCTGTAGAGGCTGCTGAACGAAAAAATCTGAAAGTAGACACAGCTTTTGAGGCTACAAGTTCGTAAACGCTTATTTTAGTACAGGATTAGATATAATAATTAAGATGAATTTTAATAAAGGCATTTTTTACTTCCTATTTGCGGCAATTGTGATTGGATCAATGGTTGTCTATTTCAAAATTGATCGTGACAGAAAAATGGAGAATCCTAACCTCACGGATTTAGCTACTGAGCCAGACCTGCTTATGAATACAGCAGACAGAACCCTGCAAGACCACAAGTCAATGACCGCAATAAAATTTCTGGAGGATGCCATTAAAATGATGAAGCTTTTGGAAAAAGATGGTGATAGCATTAGTACTCAGGCGATTGAAATTGCTATCTATGATTTAGAGGTGGTAGAAAATCATATAAAGGCGGAAGATATCAACAACGACCTGATGTATGAAGCGTTTGCCGATGCAATGAACTCACTTGCATTTGCATCGCTTCGGATATCGGAGCAATTTATTAGAGAGGGTAAAAAAGAAGAGGCACGGATAACCATCCATCATGCCATGGATCATCTTCAAAATTCCATACGTTTTGCCAGAGGGCAACAAAAAGAGGATGAAATCCGAATTGCCAGTCACTTGCAAAGCCTCATTGATCAACATCTGGAGAATGACATTTCACAGATAGACCTTGTAATGTCTGAGATTGACTCAGTAGTGAAAGCCCATGTAATTGAGTAGATCTAATAAAAAGTAGGTTCTACCTCTCTTTCATTAAACTTCAAGCCAGTAGTGATCAACTCTTCCAGTACAGGCTCATAGATTTCCTTTTTAATTGGCACGTGAACGCCGGTTAGGTTGATCTTGTCTTTCAAAATCATTTTAGCAGCGATTGCAAGCGGAAGCCCTACTGTTTTTGACATGGCAGTATTTATCTCGTCATCACCCATTGCTACCATACTTGACTCAATCTGACGGGGCTTGTCACCATCTATGAAGTTGAACTTGTGCCACATCACAATCATGTCTTTATCCTCAGGATTGAGGGTCCATTTTTTCTTTAGAATGTGTTCCAGAATTTGAGCGGGCGTTCCCTGGTTTAACCCAACCAATTCATCATCAAAAATACCCAGCCATTTAAGCTTAAACATGATCCCATTATCAAGGTCAAGATTTAAGTAGTGAGCTAATTTAAGTTCTATTGAATCATGTGGGTTGTAAGAAAGGAATGAGTTTATAAACTGCCTATGTGTCATTTCAGACACATTTTCCATTTGATAGGTATCATCAGTAGCTCCCAGTTGCACAAACACATCCCATGCGGCACAATACCCTGGCCTGCGTAAAGTTCCACGATAGAGCGTTCTGATTCCTCTGAGGTTATAAACATCCAAATAAGCCAGAGAGTCACGATTGGCATATCCCTCAAAATAACCATGATCAGGAATGTATATAGCTTCAGTTCGTCTGAAAAGCTTTTGATATGGAATGTATTTATATCTCCCTTCCTGTATGAATTTACAGGTCCCCTGGCCAGCCAGAACTACATTTCTGGGATTCCAGGTGAACTTGTACTTCCAGGGATTGTCACCGACAGATTCTTCTGCAACTAATCCCCCAGTGAATGTTTCAAATCCGGTAAGTTCATATCCTTTTCCTCTCAGGTCATCGAGAACCTTCATGGCTGACATATGATCGATTCCGGGATCAAGCCCCATCTCCATAATCATTAGTTTACCGGCATTTTCAAATTGCCCATTTAAGGACTTGATTTCTTCTGAAAGATAAGAGGCGGTTAAAAAGTGTTTTTTTAGCTCAGCACACTTTCTTGCAACATGAATGTGTAGTGATGCCGGGAGCATCGAAATCACCAAATCATTTTCTTTCACCAGACTGGTAAGTAGTTCTGCATCAAAAACATCAAATGTTACAGCCTTGGCTTGTGGGTTTGCTTTGATTTTCGTTTGTGCCAGAGCCACGTCTTTTTCACCAACGGTAATGTGCCATTGCTCTTTCTCGGCATTCTCTAAGAGGTAATTGATTAGTGCGGTTGATGATTTCCCCGCACCGATGATCAGGATATGTTGCATCCGGCAAATATGTACTTATCGCAAATCTTTCAAAAAGACTAATTGCTTTTTTTATTCACAATCGTGCTGCTGGCCTGATCGGTAGGCAAAATCAACAAATCTCCGATCATGACATGGGCTGGACGATTAAGTACAAATTCTATGGTTTCGGCTACATCATGAGCGGTGAGTGGGGTGTAGTTCTGATACACCTGTTTTGCACGGTCACTATCACCTTTGAATCTTACTTCACTAAACTCTGTTTCGACTAAACCAGGATCGATTGAAGTGACTTTGATGCCATGTTCATTAAGGTCCATTCTCATGCCTTTGGTTAACGCATCCACCGCATGCTTTGAGGCACAATACACGTTTCCTCTAGGGTAAACCTCCAATCCTGCGATGGAACTAACATTTACAATATGACCCCTTTTGCGATCCACCATTTGCGGGAGGATCGCCTTAGTGACATAAAGAAGCCCTTTTACATTGATATCCATCATTGCATCCCAGTCATCGGTGTTTCCCTCGTGGATCAGATCGAGACCATGCGCATTGCCTGCATTATTAATTGATGCATCAATGACTTGCCATTCTTCTGGCAAAGATGCGATTGCATTAAAAACCGCTTCCTTATCCCTCACATCAAATGATAGGGTTTGAACGGCTGTTTCAAGCTCACTGCTGAGTTTTTCCAGGCGTTCTTTTCTTCTACCACAAATGATCAGTCGATAGTCCTTTGAGAGCAATCGTGCGGTAGCCTCACCAATACCACTTGTGGCTCCTGTAATGAGTGCAATAGGTTTACTCATTGTTTCAGTCTTTTTCTTTGTCTTGCTTCTATTCGGCTATTGCTTTTTTTCTTTTTACCGAGCTTCCGTTTACCTCCGGGTCCACCTTCGAAAGTTACGAATATGCCCAGATTTTGTGTGGTCAGTCGATCCAGCCCGATGCTAAAATCGTTCGGATCATCCGTAAGCATATTTCTAAGTCCATAGGAATACCTGATTTCAGGAGAAAATTTGAAGTAAGCAAAATACATGTCGAGTCCAACCCCCACATCTATAGCCAAATTCCAGTTTCTAAGCTCCAGTTTTTGTCCTACATCGTCTTCATCTCCTTTACCGGCAGCTTCAAATGATGGATTTATTCCAGCTACCATATACATGGCAAGGTTCCCCCTTCGTGCAGATTTATACTTTAATAGTAATGGAAGCTCAACCATAGTCGCATCTTTTAACTCACGCTGAGTGGTGCCGTTGGTAAAACGGTAGCTAAGGTCATTTTCATAAAATCCCACGGTAGGTAGGATGCGGAAATCGAGGTATTTGGAGATCTTCATATTGATCACAAAGCCCAGCTTAAAGCCACCAAGATTACCCGGAACAATTGAATGCACCGTATCCATGGCGGGAGAAGTGAAGTAATCTGAATGTTTGATGACATATTTTGATGAATGAACACTGATAAGGAATCCATAATGAATCCACTGATCTTCATAATGAATGAGGTTGTCAGTTGGATTGTTTTGAGCCTGGGAAGAATAACCCAATCCAAAAATTAGCAAACACGTTAGGGCTATTTTTCTCCCACGTAAATAGAGCTGATGCCTAGGGTTAATGGTTTGCATTTAGTGTTTTTATATCCTGTTTTTTCCAGAATCTTCAAAAAATCATCGCCAAAAGGGAATTCATTTACAGACTCTGGCAAGTAGGTGTAAGCGGCATTGTCCTTTGAAACCACTTTACCAATCTTCGGTAATATCCAACGAAAATAAAAATTATATAATTGTTTGAACGGAAAAGCTGTCGGTTTTGAGAATTCCAGAATGACTGCTCGTCCTCCAGGTCTCAAAACGCGATTCATTTCCGATAGTCCTTTTTCCAGATTCTCAAAGTTCCTTACTCCGAATGCAACGATCACTGCATCAAAGCTATTGTCTTCGAAATGCAGGTTTTCAGAATCACCGGATTGCATATCAATGATATCTGAGTAGCCTTTTTTCTTCATTTTCTGACGGCCTACATTAAGCATGCCCTCAGAAATATCCACACCTACCACTTTTTCAGGGTTTAGTTTCAATGATTCGATCGCAAAATCACCCGTTCCCGTAGCAATATCCAGAATTTTCTTTGGCTGAAGGTCCCGAAGCATTTTGATTGCTTTCTTTCTCCACCGAATGTCAATACCCAGGCTAAGAAAGTGATTTAAGAAATCATATTTGCCGGAGATGCTGTCAAACATTTCTGCCACCTGCTTCTTCTTTGCATCCGACTTATCTTTGTAAGGAAGTACCGTCATAATTGCCGCAATATTAGTGGATTAAACCCTTGTACGGTTCAAATGTTATCAGTTTCTTCTCCATGCAGATAAAATCAGCAGAATTTATAAAAAGTAGTCCGAACGTAGCAGATTGTCCTGAGCCGACCCTCCCGGAATATGCCTTTATCGGACGATCCAATGTGGGTAAGTCTAGCTTGATTAATCTGCTGACTCAACGAAGGAAACTGGCTAAAACATCCTCTACACCTGGAAAAACGCAATTGATCAATCACTTTTTGATTAATGAAAACTGGTATTTGGTGGATCTGCCCGGTTATGGGTGGGCACAGACGAGTAAAACCAATAAGGCGGCCTGGAAAAAGATGATCAATACTTATCTGGAGGAACGACAAAATCTGGCTTGTGTATTTGTGCTGGTAGACAGTCGGCATGAGCCACAAAAGATTGATTTGGAGTTTATGGAATGGCTGGGAGAATCAGGAATTCCGTTTAGCATTGTATTTACCAAAGTAGATAAGCTTGGAAAAAACCAGGTTCAGTCTAATGTGGTTGCTTACAAGAAAGAAATGCGTAAAACATGGGAGGAGCTCCCGCCAACGTTTGTTACCTCATCAACTGAACGGGTAGGTGGAGAAGAAATTATGGATTTTATTGATCGAATCAATGCAGAGATAGCGAGATAGGATATTTTTGCCCCCTCAAAAAACGACTTTATGGATTTTAGTGATATCGCATCTGTTTCCGGAAAAGGAACTCTTTTTAAAGTAATTCAACCGACTCGTACCGGAGTGATTCTGGAGAGCCTGGATGAGCACAAAAAGAAAATGGTGGCTACCATGCACAATAAAGTGAGCATCCTTTCAGAAATTTCTATTTACACCACTGATGCTGAAGGAGCTGTTCCTTTGGAGGATGTGATGAGAAAGATCCACAAGGAATTTGATGGAGACACGGATCTGGATAAAAATAGTAGCTCTGAAGAATTAAAGGCTTTTTTGAAGTTTATTCTACCTGACTATGACGAAGGACGAGTCTATGTGTCAGATATTAAGAAGGTGGTGAGCTGGTATGATCAGTTGGTGAAGCAGACCCCTCAGGTTTTAGTGGAGAAAAAAGAAGAAAAGAAGGCACCTAAGAAGACAACTAAAAAGGAAGAGCCAAAAGGTGAGTGAAGTTAAATACAAGTTTAGAGTAAGGTGGGCCGATCTGGACCCCAACGGTCATATGCGTCATACAGCGTACAATGATTATTGTGCTCAGGCACGACTGATGTACTTCGAAGATATTAGTATGCCATTCCATAAATTGATAAAAATGGGGGTGGGGCCAATACTCTTCAGGGAAGACACCCGGTTTTTTAAGGAGGTAAGAATGAATGAAGAGTTTGAGGTTGGATTTACTATTTCCAAGCTTAGAAAAGATGGATCTAAGTGGTCATTCCGACACAATATCTACACGCACGATGGAAGTTTATCAGCCAAGGTGGACGTGGATGGTGCCTGGCTTGATCTCAACAAACGAAGAACGACTGTTCCGCCCTCTGAGTTAACGGACATCCTTCTGGAAGATGCAGTGAAATCGGATGATTTTGAGTGGATTCCGAATAAGGTTAAGGCTTAAACTCATCCGGCACCTCACAATCTGTTTTTCTTCGAGTATCCACCAGATGGAATATCTTCCATCCATCCTCACGTTTGATTAGGTGAAAAGCATCCACCCCGCAATGTGAAAACTGATCATCCACATAAAAGGCATAATCTACCCAAACGGAGGCCATATTCGCATCTATTTCCACTTTTTCATTCCAGATGGGTTCATTCCATACCTGCTCTTTTGGCTGACCAACTGCATCAATAAATCGCTGAAAATCGCCACTTACAAGCTGTGTTTTGCCCTCCTTATTGATAAAAACCGTGAAAGTATTGGGGCTTTCCACAAAGCTCTGCTTTAGCATGGTACTATCGTTGGTGCGCATGGCTTCAAATACCTGATTAATGACCTTCATGATTTCACTTTTTTCATCACTTTGTGCAATTGATAAAGTAGAAACTGCGCAGAAAATGACAATTAATATGTTTTTCATGTGATATAGCTTGTTTTTAAAGGCACACATGGAATTCGCAATAAACATACATCTAAACGTCAGTAGATATAAGTTTGTCAGCATATGTTTATGCTCATTTCATGTTTGAACTTTCAAAGTCAATAAAAATGGCTGATCATTGCTTTAATCAGCATTACTATGGATGAAGTTACTTTACTAGAACACAGTTACCAACTGATTCGCAAGGATCTAGGATTGGAGGAACAATTGGAATTTGAGAACGGGAAAAATGAAATTGATCGGTTGGAGGAATATCTCACAAAGCAGGTCAATTACCTGCTTGATCATGATTTGAACCGTTTACTGAACGCCCTTTATCGCATCGACATTCCTGAAAATAAGGTAAAAGATCTCCTCCAGCATTCAAAGCAGGGGGAGATTGCCAGGAATGTAGCCAAAGCGATCATAGAGCGTGAAAAACAAAAAGTAATTACCCGGCAGCAGTACCAGCCTTAATGAAAGAGGTAGCATGCTCCACCATTTTAGCCGATCCGATATACAATGGAGATCGCTGGTGAAAAGTGGTAGGCTGAATATCTAAAATCCGCTCTGAACCACTTGTCGCAACGCCTCCGGATTGTTCGGCAATGAATGCTAGCGCGTTACATTCATAAAGAAGTCTCAATTTCCCGTTTGGAGCTTTTTCAGTGTTTGGATAAAGATAAATACCCCCTTTCATCATGTTTCGGTGGAAATCTGCCACGAGTGAGCCAATGTATCTTGCTGTCATTCCTTTTTTCTTACAATCTTCCACATATTCTCTCACCCACTCATCAAATGCGTAATAGTTGCCTTCGTTGATAGAATAGATTTTTCCATCATTCGGGCATCTCATTTGGTTATGTGATAGCACGAACTCCCCCAGACTAGGCTCAAGAGTAAATCCATGAACCCCTCGTCCGGTCGTATATACCAGCATGGTGGATGATCCATATAGAATATAACCTGCTGCTACCTGTTCGGTACCTTTTTGTAAAACATCTTCTTCCTGAACAGGTCCTCCTACCGGCGAGATGCGCTTATAAATGGAGAAAATCGTGCCAATGGAAACGTTTACATCAATATTCGAACTTCCATCAAGCGGATCGATTGCAACGACATACCTGCAATTAGGGTTGAGGTGAATGATTTCCTGTTCTTCCTCAGATACCACAGCACAAGTCATTCCTCCATTGCGTAGAGCCCGTGTGAATCGAATGTCAGCTACTACATCGAGTTTCTGCTGATCCTCACCTTGAACATTTTTTTCACCAAACCCACCAGTGATATCCAATAACCCAGATTTATTTACCTCTTTATTGATGATTTTACCAGCTAGTGCAATATCTCTCAAAAGTTGAGACAATTCTCCAGTAGCAGAGGAAAATTCATCCTCTTTTTGCTTAATAAAGCGGTCTAAGGTTGTTCCTATCGGTAGGCCAAGCTTACTTTTGTTCATTAGGGGTGTTTGTTCAGAATTTTATTTTGACTTTCGAACCACGAAATTAATTCATTCACTAGTTATAACGTTTGCATTATGCAGATTTTCAAGTTTGGGGGAGCATCAGTTAAAGATGCTACAGGTGTAAAAAATTTGGCTGAGATTGTTTCCTCTTTCGGCTCGAAGAAAGTAGTCGTAGTTGTTTCAGCTATGGGTAAGACAACAAACAAACTTGAAGAACTAGTCAAACAGGCACATGAAGGGAAAGATTACAGTCAGACTCTCAAAGAATTGAAGGCGTATCATCATGAAATTGCCCTGGATTTACTTGGCCAGTTACCGGAGCGCTATATTGAATTTGAAAAGTCATTAGAACAAACTTTGAAGGAATTAAATGGTTGCGAGCCTATGCTGGCCTATGACAGGATTGTGCCTCATGGGGAGCTGATGTCCACTTCCATCGTTGCAGCTTACCTGGATCAGTATGTGTCATGCACTTGGTTTGATGCTCGATCGGTCATCCGTACGGATCAATATTTCACTGAAGCCAATGTGGATTGGGTCGTTACAGAGAAACAAATAATCACTTCGCTGAAACCAGTAGCAGAGGAAACGGTTGTTGTCACGCAAGGTTTTATCGGATCTGATGTGGAAGGAAACTCAACCACTCTGGGACGAGAGGGATCGGATTATACTGGAGCTATTTTGGCGTATTGCCTTAATGCAGATGGATTTACAGTATGGAAAGATGTACCGGGTATTTTGAATGCAGATCCAAGAATACTGGAGGGAACTGAACAATATGAAAAGCTTAGTTATCGTGAGGTGACTGAAATGACCTACTATGGGGCGCAGGTCATCCATCCAAAAACACTTAAGCCCATAGCTCAAAAAAGCATACCGTTGATTGTTCGTTCGTTTTTGGATAAAGGAAAGCAGGGAACAACTATCGCTACTGAGAACACTACCAAAATGATCCCATGCTTCGTCTTTAAGGGGAACCAATTGTTGGTCACTGCACAGGTAAAAGACCACAGCTTCATGGATGAAAAGAAACTTGGGTTGATACTTCAGGTGCTTGATTTATTGAATATAAAGATCAACCTGATGCAAAATTCTGCACTTACATTTTCATTCTGTATCGACAACAAAGAATTTAAATCCAAGCGGATTAAGGAGTTACTAAACAGGGATTTCATGTTGTCGTTTGAAAGCCCATTGAACCTGGCAACCATTAAAAATTACACACCGGACTCATTTAATAAGTTGCCTTGGAATCGTACAGTGATCATGGAGCAAAAGACCGCTAACAATTATCAGGTGCTTTATCGATAGTGGGAGTCTTTCTGCGAATCCCTTGCCGATGGTTTAGAATCTCTTCCTTTCATCGAGGTAACTGACAATTTAAATCAACTGAAACGCCGAAGTGTCTGATTAATGCCTGAGAGATATGAACTCCCAAAAAGGTTCACGTGAACGAGCAGTGGGTAAAGGTTGTGTATGTCTACCCGTTCATCAAACCCTGGTGCTAAAGGGTATTCCTCATTGTAATAATGATAGAATTCTGATGAGAAACCCCCAAAGAGGTGTGTAAAGGATAGTTCAGTTTCCCGATGGCCGTAATGAACAGCTGGGTCGAAAATAGATGCTTCACCCTCGGAGTTGATCATGAAATTCCCACTCCAGAGGTCTCCATGTAAAAGTGCGGGTGGTTCATCTGGGATTAATTCTTCAAGCTGATTGAATAGTGAATCAAATTTCTTCTGAGTTCCCAGATCAATCAAACCCTTGGATGAAGCCATGTTTAGTTGTGGTTTCAAACGTTCGTTTATAAAGAATGAATGCCAGATGGTGTGTTGTTTATTTGATTGTGGTAAACTCCCGATGAAATTGTCATGATCCAACCCAAATTGATCCATTGTAACCTGATGTTGTAGTGCCAGGTTTCGCCCAAAATTTTCCCAAAACCGTGTATTTTGACCACCTTTTTCAATCCATTCGGTAAGGAGGTATGATTTACCATCCATTTCTCCATATGAAATCACTTTTGGAGAGTGAACTGGAGAATGTTCATTTAAGAGCACAAGCCCTTTTTTTTCTACTCTAAACATTCCCAATAATTCCTTCTTGTTCCATTTAAGGAAATAATCCCCATTATTGGTTTTTAGATGGTACGAATCATTGATGCAACCTCCTGAAGCTGGATGAAATGAAATTAAAGAGGCGCGTGTATGGTTGCTGATGACTTTCTGAATGAAGTCACTCATAAATGATGCTCTTTCTTTATGTGATCCAGAAACTTGTCTAATGACCGATCAAGGATTTGATATACCTGCTCAAATCCATTGACACCTCCATAATATGGGTCTGGAACGTCTTCACCTTTGCCATAAGGATCAAAATCTCTTATTAAAAGGAGTTTTGATGGTTCATCATCCATTTCGCGGATCATGTTTTGATAATTGGAACGATCCATTGCCAGTAGGTAATCAAACTCTGCCTGATGATGTTTTTTGAATTGCTTACCCTTATGATCGATAGGTGTATTGTGCTTTTGTGCAATATCTATTGTTCTGGAATCGGGATTTTCTCCCACATGATAGTTAGCCGTCCCGGCCGAATCAGTAGCTATTTTGTTGCTTAAACCTGCTTCTGACAACTTTTTGTTAAAAATTGCCTCTGCTAGAGGAGACCTGCAAATGTTACCTAAACAAACAAATAAAACTTTTATCATGATTGGGTGGTTACCTTTTTAGATTAGATAGTATATATCTAATGCATAACACAAATTTATTCATACACCTGTTTGACAAGTAAAAAAGAAAGTCCCGTTTTTGACGGGACTTTTCTTTTTTTATACGGTTCTAAAATTCTTATCTGATACTTAGTCCTAAACCAGCAGTAAAGGTGTTGTACTTCTGGATAGAGTAATCAGCGTGTACAGTTAGAATCAGCAACTTAATCTGGGCTCCTATGGTAACTCTTGGTGAACTACCGCCTCCGAAAGATAAATCGACAGGATCTTGAATGGTCTCAGATTGACCTGTGTTGGTGTCTTCGTACGTAAAGTCCCCATTCACTTTAAATGAGCTTCCGGCGATATTGTATCCCAATCCAACATATGGGGTAAAGATTGCTAATTTTTTTGAAGCAAGTACCTGAATAATAGTTGATGATGCTTTGAATTCAGCTGTTCCTTCGGCAGAATATGCGTAACCCTGATTATCTGTTCTTCTAGGTACATCGATATCATACTCTGCTTTTAAGCTTGTGTGGCCAACAAATGCTGCAATATCCATCGGAACCAATTTTAAGCCGGGAATCCACTGTTTTACGTCATGTAATACGCCCACTCCCCACATGTTAAAGCTTAGATCTTCTGATTGTATAGAAGGAACAAATCGAATTTTAAGATCGGTATTTTTCACCAATCCAATCCCTAAATGGAAAGTAGGCACAGGAAATCCAGCAAGAGGTAAGTCATCCGTATCAATTCCTTCTGCAGCAGGAAAGGGATCGGATTCGTTAGCAAAGTTGATAGCACCAATTTGTGCATTTCCTCTCACTACAAGTTCTTGATTGGTAGGTCCTCCAACAACTGTTGGAAGGGTAGCTTCGGACCCAGTTCTGAGCTGTAGGTTACTGAAATCGGAATTTCTGAATCGCCAAAGCTTATCATCGTCTGGAATATTTGCAATGTTTGCCGATACTGTTAAGTCAAATCCTAAAAGCTTGTGCGTTTTGGCAGTATTTACCCAGCCCCCACTTAAGCCATTGTTAAATGACTGCATGATGGGATCAATGTAGCTTTCTAGGTATTTCTCTGCATCCTCTGGACCTGCTTTAAATACCTCGCCGAAATCTTGCGAATTGGCTGTATAGCTGATAGAGAATAGACCCATCAGCGTTAGTATTAAAATCTTAGTAATAGGGTTTTTCATAATCATGGTGTTTGATTCCGATTCATTAAAGATAAATGATTCATTTATACTGCAATTAACCAAGATTCTTGCACTTTTTTGATCCCCTAATCATGGTATTTTCATTCATTGGTCGAAATTCTTGGCTACTTCAGTAATATGATCTAATTTCGCATTTAAGAAAAATTCCTAAATGGAAATTACTAATCAAATAAAGGAAAGGTTGAGTGAAGTCGGTTTAAAAGCCACACATCCTCGAATAACCGTGCTGAGGGAATTAATGGTATCAGATGATCACCCAACTGCTGAGGCGATTCATGAAACAATTAAAGTTGACAATCCATCTATTTCTCTCGGTAGCGTTTATAGAGTTTTAGATGTCCTGGTAGATGCAGGTCTGATCCAAAGGGTTTCTGTTCGTTCAGGATCTAAGCGCTATGATGCGAACATGAATCCACATGGACATATTTACTGCCTGAAAACGAACAAAATCCAGGATTTCTATGACGAGGAACTCTACGGCTTGATTAATGATTTCTTCAGGAAAAAACGAATAAAGAATTTTCGTATCAACGAAATAAAACTTCAGGTCAATGGCGAAAGAATTGATCCAGAAGTAGATGTAAAAATTTTATAAATCACTTTTTAAACAATTTAAAACAAACGTAAAAAATGTCTTTAGTAGGAAAAAAAGCACCTATTGTAAATGCACCAGCCGTAATCAATGGCGAAGAAATCGTAGAAAACTTTTCTCTTGACCAGTACATTGGAAAGAAAGAAGTAATCTTCTTCTTCTACCCAAAAGATTTCACTTTTGTGTGCCCAACTGAAATTCACGCTTTCCAGGAAAAGCTTGCTGAATTTGAGAAAAGAGGGGTAGCTGTAGTAGGAGCTTCTTGCGACACAGAAGAAACTCACCTGGCATGGTTGATGACAGACAAAGACAAAGGAGGAATTGCCGGAGTGACCTATCCGTTAGTGGCAGATCCTTCTAAAACTGTTGCAACTAACTTTGGTGTACTTGCAGGAGATTGGTCATACGACGAAGAAGGAAATCTGGAATTTGAAGGAGCTCCAGTAGCATTCAGAGGTACTTTCTTCATCGACAAGGAAGGAATCGTGAGACATGAAACAATCAACGATCTTCCACTTGGAAGAAATATAGATGAGATGCTTCGAATCGTAGATGCATGGCATCATGTAGAAAAGCACGGCGAAGTATGCCCTGCAAACTGGGAAGAAGGTAAATCAGCAATGAGCGCAACCAGAGATGGAGTGGCCGAGTACCTTTCAAATAATTAAGAGAATTTTAGTCTAAAGATATAAGGCTGATCACATTGTGGTCAGCCTTTTTTATTTCAATTGAGTGGTTTGTTTACTATTGCATGTAATGTCAATGAAAATGTTAAGTGAAGGCGCTCGTAGTTAAATCCACAGGACTTTGGTATGAGGTGCTAGCCGAAAATAAGCGGCTGGTGGCAAGGCTTAGAGGCAAGTTTAAGTTGGAGGATAAGAAGGTTACCAATCCGATAGCAGCCGGGGACTGGGTGGAAGTGGAAGCAAATCAGCAAGTAGATGGAGAGTGGGTCATTACGCATATTTATGATCGTGAAAACTATGTGATACGAGAAAGCCCCAGAAAGAAAGGGCATGATCACTTAATTGCGTCAAATATTGATCAGGGGGTATTAATTGTTACGCTAAAAAAACCACGAACTTCTACAGGATTCATTGATCGATTTCTGATCACCCTGGAGAGCTTTCGGATTCCTGGAATTATCCTTTTTAATAAGCGAGATTTATATAATGAAAAGGAAATTGAACGTTTCGAAGAACTGAAATCCATCTATAAGGATGTTGGATATGAAGTTCATTTATGTCAGTTCGAAAAAGAAGTTGAACCTATAGTATCAGAACTTTTCAGGAACAATACCAGTCTGCTTTGTGGCCACAGTGGAGCAGGTAAGTCTACATTGATAAATGGCTTGATTCCCAATGCAGGCCAGGAAGTAAAAGAAATATCTGATTTTGCGAACAAAGGTGTGCACACTACAACTTTCGCTGAGATGTTTTTTCTGGATGATAAATCTGCCATCATTGACACACCCGGGATAAAAGAACTTGGTCTTTCTGAAATAGAGGAAGAAGAACTATCTCACTACTTCCCTGAAATGAGAAACTACTTGGGGCAATGCAAATTCCATAATTGCCTGCATGAAAATGAACCTGGGTGTAAAGTAAAGGAGGCTGTTGGAGATACAATTTCCCAGCTAAGGTATGACGGGTACCTCGCCATTCTAAGGGAAGAAGATAACCGCAAATAACAAAGGGTCGCCCGAGCGGACGACCCCATCACACAACCAACCTAACTCACTATTACTAGTGTAGATTTATAACATTTGAACAACGCTGAGTGTTCATTTTTTAATGGAGAATTTCTTTGAAGAAGTAAAGAACCAGTTTAGAAAAGCTTTAAAAACTTGAAGATCAAACGAATATTACCCTGTTTTACACATTGTTTGATTTCATATAAGCACCTCTTTCTAAGAGCTGAATCTTCCTCTTTTGAACGATTCAGCTCTTTTATTTTCTGACAAACCCTCAAGGTGGTTTCCTGGTGCTTGGTTCTGTATCTGAACTGCTGATCGGATAATGAGCCTATCACCTTCCTTTTTTTCACTAAAATGTTATTGGTAAAAGCATACTTCCAGTTTCGTGAAGAGCGAATCCAGAAATCGAAATCCTCATAGGAGAGTGATTCATCATATCCACCTAATTCTTCTAAAACCTCTCTTCTTATCATCATCGAGGGAGGCGAGATAAAATACTTTTTGATCAGATCGATGTAAATATCTCCTTCCGGAATATCTTCCTGAATCGACCCATTTGGGGTTTTAAAATGAGTATCAAGCTCATTTCCTTCCTGATCGATGTTCATTACGTTGCAAAATGTAACGCCTGCATTGGTTTTCATAAATGTGTTTATACCCTCCAGTATTCTATCAGGCATTAAAACATCGTCAGCCGCCAGATCTATGATAAACTCGCCTTTTGATTGAAAAAAACCACGATTAAATGCTGCACAATTGCCGATACGGGATTCAATGTCAATGAACTTTACACTTTCCCCCTTTAAAATAGATTCGATCATCTCCTTGCTTCCATCCGTACTGCCATCATCCACTACGATGAGCTCAATATTGGGATAGCTTTGCTTCCAAACGGACTGTATGGCTTCCCTGACGTAAGGGAGCTGATTGTGACATAAACAAATGACCGAAACCAACGGCAATTGATTCATTTTAGTAATATCACATTTGAGATCGTTTTTACCAATTAAACTAAAGTGAAAATTGCCAGCGCAAGCAATCTGAGAGAGAAATTATTAAAGACTTAGTGGTGGATTACACCAAATCTACTATGTCCAATTAAATTCGGGGAATGAATCTCTTTATTGTCCCATCCTGGTATCCTTCTGATTCAAACCCCTCTTATGGGATATTCATAAAGGATCAAATCAAAATGATGGCTCGCATAAGACCAGATTGGAAGATTGGGGTAAGCACATGGGGACAGGGTAGTGATGAAAAGCTGATTTGGGTAAAAGACCACTATAAAAACCTAATTAAGATCCGAAGGCACCAAAAGGATACTCCTAATACAAAAAATAATGAGGGATTTAAAGAGTTTTATCAGCCGGCACTTAGCTGGACCAAGCGTTTTAAAAAAGGCAACCTAAGGGAGATCATCAGGTGTAATGAAATCAACTATCTGTCACATACCCAATCTTTTGGAAAAGCGGATGTGATTATGGTTCAGGCAACTTATCCGGGCGTGCTGATTGGTGAGTACCTCTCTGATAAATATGATATTCCATTTCACCTCCATATACGTTTGGGGGGCTTTATGTTCGAGCAATTATTGAGTGATCTGGGAGGAATGAGGCGTCAAACTTTATCTGCGATTTCAAAAGCAGAACTGGTGACTGTCACCAGTGATTTTCATGCTAAGGAATTAGCAAAATGGGTTCCAGAGACAAAAACATTGTATAATCCTGTAGACACTCAATTCTTTGATGTTCATAATATCTTTGATGTTCATGATAAAAATGAGCAATATGTGCTGGCTGTTGGCCGGTTAGAACATGAGAAGGGATTTGATTTATTGATTGAGGCGGTAGCTCAAATAGATGGGTTGAATTTGAAGATTATAGGAGGAGGTACACAAAGGGATGCATTGGTAAGAAAAATAAGCCAGCTAAAATTTGAGGATAGGGTCGAGCTTATTGGTGAAAAGAACCGGATGGATGTAAAATCATATATGCAGAATTGTCAATTTTTGGTGCTTCCGAGTAGATATGAAACATTCGGAAATGTGCTACTAGAGGCTATGTCATGCGGCAAACCAGTTGTGGCAACCAATTGCGGAGGGCCAGCTGAGATTGTTACAAAAGATACTGGCTTAATCTCCCAGGTTTCCGTTTCAGATTTGAAAGAAAAGATAGTCGCAATGATAAACTCCAATCAGCAGTATGACCCAAAGCTGATTAGACGTTCGATTGATAACAAGTTTTCCCCTGAGTCATGGGTAGAAAGGTTGGAATCCCTACTTACAACTGCAGCAAGAAAGTAGGTTTTTCAGTGACAACTCCACCCATCCTTTCTTTAAATATTTTCAAAGGTTCCTGTGGTTTTCCTTCTACAGAAGAAATGCCCAAATCCAGGTACTTGTATTGTCTCTCTCGATAGTGCTCAACCATCCCGGCAATGAGCATAACCATGGGACTTTGATTTCTGAACATCGGGCTCGTAGCAGGGAGATAATAGTATGCTACTTCGGTTGAAACATTCACAGCAATGCAAAGCGCAGATATTTTACCATCTCTGAAAACACCAAAGCACTCATACTTTCCGGGAAGTGCATCATTTAGTTTTTTTAATTGCTCCCAAGAGATATTGATTTGAAGTCCCTGTGTTTGACGACACACTGTTAAAAACTTATGGGCAGTCTCAAGCTCATCATTCTCCATTTTTCTGAATTCAAAGCCTTCATTTTTCAGCCCTTCCAACTTTTTCTTTTGCATTTTATGGATGGAGTCTTCCCAATGAGGTTGGAGCACAATATGTTGGCTTACGTCATTGTAGGCCAAATCAAAACCTGTTTTTTCTAAGAGTGATTTGGAAACAAAGGGGGTATAGATAGGGGACGGGTGTGTCAACTGAATTTTTTTGATTCCCTTTTCTCTAAAATGATCGGTAAACGTTTCGATGAACTGCTCGGCCTTTTTATTGTCGTTTCTACAAAATATGGATCCAAAAGGACTCCTTGGTATGCTAATTGCCAAATTGTCTATCTGGTCGAAGGCAATAAAAAAGTTTTCATCTGAGAAAGCGATAAAGTCGCTATAGGCTTGAGAAGTGAAATACCCATGCTCATAAAACAAAATTGGATTTTCAGCGATTACTTCTTTTGGGGAGGTATAAATATTAATTGGCATGAGACCGTAAAATTAAATACCTATCCCTCTTTTTAAAGCTCAAAACCGACGTTATCTTGCATCTTAGATTTTTACAATAAAATCTTAAATTGTTCACCTTGAAAAAAATACTCACTCTCTTCCTTTTATTTGGTATTTTCAGCTCTACAGCACAGGTTTTTAAACGTGGATATGTTCAGGATCTGGTGAAGAAAGGTACAGATCATATTTATAATGCTGCCTCTGATTCAGCGGAATTTTACATTAGTAAGGCAGAGAAGCACATTCCGAATCATCCGGTTATTCCTTTGATGCGTGCAATGACCATTCTCTGGTCAAACATACCACTAATCTCAGAAGAACTGTTTAATGAAATGGAGGTGCAATTGGACTCTGCAATAGCATTAGCCAGAGCAAAGGATCCTAATCTTGATGAACCCGAGATGATTTTCTTTGCCATGGCCTCTTATGGCTTATTGGCTGAGTATTACGCTGATCAGGGTTCCACAATGAAAGCGGTAGGTGAAGCAAATAGAGCTTATGGTCTAATGAAAAAAGGATTTGAAATTGTTGACGAGCACCCGGAATTTTTACTTACTACCGGCCTGTACAATTACTTCAGAGAGAAATATCCGGAAAAGCACCCCATGTACAAGCCCTTATTATGGTTTTTTAGAAGTGGAGATATGGAGCTAGGTCTAAAACAATTAGAGAAAGCCTGTACTGAATCCTTCCTGACCAGGGTAGAGGCGCATGTTTATTTGAGTTATATCTACCTAAGGTATGAAATGGAACCAAGGCTCGCTCAGGAGTACCTATCCGAGCTTTGCTCGCACTACCCAAACAACTTTTACGCAAAAGCCAAATACCTGGAATCACTCGCAAATCCACAAGACTTTCAAAATGTTCCGATCAATGTCATTTATGATTTAGTCAAACATGAAAGCCCTTATTATAAACTAGCTGGGTATGTCTTTTTGGGTTACTTCGAAGAGAAGGTTGTAAAGAATCAGAAGAAGGCGGAATACGCTTACAGGCTTGGATTAAAATATGGAGATACAATCCCTAACCATGGAGAGTTTTTCAAAAGCTTTGGGTATCTGGGTCTGGGTCGGGTACTTGTTGGAAAACAGGAAAACGAAGAGGCAAGAGAATTATTAGATTTGGCACTTACGTATGCTGAAACCGAGCAAGTGGAGTCAGAAGCTAAAAAGCTCCTATCAGAACTTTGAGTGAATTCTATACCATCCAAAAACCAACCGAGGGTCTATACAAGGAAAAGGGCAGTAAGTTTCTAGCTTTTGCATACCCTGTTCAATCTGAAGATGAAATTAAAATCATCCAGGTGGAGTTAAGGAAGGAGTATTATGATGCACGCCATCATTGCTATGCCTGGATTCTGGGAATGGATGATCAAAACTGGCGTGCAAACGATGATGGGGAACCTGCTCATTCAGCTGGCGATCCCATACTGGGGCAGATTCGATCCTTTGAGCTCACCAATGTGCTGGTTGTTGTTATTCGCTATTTCGGGGGAACCAAACTTGGTGTCGGTGGTTTGATCCACGCTTATAAGGAAGCTACAGCTTCTGCACTTTCCAAAGCAAAAAAGACAGTGATATTCGAAACACGCGAGGTTGTGATGAGCTTTCCTTATGATATGATGAGTACTGCAGAAAAGTTGATTGCGGATTTTGAAATAGAGGTTCTGAAGCGTGATTTTCAGCTCTCCTGCGAAATTTATGGCAATTTGAAAAAGGATAGAGTGAATGAATTTGTTGAAAAAACAACCGATCTTTATACGATGAAGTTTAAAATTTCTGGTCATGATTGCGAATGATTTAAAGAAACTTTTTCTAAGAGATTTGGACAGGTTAAAAACAGAATGTGAAGCCTACGAGGATAAGAGTAAGATATGGGAAAAGGTCGACGGTATTAATAACTCTGCTGGTAACCTGACCATGCATCTAACAGGAAATCTCCAACATTTTATTGGAGCCATTCTTGCAAAATCCGGATATGTGCGCGAGCGAGATTTTGAGTTTAATGGAAAAGTATCATACGGGGAATTATTGTCTGATATCGAAACCACAAAGCAGGTTATTGAAAATTATCTTGATAAAGCAAATTCAGAGTCTTTCACTTCAAATTATCCACTAGAGCCCTTCGGTTATCCAATGACCATTCACTTCTTCTTAACTCACCTGCAGGGGCATTTTAATTACCATTTAGGTCAAATCAATTATCATAGAAGAATACTATCTAGACCTTGATTTTAGTCATTATGTGGATTTTGTCACTGAATATTTCAATGTCAAAAATCTTAATCGGTGATAATATTGGGTTTGTCTAATATTTGACGAGAATGGCCGAATGAGGGTGGTTCATTATAAAAATCTTAGCTAACCTTGAACTAAAGAAATTCAAAACAATCCATAGCTGGTTGAATTAGAACGGAGTTGCTTTGGTGAGGGCGCTCCGTTTGCTTTTTATACACCCTCCACTTCCCACTTCATTTCATTCAAATAAAAAATGCCATCCGAAAGGGACAGCATTAGTTAATTTCTACTTTCAAAAGACATTAAGCCATCTTTCTCATTTTCTTAGTAACCTTGATCCCAAGCAAAGCAACAAGGATCGTTGCGAGAATTAGAGCAATTTGTTTTTTCATATGAGTAAGTAAAACAAGGCGGGTTTAACCCCTAAATATTTACTTGTGTCATGGAACTGTTTCTGAAGCATAACTACCAGAAACAGCACCAAAGAATCCAAGAACCTGTTCAGACTCATTATCAGCGAAAAACAGATTCCCCGAAACGATGGCAGGAGTTGTGCCAGATGAGGTTCCTAAGGTAGTAATCTGAGATCTCAGAAGTGAAAGGTAGCCATGCGCTCGCTGTGAGATAGATACCAGCTGCACGGTCATTTCATCTCCCGATTCGTAATCAAACTCCTGAAAGTTGTTTGGTATCAGGTTTCCATCAAATAACCTGTCATCCTGCACAGTGATAGGTTCTGGCTCAGTAAAGACCTCACCATTCTTATAAAAAATCCACCTATAAAAATTTTGTTGATCCTCAGGGTCTAGCGTGTTGATTTTTGGATAGTAGATAGTAATCTGTTGATCTGAATCATCCGGGTCATTTTCCTGAAACGAAGCAATCTCAAGTTCATCAATAGTTACTTGCTCAGGCATTGCATCCCAATCTGATCTTACTTCCTTTGAATCTAGTATTATACGAACCCTGTATTGAGTTCCACTGATACCACGATATTCGGTATTGGCTTCATAGTAACCATTATCAGAATAGGAGTAGCTATAAACATCACCATCTCTTGACTGTACAATTACCTGCGCGTCATCCACAGGAATGAATGGAACCTTACTGGAAAATGCATTTGATCGTGTTATTCGAATTGGTTGACTGCCAGTTGAGTCTGAAACCCATCCTTCAACTACTATCTGATTTTGTGGGTTTGGCAGATCAACATCTACCACTTCTTCACAAGCTATAAACGCAAATATCGATAGGCAGATTAGGTACTTCATTAGAATCTGAAATTATAAGTTACAGCTGGAATAATCGTTCCAAAAATGGAGTATTTCACCACCTGTGCGGTTCCCGGATCAATAGGTGATTCCCTATAGAAGTAAGAGTAGGCGTTTTGTCTGGCATAAACGTTGTAGACAGTAAAAATCCAGTAATCTTCATTTTTCCTTCTGGAACCATCTTTTTTATACTTCTTACCTTCCCACTTTACAGATAGGTCTAATCGATGATAGTTTGGAAGCCGAGCGTTGTTTCTTAATCCAAAGTGAGGAATTAAATTTCCTTCGAATACATATTTATCTGTAGGCAGTGTGACGGGTATTCCTGTGTTAAAGACAAAATTGGCAGAAGCACTCAATCGGGGTGATAGCTGCATGCTCCACGATGATGAAAAATCATGTGTTTTATCATGATTTTCTAAGACATATCGTTCCCCATTAATTTCGGGTATACGACTTTCTGCTCTGGATAGAGTGTAGCTAATCCAACCCTTGAGACGGCCAGCCTTTTTTCTAACATAAAGCTCCAGACCGTAGGCTCTTGCTTCGCTGAAGAGTAATTCAGTTTCGATGTTCTCATTGAATACCAGGTCAGCCCCATTTTTATACTGAATGTTATTGGCAATGTCTTTGAAATAGGCTTCAGCGGATAATTCCCACATGTTATCATTCAGGTTTTTATAAAAGCCCAGTGTGTATTGATTAGTTGTGGTAGGTGGGATATATGTGTCGCTAAGTTTCCAGATATCTGTGGGAGATGGGGATATCGTGTTAGAGATCAGGTGAAGGTATTGGGCCGTTCTCGAAAAAGATGTTTTAATAGCCGTCGAATTATTTAACTGCCAATTTAGAGACACCCGAGGCTCAAGGTTAAAATCCCGAGTGATAAAATCTAGATATTCATAATTCACTGTGTCGATTATGGTAGAATCGGCAGTTGGAACTCCATTCCGATATTGAAAAACCGTTCCAGGTCCAATGGTATGCAACATGCTAACTCTCAACCCATAGCTGATCGCTAATTGGCCCAGTTTCGTTTCCTGTCCGATGTGGAAGGCTGACTCAAACCCTTGCTCATCCTCGAGTTTAATTTTGTTAGTATTTGCGTTTTGATCTAGTGGTTCGCGTGACCCTGGCGCCAGGCGATGATAGACCGTGCCAAACCCAAATGAAACTTCATTGTTTGGGTTTATTACATAAGTGAGATTCATCTTAGCGCTATAGTCGGCAATCTTAGATCTTCCAACAAACGCCCCAGGTACATCGGTGTTTTCAATACGGTAGTTGTATTCCGAAACAAAAACAGAAATATTGGAAAACAGACGAGGGCTGAACAGGTAGTTCCACCGGAAATTTAACATTCGATTGCCCCAATTTCTTGTAGAATTCAGTCCGGCAAGGTTACGATCATTACCTAAATAGCCAGATAGGTAGTAGGTACTATTGCGGCTGTATTTGAAGTTGAGTTTTACATTTAAATCCTGAAAACGTATTCGATTTCTTCTCACAGATGTGCTGGCAAAATCATCCAATGAAAGGTTTAACAAACTTTGCCGACCTGAAATCAGGAATGAGCTTTTTCCCTCATGAATTGGGCCTTCTACTAATGCCCGCGCGGATAAAATTCCAATACCACCTGAAACTCGTGTTTGATTTACGTTTCCTTCCTTCTGTCTCACCTCAATTACGGAAGAGGTTCTTCCCCCGTAAGATGGAGGAATGTAGCCTTTGAGGATACGTACATTGTTTACAGCTTCGGGATTGAAAACAGAGATAAGACCATAAAAATGATTGGGATTGTAGATAGTTGCCTCGTCAAGTAAAGTCAAATTTTGGTCTACTCCACCACCTCTTACATGAATCCCACTGGCATCCTCACCAATGGCCCGAATTCCAGGCTTAAGTAGTGCGTTTTGAATCACATCTACTTCACCAAGAAAATATGGTATTTGGCCATCAGCACCTGAAATGGAAATTCGATCTATGGATGGGATATTCTCAGTAATGTTCACATCACTTGCGATGGAAGTTACTTCCACCTCATCTAGTTGTGTGATTTTGGGCGAAATGGATATGTCCAGATAGGTATTTCGGTAAAGCGATATTTCTGTTTGTTTCTGCTCGTAGTTGATGTGAGAGAATTTCAACCGATAGTCACCCTCTTTGATTGTTAGGGTGTAATACCCATACCCATTCGTGGTGGTGCCGAACGTTGTACCTTCTACCAGCACAGTAGCTCCAATAATATGTTCTCCGGACTCAGCATTCTTTAATACGCCATGCACCGTGTATTTTTTAGGTATGTGCGGCGAGACGATAACCTGACCGTCATCATAGTTGATATCTGCGATCAGTTCATCTTCCAGCAGATCAAAAAATGATTTGATGGAAAGACCCTTTTCTATGCTAAGATTTTGATTAGTAAGTTTATCAGAACTGTATGCAATGGGAATTCCAGTGCTTCTGAGTGAATCTAGCGACTCAAATAAAGATATCTGACCCCAGAAAATAAGATTGCCTTCCAATGCATTCTGTTGAGCATGAATAGTTATGGCTCCACATAACAATGCAAATGCTAAGACTTTACGTAAAGTGGATTTGAAGGCGATAAACACACCCACAAAATTAATGAAACGTTACTCCCGCAATCAGCAGCCTTGCCCTGAAATTTTTACTGTATCGTTCTTAATCGTGGTTTTTACATTAAGAACAGTGTCGATGATCTCTAAAACCTCCTTAAGCGACTGGTTATTGAACGTTGCGGAAATTTTACAGGCCTTCAACTTTTCATTAGAAAACTTGAATTCAACCTCGTAATACTTGCCAAGTTCTTTTAACGCCTCACTAAGTGGGGTTTGATCGAAATTGAAAACCCCATTTCTCCAGCTCATGATGTTTGATGAAGGTATGCTCTTCACTTCAACAGAGGCATCTTTTCGATTAAAAATCGCTTCTTTTCCGGCTGGAACCTTCGTTTGCTTTCCGTCCTTTTCAAAAGCAACCAACCCTCTGTCTACATATAATTCAACCCTTTCATCGGTAGTTACGAGGTTAAAGGCAGTACCTAAAACTTTTACATCCACACCATTCACATCTATAATGAATGGTTTTTCACTCTTTTGAATATCGAAATAGGCTTCTCCTGAGAAAGTAACATTTCGCTCATCTCCAAATGACTCTGGGTATGTAAAACTAGAATTCGCATTCAAAACGCCAATAGATCCATCCGGGAACGTAACACTGACCTTTTGATCAGCGGATGCAACATGAATTTGTGAAGGAGATGGATTGTAAATGAACAACGAAACAGAAAGGATTGCCAGAATAGCCACGGCTGCAGCTATTTTCATCCACGCAAAGCCTTTGTTTGGGTTATGAATCTTTTGATTCAATTGATCCCAGGCTCTGTTTTCATCTATTTCAGGCGCCTCTACATCAGTGTGCTGAAATAAGAACTCTACGAACCTGTCTTCTTTATCAGAAGGCTGATCCTTGTAGTTCAGGTGGTTATATACTTTCAGGTCGTTTGCCATCTCATTAATCTGTCAATCATCCAGGGGTCAACCCCTAAATTTTTTCACTTTATTTTCAGCTCATATGCTCCTTATAATGTTTGTACACATGCTCCAGTGATTCCCTCAATTTTTTAAGGGCAATTCCCATTTGATTTTCTACTGTTTTTTTGGATAAATCCAGTTCTTCCGCTATTTCCTCATAGGTCATCCCGGCATTTCTGCTGAGCATAAATATTTTTCTGCATTTCTTGGGCAAAGCGTCAATGGCAGACTGAATGTAATTCTTCAACTTTTCATTCTCACCCTCATCTTTTTTGGGCATACTCACGCTTAACATTACTTCGCTTACATCCGCCATGGATTGCTGCTTAGGTAGCTCCAGTTTGATGTAATTGAGGCACTTGTTTTTTACCGCTGAGTAGAGATACGTTTTGAGGGTTGTTTGGATCTCTATGTTACTTCGCTTTTCCCAGATGTAGAGAAACACCTCTTGTGCCATTTCCTCTGCAATGGTGGCATCACGCACGTATGTAAATGCAAAGCGGTAAAGCTCTTTGTAGTAGCGCTTAAAAATGACCTCATAAGAAGAGAAGTCATTACTTTTCACCTGCTGGAAAAGCAAAAGATCATTATCTGAGCTCATAGGAGAGATTACTGGAACGAATTAGTAATTTCAGCGAATAAATTAAGTGATGGGTTATAAAATCCAAATAAGAGATTTTCAGCGAAGATAGAAATAATCATGTTTTCAGAAGGTATTAAGTACATGTGCTGACCTAGTTCACCCGGGATATAGATGATTTCATTGCTTGGTACTCCAAAAACATTTGAAAAGTTGCTTCCAAACTGCCACCAAACATATCCCAAAGTATACGTTCCTGACACTTCGGTTTGAACAGAGGTTGCATTCTCAATGAAATTGGGATCAAGAATTTTTCGTCCACGCCAAAGCCCTTTTTTCAAAAAAAGATATCCGAGTTTGGTCCAATCCAGAAGGGAAACGCTAATACCATCACCAGCATTAAAGTTTCCTGAAGGATCAATCTCAATATTAAAGGAGGTGATTGTTAGTGGATCAAGAATATTTTCTTTCATGAAATCATCAAATGACTGATCTGATGCATTCTCGACGATTTTCGCAAGAAGTACACCAGATGCTGTATTCAGATTGAACCTGATGCCCGCTGGAGCTTCCATTGGTTGCTCTAGAATGAATCGGCCCCAATCACCTGATTCCTTCATTTGGTTTAAGTCATTTTGTAAACTAAGTGGTTGGATGTTCGCATCCCATGATAAACCACTTTTATGTAAGAGTAAATGCTCAATCGTAATATTCTGCTTTTCAGAATCAGCTAAAAATACATCTTCATATTCTGGCAGATAATCAGAAATTCGATCCTCAATATCGATTAGACGTTTATCATCAGCTACTCCGATCGCTGCTAGCGCAAATGTTAAACTGGCACTGCTTAAATTGAATGCCGTATGCCGCTTGCTTAACGTCGGCAATCGTTGAATGAATCCCTGCGAGTCATCCTGGTCAAAATAGTTTTCGAAAATAAGTTGATCATTTTTAATAATAATGAGGCCATCAATCTCAGAAAAATCGTTGGTCTGTATCCGTGAGTTGATTGTTAGGAGCGCTTCTTCGGATAGACCTACTTCTTTGGGGCGTGTGTATTCCCAAATCTCCTGATCTGGGGCCACTTCTTCGCCAACGTAGCAACTACACAAGATAAGAACCAATGGGATGTATTTCAACCTAATCATGTAAACAAAGTATAGTTTCCATGCTGATCAGCAGGAGGAGCTGGTTTTAAGAATGAAACATCATTCCCTTCAATATCCCTGATCTTAGGCCCGACTGTATGAGAAATAAATTCCTCTATCGATTCCTGATTTAATAACTCCTGCAGTTCCTCCTGATCATTTGACTCCAACCATCTTCTTGTTGAGGATGCATCCATGATGGCAGGCATGTCTTCCTGAAAGTCTGATATCTGGCTATTAGCTGGCCTTGTGATCATAATAAAGGAAAGCGTACCATCTTCGCCTTCCTCCCAAAGCCCTGCTACCGAGAAGACTTTTTTATCCGGGTAGAAAAAATAATGCGGTACTTGCTGCTTTTTTGCTACCTGCTTCCATAAATAAAATCCATCCATTGGGATGACGCATCGATGGGTCGCAAGTTTTTTTCTATAGCTCGCTTTGTTAATTACCGAGTCCATCGGCAGGTTAAAGAACTTAGGGCTCATTGCCCGATTGTTGGACCACTGTGCCATCAGACCCCAGCTGAAAAATAACAATTTGTCTGATTCTGAGCTGGTTATGGTTGGCAATACCTTGGTAGGCGCTGCGTTGTACTGAGGTTCATATAGGTCAGGAACCTCCACTCCCAAAACAAGCGCAAGCTCGTCTGGTTTTAATGTTATTGTGTATCGATCGAGCATTTTTGGCAATTTAATACTAGAACATCGCTAACTCAATGATCATTTTATGCAGAATCCAAATTTTTATTTTGATTGATGGGTTAATTTTGACTTGGAAATTAAAGACGATCTAAATGGCTGAAGTAATAAGAATGCCCAAAATGAGTGATACCATGGAAGAAGGCGTGATCGCTTCATGGTTAAAGAAAGAGGGCGATGAGGTGAGCTCCGGCGATGTGCTGGCAGAAGTGGAAACTGATAAAGCGACGATGGAACTGGAATCTTATCAGGACGGTGTACTCTTACACATTGGTGTGAAAGAAAAAGAGGCGGTTCCTGTCGATGGTATTTTGGCAGTGATAGGAGAAAAGGGAGAGGACTATAAGCACTTGTTAGTAGAGGCTGAAAGCGGAGCGTCTGAAAATGGAAGTAAAGAAACGGATAAAGAGGAAAAGTCTGAGAAAAAGTCAGCTGAGAAATTAGATACCAGTAACATCAATGCCTCAATCATCCGGATGCCTAAGATGAGCGATACGATGGAAGAGGGGGTGATCGCTTCCTGGCTGAAGAAAAAAGGAGAAAAGGTAGAATCCGGAGATATTCTGGCAGAAGTGGAAACCGATAAAGCGACGATGGAACTGGAGGCTTATGAAGATGGTACACTACTCTACACAGCGGTGGAAGAAGGCAATGGAGTGCCCGTAGACGGTGTGATAGCAATTATAGGAGAAGAAGGTGCTGATTACGAAGCTCTGCTAAAAGCTGAGGAGCAAAGCGGTGACGATTCTGCAGAGCAAGAAAAGAAAGAAGAGAAGGCCGAATCAACTGCTCCAACGACAAGTGATAGCGCTCCATCTCAGCCAGCGTCATCACAGCCGGTAGAATCAACAACATCAAGCAATGGAAGAATAAAAGCTTCTCCATTGGCTAAAAAGATAGCGTCCGAGAAAGGTATTGACTTATCACAAATAAATGGTTCTGGCCCTGATGGGAGAGTGGTGAAAGCGGATGTAGAAAATTTCACACCTTCACAGGCTTCACAGCCTGCCACCTCAGATTCAGGTCAGTCATCCATAAGCATCCCGCAGGTAGTAGGAGAGGAGAAATCCGAGAAAGTGGAGCTTTCGCAAATGCGTAAAACGATTGCTAAGCGATTGAGTGATAGTAAGTTCACAGCACCGCACTTCTATCTCACCATGGAGATCAATATGGATAAGGCGATTGAGGCGCGTAAGTCAATGAATGAAGTGTCTCCAGTTAAAATATCATTCAATGACATGGTGGTGAAAGCTGCAGCAGCAGCACTTCGTCAGCACCCTGATATCAACGTAAGCTGGAAGGGGGATCACATTGTGAAGCATCAGCACATTCACATGGGAGTTGCCGTAGCTATTCCTGAAGGACTAATTGTGCCTGTAGTGAGATTTGCTGATAGCAAATCACTCTCTCATATTTCAGCAGAGATTAGGGAACTGGCCCAGAAGGCCAAGGATAAGAAATTAAAACCTGAAGAATTTTCCGGGGGGACGTTCTCAATTTCCAATCTGGGAATGTTTGGAATCGAAGAATTTACAGCAATCATTAATCCACCGGAAGCTTGTATTATGGCCGTAGGCGGAATTAAAGAAACAGTGATCGTTAAAGACGGTGAAATGTATGCCGGAAATGTGATGAAGGTTACGCTTTCATGCGATCACCGAGCAGTGGATGGTGCTGTAGGTTCTGCTTTCCTTAAAACATTCAAAGAGCTATTAGAAGATCCTGTTAGGATTTTAATTTAATCCTACCATATTTTTAAAGTACCCTGAACTTGTTTCAGGGTCTTTTAGTTTTTTACCGCGTAGGTGCTGAATTATATGCAGCATGACATTTAAGGAAGAACTCAGTAATGGAAAAAATAAAATCAACAACCGTCCTCGCTATCAAACACAATGGCAAAGTTGCTATCGGTGCTGATGGACAAGCTACATTAGGAAATACTGTTGCAAAGTCCAACGTGAAGAAAATTCGTAAGCTTGGAGACGGCAAGATCGTGACTGGTTTTGCCGGGTCTACCGCTGATGCATTCACCTTGTTGGATCGGTTTGATGAAAAATTGAGTAATTATTCAGGTAATCTAAAAAGAGCTGCGGTAGAGCTAGCGAAAGACTGGCGAACAGATAGGTATCTCCGCAAACTGGAAGCTATGATGATCGTAGCGGATAAAAATGAAGTGCTTGTCGTTTCTGGTACTGGAGATGTACTTGAGCCAGATGAAGACGTAGCTGCGATTGGCTCTGGCAGCATGTACGCACGCTCAGCTGCATTGGCACTAAAGAAGCACGCTACCAATCTTACAGCAGAAGAAATGGTACGAGAGGGTCTCACCATCGCAGCTGATATCTGCATCTACACCAACCATAACCTGGTTGTTGAAGTTGTAGAATAATCAATTAAGACAAAGCCAGGTTTAATTATCTTCAAGTATTCTGGCTTTCAAAATCATCACCTGATCAATTGGCCTTCCGCCTTCTCTAACTGGTACAGCTGCAATGGAGTCAACCACATTCATTCCTGCCACTACCTCGCCAAAAACGGTGTAGTTCTGATCGAGATGTGGAGTTCCTCCGAGTGTGCGATAGATCTCTTTTTGATATTCAGGAATGGTATATCGTTCAAAATCTTCAAAGTCTTTAGCGATTTTGGAAAGGGTGTCATTGATCATACGATATTGCTCATAGTCTTCCGCTTGAATGGCCATTTTCAATGAGTCTAGCCATAGTTTATTTTCAGGAGCGTGGATTGCATAATGTCGTTGCAGCCAACCATTAATGCGCTCTTCTCCTTTGGTAATCAAACTGTCTGGAATTGGACCTCTCTGAACGATATAGAACTGGATGCTGGATGATGCTCTTTCCGGATTACCGTCTCGAGCTGCTCCTAATGCCCCTCTTTTATGAAATAGTGTGGAATCAAACTCTGCAGGAACCTGATAGTCCAGGTTTTCGATTACTGACGAATCCAAGTTGGCTTGCCTTAGGCTGTCAAACTCCCCGGCCTGCACAACAAATCCCTCCAACACGCGATGAAAAATGATGCTATCATACATGCCATCATTCACTAGTTTAACAAAATTATCTCGGTGTAAAGGGGTTTTATCCGAGAGTTCCAGGATTATGTTTCCTTTGGTAGTTGATAGCTCTACTTGTACGGGGATTGCAAGGTCTTCTTGTTTTTCAGGTATGGTACATTTTACAATGATGAAAAGGGATAGGATGAGCAGGATATTGGGTTTCATTGTTTAGAGTATATGATAAATGTTTCAGTAAAACCAATCTAAGCTAAATCTTGATAGTATGAGAATGCTTTATGTAATTATATTTTTTGCTTTGATTATGCTTCAGTGCGATAAATCTTTCTCACAAGAAAAAGATGATGTGCCTTGCAATAGCGCCTCCCACAGGCTTATTCAGCCATTTCTAGGAATTTGGGAGGAGTATGAAATCGAAAAAAATGGAGAGCAAACATTCATTGGAACACTCTCGGTCAATTTAGGTGCAAATAGGTGTTCCTTATTACAACGGTTTACAAGTTCTGACTCTACTTTTTCTTATACAACCATGGGATTTGTCAATACAGGTTCAGGAATTTGGGAAGAAACCTACATTTTCAGTAATGGGCATGTTGCAAATTATCAATGGATTATTGATTCCGGAGATATCATTCAACGAAGAGTAGGTGGGTCGCGTAAAATTGACTATCTACATCAATTGCGATTTACGGAGGTTACTAAATCTGATTATGTAGTGATTCAGGAAAGATCTGATGATGGTGGAAGAACATGGAAGCGGACAGAACGAACATATATTAAGCGAATTGGGGATTAAAAGCACAGGATAAGGTTCAGATGGTTAGATACATGTTCAGATGGTTTATAAAGTTAGATGCTTATCCAAAGTAATTGATGGATAGGTATGAAAATTATGAGTGGTTTTTGGCTTAAAAGATTGATGTAGGAGGATACCTTTTTTAGATTCGCGGTAAATAAGTGGAGAAGCTCTTGAAATAATTTCTCCCTCCTATTGTCGTTACGATGAACAACTAATCAGCCGGACAGATACGTATGAAAAATTTATCACTCACCCTTTGCTTTGTATTGCTTTTTTCAATCTCAGCTTCTGCTCAGGAAACCCTCCAGCAGAAATTTGATAACATGCTGGAAAACACGGAGACCTATGAACGATACAAGGTAATTCCTCGCACGGATCTAAATGCTTTTTGGTCAGAGGTGACAGACACGCTAAATCAAACGCAACAAAAAATCCAGCAGCTACAAACTGAAACCCAGGATGCGAAAGCACTGGCTCAGCAGGCTCGTGCACAGCTAACATATGTACAGGCAAAGCTGGACGAAAGTCTGGAACTGAATGATACCATTTATTTCCTTGGTATTCCTTTCTCGAAAGTGGGGTACCACATCATGGTGTGGGTGATTATCATTGCGTTGGCTGTGCTGGCAGTTATTGCTTACTTCATGTTCATGCGTAGCAATAGTGTAACATCCCGCACGAAGCGTGAGTTTGAAGCTTTGCAGGCAGAGTTTGAGGAGCACAAAACCAAAGCACGCGAAATGCAGGTAAAGCTGAAACGCGAACTGCAAACAGCCGTGAATCAGCTAAACGAGCGCAGGAGCTAGATTTTTTTATTCCCCCTTTAAAGAGGGTGTGAGAAAATATTGGGGGAGGAGGTGGATGTGATACCAATCACCCAAGTTTGTGTCTTCACATAGCAGTTTAGGGATTTCAGTTCCTGTGGATAAAAAAGGGTAATTAGAGATGCACTATCAAGTCAAACCTTTGGCCACTTCCAGGCTAGGTATATGATATAAATGGTTATCAGACTTTCCAGAAAAGCTAGAAACACATAAAATGAATACCAGGGAGTCATCGAGTTGATTCCAATCAATAGCATCATCAGCGTAAATAGCATGCCGAAAGAGATATTGAGTATCCTGTTCAGTTTGGCGTTGAGTAAAACAGACAGTGCCACCATCAACGATGGAATGGAAAGAATGACTGATGCAATAAGTAGTATCATGGGACTGTCCAGCACATTGTTCCCTGTTAGCAGGCTATCTACTTTACCTGGAGTGTATAACTCAAAGTAATCTCCGTAAAGAAAGCAGAATACCAATGAGGCCCATAAGGCAGAAAGCTTGATTTTGATATTGATTTTTGGATTGTCTAGCATGTTAGGTTTGTTATTACTGTCAGATTGATGCGGGTGGATAGATAATGGTTGCGCGAAGCAAGACAACATTATGAAATCGTTTCTTCACCCACACCCTTCGACAGGCTCCCCCGGCCGCCAAAGGCTAACCCGAAGGCATGGCAGGGAGACACGCACTGTTTTGCAGTGGAAGAATTTCTGGCACCATCTTAGCATCTTTAAGATAGTGAACGTTTTCTTAGACTACTTTTTGACCATTTTTCACAGCGCTTTTGTGCTGTTTGTTCTAACCGGATGGATATTTAAGCCTACTCGTAAGATACACATAATTGCTATTGGGCTAATCCTAATTGCCTGGTTGGGAATTGGATGGTATAAAGGCGTGATCGGTTATTGCCCACTCACTGACTGGCACTGGGACATTAAGCGAGAACTGGGTGAACGAAACATTCCAAGTTCATTTATTGAATACATGTTAGAGAAAATCACGGGTCTTGACCTAAACCGAAAACTAGTAGATGCTGGAACGGCAGTTGGATTGATCCTGAGTGTTTTGTGTGCCGGATATGTGAATCTTCATTCCCGATTTTCTAAGAATTGAATTGCCCCTTTGAAGGCGGTCCGACGTTTCCGGGGGTGTGTGCAGTGGAAGGGGATGTAATTACAAAAGCACAAGCGAGACGGTTGCGCCAGCAGAAGGAGGTTTTACAAGCAAAATGGCTTTCTATGTGTGTGGACACGACCCGATGAGGGTTAGCACACCTTTCAAATATAGCGAAACGCTAATATTCGATTGATAATAGAAATCCTATGATGACAAGTTCCTCCACATCACATACGTATCCACCAATCCTAATTCCTTGTGCTGAAATCCCTTTGGTATGGTGGCAATGATCTCAAAGCCGAATTTTTGCCAGAGTCGGACGGCTGCCTTATTCGTTGATACAACAATGTTGAATTGCATGGTGTGATAACCAAACTCCTTAGCTATTTGTATCGAGTGTTCGCATAAGAGTTTGCCGATTCCTTTTCCCTGATGAGACCGTTTCACCATATATCCGGCATTCGCGATGTGATTGCCACGGCCCGGATAATTGGGTTTTAGAAAGTACGTTCCTGCAATTTCTCCGTTTTCATTTTCAGCGACATAAGTCTCCATCTCCGGTGTAAACCAATACTTGGTTAAATCTGCTCGGGGAGTATCATCCGGAAAGACATAGGTGTCGCCTTTCTCAACAACTGCTGAGAAAATCTCCCAAACGCCATCATGGTCCGTCTCGGTGGCTTTTCTGATCTGCATTAATTTAATGTTTTAGCAACTTCACGGCTCACATTTATCTAGCGCCAAGGTTTGTGTCTTCACAAACCAATAGTTTTCTGTTCGTGAGGTCACGAACCGAGGCAAGAGATTTTTGTTGACAATTTCTACAGTTACCCCCCATATGTATGGATTATGAGTTTAGGTTCGTTGCAACCTCTCTAATAACCTTCAAAAGGTAATCGACGGTTCCCTCGTGCATCCGGTGGTTGATCAGACAGGCACGAATCACAAATTGATTGTGCAGGGTAGTGCCTGTGATAAACACACGCCCATCTTTCTCTAAAGCGGGGATCAGCTTTCTGTTCAGTTCATCAATGGCTTTCTCGTCGGTCAGTCCGTTGGAATATCGGAAGCTGGTAACTGCGAGATGAGAAGTGCTTTTCAATTCAAAGTCATCCGCCTTTTCAATCTGTTCACCGAGGTAGTGTGCCAGGTCTATGTCTTTCTGGATCATCGCCTTCAGCTTTTTCATGCCGTAGGTTTTCAAACTCATCCACACCTTGATGGCTTTCGCATTTCTTGTTAACTGAAAATAATGCTCGTTGAAGTTGGTGCGTCCTTGCTCTTCTAGAGTGGTATCTAAGTAAGAAGCCTGTTTGAAGTACGTTCGTTGTAGGATATTAAAATCATTCACCAGCAAACAACCCGCTTCAAATGTCTGGTACATCCATTTATGAAAATCCAGCGCCAGGGAATCTGCCTGCTCAATGCCGTTGTATTCTTTCTGTATGCTCTTTAAGCAGGCCGGCAATCCTCCATAGGCCCCATCAATGTGAAACCACATATCATGTTCTTTCGCGATTGAAGCCAAAGCTGTCAGATCATCAATTGCTCCTGTATTTACGGTCCCGGCATTTCCCACCACACAAAAAGGAGTAAAGCCTGCAGATTTATCTTTTTCTATGGCAGCTTTTAAAGCTTCCAGGTTGATGGTAAAGTCATCATTGACTTCAATTTTTCGAAGCTGATTGGTACCAATACCCAGCTCCATCAGGCTTTTATCCACACAGCCATGTACTTCATTGGAAGCATACACGGTAAATGGCTTCATACCAAATAACCCCTTTTCGCGGATGTTTTCTTTCTCAAAGAAGATGTTTCTGGCCACTGTCAGTCCGGCCAGGTTTGCGGCAGAACCACCACTGACCATTACGCCCCCACAGTTTTTACCAAAAGTGGTTAATTCGCCTGCCCATTGTACTACGCGTTTCTCTATTTCACTGGCAGCCGGTCCCAGGTGCCATTTCCCTACGTTTTGGTTAATGGTAGCAGTTAGTTTCTCAGCAAGTAAAGACATCTGCGATCCACCTGCCATCACGTAGGCGTACATGTATGGACCCACGTTATTGGTTGCGGTATCCATTACCAATTCTTTGAACAGGTCAACCGCTTCTTCTGGGTTCATTCCTTCTTCAGGCAGGGGTTCATCAAACCAGCTTTCAACTTCTTTTTGTGGGAAGTAGTGATAGGCCTTCTTATTTTCTAAATCAGACAGCTGATTGATAACCAAATCAGAAGTTTTGTGAAGGAGCTTTTCAAATTGCTCCGGAGAGAAATCGAGTGAGTTATTCATTGCCTAATTCGTTCAGTGTTCGTTCTTTAAAATCTTTTTGGCTGTATTGCACTTCAAGGGCTTCAAGTAGATTCAGGAAATTGCTATCGCTGGGAAAGAGCTTTTTCACACCTTCGGTCCCGGCTTCCCATATTTCCTCAAATCGCGGCAGGTTTTCTTCAGCTTTCGCAGATAAGAAAAAATACTTTTTTCGGGAATCAGACTTATCGATGGTGGAATCGAGGTAGCCTGCCTTCTCCATTTTACCTGCCATGGTTATAATGGAAGGATGCGAGAAATGCAGTTTGGCAGCCATTTCAGTCACCGATAGCCGATCATACTTTTTTAATAGTTTGAAAATCAGAAACCAATTGGGTTCTATATCGAGTCCCAGTTCTTTGTACATCTGTCGGCCACTATGCACCATGGCTTCACTGAGTCTTTTCAAACGGACAGCTAGACCCAGATACCCTAATTCATTTACAAAATCGTATTTCATGTTAATGTAGTCAACTACGTAAATATATTAAAATATACGTAGAGGTCTACATAATTTGTGGATTGTCTGTTGATTTAATTAATTTCCACCTCGTATGGAAAATCAGAAGTTCTTTAAGAAAATAATGGTGGCAAACCGAGGAGAGATTGCTATTCGTGTTTTGCGCGCCATTTCAGAATTACATATCAGATCAGTGGCGGTTTACACTTTTGAGGATCGCTATTCTCTACACCGCTACAAAGCAGACGAAGCATACCAGATAGGATCGGATGATGAGCCCTTGAAGCCATATCTCGACATTGAAGAGATTATATCTGTTGCAAAGCAAAACGAAGTGGATGCGATTCATCCGGGCTATGGATTTCTATCGGAGAATGTAACGTTTGCCACACGATGTAAAGAAGAGGGGATTACCTTCATTGGTCCTGAACCTGAAGTAATGTCTCAATTAGGAGATAAGGTGATGGCTAAGAAAGTAGCTAGGGCGGCTAAAGTTCCTGTGATAGAGGACAATCAGAAGACTTTAGAAAATGACGAGATAGCAAAAAGCGAAGCGAAGCGCATTGGCTATCCGGTGATCTTGAAAGCTTCTGCCGGAGGTGGGGGTAGAGGAATGCGTGTGGTCAGGGATGAGCAGACACTCATCAAATCATTCAATGAGGCGAAATCGGAAGCCGGAAAGGCATTTGGAGATGACACGATTTTCCTGGAAAAATATGTTGAGAATCCAAAGCACATCGAGGTGCAAATCCTGGCGGATGGTGCAGGCAACATTGTTCACTTGTATGAACGTGACTGTTCCGTACAGCGAAGATTTCAAAAGGTAGTAGAAGTAGCTCCAAGTGTTGGACTGAAAGATGAAACGCGGGAAAAGCTTTATGAATATGCCTTGCGCATCGCAAAACAGGTAAACTACAACAATGCAGGTACCGTCGAGTTTCTTGTCGATCCGGATGAGAACATCTATTTCATTGAAGTGAACCCAAGGGTGCAGGTGGAACATACCATTACCGAGGAGGTGACAGGTATAGACATTGTTCGAACGCAGATATTGATCGCGGCAGGATGTAAGCTCTCGCATCCACAGATTTTCATTCAGTCACAGGACGATATTCAGGTTCGGGGGTTTGCTGTTCAGTGTCGGGTGACCACAGAAGATCCTGAAAATGGCTTCAAGCCGGATTATGGAACCATCATTGCATACCGCTCTGCCGGTGGATTTGGCATTCGTCTGGATGCAGGCAATGTGTACAATGGCGTGAAAATCTCTCCATTCTTTGATTCGCTTTTGGTGAAGGTTACGGCAAAAGGACGAACACTTAAAGGAGCCGCACAAAGATTGCATCGGGCACTGAGGGAGTTTAGGGTACGTGGCGTGAAGACCAACATCGGTTTCCTAGAGAATGTGATCTACACCGAGGATTTTTTCAATGGAAAGGCCACCGTTGGATTCATTGATAGCCACCCTGATCTGTTCAAGATTAAGAAAAGCTTTGATCGGGGAACCAAAACCCTGAATTATATCGGAGAGATATCAGTAAATGGCAATCCGGATGTGAAATCATTTGATCCTGGTAAGACTTTTAGAGCACCAAAGATTCCACATTATCAAAAAGGAGCAACTATTCCGGAAGGTTCTCGAGACTTACTAAAAAAGCTTGGACGAGAGAAGTTTGTCCAGTCGATAAAAGACGACCCGAAAGTACATTTCACCGACACTACCTGGCGCGATGCACATCAGTCGTTGCTGGCTACACGGTTCCGAACGGAAGACATGCTCAAGGTGGCCCGGAGTTATGCTCAGCAAAACCCGGAAGTGTTCTCCATGGAAATGTGGGGAGGTGCTACCTTCGATGTATCGATGCGCTTCCTGAAAGAAAGCCCATGGAAGCGATTGCAGCTTATGAGAGAAGCAGCTCCAAATATCCTGTTTCAGATGTTGCTGCGAGGATCCAATGGGGTAGGCTACACAGCTTATCCGGATAACCTGATCGAACGGTTCATTGAACGTACGGCCGAAAATGGGATGGACATCTTTCGAATTTTCGATTCGCTCAACTGGATTGAAAATATGAAGGTGAGTATCAAAGCAGTAAGAGAGCGAACGGAATCTTTGGCCGAAGCTTGCATTTGCTACACCGGGGAATTGCAGGATGATGATCAAAAGAAATACACCCTTCAGTATTACCTGGACATGGCGCGTCAGCTTGAGGATGAAGGAGCCCACATGCTTGCAATCAAAGACATGGCCGGACTATTGAAGCCATACAGTGCACAATTGCTGGTATCTGAATTAAAAAAAGCGGTTGATTTACCGATTCATCTGCATACGCATGATACCTCATCCATGCAGGCTGCCATGTACCTGAAAGCCATCGAAGCTGGTGTAGATATCATTGATGTATCGCTGGCTTCTATGTCAGGATTGACCTCTCAGCCTAACTTCAACTCACTAGTCGCCACGTTACAATACCATGAACGTGGAAGGGAGATGAATCTCAAGTCATTGAATGAACATTCGACCTATTTTGAAGATGTGCGTGAATTCTATTATCCGTTCGAATCAGGGCTAAAAGCAGGAACGGCAGAAGTTTATGAGCATGAAATTCCTGGTGGTCAGTATTCTAATCTAAGACCTCAGGCGATTGCATTGGGTTTGGAACACAAGTTTGAAACCATCAAAAGGAACTATGCGATCGTCAACGATCTCTTCGGAGATATTGTGAAGGTGACGCCTTCATCCAAGGTAGTAGGAGATATGGCCATGTTTATGACCGCCAATGACCTGTCAGCAGACGATATTTTTGAGAAAGGAGGATCACTGTCGTTTCCAGAATCGGTGATTGGCTTCTTTAAAGGAGACCTTGGTCAGCCACCGGGTGGGTTCCCGGCTGAAATCAGCAAGCTGATCCTGAAAAATCAAAAACCGCTCAAGGGACGAGCGAATGACAACATGGAGCCGGTTGATTTTGAAATAGAATATGCCGCCTTTCAGAAAGAGTTTCCATTGACGGATTTCGATGATTTCCTATCATACAAGCTATATCCTAAAGTGTTCAAAGAGTATTACCAGCACATTCAGGATTACGATGAGGTAACGAAACTCCCTACTCCGGTCTTTTTCTATGGCATGAAACGAGGCGAGGAGGTGATCGTGGAGATTGGAAAAGGCAAAAACATCATCATTGAGATGGGATACATCACTGAGCCGGATGAGGAAGGCATGCGAACGGTTTCCTTTAAATTGAATGGCCAAACCAGGAAGATAGATATCCGCGATAAGAACGTGGCTGTTCAAAAAGTATCCAACAGAAAAGCAGAGAATGATAATGAAATTGGGTCACCACTGCAGGGCAAGATTGCTGAAGTAAAGGTAAAAGAAGGAGATAAGGTGAAGAAAGATGATGTGTTGTTTGTGATTGAGGCGATGAAAATGGAAACAACTGTTTCTTCTTCTGTTTCAGGAATAGTCAAGAAAATACACCTTGGAACTGGAGAGCTGGTAGAGCAGGATGATTTGGTGGTGGAGATAGATTAGAATTCCCCTCCTTTGGAGGGGCAAGGGGGTGGGTCACAACGAACCCTTATTTACAGGTGATTGCTGATATTCCAAAAGATCTCCTGGCTGACAATCAAGGGCCTCACAAAGTGCTTCAAGCGTTGTAAAACGCATCGCTTTTGCTTTACCTGTTTTCAAGATAGAGAGATTAGCTTCAGTTATTCCAAGCTGGTGGGCCAGATCTTTTGATCGGATTTTCCGCTGTGCCATAACGACATCAAGGTTTACAATGATTGGCATGGCTCAGATCGTTAGTTTGTTTTCTTCCATAAGCTTGTTGCCCTCTTTAAAGATTTCCGCTAATACAAAACATACCAGGGCGAATAGTGCGTACTTAAAGTCTAGCGTGGTGGTCATGGTTACACCGATGGTTCCACCGAAATCAGTTAAAGGTTTTATTGAGGGAATTGCTACTGCAAACCATATAAGAAATAGTTGTCCCATTTTTCGGAATGAAAAGACATTTTCAAATCGAAATGTTTCTAAACTCGAAATGGACTTGATGATGCGTATTGACAATTGGATAATCTTAAAAAGAATCGCGACCATAGTCAAGCTTCTAACGCAAGTGAAGTAAAAGTAGAATGTTCCAAATTCACTTAATGGCGGGCTTAGCGGAACGCCTCCCCCGGGGATAGTCTCAAATGAGGGGCTAGTCTCAAATTTAAAAATGGATGAGTCTTGCACGAGGTGAATGTCCTGTAGAAATGAAAGTTCTAACGGCCAGGCGATCATGAAAAACACTAGCAATGCACCTAAAAGGATCTCCAGTCCAAGGATAAACCGTGCGGCAAACGTTGCAAGTTTTAATATAATATTATTCATAAGTAATTAATTTATGCAATTATATAAATAATTATTGAAAAACAATAATAAATTATTGATATAAATTTTCTTCGATTTGAGTTAAGTATTTTGAATTGACCTATCTTATTCCAGTTTTGAATCGCACAAAAACCAACTGGACTTATCTGTTCCTCCTCATCCTGTCAGGAGAAGCAATATTTGTCTTACCATTCGTACTGCAGCGGGTATTTAGATCAACGGTACTTGAAGTTTTTGAAATAAGTAACACACAGCTTGGTCTTTGCTTTACATTTTATGGAATAGCTGCGATGCTTTCCTATTTTGTAGGCGGTCCGATTTCCGATCGATTTGAACCTCGAAAGTTGATCGCATTTTCGTTATGGTTAACCGCTATTGGTGGATTGGTGTATGCGCTGTATCCGGGTTTTTTCGCATTGCAGCTATTGTATGGCTATTGGGGGTTCACCACCATCTTACTTTTTTGGTCGCCTATGATTAAAGCGACTCGAATTTGGGGAGGAGCAGCAGATCAAGGCAAAGCCTTTGGAATATTAGATGGAGGGCGGGGACTTGTAGGTGCTTTGTTTGGAGTTTTTGCAGTCTTGCTGTTTGCCAATTCGCTCGTTGAGAATATTGAAATAAACCTCGATGAAAGAAGAGAGGCCTTTAAATGGGCTATTCACGGATCGACAGTCTCCATTGCGATAATAGGTAGTTTGGTTTGGTTTTTTCTCAAAACCGATGAAGCGGCTATGGAAAAAGTAGATCAACTATCCATCAGGCAGGTGAAAGAAGTTATCAAATTACCTGCAGTTTGGCTATTGATGGTCATTATTTTATGTGCCTATATGGGGTATAAGACCACTGATGTGGTATCTCTGTATGCAAGAGAAGTGTTGATTTATGATGAAATTGATTCAGCACATATTGGTACCTTCTTGTTATTCATGAGGCCTCTGGCAGGTGTTTTGATAGGTTTTGCTGCAGATCGTTCCCAAACCACACTTTGCCTAATCATGAGTTTCGCCATCATGCTAGTTGGGTCACTTTGGTTCGCGAGTGGTTTTGGTTTTGGAATAATTCCAATCTTCCTTATTTCAATTTTCACTATTTCCGGAGGGGTGTATGCGGCACGCGCACTTTATTTTGCGGTGATGAGGGAAGGAAGGGTACCATTATACCTTACCGGCACTGCTGTAGGTGTGGTTTCAGTAGTAGGATTTACTCCGGATGTTTTTGCAGGGGTTATTATCGGATTCCTTTTGGACAACAATCCAGGTGAGGTTGGACATCAACACGTGTTTTTGCTTCTGGCTGCTTTTTCAGCATTGGGCATTTTTTGTGCCTGGAGATATCATAAGATTAGTTACAGGTTTTAGATTGGAAGGATTAATCCGCCTTATAAATTCCATCATAATCACTTCCCATGTATGCACCCCACTTGACAGACTTCTTTATTTCAATGTCAGTTTTAACGAGGTTTACCCGTAGGTTTTTCATAGAAAAGATATTTCTTGATTCTGTGTGGTTGCAGTATACTATATCAAACTTCCCATCATTATCAAGATCTCCCACCCATGGTGTAGATGCGAGGTTTATGCCAAACTGCGCTTTTGTGAATTGGTGGACACTTTTATTCTTGAAATCGTAAAGCATTAAACAATTGAAATAGTCATTTAAAGGTAACTGCTCTACCTTAATATTTACACTGAGAAGAGCATCATCATATCCATCTTGAGTTATATCTGCAATGATAGGAGTGCTAGTTTGAATTGCGCCTAAAGTACCCGTGAATATTGCCTTACCAGTAGCTCCATCTATTAATCTTTGCTTGGAACCAGTCAAATTGGGCCATATACCTGAAGTATAAACAGAAAAGAAATCAATTTTTCCCAGATCAAAGAAATTACCGGCAGCTATTGATCCGTAAGCTTCGGATGAGGGGGTTAGGGACTGCCAAAGTGTTTCTTTAGTAGCTCCATCGACGGCAATCATTCGACCGTCTACGGCATTTATCAGGATATCAAGTGTTCCATCTTTGGTGACATCTATAAGTAATGGTGGAGCAATAAAGCCTTTTTCAGGACTACTGGCGATAGATATGGCACCATTAATATCTCCATCGCGGATTTCCGTCAAAGTACTTATATACATATTGCCTCCGATGGTCTCACCTCCGGTACCGAATATGACCGAATAATCAGTGTCGGATGGATTTAATTTTGTAACAACGGCAGAACAATAAATTTCTTTACCATCAGGCATCATTGCCCGTGAAATGACTTTACCATTTTGGCCATCCAGAATGAAAATTTGTCCGGTAGGTCGATCTTTCTCATTTGGTTTTTTGGTGACGTCACCACCATTTGCAACGAGAATATCATTCTTTCCATCACTGTTTTGATCATCAATGATCTGAGGATTGTAAAAGTTATAGAAGCCTAATTTTCTAAGTTTTTCAGGCTTATCAATGTCTGTAAACTCCCATATTAATTCCCCAGACTTTCCACTTATAGCTTTAAGCTCAGCGGAACGGCCAGAGATAATAATGTCGCTCACACCATCTTCATCTATGTCATAGATACCTGCAGACCCAAAAATCTGATCTCTCGCACCGACATGCCACAGCATCGAGCCATCTTTTCCATTCAATGCAACAATGGCCGTATCTGCTTTCTCAAATTCCTCTCTTCCACAACCAAGAATGATATCTTTTATTCCATCATTATTTAAATCCGCCACCCTTGGGGACGAAAATGTACCTAAATCTTTAAACTCTGCTGTCCACGCTGGACTCATTTGAGCATGGGAGCGGTTTGAACTAAAAATGGTAATTAAGACTATTATAGCAACTCGATTATGCTTTGACATAAATTGTTTTGAATTTTAAGTCAACTAAAATATATCAATGATTCTAAAGAAATCTTCTTTAGAATTTAAAGAGCTATTAGAATATTGAATGAATCCGTCTGAAATACTAAAACAATATTGGGGCTATGAGGCTTTCCGACCGTTACAGGAAGACATCATCCAGTCGGTATTGGATGGGAATGATACGCTGGCATTGCTACCTACTGGGGGAGGCAAATCGATCTGTTTTCAGGTGCCTGCATTGATGACTGAAGGTATTTGCATTGTGGTATCCCCATTGATTTCCTTGATGAAGGACCAGGTGGATCAGCTTCAACGACGAGGAATAAAGGCAGCAGCCATCTATTCCGGGATGAGCCGACGAGAGATCGACATTACGTTAGATAACTGTATTTACGGAGATTTTAAGTTTCTATATGTATCTCCTGAGCGATTGAAAACAGAGATCTTTATTGAGCGTGCCAGGCAGATGAATGTAAATCTACTGGCCATCGATGAGGCACATTGCATCTCGCAGTGGGGTTATGATTTCCGACCGCCGTATTTGGAAATAGCTGAATCTAAAAAAGAGATTGCTCCTGATCGGATGATCGCGTTGACGGCAACAGCGACTAAGGAGGTAAAGGAGGAAATCATAGAGAAGCTGGAGATGACCGATGCGAAGGTCTTCCAAAAAAGCTTTGCTCGTGCCAATCTATCGTACTCGGCTTTTCGACTTGAGAATAAAGAAGGAAAGTTGCTTGAAATTCTTGGCAATGTGCCTGGATCATCGGTGGTGTATGTGCGGAGCAGAAAGCGAACAAGAGAACTTGCAGATCTGATGCGCAGAAATCAAATATCTGCAGATCACTACCATGCAGGGCTCAGTGGGTTGGAGCGGTCGGAAAAGCAAAATGCATGGATCAATAATCAAACACGTGTGATGGTCGCTACCAATGCGTTTGGGATGGGGATCGACAAGCCGGATGTACGCACAGTCATCCACATGGATTTGCCCGATTCACTTGAGGCGTATTATCAGGAAGCCGGGCGTGCGGGACGGGATGAAAGAAAAGCCTATGCTGTAGCTCTTTATCACGATCAGGACGTAGATGAATTAAAAGACCGAACCAATCGATCAGTAGTGTCGCTTGAGCAAATAAAGCGCACTTATCAGGCACTGGCTAACTTTTTTAAAATGGCCATTGGCAGTCACGCGCTCTCCAGTTTTCCATTTAACTATGAGCAATTCGTAAATACCTACAATCTACCTGTGGTCGAAACTTATGCAGCACTAAAAAAGCTGACAGATGAAGGGCTCATTCAAATGACAGAAGGGTTTTACGAACAATCGAAGATCACTTTTTTACTGGATAAAAGTGAGACGTATAAATTTCAGATAGCCAACCCGAAACTTGATTCTGTAATCAAAACACTACTACGACTTTACGGTGGAGAAGTCTTTGCAGGCTATGCAAAAATCAAGGAAAAGGACATTGGTTCGCTACTTAAGACAGATAAAGTACAAGTTAGGAAATGGCTGAAGTTTCTACACGATAGCGAAGTGATTGACTATCAACCTGCAATGGATTCCGCCACGATTACTTTCTTAACTCCTCGTCTTGATCCCGAGAAGCTACCTATTGACAATAAGCAGATCGAGTGGAGGCGAAAACTGGCTTTAGAAAAAGCTAATGCGGTAATTGATTATGTAAAAACAAACGAGTGTCGTACACAGATATTTCAGCTATATTTTGATGAGGAAACGACGATTACCTGTGGTATTTGCGACAATGATCTGGAAAAGAAAAAGAAACTAAAAGCCAGTGAAATTCCTGTTGATAAGGTGGAAGAGGTACTGGAGTCTCCTCGTAATATATCGGAACTCCGGGCCTTACTAGCCAGCTATACCCAGGATCAGATCATGGAGGCCCTTCGTATACTCATCGATGATAAGAAAGCCGTGGAGAGTGGGGGGAAATTCTCGTTGACATAGCTATGTCCCCCTTGGGGGGATAGCGGGTGAATTGCTTGAATAATCCATCATCACCCACCTGACCTCCCTCAAGGGAGGAATTAGTTCGTTTTAAAAAAATCAAGTTTCCTTACCCTTCCAATGCTGCAACACCTGGCAGCATCTTTCCTTCCATGTACTCAAGTAATGCACCACCACCGGTAGAAACGTAGGATACTTTATCGCCATAGCCCAGATTATTCACTGCAGAGGCAGAGTCTCCACCTCCGATTAATGAGAAACCACCATTCAGTGTGGCTTTTACTACTGCTTGAGCAATCGTGTTCGTGCCTTCAGCGAAGTTACTCATCTCGAATACTCCCATTGGGCCGTTCCAAAGGATTGTTTTAGAGCTTTCAATGATTTTGGAAAAAACCTCTCTGGACTCTGGGCCAATGTCTAATCCCATATATCCCTCTGGAATGGCATAATTGTCTGAGATTTGCGTATTTGCTTCGTTGTTGAAATCGTCAGCGACGATGGAGTCTTTAGGTAGCTGAAGGTCTACGCCTTTTTCTTTTGCTTTTTGGATCAGCTCTTTCGCCAGGTCCAGTTTGTCTTCTTCCACCAATGAGTTTCCGATTTGTCCACCCATCGCCTTGAAAAAGGTATAGCTCATGCCACCACCGATAATCAAGTGATCTACCTTATCCAGCAGCTGCTCGATGATCATGATCTTGTCAGAGATTTTAGCTCCTCCCATGATCGCGGTGAATGGCTTATCCGCTTTTTCCAGCACTTTCTGTGCATTCTCAAGCTCTGCACTCATCACATACCCACAGCACTTGTCATCAAAATATTTGGCAGCAACAGTAGTCGAGGCATGTGCTCGGTGTGCTGTTCCGAATGCATCATTCACATAAATATCTCCGTGCTTAGCCAGCTTTTCAGCAAATGCCTCATCACCGGCTGTTTCTTCTTTATAGAACCTGACATTGTCGAGCAGTAGCACTTCGCCACCCTGTAGTTGTCTTGATAGTTCGTTTGCTGATTCACCAATGCAATCACCCCCAAACTTTACTTCTACCCCCAGCTTTTCACTCAGGTTAGGAATAATGTGTCGTAGTGAGAATTTATCTTCCGGCCCATTTTTAGGTCTGCCCAGGTGAGACATCAACACGCATGATCCACCATCTTTTAAAATTTTCTTCAAAGTTGGGATGGCTGCATTGATTCTGGTTTCATCTGTCACTTTCATATCCTCATTCAGCGGGACATTAAAGTCTACCCGGATCAATGCTCGTTTTCCTTCAAAATTGTAATCTTCGATGGTCTTCATGGTATGCTTGTTTTTGAGATCGCAAACATAAGAAGGGATGTCCAATTCTTAGATGTTTAAACAATCGGAATACTAACTGGTTGGTAGGTAAATTTGCGTCATGTCTAGAATTGTTCCCATACTTTCTTTGGTCGTAGTGCTGATTGTCAATTTCCTGGCTAATTTTCTTCCAATCGGTGGTCGAACAACAGGAGAAGTTTCTGAAGCTTACCCAACGCTATTCACTCCTGCGGGATTCACCTTCTCTATTTGGGGCGTCATCTATGTATTTCTAATAGCTTATGTGATTTATCAATATTTACCCAGAAATAGGGAGGATAGAACATTTGAAAGGATCAACAGGCATTTTGTCGTAAACTGCTCGGCCAATGCCTTATGGATTTTTGCGTGGCATTATGAATTGATCACCTTGTCGCTCATTCTCATGGCAGTGATCCTGAGTTCACTTATTGGGATTTATCGGCATGTTTTACCTGGAAAAATTGCCGGTTTTCGGGATAAACTTTTTGTCCGGGTACCCTTTAGCCTCTATTTCGGTTGGATTACAGTAGCGACATTAGCCAATATCAGTGTTGAGCAATCTGTGATTGGGATGGACAATTGGATCATGACAAAAACCGTTTGGGTGTTTGTTGAGTTGGCACTAGCAGGAGCCATTGCTACTGTAATGGTGATCAGGTATCGGGATCCGATTTTTGGTGGCGTGGTGGCATGGGCTGCTTATGGCATTACCGAAAGACAAACCGGAACACCAGAAGTGGCTGGAGCCGCTGCAGCAGTTATGATCCTCGTGTTGGTAATTCTGATCATAGAAGGGATCAGAAGTATGGTTTTTAAATGACTATTTCGTCCGCTCAATGGTGAACTGTACCAGATCTTCTAATGAATTGCGATAAGCAGATTCAGGCAGGGTCTGAAGAATGTCTTTAGCTTTTTGATGATATTTTTCCATCACGGAGATCGCATATTCAATTCCACCCGAATCTTTCACAAAATCAATGACATCATGCACTAGTTTGGGTTTTTTTTCTGCTCGTTTTACCAGCTTTTTTATTCGCCTTTTTTCAAGCTTTGAAGCTTTATTGAGCGCATAAATGAGAGGAAGCGTCATTTTCTTTTCTTTGATGTCGATTCCCCGTGGTTTACCAATTTCAAAGGTTCCGTAATCAAAAAGATCATCTTTTATCTGAAATGCCATTCCTACTGCCAGACCAAATTCACCCATTTTTTCAATGGTTTCTTCATCGGCACCTGCAGAAGCCGCACCCACTTTACAACAAGAAGTAATCAGGCTGGCTGTTTTTTGGCGGATCACGTCATAGTATATCTCTTCATTAATATTTAGCTTTCGAGCTTTTTCCATCTGCAATAGCTCACCCTCACTCATTTCCTTTACCGCCTCTGTAGTGATTCGAAGCAAGTCATAATCTCCATTTTCCATTGACAGGATGAGCCCTCGAGACAAAAGAAAATCTCCTACCAAGACTGCAATTTTGTTTTTCCAAAGCGCATTAATAGAGAAAAATCCTCGTCTTTTATTTGCGTCATCCACCACGTCATCGTGTACCAGTGTGGCAGTGTGCAGCAACTCGATTAGGGCAGCCCCTCTGTAAGTAGATTCAGAGATCCGTCCAGTGGCACCTGCACTTAGGAAAACAAAGAGTGGCCGCATTTGCTTTCCCTTTCGACGTACAATATACCCGGTTATCTTATCCAGAAGCATAACTTTACTCTTCATGGATTGGCGGAATTTCTTTTCAAATTCTGCCATTTCATTATTCACAGGCGCTTGGATGTCAGATAGTTTTAAGGACATATCAGTTTTTGATGAACCTTGTGGTGATGGTTTTGGAAGAGGTATGAGCCTTTATCAAATACATCCCCTTGTTCAATGATTCAATATTTACGATTGATTGATTGGTTTCTTTGGATTGACGGAATACAATTTTGGCGTGAATATCGTATATCTCGAAGCTAAATTGCTCAGAATTTGTTGATTGTATGAATAAAAGTTTGCTTGACGGGTTGGGATACGTGATAATCGTGGGATTAGCTGGTTTTGTTTCATACGTTCCATTAAAAAACTTCATGGCATAATCAACACTTTGTTCACCTATGATGTTTCCAATCTCTCTGCCCGGAATGTCATCGGCCGGAGGATGAATCCCACCCCATATTCTGGACAAACTACATTGGTCTGCAGCATCGCGATAAGTAGCCCATTGCAGTACAACATCTACGCTGGGACCTTCTTCAAAAACGAGGAATTCATTTTTAGGTGCTACAAATTCCCCCATCCCACCGGGAAAAAATGCACTTCCCGTTAACTTTTCTAATACAATTGATGCGGCTCTGCTGAAAGTTGAATGCCCTGAGACGTATCCCGCGAATGGGGGAGTAACAAACGAAGGGCGTTGATAAGGCCACCAGTCCTCCGCAAGAATCCAGTCAACACCCGCAGCATCTGTTTCTGGGTTGATAATAAATAGCGGGCCTTTCCAGGCTTTTATTTTGATTTTCCCTACATCCTTTTCACCATCTGCTAATGGATCATCCGTGCTGGTGATCACTTCCACGAACCCTTCGATCAAAGGGATGCCTTCTTCATGAAAACCAGGAAGGGAAGGGTCACTGGATTGACCTTTTGAAGCCATGAATCGTATAGCTGATACGGGTCTGATATAATCATACCATCCTTTGATGCCCCAGACACTCACAGCTACATCATGCATGGCCCCTCCAAGTGTAAAATAGGTTTTCACATCCCATTCCAGCGCATCCACTTCTTCTCCAGTTCCTCCCATCTTTTTCACAAGTTGTGGGTGGTCATTGACGTAGTTTAGAATAGTGAACCAATGACCGGGAGGGGTCTCAGAGTCAGGGCCATCAGCCCAGAATTCTGCCAACACACGAGTATAATCACCCCTAGGTACAAGTTGCTCTTCATATGGTGAACCAGTTGTCGGATTTAAAGACCACCCTTCACTAGCATCTCCACCTTGCTCCAGATCATAAAAAGATTCGTAATCACCCATGGAATTCGGGTAAGACTGGATGTTTCCTATGCTTTTTGGTGAAATATCCCACATCACTTCATCCGAAGGATCTAAGTGGCTGGACCATACATTAACCAGGCAAAACCCCCACTTATACGCATCGCTTTCAATTGATGGTGGTGGTCCCGGGTCGTGATAGACAATGTATTCATGCCCATCTCGCTGTTTGATTGTTGCGTCGGCTTTTTGTAGGGCAAAGGGCTTTACATTTCCCCACTCCGGACTTAGGAAAGCAGGGGTAGTATCGTCAGAGGGATTCCCACTTTGATCAATAAAGAAATCGAGTGTTAGTGGCTGCCATCTATCTGGGTCTGAAATGGTAGGATTGCCACTTTGCTGGATAAACAATGGTTCATTTACTGGCTCATAATATTCATTGGCATAATCATATTGCTCATTAGCTCCATCGTTGAGACCATAGTTTATGATACAAGAAGCAAGATAATTTCCTAATGCGGCCGGTGCGCCATTCCAGTACTCTTCAGATGAATAATCAGTGTCATAACCTAGTTCTTCCATTAGGTCATGTGCTAGCAGCAGCGTATGATAGCTTCCTGGTGAATTTTTAAAACGATGTTTAATAAGCTTGTAAACGGCATAGCTCAACGTTTCTTCTACTGCCTCCTTCTTGTTTGAAGGAGCAGTTATTTCAAAAACAGCACAATGATTACCTAAAAAATAAGGTGTAGCTTCCTCATCATAGAATGCCCATGCATCATACATGGCCGCTGAGATATGAAAGAGATTTCTTGCATGAATGGTAGGTCTGGCCAGGTCATTTCTTATTCCCTCCAAAATCACTTCATTCCACTGTCTGGCCACACTGTGTTGGCCCATTGTGCTATACACTGTGCAAAGTGAGAAGAGAATTAGAGAGAGGCGGGTCATCATCTTCAATTTCGAATCTCAAACTTATTAAATCCAATTATCTTTCCGCCAATTTCTAATTGAGGTAAATGGGTAGAAAGAAAGTTAGGTATTCAGAAATTGTCCCAAACAAAAATGATTGGCCGATTGTCAAACTGTCCAGGGACAGAAGAGAGTTCATCGATGAGGTGACGGCTGAAACGTACAATCACCTGATTGAGGGGAAAGGTGGATCGCTGAGAGAAGAAATAGAAATGACGATTCATCGCGAAAAGCTTCGGATGAAAGCCAACCCGTGGCGTGTAGACCCACCCGATGAGCGTGTTTATTGGAAAAACATGCAGGCGCGCCTGCTGGACATCAATCCGGATGAAAAAGAAAAGGCCATAGCACTCGAAAAAGAGCTTTTGAGTGAAATTATCAATAGATATACGCAGGAAATAGCGGGGAGCTTTAAGCGGTCAGCCTACCAGTTTGCTCAAAAATTCATTACGTTCGGTTTTGCCCGTTTGCTTAATGCTGCACGAGTTAAGGGGTTGCTGTCTTTGTTTAGTCGTCAGTTGGATCTGGACGATAAAATCCATGTCATTGGAGAAACTGAGCATATCAGATCACTCGCCAAGAAGGGAACGGTTGTAATGGTTCCAACACATTTCAGTAACCTTGACTCGATCCTGATCGGCTGGGCTATTCAGTATCTCGGACTCCCTCCTTTTATATATGGTGCAGGACTCAACCTGTTTAACATCAAGATTTTAGCCTATTTCATGAATAGCCTGGGTGCTTATAAAGTGGATAGGAGAAAGAAGAACCCTATTTATTTAGAGACGCTTAAGACATATTCCAGACATGCGATTAAAAAAGGGTGCCACTCTTTGTTTTTTCCTGGGGGTACACGTTCTCGTTCTGGAGAGATTGAAACTAATCTGCGAACAGGTTTGCTTGGCACTGCAATTGAAGCTCAACGAGAGCTTTATTTAAATGCAGGTGAAAATGAGGATGTAAGAAAGGTTTTTATTGTGCCAGTGGTAATCAACTACCACTTCACGCTGGAGGCACCTTCGCTTATAAGGGACCATTTGAAAAGAACAGGCAGAGAGCGCTATTATGTAGAGGCTGATGAGTTTTCTACTTCATATAAGCTTGGTACATTCATGTTCAAGTTTTTCACAAAAGGATCTGATATTTCTGTGAATATTGGGCGAGGGATGGATATTTTGGGCAACTATGTGGATGATGATGGTAATAGCTTTGATAAAAATGGTAATGCAATCAACGTAAAAGATTATTTCCTCAGAGATAAGAAAATCACGTTTGATGCACAGCGTGAGAAGGAATACGTGCGTGTATTGTCAAAACGGATTGTAGAAGAATACCACAAATACAATCGTGTTTTTGCCAGTCACCTTGTTGCTTTTACTGCCTTCAAAATGCTGGAACGAAAGAACCCTAAACTCGATTTATACAGTGTCTTAAGGTTGCCGGATGAAGACTTGGTTCTTGACTATGAAGAGTTTAAGGATAACTTTAAAAAGCTAAGGACCAGGCTAGAGAAAATCCATAAAAAAGGACAAGTGGATATGGCTGATCACATGAAGAAAAAAGCAACAGATGCAATTGAGCATGGTTTGCAGAATGTAGGTCTTTATCATGATCAGCGCCCACTGATAAGAAAAGGTGATAAGATCATCGTACAGGATACAAATACATTGTACTATTATCACAACCGAATGAATGGCTATGGGCTCGAAAAATATATCTAAAGATGAGACTGTAGGGGTCATTGGAGCCGGGAGCTTCGGTACGGCTGTAGCCAATATTTTGGCAGAAAATGAGGCCAATGTTATTCTATATGTCCGTGATCCTGAAAAGACCAGGAAAATTGCAAAACAGCGAGTGAGCTCTGGACAAAAGCTGCATGAAAATATTGAGGTGACGAATAACCTGGAAGAGGTTCCTCAGCGGTGCGAAGTGATATTTCCGATGGTTCCTTCTGCCAACTTTAGGGATATGATCATAAAATTGGCGACTCATTTGAGACCGTATCACGTACTTATTCATGGTACTAAGGGGTTTGATCTGTTCGTCCCTAAAAATCAAAAAATAAATGCTAATAATCCGCTCACACGCGAGCATGTAAAAACCATCTCTGAAGTCATAAAGGAAGAGACTTCAGTACTGCGAGTGGGATGTCTGGCAGGACCAAATTTGGCTCGTGAACTTGACCAACGCAAACCTGCGGCTACTGTGGTGGCTTCTCACTTTGATGAGGTGGTAAAGATTGGTCAGCGTTTACTAAAAAATGATCGCTTCATGATTTATGGTAGCCGTGATCTGATTGGAATTGAACTTTGTGGCATTCTGAAAAATATCATAGCAGTGGGAGCAGGAACGATTGCAGGCATGGATTTGGGTGAAAATGCTAAATCACTTTTCATCAGTCGGGGGCTTGTGGAGATGGTATACATCGGGCAGGCACTCGGTGGAAACGCCCAGGCATTTCTCGGACTCGCTGGAGTAGGTGATCTGATCGCTACCTGTACATCTAATCTGAGCCGAAACTTCACTGTCGGCTACCGATTAGCCAAAGGAGAAGGACTTGATGAAATCATCGAATCCATGGAGGAGGTAGCTGAGGGTATTAAAACCATCAATATTGTAAATCAACTTGCTGAATCTTATAAGGTCAGATGCCCGATCACGGAGACTCTTTACAAGATCATCCATGATCAGATGACCATACAGGAGGCACACACCTATCTGATGAGTTTTCCTTTTAGGGCGGAGATTGATTTTCTAGGAGGTAACTAAGCTTCTAATGCCTTTACTCGCTCCTTTAAAGGAGGGTGAGAATAATGCACAAATACAAAAGCCGGATGAGGAGTCAGGTTTGACAAATGATCAGCACTCATTTTTTTCAAACCGGTGACCAATGGTTTGCTATCATAGGTCTCTTTCGCATAGGCATCCGCTTCATATTCATTTTTTCGCGATATCACATTTCCAATAATCCCAAGTATCGTAGAAATAGGGGAGTATAAGATTCCAAACGCCAACAGATTTAAATGCAAAGCAGAAGTCTGACCACCCATCGCCCAGCTCACCTCAGCACTGTAAGCCATTCGTGAAAAAAGAAATAGCATAAAACCCATCAGTCCGATGCTGAAGATAGTGGTAAACAGGATGTGTTTCTTTTTGTAGTGTCCTACCTCGTGTGCAAATACAGCAGTTAGCTCCGGGATGGAGTGCTTTTCTACCAAAGTATCAAAAAGCACAACTTTCTTTTTCTTCCCTAGCCCACTAAAGAAGGCATTTCCTTTACTGGATCGTTTCGAGCCGTCCATGATAAAAATGTTCTTCAAAGGAAAATTCACCTTGTCGCAATAGGATTGAATGGAGGATTTCAATTCACCATCCTCCATGGGCGTCAGTTTATTGAAAAGCGGTAGGATGAGGGAGGTGTAGAAAAAATTGGCAAAAAGGACGAATGCTGTCATTACTGCCCAGAAATAATACCAGAAATCACTCCCGATAGCATTGACAAAATAGATCAGTACGCCTAGCAAAAGTCCACCAATAATGATGGTGAGGACGTAACCTTTTATTTTATCCAAAATAAAAGTTTTAGCGGTCATCTTATTAAAACCATACTTCGCTTCAATAACAAAATTTCGATATATAGAGAATGGGGTATTAATGATATCGGAAGCTATAAACAGAATTCCAAAGAATATTAAAGGAGAAACTAGACTTAATGGCGAGAACGTACGAATCCACTGATCCAGCATACCGAACCAGCCATTGTAGATGGCCAGAATCAGGATAACAAAACTAAACGTAGCAGAAAAGGTGCCGAACCTCGAAATTTCTGCCTGATAAGCCTGAGATTTGGTATAACGTTCTTCATCATAAATACCTTCCAGCTCCTTTGGAATTGGCTTTTTGGAGCTTTTTCTGTTTAAATAGTTCAATATTCGCTCGAGTGCAAAATCAAAGGTGATAATCACCAGAAGGATTGTGAAGATGGTTTGTTCAGTCATCCCACAAATTAACGGACAATGTTGCTAAAAAATAAACGGAATCGGGCACTTCAGCCTTCGAACGTCTGCAGCAGGCTTTAATGGATCTCCCAGACTAAACGAGTATGCAATGCTAATTTCATGTGCTCCTCCAGTACCAATACCCAGGTCAGAAAGGGTATAATCAAAACTGTAACCAAAAGTTGTTCGGTTGGTCTGCATACCAATCATAAATATAATTGCTTCATTGTTCACTACTCCGTCGGTGTTTTTAATGGGTAAGCCTCTGTACCACAGTCCTGCTAAAATTGAATTAATCGTAAAGTATGCTCCAACATCCAGCTGATCAAAATCTCCTTGCGTCCGATAGTTGAAACTAGGAGTAATGCTTCGCTCACCAATGGCTGTATTTGTGGTATTGGGATTCAAGGAAATGCGATATCCTCCGTGGATGGAGAATTTCCTTGGAAGCGGTGCATCACCACCCGCGATGCTTTGATTAGGCTCCAGGATATGATGCATGGAAGCCCCAATCCATAAGGCTGGATTATAAAGCACTCCTCCGAAGGCCAGGTCAAAAAATCGTGCATTTAGCCCGGTATTGAAAGTTTCCCCTGTCGTCGGCCGAACCTGACCGGTATTGTCAAACTGATCCCCAAAGGTGAGCTTGTCAAAATTCAAATCTCTGAAGTAGTAAGATGCCTGAACACCCGGACGAAAAGTCCATTCATAGTTGAGTTGCACCTGATAGGCATACAATAGACCGATAGAGGTAGAGCTCAGTCCGGCAATCCCTTCACGATCGCGAGTGAATATCACACCGGCACTGCTGTAGTAGTCTTCAAAATGATAATCGAAGTAGGTCGAGAATGTTTCAAAGTTAGCGTCCAGGTTGGGCCATTGTGTCCTGTAATTAATTCCCATTCGGCCTTTCTGATTGATTCCTACCAGTCCGGGATTGAGATAAAGCGGAGCTGCATAATACTGAGAAAACTGGGGGTCTTGCGCCTGCAAAGTGTTTTCCTGACAGAACGTACCGAAGATTATAAGAATGATAAATACCTTTCGGATCATGCAAAATGTATGATTAAAATCATTGAGCAAATTATAACAATTAATACAATTCGGCTCAAGATTTGTTGACTTACGTAGGTAATGTAACGCTGATTGGTACGTTGAAATTTTAAATGAAAACATTCAGCCAATGGAATATGCCTCTTCATTGTTTAAAGTTGCCACATTATTCAGGATTAAGTCACGAAATATTCGTGTTAAAGGTATTTTTACGAAGTGTTGTGTATGCATAAGGACATTTTAATGATTCATTCCCCCTATACCTCTGTCTTACGCAGAGTGCTGTTCCCTGTCCTGCTATTTTGTCTCTCAGTTTCGCTATTCGCACAGGATGTTACTGAAACCAGGTGGTATTTTGGTAATTCAGTTGAAAACCTTGTGTTCGATCGAAATGGGCGGGATGTATACTTGCAGACCGATCAGGCCACTCCTTTTGGAAATGCGGGGGCGGTGACCATTACAGATCAATTCACAGGAAATCTTTTGTTTTACACTGACGGAGTGGATGTATATGATGCATCTCATACCATTATTCCTGGTGGAGCCGGACTGTCAGGAAATTCATCCATCAATGTTCCAGTCGTTACTTGCCCTGTTACCAACAATCCGGGACAGTATTATTTATTCACTAATTCAGGAGCCGCAGCACCAAACGAAATTCAATACACCATCGTGGACGCAACTATACCCGGAAATGGGACTGCTCAATTTCCCTATGGGGACGTTACATCTACGAATAATTCAACAGGATTAACTAATCCTTCTGAAGGGATGCTGGTCATACCGGCTGGAAATGGTGAGCTTTTCTGGCTGATATCTCAAAACAGGACTACTTTTCAAATTCAGGTAACCCAGATTGACGGAGGAGGTATAGGAGCTACGATCAATTATGATTTCACCGGAGGAACGACACCTGGTTTCGAGGCAGCACATCTTGCTTTCAATGCTGATTCATCCCAGCTGGTTATGGCTCCTCGTACAACCAATCGAAATATCTGGCTAATGGATTTTGATCCGGCTACTGGTATTCCAACTTTTGATCGGACCTTAACAGGAACAGGTTTTAATGACGATGTTGGAGAATCTATTTATGATGTGGAATGGTCGTCAGATGGCTCTAAGCTTTATATTTCAAGATTTGGAAGCAGTGGTACAACCGGTCAGTTGTATCAGTTGGATTTCAACGATTCTACAGAGTCAGTGAATCCGATCCTGCCTGCTCCAATATTTCGAAGCTATGGCTTAAAGAGAGCACCTGATGAACGCATTTATCACCTGTACCAATCAACAAATGGAGCAGCGTTTAACCTGGGTAGAATCAACCAGCCTGATAGCATTGCCGATTCTGTTCAATATCAAGCGATCGTTTTTCCAGATAATTTTAATTCCAGACAGTTTACAGAGTTCACCCCCGGATACAACTTCACATTTGACACGCTTAACTTTTATTGGATAGATAGCTGTGAAACCAACATCACAAAATTCTTTCCGATAGTAGAGCCGGTTCCGAATAATCTTATTTGGGACTTTGGAGATGGTGGTGGAAGCAATGGTTGGATACCAAATTATCAGTACCAGGCTGCCGGCGGATATATGGTTAGCTTGACAGCCGAAGTAAATGGCATCACACAAACGATCACCCAACCGGTGGAGATTCTGACCAATAGCCTGATGGTCGATTTAGGCAATGACACCACCATTTGTGTGGATGAGATTTTAACATTGGATGCAGGTACCGGGCAGTCATTTGTATGGAGTACGGGTGAAACCACCCAAACCATAGACGTGGATACTACCGGTACGTATTGGGTAGAAGTTACGGATGCTTCGGGTTGTACCGGCTTTGATGATATCGAAGTATTGGAGTATGGAGTTTCCAATCAAACTTCAAATCAGTGGTATTTTGGAGAGCAGGCAGGGATCGAATTTACCAATGGACCTATCGCTATTTTGGATGCCAATCAGCAGGATGCACTGGAGGGGTGCGCAACCATTTCTGATGTGAACGGGGATCTTTTGTTCTACACCAATGGAGTAAACGTCTGGAACAAAGAGCATGATGTGATGGTCAATGGAGATGCTATCGGGGGTGACGAACAATCGGCACAAAACTCTTTGATCATGCCTTTTGCTGATGATCAGACGATGTTTTACATCTTCACTACAGAGCAGGTATATGGTGATGATGAGTATGCGCTTAGATATTCCATTGTGGATATGAAAGAAGATGCAGCCAGGGGGAAAGTGATTGTAAAGAATGTCAAACTGATGGAAAATAGCACCGAGCGAATTGCCGGCTCAGGCTTTACTGGAAATGATCTCATTGTGGCGCATGAGTTTGGAAATAATACCTTCCGGGCGTACCTGACAGGTCCTGCAGGACTAAGTGGAGCGATTTACTCACCATCAGGAGAAGTACATGACTTTATGCAGGAATTAAGTGCTACCGGATACATGAAGATTTCACCAACCCTGAATCAAATAGCCGTGAACATTCCTGGAACGAATCAGGTGGAGATTTTGGATTTAAACCAGGGTGAAATTTCAAACCCTCGATTGATTGATACCGGGGAAAGTGATCTCTATGGAATGGAGTTTTCACCGGGTGGATTAAGGCTTTATCTGACTACTTCGTCTGGTGCGTCTAAACTCATTCAATACGATCTAGATAGCTTAAACTCAGCAGATCCAGCTGGAGATATCGAAGCAACGAAATTTGATGGCTACCCGCAGGGTGCAGACTATGGTGCGCTGCAGCTGGGTCCGGACGGTACGATTTACATGGCAGTGGACAATTCTGGTACATTGGGAACAATCAATTCACCAGATGGTGACGATGCAGGTGCTAGCTTCAACGCAACAGGTTTCGATCTTTCCGGAAGAACCAGCCGATTGGGTTTACCCAATTTCGCTCAAAATCAATCACCCCCACAGCAGCAACCAAGTATGGTCGTAACAGTGGGATGTGCGGGTCAGGAGTCTACGTTTTCAGCTGTAGGTAGAGATCCAAATAACTCCATTGAAAACTACCTCTGGATTTTCGGAGATGGTACTTCTGCGGCTGTTCAAGACACTACGCATACGTACAACAGTCCGGGGACATACAATGTGCAATTGGTACTTAGCAATCGATGTGACACAGATACGACACTCACGCAAACGATAACAATCAACAACATTCCTGAAAGTCCTACTGTACCAACTGATACGGCGCTTTGTGATCAGTCGATTGTCTTGACTGCCTGGCCAACAGACAATCCTGATTTTAATTATTACTGGAGTACAGGACAGACCACACGGGAGATCACTGTTTCACAACCAGCAATTATTGATGTAGCAATTATCAATACCGTGACTGGGTGTACCTCAGATACGCTTCAGGTATTTTTGGCGGATGCCAGGCCTGCTGTTGACCTGGGTGGAGACCGAACACTTTGTCAGAATGATCCCACACAGACACTGGATGCACAGGTTGCAAGGGCTACTTATTCCTGGGCAATAGATGGAGTTGTATTAGGCACAAACCGAACCTTTGATATTGATACAACCACTGCTGGTGTATTTGAATACACCCTGGAGGTGACAAACTCATTTGGCTGTATTGGACGCGACACGATTCAGGTGACTATATTGGAAGAACCGGATGTCACCGTTACACCAAATCCAACTACAGGATGTGGAAACGATGATGGAACAATAGATATCAATTTTAATGCAGCTGGCAGCTATTCCTACCAGTTGGCTGGACCTACTGCATTTGGACCAGCAAACTTTGATGGTCCGGGAGCAGCACCAATAATTACTGGATTATCTCCTGGAAACTATAATCTGACAGTGACCAATCTAGTTACAGGCTGTACATATAGAGAAGTCGTTCAGATAGAGGATCCGGGTAGTTTTAATATGGCAGTGAACAATACTGGAGGGAATTGTGATGGTACAGTGGAACTGACAATATCAGGAACTACTCCAACTCTACCGGCTAGCTACGATTATGAAATTCAGAATCAAAATGGAGTTGTTGTTGCCAGCGGCACAGATTCAGTTGATCCATTGGTCGTATCAGGGTTAAATACCGGGACTTTCTTTGTTCAGGTTACGGACAATGCACCCCCCAATTGCGTAGAGACCGAGCAGATAACAATTAACCCGGATCCTGAGCCAGCATTCACTTTTGATGCCATTCAGGAAATATGTGGTGCCCAGGGAAATATTCTTGTGACCGATGGGTCAGGAGGTGCAGCTGCATATACATGGGCAGGGCCGGGCATTGTGGGTGCAAACACGGGAACTACCATTACCGTTGATCAGCCAGGTGTTTATACCGTAACCGCTTCAGAAGCAGGAAGATGTGATAGAATAGAAGAGATCCAGGTGAACTTCAATGGAGATCCGGTGGTGGATGTGGTAGTCAATGGCGATCCATGTGAAGGAATGGTCACGCTAGTAGCAAATGTGACCAATGGAAGTGGTAGCTACATTTTCAACTGGAATGATGGAGGGCAAGCGATGCAACGAACATTAACTACCTCAGGGACTTACAATGTCACGGTAACGGATCAATTCACAGGATGTGAGGTAACATCGGGAAATACAAATGTGGAGATACAACCAGAATTTGAAGTTACACTTGCGCTGGAGCCCGATTGTAACAATAACGGGAATGTCTTTTTAATCGCAACAACAAACTACTTCAATCCATCGGTGACCTATGAATGGCAGGATGCCAACGGCGCGGTTTTATCAGATTCTGATTCCATTCTAACGGTCACTCAATCTGGAAGGTATACGGTTATTGCTACCAATGAATCAGGCACCTGCACAGCTACAGATGCACTGGATGTAGCAGTTGTTCCAATTAACCCTGAAGACTTGCTACTCCCTGAGAGAGCTACCTATTGTACTGCCGATGCTACTGATCCTACAGTGGATCTTGATCCGGGAATTTTCAATACTTACGAATGGAGATTGCTCCCAGACAATACGGTCATTTCTACCAACCAGGTGCTAAATGTAGCAACTGCGGGGACCTATGAGGTAACGTTGTATAATGGATTTACCTGTGTGACCGACAGAGTAGAGGTGGTTGAGGATTGTCGTCCAGTCATTTTTGCTCCTAATGCGTTTTCACCTAATGCGAATGGAGTAAACGATGAGTTTTTTGTCTTTCCAAATGACTATGTGGAAACCTTTGAGATACTGATATACAGTCGATGGGGGGAATTAGTGTATTCGTCCAATAACCAGGATTTCAGGTGGAATGGCATCTACAAAGGCAAATTGCTTCCACCGGGTACGTATGCATACATCATGAAATTTTCGAGTTCACTGGCTCCTAATCTAGGAACCATCGAACAATATGGCTCTGTTACACTTATTAGATAGATGAGTTACTTTGATTACATATATAATCGACTGTTTGGGAAATCAGAAAAGACACCCACGAAGATTTTTGTCGATGAGATCATAAAAAGGAGTCAATCTTTCCTGGATCGATTCAATGCATGGAAGACTTCAGATACGTGCACTGAGTTTATAAATGATCTGTGGGAATCTTATGCCTGGAGCAAGCAAGGATTGGATAAAGATCCTCAAATTTTGCTACTCGAATCCACCTATAGTAATGGTTTTGCTATCAGCTATGAGTCTAAATATGGAAAAAGCAGTTACCGGTTTTTGTTTGATTACCTGGCGGATCAGGTGAAAAAGCTCGATTACAGATTGGTGCTTAGCCGACATACGATGCAGGAAAAGGGTGGGATAGTAGAGTCAAAAGAGATGCATTACCTGAAACCGAAACGTGGATTTGTGGAACCAATCGATCAAAAATTCGGTAATGTGCAGATAGAATATATTGAAGAAAACGATGAGCCGACACGAATCAAACTCATCGCAAATTCGTATCCTGATCGAAAGTATAAAGAGGCTCAAAATTTTGAAGATTTAGCCCAACATATTTTTTCACTTAAGAACTAGAAATTACAATTATGAGAGTACTTACATTAATTACCGTAATACTGCTGGGATCATCAGCATTCAATAAAGCAGAGGCTCAATTGCTACCTACGAAACTGCGAGTGACGGTCATAGACGGACTTGGAAACTTTGTGGAAGGGGCTACTGTCTCCATTTACGAAACCGAAAAAGACTATCTGGCAAGTGAAAATGCAGTAGCTACGTTAAAGACCGATAAGAAAGGCCGAGTGACCTTCAAAGACGTCAAGCCAATGGCCTACTTTGTAGAGGCAAAATTCGAAGACATGAATAACAATGGAGAGGGCGTGAAGACTGGAGAACTCTCAGAAGGAAGAATTAACAAAGTCAATACGGTAATCGAATAGATTGAAAAGACTTTTAGCTGCTCTTCTTTTCGTTCTCCTTGTTGGAGATTCAGCATCAGTTTTTTCTCCGCAATACACTTTTGAAGTCAGGGACGATCTTTCAGAAATAGGAGGCAGAGAAGACTTAATGGGTCGGCTGGAATATCAGCAGATGCTGACAGCTGATCCATCCACTGGGAATGTTCCTTCTAATATTCGCAAAGCGGAGCTTCAATTTGACCGTTTGCTAACTCAACAGACGGACGGCATGCGTTTAACACAGCTTACCTATGTGTCTGAAGGACCAGTAAATGTAGGTGGAAGAACCCGCGCGGTGGCTTTCGATGTAAGGAACGAAAACGTGATCCTTGCCGGCGGTGTATCTGGAGGAGTCTGGAAAAGTACTGATGGAGGTATAACCTGGGTCAGAAAGTCCAATCCTGAGAATCGGAATAGCGTGACCTGTATTGTGCAGGATATTCGTCCAGGAATGGAAGATACATGGTATCATGGCACGGGAGAAATTGTAGGAAATTCAGCTCGTGGAGGTGGAGCACCGTTTCGAGGAGATGGCATTTACAAATCGACGGATAATGGTGAAACCTGGGATCCAATTCCATCGACGCAGGATTCTGAGCCCAATGTGTTTAACAGTCAGTTTCAGTATATCTGGGATATTGAAATAAATCCGGAGAACCTGCTAGAAGAAGAAGTGTTGGTCGCGGCGTTTGGCGGAATTTTGCGTTCTTTAGACGGGGGGAACACCTGGGAGATTGAGATTGGTCAGGAGTTATTAGGATTAGATGAGTCAGTTGATTTGAATGAGGTCAGCGCTTCCTTTTACACCTCTTTGGAACGCTCGAATGATAATGTTTTTTATGCAGGACTTTCCACTGAATCACCAACTGATGAGAAATCTCCTGATGCAGGTTTATATTATTCTCTCGACGGCCAGAATTGGGAAGACATCACACCTTTAACAGATGAGTCTCAATACCGGCGCGTAGTGATTGGCACCAGTCCATCCAACCCGGATGTTGCCTATTTTATGCTCGATTCCAATCCGATATTTATTCTAGAACATAGATTGTCATTGATAAATAGTCCGGGAAGAATCAATGGGTTTGATCCGGAACCCCGAGAAATTCCTGATTTTGAAGCAGAGTTGGGAGACATTGACACTCAGGGATCCTATAACATGATGCTTCGTGTTCATCCTCAAGATCCTAACCTGGTTTTTGTAGGAGCCACAAACCTCTATCGTTCTATCGATGGTTTCCGAACGCAGGAGAATATCAAGTGGATTGGGGGGTATGATCCCGGAGGAAAAATCAAACCGTATGTGAATCATCATCCAGATCAGCACGATTTATTGTTTTTACCGAGCAATCCGGATGTTGCACTTTCAGCCAGCGATGGGGGGTTGATTCGGACAGGAGACATTGCTGCTGACTCGGTAGTGTGGCAAAGTAGGAATGATGGATTTGTAACCTCACAGTTCTTTACAATAGCACAGTCGAAAGTTCCCGGGGATCAAACTCTCATAGGAGGCATGCAGGATAATGGAACCGATCTCGCTCCAAATGGCAATCCGTCCTGGGGTACTATAATTGGTGGCGATGGTGGGTATTCAGCCACCACTCAAAACAACACGCTCTGGTTCGCTTCTTTTCAGAGAGGTCAGACGTTGAGACTTACCTTAAATGAAGACTTTGAGCTCACATCTTTTGGACGTGTGGACCCAGGTGGTCTGGTGGAGGAAGCTGGCTCTATTTACCTTTTCGTAAATCCATTCACACTAGATCCAACCAATGAAAATCGAATGTTTTGCGCGGGTGGAAATCACCTATACTTTCATCCGAATGTGAGTCAAATACCAGGAGGATCACAGACGCCAACCAACCTTGGATGGGAAAGGGTTACAGAAGAGCCAGTTGGTGATGGATTGGTCAGTGCAGTAGATATATCTAAAGACGGGGAAAAAGTTTACTTCGGAACAGCTTCGGGAGAGTTATTCAGGCTAGATAATGCAGATGAATCACCAAGCTTTAATGTAGTGAAGCTGGACTCATTAACAAATGGATATGTTTCGAGTATTTCTGTCAATCCGGAAGATCAAGATCATGTAGTGGTCGTTTTTTCCAGCTACAATGTGCCGTCCATTTTTGAAAGTAAGGATGGAGGGGAGACGTTTATGGATGTGAGCGGAAATCTAGAAGAGAACCCTGACGGTTCTGGCAATGGCCCTAGTGTTCGATGGACAGAGGTGGTGCCAACAAACACTGGCTATCAGGTCTTTGTAGGTACCAGTGTCGGTCTTTATTCAGCTGATAACGTTTCCACTACAACCACCTGGATTAAGGAGTCACCTGGACTTATTGGCAGCTCCATTGTTACCATGATGGATTACAGAGCCAGTGATGGAAGGTTGGTTATTGCAACCCATGGCAATGGTGTTTATTCCACACAAGTCAGCAATTTCAAATCTATTGAAACAGAATCTGATCAGGGGAATAGCTTTCAGCTTCTTGCTGCTTATCCTAATCCATTTCAGGAGAGAACCAATATTCAATACTCCATCCCTGAAGATGGAGATGTAAGAATTGATATTCTGACTGCCAGTGGAGCCCTGGTGAATACCATTTTATGGGGACCGCAATACGAAGGAACGAACACTGTGACATGGAATGGCACTACACCTTCCGGTTTCCCATTAGCAAACGGGACATACCTCTACAGGATCAGATACAAAGGTGGATCTAAAACCGGACGATTGCTACTCCGACGCTAACGTAGACTCAATACCAACAGAAAGTAGGCGATTACCATCACCCAAAAGTGATAATTGATGATGTTTGGTATCACCCCCAAGTCCATAAGTATGATCAATATTGCCAGGATGAATGATGCAATTCGTAAGGTATTTCTTGTACTTTTTGTCATGGTGTAGGTTTTAGACTAAAATAAGTATTTCACTGCCACATGACAAATTCAAATCGTTCATTCATCTTTGCGTTTTTAGATTTTTAGATCGTGGCTGAAATTGGCAAAGACATATCAAAGGCAAAACAATTGCTGGAAAATGGTGAAGTGGTAGGCATACCCACAGAAACCGTCTACGGTCTGGCAGGGAACGCATTGAATGAAGATGCGATACTCAAAATTTATTCTGTTAAGAATCGTCCTAAGTTTGATCCATTGATCGCCCATACGAATTCTTTGGATAAAATTGAAGGTCTTGTTAAGGAAATACCATCCAAAGCCTATGAACTGACCAATGCCTTTTGGCCCGGCCCGTTAACGATCCTGCTGAACAAAAAATCTTCGGTTCCAGATTTGCTTACTTCAGGCCTTGATCGGGTTGCTGTGCGAATCCCGGATCATCCGTTGACTTTAGAACTTCTGACAGCATTACAATTTCCATTGGCAGCTCCAAGTGCCAATCCTTTTGGGTATGTTTCTCCTACCTCTGCCCAGCATGTTGAGGACCAACTCGGTGATAAGATTCCATATATTTTGAATGGTGGCCCATGTCATATTGGATTAGAATCCACCATTGTGGGATTTGATGGAGAGGATGTGGTTGTTTACAGACTTGGCGGTACAAAGGTGGAGGCTATAGAAGAGATTGTCGGAAACGTTAAAATTCAGGTTAACGAGAGCTCTAATCCTGCTGCGCCGGGTATGTTGAAGTCCCACTACTCTCCGGGAAGGAAGATGATTATTGGAGATATATCGGAAAACCTAAAAAAGTTAAATCCTAAAACGACAGGTATTTTAACGTTTATGGGCACTTATGATGTTCCTGAGAAGAATCAGGTTATGCTATCTCCTGCTGGTGATCTGGACGAGGCAGCTCGCAACATTTTTTCAGCTTTGCGAAAAATGGATCAACCACATATTGAGGTAATCCTTACGGAATTTCTACCTCAGAAAGGATTAGGAAAAGCCATTAATGATCGCCTGAGAAGAGCGGCAGTTTAATCATTCACCATATTCCTTTTTATACACTTTATCAAAAGGGGTGATTTCACCATTGCTATTTATGAAAAGTGTATAATCAAAACCTTTTGATGAACGTAGCGCAGCATCTTCCTCTGTGTGGCGGATGAGCGTAGCAATGTTGTTTTTTAAATGATTCGGATAATTGAAATTGAGGCGCTTCAGGTCGCTGGAAATAATCATTTTATTGAAAAGCGCCGAAACCTTGATGATTGACACCTTCTCGTAAAGCGGAGAAAACGAAAGCTTATCAAGTTTGTAGATTGATGATCCTTTGGTGGCGTGACGCATGCCAATTACGCATAAGATCCCCGTTTCAGGATATTCTTCGATAAGTGACTCAAACTTTCTGTAAATCAATCTGTCTCGGAATTTGTAATTATTATTCGGATTCGTGTAATCAAAGGTGAGGCCGTCATCCATCTCCAGGATCATGGTTGCAAACCGAACAAAATCATCTCCGAAGAAGTCTGTGTATTCATCACTTTTTCGCTCCATTTCCTCGATCGTCATCAGAACCAGACTTTCTACCACTTCACGATCGTAATAGTACATCACAGAAAGGCCCTGGTATTGTTCACGATGTTCGCGTGTATTCTCAAAAAGTTGCTTAAAAACTCCGACGGTTCTGCTCAGACTTTCTGGTATCTCCTTGTCACCAATCAGCTGATTGATGACGAAAATGGCTGATTCCATTTTGTATTCAATGTCAATGCTTTTAATAAAAACACGATCATCTTCAGGTAGTGATTGATTGAAGGCATAAAGATCCTCGAAAAACTCCCAGTTCTCTTTTCCCCAAAACATGGTGTTTCGGGCGATTTGTCGAAGCTTAGTAGTATCTCCTGATTCCAGGTAGTCATTGATCATATACGCCACACTCGCACCCTGTTCGATGGCTAAAATCCGAACATCGGCATTTTGGTGGAGGTACCTGAGCACCTTCATCGTCGCTCTGGGCACACTTTGGATGTTGTGCCAATGCTCCGCAAGTACAAACAACTGATTGTTATCCGGTTCTATCAGTTCGAAACCATTGAAATTATTATCATCTTCAATACTGACCGCACGAATATTTGAGGAGGGTTGAGCGATGATGAACCCTGCAACACATAGAAATATTAACGAAAGGGATAAGCTGATTTTCATTCAATTTCAGCAACGTGTCAGTATATGAAAAATTGCCTCAATACTTTGCTGGCCTATTTCCCGGCAGACTTTTTTGTATGAACTCTCTAAGGTGATCATTACTGCTGATCAAATCCTCATTTCGAAGGTACATCATATGTCCGCTTCGATATCCCTGAAAGGAAAGTCGATCTTTCATTTTACCGCTTGGATCAATCTGCCACATCGTATACTTCGCATCAAAGTACTTGGTTGCTCCATCATAATACCCACTTTGAATAATTGTATGCAGGTATGGATTTTGAGCCATGGCCTGACGTAGGTTTTCACCTGTATTGTTGCCATCTCTATTCCATGGGTGCACCGGACCAAACATGTTGTATTTGATGTCTGTCTGATAGTTTAACACATTCTTGTAATAGTAATTAATCGCAGGGGTGAAGGCGTGCAGCCAGCTAGTCAATTCAGAGTTGAAATCAGGACGATCACCGCCATCGGTTCGGTCAATTCCTTTGTATCGTGAGTCTAATCGTCCAATGGTATAGCCTTCATCTCTCAGAAGTTCCTTCCAAAAGAAAGAGGTAGGAACATCCAGATTGTACTGGAGAATTACTTTTTCAGATATTCCGGAATATCGTGCGATCATTTTTGCGGCTTGTTGTTTTTCTTCCTCCGCGACAAAGCCACCTTTCACCAACGTTGGCATTAAATCCTGAACTGCGTAGGTCTCAGCCTCATCCAAAACCTCGAGCAAGTCCTTGCTTTGCAAGTCCTGAGGAAGCTTTTCGTGATACCAGGCAGCTGCCGTGAAGTATGGTACCCTCAAAGCAGCACCTAATGGACCATCTCTGCGTCCTCGTCCGCTATGAATGCCAAGCTCAGTAGGAGAGACCAGGATCACTCCGTTGAGGTACATCCATTGTCGGTTTTGTAGTTCCAAAGCCAGACCTGAAACCCGAGTGGTTCCATAGCTTTCACCGATCAGGTATTTTGGTGATTCCCACCGATTCATTCGTGTCACAAACGTGTTGATCCAGTCTGCGAGGTATGAGATGTCTTCATTTACGCCAAAGAAGAATTCACGGTCCGTATTCTCGGTATCAAGGATTCTGGAGTAGCCGGTATTCACCGGGTTTACAAACACAATATCCGCCATATCCAAAATGGAATTGGGATTATCTTTTACTCCGTATGGTTGGATCGGGAAGCCTTCATTATCTACCTTCAAAATCTTTGGTCCGGTGTAGGCAAGGTGCATCCAAACAGACGCTGAGCCAGGTCCACCATTGAATGAAATTAGAAGTGGACGGGTATTTTTGCTTTTAATATCGGAACGTTCGTAATAGGTAAAGTGGACAGCCGCGATAGCTTCTCCTTTCTCATTCCAAACTGGTTGTGTACCCGTAGTTGCTTTATAGGGTATGGATTTTCCTTTGATACTTACCTGGTGTGTTGTAGTAATTGTTTCATCGGCAGGAATGGAACGATCCTGAGCCACAAGGGTAAAAAACAGCACAAAAGAGAAAATGGTGAGTATACTCTTCATGATAGATTGAATTTTAATTTTGTAGTGAATCTACCAAAGTTTTGGGGGTCTGTAAATAAAAAAGACACACTCGGTAAATGAGCATGTCTTTCGGTCAGTTGTTATTTTGAGGATTAGTCCATCTTGAGCCTTAGGTTTCCATAACTGGAATCAATTCGTATCATTTTGTTCGGATCGCCCTTTCCTATTTTTCCTTTATACGTGCTTCGATTAGATTCTTTTACCCGATAGTTGAAAGTGGCGTCTACATCTGATGAAACTTTTAAGTCTGCAAAAGAAAACTCAGCGTTGATGTCTGCATTTAGTCCATCTTCCAAACCAATTTCATAGGAGCCAAACTTTCCATCAATGTCAACCTGAGTGAAGGTTTTGGCAAGCTTTTCTATCCTGAAATCGCCAAGGTAGCTGCAATCCAGTTTCAAACTTCCAGTTAGCTCTTCAATTTCCAACCCTGTGAAATGAGCATCTGCATCTACATTACCGGCTTTCTCAATTTCCACTTTTCCATACTTGCTTTCTAATTCCAGGTCTTTTACTTCACCAATTTCTATATCTGAAAACCCCTGTGTCAGTTCAAGAATATTGGCCCCATCAATTTCAAAATTGCTGTATTTAATGGTGGCTTCTCCATCATTGATTTTGCCCATACTGCCACTTCCAAAAGATACTTTGATATCTGCATCCCCGGCTACATCCCCGGCTTTCAATGAACCATAAGAAACATGTATGTCAAGGTCATTGTCCCTGTTGCCCATGGTCACGTCTCCAAAGCTGTTCTTAATTTCCAATAGATTACGCTCAGGCATGAAAACGGTGTAATTGATTTCAAAACCCTCCTCATTTTTATTCTTAGAGCTTTCGATTTCCGTTTCAAAAATGATCTCTGAGCTGCTTTCTGTGATATCAATTTCAATGTCATCAAGTATTTTTTGTGCTCGTTCCTCATTTCGTCCTTTACCAATGATTTCCACCTTAATATCGAATTCACTCTTTTCCCAGGAGTTAATTTCTACCTTACCAAACTTGTTCTCGATTTTCAGCTTGGTCGAAGCACTCACTTTATAGTTTTTCTCTACGTATTTCTTTTTCTGATCCTGGTCGCCAGCTAACGCTAGTGTGGCTAACAGAAGGCAAAGTGCCAATATTTTATATTTCAATAGATATGTCGCTTTCATTGTTTTGGTTTTTGATGTTTTCTAAAATGTCTAGTTGCTTGTTCAGGATATCCAATCTCAACTGCAGATTATTGATCATAGCATCCACCACCCGGTCACTAGAAGCATTGGTTTGGTAGGTTTTCTTGAGCTCTACATACATAGAGTCCAGTTGGTCGATCTCTACCAAAAATTGTTCATGTTGTTTAGGAGTAAGCTGACTTTTAATTGCTTGTCTTTTCTGGTTGATCAGCGTCACATAATAATCCTCTGCCTGAGTGAATTCTTCACTGAGTATCGGGCCCTCTGATTCATTCGTGTTTTTGTCAATCATTAAAAAGATAGTTGACGCCATAAAAAGCATCGCAGCAACTTTCCAGATAGTAGGCCAGACTGATCCTTTTTTGGTTAATCGCTGATCGATCTTACTCCATGTTTGATCAGAGGGTGCAGCATCGTCAAATGCTTCCCTGTTCCCCATGATGAATTTCTCCAGTTGATCACCCATAGTTTACCTCCTGTTTTATAATCATTTTTAATTTGTCTTTAGCACGCTTATACTGAGATTTAGAAGTTGATTCCGTAATACCCAGTATTTCACTTATTTCTTTGTGGTCATATCCCTCAAAAAGATAGAGTGATAGTACCGTTCTGAATCCGGATGGCAATGCTTTCATTGCCTGTTTCACCTGACCAACAGTATAATTTGGTTCCGTTTTTTCAGGTTCATACTCGCTGGCCTCCTCCCTTACGTCCTCTGCCAACATCATGTCTTTTTTTACCCGCTGCACATGACTCAGCGCCTTATTGATGACGATACGCTTTAGCCATGCTCCAAATGAGGCATCTTCCCTGTAGCTGGATAGGTGTTGAAATGCACTTACAAATGCTTCCTGCAAAACATCCTCAGCGTCATTCTCATTACCTGTTATTCTAAGTGCAGTGTTAAACATCGCTTTGTTGTACAGTTTGTATATCTCAAACTGCGCGTTGCTGTCATCATTTTTGCACCCGGCTATCAGGTCGGCGTGAATATTTACCGTATTTGCTTCCAATTTTCAGGTTAGTTCATCGTAAAGACTGGCAAAGGGGACATGGGTTGCATGTTGTTGTTAATTTTGGCCGATCAGATTAAAATTATGCAAAAACTCTTCTGGGTTCTTATATTGATTCCGTTTCTTTCCTGGTCTCAGGAGATAGATACAGTAGCAATGGATACAGTTGCTATTGACACGGTAGAAGAAGAACCACCACCCTATTATTTAGGGATTTATGCCGTTGGAGGTGTGTCATTTGAGCCAAGTTCACCGGATTACAACTTGGTAAGTATGCTTGGAGGAGGCGTACAGTATGAACGTTGGTCGCTGGAATTTACCATTCACGATTTTCAAGGGGCTGTTCAGACATTTGTAGTATTTCCTAATGTCTTTGATCTGAATTATCGCTATGGTGGTCCACGCGTGTCCTACCGCTTTCTTGATAACGACAAAATTGGGCTGTGGATCAATGCAGGATATTATAAAGGAGATATGATCTGGAAGAATGTGGAGGATGGTCAGGATTTTCTACGAGATGAATTTTCAATGATGAAGTTTGGGTTAGTTGGTGAATTTTTGAAACTCAGGTATATTAAGCCTTGTGTTATGATTGGTTATCAAAAGATGCAAGACCTTAACCTGTCCAGTATATCTGGTGATGATTTTTCCGGAGTGTATATTGGTTTTGGGGTTAGGATTGGTTATTTCAATCAATAACTTATTTACTAATAGACGTTTAGGGTTATTTAATTAAACTTGTGCAGGAATTATTTGAGATAAACATGATGAAAGTTTTCCGCGTGATTTTTACGATTCTGGCGTTGGTAATTTTTACTGACATACATGGCCAGCAATTGTACAAAATGTATACAGATGCCGAGGAAACCTTTTACGATGAGAAATTTGGTGAAGCACTGAAGCAGTATCAGGCAATTCAGTCTTATGATTCCAGCTACGAGGATATCGATTATAAAATTGAAATTTGTAAGCTACTCTCCATCACTCAGTATGAAGATATGGGGCCTTTCAATGACTATGAGGAAACCATGGCTAGCAGAGATAAATTCTACTATTACTGGCAGGGGCGTATTTTGATGAAGGAATATGAATTTGAGGAGGCCTTAGAATCTTTAAAAAAATTCATCAATCTACCTGCGAAAAAGAGTGACATCATCTTAGAAGAAGCTCGTCGCTGGGCAAACTGGGCCATAAATGCCAAGAAGTTTATGGATAATCCAAAATACTATGAAATTCATCTTTTGGAAAAAGGCATTAACACCAAGAATGCTGAACTAAGTCCGGTGTATTTTGCAGATAATGAGGAACTGCTTTTTTTATCAAACCGTGACGAAAACAATCCTGATCAATTCCAAATTTATCATACTAGACACGAGGGAAGTCGGTCCTGGTCAGAGCCCGAGGTGATCTACAATGTAGGTGTATTCACCAGAGAGAACTCAAACATTGAAGTAGTTGCTGAGGATGGTCGATTGTTTCAGTTTAGAACTGACAAGGGTGGTGACCTATTTTACAGTGAGCCGACAGATAGCCGAACAGGGTGGAGCATTCCAAGGGAATTTGATAGCAAAATTTCTTCCACACATTTAAGTTCTCATTTCTTCATTAATGAGCATGAAGACCGAATCATTTTTGCTAAAGACGTAGGAACCAAAAAAGACCCAAATCTTGATTTATTTGAATCTATACGCGATCCTGAGTCAGGCAATTGGAGTAAGCCTGAGTTGTTTGCAACTACCATTAATAGTGAGTACAATGAGGATAGCCCTTATCTGAGCCCAGATGAGATGACACTCTATTTTGCTTCTGATGGCCATGAGACGATGGGGGGGTATGATATTTTCAAATCTGAATACGACCCGGAAACCTTTACCTGGTCAGAACCTGAAAACATGGGTTTTCCGGTAAATTCTCCTGACGATGAGATGCACTTTAAACTCAATAATGATCAAATGTCAGGTTACTTTACTTCCAACCGATTGCACACCATTGGTGATTATGACATTTTCTTCTTTTGGGAGATACATACCATAAAAATCAAAGGGCGAGTGCTGGATGAGGAAACAGGGGAACCGATTACCAATGCGCGAATCTTCTTCCGTCCTGTTGAATATACAGATATGTATTTCTTCTCTCACATTGATAACGAAGGTCAGTATGAGATGACTATTAATGCGGATGATGTATACAAGGTAGAGATTAAAATCGATGGAACTTTAAAGATTATTGACCTTGAAGATTTCGAAATTCATGCCACAGGTGGTGTTAGTACCACCTATTTGAAGGATTTCTATTTAAAGAGGAACAATAATTAATCCTCGATTATAAACCATTGCTTGGTCGAAGAGTTTAGTGATGGGGGCTCTCCAATAGCCGCTCTTTCTTATATTCGAATAAAATAAGCAGCATGTATACCTCAATAATTGCAGGTCTTGGGCATTATGTACCCGATAATGTCGTGACCAATGAAGATTTGTCCAAAATGATGGACACGAGTGATGAGTGGATAACTGAGCGAACTGGGATCAAAGAACGAAGATGGATTGAGCCGGAATCCGGTGATAGTCCATCAACTATGGGTACCAAAGCCTCATTGATGGCCATAAAGAATGCTGGCCTCACGCCAGATGATATTGACTTCATTATCTTCGCTACACTCAGTCCGGACTATTATTTCCCAGGTCCTGGGGTAATGGTGCAGGAGCAATTAGGTATCAAAGAAATTGGAGCTCTGGATGTGAGAAACCAATGTTCTGGTTTTGTCTATGGCCTGTCCGTGGCAGATCAGTTTATCAAAACGGGGATGTATAAGAATATCCTGGTTATAGGTGCTGAAAATCATTCCGGCGGACTGGAAAAATCCACACGAGGAAGAGGAGTTACTGTCATTTTCGGGGATGGCGCAGGAGCTGCTGTGGTCCAACGATCAGAGGACCAAAATCGAGGCATTCTATCCACACACCTTCATTCGGAGGGAAAACATGCGGAAGAGCTAGCCTTGATTGGGCCGAATACTGGGCGATGGGTTCCGGAGATCATCGAAGAAAATGATCCCCAAGATTCCAGTTATTACCCATATATGAATGGAAACTTTGTATTCAAGCACGCAGTGACCCGATTTATGGAAGTGATAGGTGAGGCATTGGCTACCAATCAAAAAAAACCTGATGAAATTGATTTGTTGGTTCCACATCAGGCAAACCTCAGAATAAGTCAGTTTGTACAGAAAAAGATGGGACTATCAGATGATCAGGTTTACAACAACATCATGCGATATGGGAATACCACAGCCGCTTCCATCCCAATAGCCATGAGTGAAGCGTTTCAGGAAGGCAAGATTAAAGAAGGTGATCTTATTTGTCTGGCTGCTTTTGGAAGCGGATTTACCTGGGCTTCTGCACTGATAAACTGGTAGGCATGCATACTATTTAGTGATTTCGAATTGGACAAAACGCACGTTTTTGTCGACTAATTAAGCCGTAGACGTTATTTAATTGAATTATATAAAGAACTATTGTAATTATTTCAATTTAACACTTGAAATAGTTAAATTTGTTCTTAACAAAGTATAATCAACCGTAATCTATTAGAAATGAAATTCGTTAAAACGCTACTAGGAAAATCAACTGACGAAAACCAGCTAAAAATGAGAAAAGAAGCAAGTGGGGAATGGGTCGTAAGGAAGGGTTCAACTGTACTCTACATTGGATCCAAGGACAAGTGTGAAACGTACATGAGTCACGCGATGTAAGGGATCAATAAAAGAAAATCTCACCAGGGGGCGGCATTTCTATTGAAGTGTCCGCCTTTTTTTATGCGTGTATATTAAAAATATGAAAATATTGATAAAAAATTGTATTTAAACACAACAAAAATCATTATATTCATGTTTAATATATAAATGATACAATTTTTAACTTAAAATTAACTCACCATGAATCTTTTTAGGTTATTTGCAAAAAGAGGAAGCGACGATAAAATACGGCTAACAAAATCACAAACAGGTGACTGGATGGTAAAGAAAGGCTTTAGCATCCTGTATATAGGTAGCAGGGAAAAATGCGAGACATTTATGAAACAGACGCTCAGCGTCTAGCTATGGAGGATAGATCATAGGCCATCAGTCAGTTGATTGATGGCCTTTATTATCTCTTGCGGATGCGTCCATGGTATGAAATGATTAACACCCTCCAGCATATTGATACGCAATAATGAATCCGGGAGTACACGTTTCGCAAAAGCTGCATTTTCTTTTGGTACCAGCGAATCGTCCGAACCGTGTATGACGATCGTTGGTATTTTTATTTTGAACCACATTGGCTCCATTAATTCTAACTCATCTTTTAGCGGCATTATTTCGTCATTACTAACCTCGAATTCTTTAGGTGTAAAGAATGCTCCGAATCTGGTGTCAATGACCGAACGATACCATTCATCTTCTTCCATGTCAGGGTCTATAGATGGGGCCACCAGAATCATCCCATGGTATGCACAGGGGTAGTCCATAGCCATCCGGGCTGCAACCGGCCCACCCAATGAATGGCCTATGAGGATTTTCTTTTTTTGGGGAAACTGATTCAAAATTTCGTTGATCAGGAATGCCTGTTTTTCTAGCGAGGGTTCAGCTACTCCATATCCTGAATTGCCAAAGCCCGGACGATCGACTGAAAGGATATCAAATTCATTGGTAAGTGTGTCCATTTTGAAGAAATCAATAAAAGCATTCCATGAGCCGGGTGATCCATGTAAAAAGACGATCAGAAAGGCCTTGTTTTGATCTGAGAAGGCATAGTGCATACTCCTTTCACCTACCTTTAGACCGGCAAATTGGATGTTTACTGTTTCATTCAACTCCTCTTGAGCTTCCTCATCACTCATCCGAAATTCACATGCAGCAAAAAAAGCGAGTATGATTGCGAGTTTTTTCATCGGGTATCTGTAGAGCCAATCATAGACATGGGGCTATATTTGCCCTCTATGTCACAAGGCATCATTTCCACTGATTTTCAATTTAAAGGACAAACCGGAAAATACACCGGAAAGGTTCGCGAGGTTTATGAATTTGGCGACAAGCTGGCCATGATTGCGACTGATCGAATCTCAGCATTCGATGTGGTACTTCCTAAGCCAATTCCTTACAAAGGGCAGGTGTTAAATCAACTGGCAGCCAAGTTTCTGGATGCCACCAGCGATATAGTACCCAATTGGGTGGAAAAGACCCCACACCCGAATGTAACCTTCGGCAAAAGATGTGATCCATTCAAAGTGGAGATGGTCATCAGAGGATACCTGACAGGGCATGCCTGGCGTGAATATCGGGACGGGAAACGCATGTTGTGCGGTGTGCCAATGCCTGAGGGGATGAAGGAAAATGAAAAATTTCCAGAACCAATCATCACTCCGACCACCAAAGCGGATGAAGGGCATGATGAAGACATATCTCGGGAAGAAATTTTGAAGCAGGAAATTGTAGCCGAGGCAGACTACCTAAAGCTGGAAGATTACACGCGTAAACTCTTCAAGAGGGGGACAGAAATAGCTGCTGAGCGCGGATTAATATTGGTAGACACCAAATATGAGTTCGGAAAGTATAATGGACAGATTTATCTGATTGATGAGGTGCATACGCCAGATTCTTCCCGATACTTTTATGCTGATCCGTATGAGGAGCTATTGAAAAATAATGAGCCACAGAAACAACTTTCCAAGGAGTTCGTAAGACAATGGTTGATTTCTGAGGGATTTCAAGGCAAAGAGGGACAGCAAATACCGGAAATACCCGAGGAGCGAGTAGCACTCATTTCAGATCGGTACATTGAACTTTATGAGAACATCTCCGGGGAAAAGTTTGTTAAAGACGAATACTCGGATAAATTAGCCCGAATTAAAGAGGAAATAGCCCAAATAGTAGAATAGAAGATTATGGAATTTACTGTAGACAAATACGAGAATTATTCAATAGCAAAGATCAACCAGGAGAAAGTTGATTCCACGGTATCCCCAGAGCTGAAATCAGAGTTTATGAAACTGTCTCAGGATGGGGTTCAAAGCCTGATTGTGGATATGGCTGATGTAAAATATGTAGATTCCAGTGGGCTAAGTGCATTGCTCGTTGGCAATCGCACATTTGGAGAGTCTGGAGCATTTGTCCTTTTCAACGTTACCGACCATGTGATGAAGTTGATTTCGATCAGCCAACTGGATAAAGTAATGAACATTGTGGCTGGGCAGGAAGAGGCTGCTGACATGGTATTATTAGCGGCAATCAACAAGGGACAGGGCGCAGCAGAATAAATTTGAGCCTTGAACTACTGATATTAGGTTCCAACTCTGCGGCGTTTGCTCATCGCAGGCACCACACTGCGCAGGTTTTAAAACTCCAGGATCAGTATTTTTTGATTGACTGTGGGGAGGGAACCCAGCTCCTCATGAAGCGAAATAAGGTCAAGCTCTCACGTATTGATCATATTTTCATTTCACACCTGCATGGCGATCATTACTTTGGTTTAATAGGTCTGCTATCTACTATGCACCTATTTGGGAGGAAGAAAGATTTGCTGCTTATAGGTCCTCCGGGGCTGTCTGAGATTCTCCAGCTTCAATTGCGATATTCCGAGACTTCTCTTAATTTCAGAATCAATTTCAAGGAGTTCACTCCCGGTGAATCAGAATTGATTTACGATCATCCCAAGTATACAGTGACAACCCTGCCGATGGATCATCGGGTGCCTTGTTCCGGGTATTTATTTAAGGAAAAACCAAAGAAGCGTCGCATCAACCGAAAAATGCTGGAAGAAGTGAAGCTCTCTAATCTGGATATTGTTCGTCTAAAGGATGGAGAGGATATCCTGGATGAACAGGGAGAGATCAAATATGAAAATAAAGTGCTGACGCTGGATCCCAACCCCAGTTTTAGCTATGCTTTCTTTTCAGATACACGCTTACGTCCAGAGCTACTCGAAAAAATCAGGGGGGTAGACTTACTATATCATGAGGCTACTTTTGCCAATGACATGAAAGAACGGGCGATAGCTACCTATCACACCACGGCAGAGCAAGCCGCACAATACGCCAAAGAGGCGGGTGTAGGAAAATTGGTGCTCGGTCACTTTTCCGCGCGGTACAAAGAACTGGATCCGATCATTGATGAAGCAAAAGCTGTCTTTGAACGTTCTGAACTGGCAATAGAGGGTACTAAATTTATCGTGGATGGGAAATAAGAAGCAAAACTTATTCATCATACTTGGTGCGATTTTCCTGACCAATGCGATCCTGGCTGAGCTGATAGGGGTTAAGATCTTTTCACTGGAGCAAACACTTGGCTGGCAGCCAGCAAACCTTGACATCTTTGGTTATACGCTGGACTTCAACCTGACCGCCGGAGTGATGATCTGGCCGGTGGTATTTATCACCACGGATATCATCAATGAATACTTTGGTAAAGCAGGCGTCCGGAAAATCAGTTTCATTGCGGTTGGCAGTATCGCATATGCTTTTCTAATGATCTGGTTAGTGACTAAGCTGAGTCCTGCAGGATTTTGGTTGGAGGTAAACAATACGGATTCTGATGGTAATGATTTCAACATGAACTTTGCCTTCAATAAAATCTACACGCAAGGTTTAGGGATTATTGTTGGTTCCATCATTGCGTTCCTGATCGGGCAACTATTGGATGTGATTATATTTCAGCGCTTACGAAAGATCACCGGAGAGAAGATGATCTGGCTAAGAGCCACTGGTTCAACACTGATTTCGCAGCTCATAGACAGCTTTGTGGTGCTGGCCATAGCTTTTTACCTTCTGGCACCTGCAGAGAGCCGGTGGGATTTCTCTCAGGTGATGTCTGTTGGCTCACTCAACTACATCTACAAGTTTATTGTAGCAATTGCGCTTACTCCGCTCATTTACCTCGGACACTTTCTCATTGATAAATACCTGGGAAAAGAGGAGGCAGATCGGATCAAGGAAGAGGCAAGTGCGAGTGGGTTTTGACATAACTCAATTAAAACTTCCCGCTTTAAGTTCTCGTATCTTTCCATCATGCGATTGTTTTTCGTTGTAGTAATTCTTGCCTTTGGCGTTGTAGCCATGGTTGTTTTGCCACCAGGTAAAGAGGCCAGGATTACAGGTGCCAGCCTGGTAAATCCTCCTCGTGAGATTACAGCAGAAAAGATGGCGGAAGTGAAGCGTGTGAATGCTGGGTGGGTCGCACTTATACCATATGCCTTTTCGCGAGATGGTGAGCCTAATGTTTCATTTGATCACTCCCGACAGTGGTGGGGTGAGCATACTGATGGCAACTGCACGCTGATTCAATACGCCAAAGATCATGGGCTGAAAGTGATGGTAAAGCCTCATGTATGGGCCAGGGGCGCTGGCTGGGTGGGAGACTTCAACCTGGATTCTGAAGAGAAATGGAAAGTATGGGAAACAGACTATACCAAGTACATTCTGAATCATGCGATAAAAGCAGATTCCATGGGTGTTGAGCTTTTTTGCATTGGTACAGAGTATCGAATCCCGGCAAGGGAGAGACCAGCGTTTTGGAGGTCATTAATTAAGCAGGTTCGCAAAGTATACAAAGGCAAGATTACTTATGCCTCCAATTGGGATAACTACAAGAATATCACCTGGTGGGATGAGGTAGACTACATTGGTATCGATGCGTATTTTCCACTCGCAGAGGGAAGTCACCCGTCACTATCTGAGATCAAGGAAGGGTGGGAGCCTATCAAGCAGCAGCTATCGTTATTTTCCGAAAAATGGGGCAAACCCATTCTTTTTACCGAATATGGATTTCAGAGTGCAAATGGTGCGACAGGCAGCCACTGGGAGGTTGATAAATCAGAATCTAACGCCAATGCTCAGCTGCAGGCGGATGCGTATGAAGCTACTTTTCAGGCATTGGAAAACGAGGCGTGGTGGGCTGGTGGATTTTTCTGGAAGTGGCACTTTACGTCTCGGTATGGCCGCTGGCGTGGTACCGAGTGGACTCCCCAGAATAAGCCTGCTGAAGAGGTTATTGCCCGGTGGTATGGGAAAAACCGTTAATTTTCCATTTTAACGACTAAACTATGAGTGAGAAACGAAAAGTAGAGGATATCCTGGCAGAGCTGGGAAAGAAAATTGATCGGTTGGTTGAAGAGACAAAAGAGGCAGGCTCGAAAGTTTCAGAAGATATGGAAGTGCAGATTGAAAGGCTTAAGGCTCAGAAAGAAAAGATTGAAGAGCAAATCAGAAATCGATCCTCAAATGGGAATGAAAAATGGGCACAGGCTCGTGAACATCTCAATGATGCAGCCGAAGCACTTCACAAAGCATTTGGGTCGCTTTTTAAATGATCAAATCCGATCCAGTACCTTTTGGATCAGGCTATCAATTACTTTATTAGGATCTTTAGCAAAGTTGTTTTTGATGCGATTGGCCATAATGGCATTGAGACTAAGCATCTCATGTCCCAGTAATTTCCCAAAAGCATAATAGCCAGCTGTCTCCATTTCAAGGTTGGTGAGCCACACATCCTCTGCGTGGAAATACTGCATCTTTTCAATAATGTCTTTGAAGCGAATGGGAATTCGCAACTCTCTGCCCTGGGGAGCATAAAAGCCCGGACACGTCACCGTATTGCCAGCGATGGTGCAGTCTTTAAACTTTTCAAATAAAGCAGTCGACCCTTTGAAACAATACGGTTGGTAAGGGATACCTATTTCTTCCTGAAACTTCTCAACAATCCGTCGCTCTTTTCCTTTGTGCTTGAGCTTATAAAAGTGAATCAGTGGATCCATGCCAATAGCATATTCGGTTGCGAGGTGACTTCCAACTTTGATTTCATCGCGGATGGTGCCGGAAGTTCCAATGCGAATGATTTGAAGCTTTTTTCTTCTTGGTTTTGGCTCTCTGTGTACCAGATCGATATTGAATAGCGCATCCAACTCGGTCATCAGAATTTCTACATTGTCTGTTCCCATTCCGGAACTAATGACAGTGAGTCGCTTGCCATTGTATTTGCCCGTATGAGTGATGAATTCACGCTTGTTCATCTCAAACTCTACAGAATCAAAGTGACGTGAAACTCTATGTACCCGCCCAGGATCGCCTACGACGATGATTTTATCGGAGATATCTTTTGGTCTCAGACTTAGATGATAAACGCTACCATCCGGATTGAGAATAAGGTCCGTCTCAGAAAAAGTGTGAGGCATAGCTAGATCAGGTTTCTAAGGGTCCCTTAAAAGTAACGAGGAAACACCTTAGAACCGCTTTATTTACAAAAAGTTAATCTAGCTTTTTGTGGTGGCCTTCCTTTTTAATCCTTTATACGGATTGTAGCCGTTCATTTTTTTTTGATAAAAACCGGTTCCATCATAAGGTCTTCTATCCGGATTATTCATGCATTCCTCCGAGCAGCAACCCTTGTAAATCTCAGCACCTTTCTCACTCATCGGTATGTGCATATTGCAATGAGGGTTTGCACAGTTCACCATTCTGTCACATGGCTCACCTGTTACGTAGCATTTAGAGATCACCTTTGGGTTTACCTTATTGACATCTTTTACAATACGGTTGTCAAATACATAGCATTTGCCCTCAAAATCCGCTCCTTCTGCTTCTAACCCATATTTAATGATTCCGCCGTGTAGTTGGTGTACATTTTCAAATCCTTGTTCCAGAAGGTAGGCGCTCGCTTTTTCACATTTAATACCCCCTGTGCAGTAGGTGACAATCTTTTTGTCTTTGTGCTTTTTTAGTTCCTCAATTTTCTCAGGGAAGTCACGGAAATTGTCGATATCCAGGGTAATGGCATTTTTGAATTTGCCGATCATGTGTTCGTAGTTGGAACGAACATCCAGGATGATCGTGTCTTCAGGCTCTTCTTGAAGTATTTTTCTGAATTCCACCGGCTCCACATAGCCACCGGTTTTCTTGGTTGGATCGATATCTTTTAAAGAACTGTGAACGATTTCCGGCTTCACGCGCACATGCAGTTTTTCAAATGCGGGCTGATCGTTTGTATCGACTTTAAATTCGGTGTGAGCAAAACGCGGATCACTTGTTACAGCATCCATATATTTTTCACATGCCTCCTGTGTTCCAGACACTGTTCCATTGAGACCTTCCGAGGCGACAATGATTCGTCCTCTTAGATCCAGATCTAAACAAAGTTTATGATGTTGTTCCCTGAACTCTTCAGGGTTGTCGATTTTACTGTAGCAGTAATAGAGTAATACGTAATGTTTTTCCATAATAACCGAGCCCTGTTTCAGCAGGGTGTTAATATGGGCGCAAAACTAAAGATTTATAAAGAAAACCAGATGGGGTGCATCAGGCTTTATGTCATTCGATAACGACATTTACCTTATTAATCTTCCCTTTTGTTAAGGGTCCCGTTTGCACGCCTTCACCATCGTTATTCATTTGATCTTTCCGAACATCTAAGAAGTAGAGTTTTGTTTCTAGTTCTTTGAATAAAACCCTTCCTTTCTTATCTGATTTCGACTGAATGACTGCATTCTCGCTTTTCTTATAGTCTTCGGCAGTCGAATATACTGTCACTGTTGCCCCTTCTACGTAATTTCCAAGACCGTCAATTACAGTCACCTGCAACTTAGTTTTCAACACCTGTAATGATGCAGTGGTGGTATTTACTGCCAACATAGTTAACAGAAAGAATACGCTTAGTGTCCATTTATTTTTCATAGAATTTTAGCTTTATACTTTCATGTAAGTTAGTATGAGAGTCACTATTAATTCGTTTGGATAATTAAGTAGTTACCAGTCTTCCAGAATTTTTTCATATCGAGAATGGTAAGCTTTGTAGATCCATTAAGGTGATCCAGTCTATAACTATTTTTTGGATGGGTGGTGATCAATTTTACTTTATTGCTTTTAATGGTGAAATAATTAGTCTTGTCCTTTTCTATTTCTTGAAATCCAATGTTGTCCATTTGGGCATTCAACACTTTAACTCTACCAATGCCGATGAAGCCCCCTTTTTCATCTACTATCTTGGATGATTTAAGCTCTTTATTGCTTCCGAAATAATAGTATGCTCGATTCAGTATTTGCTTGATTTGATCAGTGTAGGCTTTCTGTTCAAGATATAATTTCTCTAAGTCTCCAACCTCTAATTCCAGCGCCTCTTTTTTCCTTCTGTACTCTTCTTCTTTTTCCATCAAGATACGAGCACTACTTTTTAGTGAACGATCCAGACTCAGAATTTCGTCACTTTTATTTTCAGAGTCTTTCCTCAGGGAGTTTAAGTTTTTATCCAATAACTGGATCTTTAGGTTAGTATTCCCAAATAGGTTGTCGATATACATAATCCGACTTTTTATCCGAGATTCAACCGCTTCATGACTTTCTTCCTCCAGTGCTATTTCATTGATTAAAGACCAATTAAGCTCAATCTTTTTGAGATTGAAATCTATTTCCTCAAGCGTACGCCTGTATCCACTGATAGAGGCATCCTGGATTCTTTGTTTATTTTTTAGGCGTGTATTTTCTTTTTTTAGTGCTTCGTTCTCTTTGCGTAGGGCTTCTTGAGCGTCTTGTTTGCTACACGCTAAAACACATGTGATGATAAGAATAACTGATAGTCTCACACTAACAAGTTAACATTCATTTTGCAATTATGCGCTGATGTTTGAGCTCTTTGAATAGTCCCCTGGCATAGGTGGGTAAGTATCTGTCTAATTCGGTGGGAGTGAATGTTGCTGATCGACCTGACCAAACCAATTTACCAACCTTCAATTCATAGAAGTTTGTTTCAATGAAGTATTTAGTATTACGAGTGAAATAGCCTGGTATATAAACCAGGTCGTAAGTTCTGAAAAAATAGTTACCAAATCTGTTGTAATACATGAAGGGTGCATAAGCTAATTCAGGAGGTGTATATCTTTCTTCATTGATGTCTACCAGTGTTACTGTTATTACCCCATCAAATCCATTATTTCTCATGCGTTCTTTTGCACGTTCTACATCCTCAAAAGGCTTCCCTAACTCTGGAGGAAACATTGACATCCCGTTAACACATTTAACTTCTGCTTTTCTACCAGCGAATACGACCTCATTTTCAACTTCATTTCGAATATTTACGTTATTCACCAGCCCCATAACAAGAATATTCTGAAAATCTCTGTCATAATCTTCAGTCGTATTCCATGTGCGCATAATGCCTTCTGGCACACAGCTGTTTAGAAAAAAAATAAAAGGAATAAGGAGAAGTTTTGCTTTCATGTCGGGAATTTAAGCATTACTTAACTCCCACTGCGGGATTACCGAATACTGTTTGGCCTTTCTTGACATCACCTACTACTACTGATCCGGCACCTATTCGGGCACCTTTTTCAATGGTCACCCCAGCCACGACAGTCACGCCCGATCCAATAAACACCTCGTCCTCAATTTTCACTTTGGTATTGATAATCGAGCCTGCACCGATCTGCACAAAATCCCCTATTTCCACTTCCTGCTCAATAATCGCCTTGGAGTTGATGACATTGTGATTTCCCATTTTTGAGTCGTTGGAAAGCACTGCGCCCGCATTCACGAAATTTCCATGACCGATACTGAATGAATCAGAAATGGAAGCCGATTGATGTACGGCGTTCATAGGCATGACCTTACGTGTTTCAATGAGGTATTCCACGTACTCTTTTCTTTGTGCGTTATCATCCGTGGCTACAAAGGCCTCACACTTTTGTCCAATGAGTTTAGTAAACCCGTGATCATCGGTAGTACCCAGCACAGTCACGGTATTGATTTCTGTGTTGTGCGTTTTCTCATCATCATCTAAAAATCCGTAAACAACAATGTTATTTGAGTTGAATATTTCAAGGGCGGCCTTAGCCAATCCTGTTGATCCAAAAATGATTACCGGTTTTTCCATGTCCTTCCTTTTTTGAAGGCGCAAAATTAGCGATTATTCTTCCGTTTGTGAAGCAATGTATCGATAGGGAAGGATGAAGCTAATTAAGAAGAGATAAGGCATATATGCATTTTTGTAGCGCACGAGCGTACCAAAATTCGGAGTTGATAAGGGTAATAAAATTCCAAGTAGTAAAATGCTGCAAATGGATGCAATCAATAGCGGCCATTCTACCGATGGTTTCTCTTTTGGCACCAGAATGAGTGACATCATAACCAAAATAGTGAGCATCAGATTTTCGGCACGATGAAGCCATCCCCAGATTGGCGTGTGGTCGTAAATGGAAGGTCGAAACAAGCCAGCATGTAGTGCTTTGGGCACATTACTTAGTATTTCTTTCCACGAGTCTGTCTGAAGTTCAATGTCCAACTCATCCCCTGCGTCAGATTTTTCAATAATGGCTTTATTGTTTTGATGAAGCGTCCACGGGATGCGATCAATTTCCAGGTAAGGGTGAATGAATTGTGTGGAGAAAAAAGCTATAGCTATGATCAGCAAAGACGCAAATTTCCATTTTCTGTTGAGCTTTTTAAATAGCATCATCGCAAAAAGTACACCTGCAAATAGAATGAAGGTGATCAAGAGGTAGTGTTTGATTTTCAATAGCAAGAATGCAGCTACTAAAATCAGCAATAAATCCATCAGGGTGATTTTGCCATTATAAATACGTATCGTTGATACCACAGCTACGATTAAAGCAGCACTGGCCAGGCTGTCTTTGATAATACCTGAGGACCAAAAAACAACGGAAGGGATGAAGAGAAAGCAGATAGCAATGATCCATTTGAGGCGAGGATAAAAAGTGATTAAAACTTTACTTCCATACCAAAAACATAAAAAACTGATAAAGGAAAAGTATAAGGAAGTAATCCAGTAAGATCCGCCTGTAATTATTATTAATGGCCTGAGAAGGCGTACAAAAAATTGCGTTCTTGGTTGACTGTCACCATTGTAGTCCTGAACGTTTTTCGCATATTCAAAAAAATTGATGGTATCGCCCGATCCATAGTACTTAAAGAAGATCAATCCCAAGACCACCCCAGCTGCCAATTTCATAGCTAGACCTGACCAAAAGACCCAATTTGGAAGCTCAGTTTTCATAAACCTGAAAACAAGAAATGAAAAGAGGCTTAGCAGGACTATATGAATGATCCAGTACATCATCGGTTTAGTATTTCAACCCCAATATTACACTGAAGACATCTACGCTTCTGGCAGTAACTATAGAAAAGCTGAATAAGCGCCTGTGAGTCAAATGCAGTCTTTGGTTCAGTACCGGTTTTACTCCACTTTTTCGTGATTCGGTTGCTTTCTGCTGAGAGTGATTCAAGAAGCTCAATTGCACGATCCATGTAACGCGTATTTGCTGTATGTCTGGCATAGGCCGCCAGGAGAGGGGCCACTGTATTTATGAGGATGTTCTCAAACGTGGTTTGACCAAAATGTTTGATTGCTTTTTCCCTTTCTTTCCCAAAATTATAATGCCTTTGCCAATATGGGTTCAAAGTTGGGCATAGTTGCTTTTTCAGCTCTGTGGTGTTTTCCGTCTTGGTTAGGACTGTGAAAAGTTTAGGCTGATGATGCAGCAAGGAGGCAAGCTGAGCCAAGCGAACCGATGGAAAGTTGGCAGGTCTAAGCCTTCCAAATTTCCATTGTGCACTTACCATTGGTTCTGCCAAGTCAAATTTCTTTCTCAGAAAATCATACGTTGATTTCAATGTGCTTTGATATTCGTCTTTTTGCACGTCTAAAAAACCCGCCTGACCAAAGAGTAAAGCCTCCGTTGATTGTTCATCGTGAAGTGTTTTCTTGAGTTTAGTGAATGGAAGTAATTCAGTCAATCGAATGAATGCTTCCTTGTTGGTTGCAAACCCAAAGTTGGCTGCCAGTGTTCGATAGGTTGCGTCTTCCCAATCGTTTGTGTTGCTTTTCAGGTGGCGAAGAATCCGACCTGCTTTTTCTTCAAGCCTCTCAACAAGTGTTCGGTCCAGCATGCTGCGCTTAGTCAAAGGAGAGACTTCCATTAACTGATTGGCGCAAAGAATTTCCTGGGTGGACTGAACGTGCTTTTTGTATTTTTCTATTAAGGTCGGATCTACAATGGATTTCAGTTCAAGTGTTGGGATTTTTGCTCCATTCAATTGGATTTCCTTGTCATGCTTCCAGACTACATGGAGGATAACATTCTTATAAGCCGGATCATGTTGGTGATTGTGGTGATTCCAATCGGAGGAATGTAGGTGTATCTCTACCTGTCCTGCCCATTCAATCGAATCAATTTTGATGCGTGCCTCTTCAAAATCAGGTCCTGAGTCCTGATTATGGTAGCCAGGGTAGAATACTTTAAGTGTTTGATTATCGGTTAGTTTGAGTTCATTTTGATCAAACTTTTGATATTTCCATATGTAGTGGAGAAACTGCTCGTCCATAGCATTCACCTCCTAAGATACGGTTTGTGCTATAATCCCTGAAGGATTTGCGCCATTTCCACCTGAATTTTATGCGCAGCATTTCCAGCACCTTCAGCGAAATTTTCTGATTTATCGGAATAAATGATCCCTCTGGAGGAATTGACCAGCAGGCCGCAATGCTTGTTCATGCCATATTTACACACGGTCTGAAGATCGCCACCCTGGGCACCCACTCCTGGAATGAGGAGAAAATGTTCCGGTATCATTCTGCGAATTCCCATCAGTGCTTCCGGTCGTGTAGCACCAACTACGTACATGATGTTATTAGCATTGCCCCATTCGGCACTTTTTCGAATGACTCGTTCATAGAGTTTTTCTCCATCATCACCTACGATAATATCTTGAAAATCCAGTCCCCCGGGGTTACTTGTAGCAGCCAAAATGATTACCCACTTTCTATTGAATTCAAGGAACGGTTTTACAGAGTCAGAGCCCATATATGGTGCTACAGTCACCGAGTCGAAGTTCATATGCTCAAAGAAAGCCCTCGCATACATGGAGGAGGTATTACCAATGTCTGCTCTTTTTGCATCAGCGATAGTGAAAACGTCATCAGGTATGTATTCAAGCGTTTTTTGAAGGGATTCCCAGCCTTTGGCTCCTTGCGCTTCGTAAAATGCAGTATTCGGCTTGTATGCTACGGCATATGGGTAGGTGGCGTCAATGATCTGTTTGTTGAATTCGAAGATGGGGTCTTCGTTTTTGAGCAGATGTTGAGGGATTTTTTTGATATCCGTATCAAGTCCCACACATAAAAAGGACTCTTTCTTCTTGATCTGCTCGAATAACTGCTGACGGGTCATTGAGATTGAGGTGATTTTTGGCTAAGATAAAAAGTGTGGGCGTACTTCTATCGTTCCCCCTAAAGAGGATGCAAGGTAAACCACTAAATGCTTTAGCTTATTTTAGCTCAGGGAGCTTGTCGTTTACGACTTTTCCTTTTTTCACCTCTCCATAGAAGTGAACATCGTATAGTTTTTCGTATTTTTTGATCGACTGGTGTAATTCAGGAATACTATCGCTTCTCAGTTTAATTCCCTTTCTTTCGCCCTTGTGTCGGAGCTCTATGTAATATCCGTCTTTGAGTTTTACCGGAGTAGTTGCAGGTCTAGCCAAATCAATAAAATTTTATATGTACGTAACAATTATATAAAACAATGCTCGCGCGGAAAAGTTTCCGCACGAGCAATTATATAAAAATCAAAAAACTTTAGAATCTGTTTCAGTGCTTAACCTCTAGGGTTAGCTTTTTTTACAACGATGGTTCTACCATCTAATTCTGTGTCGTTAAGGCTGGAAATTGCCTGGTTACCTTCGTCATCATTTGGCATTTCAACGAAACCGAAACCTTTTGATCTCTGAGTGTCTCTGTCCATGATAACTTTAGCGGAATCAACTGTTCCGAATTCTTCAAATGCTTGTCTCAATGCGTCTTCTGAAGTTGCATAGTTAAGCTTAGCTACAAAAATGTTCATTAAAAAAAATAAAAATTAAAAAAGCGTCCAGACTTGTTCTGAACGCCACAAAGATATGCTTTTTCTCATTAGTTTAATAAAAGCAGGTTGGGTTGCCTGAAATCACGGGTGCTGTACTGCCGTCTGAGCTCAATTCCCATTGCACATTTGATAGGTCATAAGCAAAAGAGGTATCCGATGATCCGGTCACAACTACGTTACCACTGGAAGAATCGAATAGTTTATCCTGGTATAAAAAAGTAATTGAAATAGTGGCATCAAATAGGCCAGCGCCAATGGGATAGGTGCCCGCGGTAATATTTTCACCGCATGAAATAATGAAACTGACTTTCGAATCCACATCACCCACGCGATAGTAGAATACATTGGCTGAAGACAAACTACATTGTGTTAACGGATCATCGATCTGCACATATCCGTTTCCATCCAGCGAAATATGGGCAGTAGCACGCGTACCAGAGGCTATTTTATCACCGGAAAAGCTCGCAACCTGGTTGCCCTGATCATCTTGAAAAGAGTAAAATATCCTACCTTCATCAATGCCTCCATTCATGGAGGTGAAAGCCGTATTTCCATTGGCAGGCACTCCTGTAATAACGTTCCCGTTCACTGTCACTTCTGCAAATTCATTGCCTTCATAAAATCCGGTATAGACGTTTTCACCTTTGCTTACGAAGCTGTAGAGAACTATACCTCTTTCAGGTCCAGTGAATAACTGAAGGACGCCTTCGAACTCTCCGCTGATATCTATATTCTCTACGGTTGTGTCCGGTTCATCTTCAGAACCGCAACTGATAAAAATGAGCAAACAGGCGAATAATAGCAGTGTAATGTACTTTTTCATAATTGTGATTTTATAGGTACAGATCAAGTTATCGCCCAAATTCAAGAAATAGAATACCTACTTAGGGGTAAATTTTTCTTACCTGAAGTCAATTACCTCGACATTTGGGTATTTTGATACGTCAAATTGGAAGAAGCTGTCATTCAGAGAAGTAGGGGTAAAGGAATTGATAGAATACAGGTATTTATTTCCTGTTCGCTCAAATACGCTGAATGACTTAAGCTCGTCTTTATCATTGATTGTCATTCTGATTTTAAAATAGCTTTTATCCCGGCTTTCCGGATCCAATTCTACAACCCGATCACCATTTTGCTTTTTCTCAGCTAAAACGTATTTGAATCCGTTTTTATAAATGTCGTAAATGTTGCTGAGCGTAATCTCAGAATCTTCCGGCTCATACGGACTGATTGTCACCTCGTTTATTTCTGCATTGTAGGTATATATGTCTGTTCCGTCATTATAGATTTTTTGTCCAGCAACATCAAGCACATACATATCCCCTTTAACAGCAATGTCTCCCGAGATAGTCTCATCAAGACCAGCGCTTTCATTAGTTAGTTTTTGAGAGAATGAGGCCTTAAATGCTTCAATTTGCTTGTATTTATTACTCATTGCATCCAGTACAGCAAGCGCTTCCGGATCATATTGTGCCTGAACTTGTAGAACTAGGAAAGTGAGTGATGCGATAATTAGCTTCTTCATTTGATGGATTTCTTGATTCTTAATATTTGATTTCTATTTCAGACAATAACTGTTCCAAACTGTGTTCGTCCGGTATAAGTACCTCTCGGGCTTTGCTACCCTCAAACGGTCCAACGATTCCTGCTGCTTCAAGTTGATCTATTAATCGCCCGGCTCTGTTATAACCAAGCTTCATTTTACGCTGAATTAGGGATGTAGATCCCTGCTGATGCATTACGATAAGTCGGGCAGCATCCGCAAAAAGGGCATCTCTGTCTGAAAGATCCACTTCGCCTATTCCGGACTCTTCCTCGCCGGCATATTCCGGAAGCAAGTAAGCATCATCATATCCACGCTGATCTCCAATGAAGTCACAAATCCGCTCTACTTCCGGAGTGTCGACAAAGGCACACTGCAGTCGTGTCATGTCTGATCCCATGGAAAGGAGCATGTCTCCCATGCCAATCAACTGGTCTGCACCGCCTGCATCCAAAATGGTTCTCGAGTCAATTTTGGATGTAACACGGAACGAAAGCCGGGCAGGGAAGTTGGCCTTGATGATACCGGTAATCACATTTACCGATGGACGCTGAGTTGCTACAATGAGGTGAATACCAATGGCGCGGGCCAACTGAGCCAGACGCGCAATAGGTGTTTCAATCTCTTTACCGGCAGTCATCATCAGATCAGCCAACTCATCGATAACCAGTACGATGTATGGCAGAAATCTGTGTCCTTTATTAGGGTTGAGTTTACGCTCAGTGAATTTCTTATTGTATTCCTTCAGGTTTCTACACGCCGCACTCTTCAAAAGGTCGTATCGATTGTCCATCTCGATACACAGGGAGTTTAGGGTATTTACCACCTTCGAAGTATCTGTGATGATGGCTTCTTCACTATCTGGAAGTTTGGCAAGGAAGTGCTTTTCTATTTTGTTGAAAAGTGTCAATTCCACCTTTTTGGGATCGACCAACACAAACTTTAGCTGAGATGGATGCTTTTTGTAAAGCAAAGAAGTCAGCATGATGTTCAAACCAACAGACTTACCCTGACCGGTAGCTCCTGCCATTAGCAAGTGTGGCATTTTACTGAGGTCGGTGACAAAAACTTCATTGGAGATGGTTTTCCCTAAAACCACCGGAAGCTCCATTTTGCTCTCCATGAATTTGCTCGTGGTGATCACTGAGCGAGCATCTACCATCTCACGGTTTTTGTTTGGCACCTCAATACCAATCGTCCCTTTACCAGGTATTGGTGCAATGATCCGGATACCCAATGCAGCCAGACTAAGCGCGATATCATCTTCGAGGTTTTTAATCTTAGAGATCTTTACTCCGGCCTCAGGAACAATCTCATAAAGCGTAACAGTAGGACCAATGGTCGCTTTGATGCTGGAAATACCGATCTTAAAATTGACCAGTGTTTCAATGATTCGGTCCTTGTTTTGTTCCAGCTCTTCCTTTGTTACTTTCACATCCTTTTCAGGATAGTCTGTCAAAAGAGACGGGGTTGGAAACCTGTATCGGGGAAGATCAAGTGTAGGGTCGTAATTGACCGCTTCTTCTTTCACTTCTTCTTCAAATTCTTTTTGCTCTACCTCAAATGATAGATCCTCTAATTCCTCGTTTTTAGCCGCAGGTGCTTCTTCCTGAGGTGGAAGAGGCACTGGTTTCTCTTCTTTGGGAGCAAAGACCTTTTCTTCTACTTCCTTGGGTAGAGGTTCTTCTTCTTTAAATTCCGGAAGATCGATGGTGAACTCCGGATCTGCTTTTTCTTTTTTGGGCGCTTGCTTTGGTGGTATTTTCTTCACTACCCAGGTTTCTGATTCATCGCGGTTTGCATCTTCATCTTCCACCTCTTTTTTAATTTGATCCAAAACGGAGGTGATGTCCTGTTTCTTTTCTTTTGGTTTTTTCTCTGGGATCAGCGCTTTAATCTGATTCACCAGGTTTTCAAATGAAGGAACAATACCGCTGAAAGCTGGAATTCGTGTGATGTCAAAGAAGAACATGTTGAATACCACGAACATGAAAATGATAAACAAAACTGCACCCCAGCCCATAAGACTCTGAGCAATAACAGCAAGCTCATAGCCAATGCCTCCACTCAGGAATCCCCACATGGTGGTTTCTTCCTGGGCAATGAGAAAGTATCCCATAACCATACTGATCCAGATCAGGTAGAAAACAACGAAGTTGAATGTTTTAACGATAGGTAAAAGGGCGCGAAACCAAATGATGCGGTAGGCAACTATGAAAAGGAATGGCGGTATAAGTATTGCAGCGATACCGAACCATAGAAAGATGAAATAGTGTGCTGCAATGGCTCCTATAAGTCCAAATGCGTTTTGCACCTCAGCACCGGATTCTTTTACATTGGTGCTGGTGTATGCTTCCACCACGCTTTGGTCTGCCAGACCGGTATTGAGATAGGAAATAAAAGAAACACCTAGGAATATTGAAATCAATAATAAGGTGAAACCGATGAATAAATGGAATTTCCGATCAGTGATGAAGTTGAATTTAAGGCTCGCCTTCTTCTGCTTCTTTTCGCTCTTCTTCTTGTAGGTATTTTGTGCCATAGGTTATGCTTCCAAAAATAATGGAGTTTTCAGCGTGGATCAAACATGCTTTAGGAGTTCCTTGTTGATCCGCTTGATCAGGGCCGGTCCTTCATATACCAGTCCTGTGTATATCTGCACCAAATTAGCGCCAGCCTGGATTTTTTCCACTGCATCTTGTGCAGAGTGAATCCCACCGACAGCAATGATATGAACGAGTGGAAGGTGCCTTCTGATATACTTGAGTACTTCATTTGATTTATTGAAAACCGGCTTCCCACTTAAGCCACCCGCGCCAATCGATTCTACTTTTTTTGTGCTTGTTTTTAATCCGGAACGATCGATGGTTGTATTTGACACAATCAGCCCATCTAAATCAAGTGTTTGCGTGATTTCAATGATGTCATCCAGTTGTGATTCGCTGAGATCCGGAGCTATTTTCAAAAGGATGGGTTTTTGAACTTCTTTCTTTTTATTCTCATCCTGAAGCGCTTTTAGTAACTTCATCAATGGCTCTTTTTCCTGTAAATCACGAAGGCCCGGAGTATTTGGAGAACTGACGTTCACCACAAAATAGTCCACATGATCATAAAGCTTTTCAAAACAAATAAGATAGTCGTCCAGAGCATTTTCATTCGGGGTGACCTTATTCTTTCCGATATTACCCCCAACTAAAATGTCTGACTTACGATTCTTTAGTCGCTCAACAGCCGCTTCAACGCCATCATTATTAAACCCCATTCGGTTGATCAATGCCTCATCTTTTGGAAGTCTGAAAAGGCGGGGTTGTGGGTTGCCAGGTTGTCCTTTGGGCGTCAGTGTGCCAATCTCAATAAAGCCAAAGCCAAGGTTGGAGAAATCATCGATGAGCTCAGCATTCTTATCAAATCCTGCTGCCAGTCCGACCGGGTTTTTGAATTTCAACCCAAATACTTCACGCCCCAGACGTTGGTCTTCAAAGTTGAAAACCCCACGGATGATGGACTTCCCAAGAGGAAGCCTCAAAGCGAAATGAAGCAATCCGGTCGTGATCTTGTGTGCTTTTTCAGGTGCGAATAAAAATAGAATGGGCTTTAAAAGTTGATACATCAGCTTCTTGGGTGGAATTGTGTTATTACCTGCTTTAAATAATCCCTGTCCAGGTGAGTGTAGATTTCAGTGGTTGTGATGGACTCATGACCCAGCATCTCCTGTACGGCACGTAGATCCGCACCCCCTTCAATCAGGTGTGTTGCAAAACTATGACGAAATGTGTGGGGACTAATATTTTTCTTCAATCCAATTTTAGCTGCCAGATCTTTTATGATCATAAATACCATCACCCGACTGATGGCCTTACCTCTTTTAGTGACAAAAAGGTGATCTTCAAATCCTTGTTTGATATCAATATGCACCCGAACTTCATCTCTAAAGATTTTGATATGCTTCAACGCAGATCGTCCAATTGGTACCAGGCGTTCTTTGCTTCCTTTTCCTATAATCCGAAGAAAGCCAATATCATCATGGATGTTGCTGATTTTTAGATTAATTAATTCAGAAACACGCAAGCCTGAGCTGTATAATGTTTCCAGCATGGCTCGGTTTCGCTGACCTTCAGGAGTGGACATATCAATCGCGCTGAACAGCTCTTCGATTTCAGGTAAATCGAGGGTGTCTGGTAATTTTCTGCCGAGCTTGGGTGCTTCTATTAGCTCAGAAGGATCTTTTGTGATTACTTCTTCGTAAACTAAAAACCGAAAAAAGGCTTTAAGCCCTGAAACCATTCGTGCTTGGGTATAAGCGGACATCCCAAGCTCATTGATGAATTCCAGGAAATCAATGAGGTCTTGCTGCACCACTTTGGTTGGCGGTACGTCCCGTTCTTTGATCTCAAAGAATTGCTGAAGCTTGGAAATGTCAGAGAGATAAGCGTCAACAGAATTTACTGCGAGCGATCGCTCTAATTTTAGGTAGTTCTTGAATTGTTTTGTGTAAGTATTCCAGGACATTTAATTGATTTAAAGTGAATGTCAGATTGAGCTTGTCGAAATCTCAAACATTCACGTTTCGAGAGTCTCAACGTGATGAATTCAACAAAACATCCTAATTTTCAAAAATACATTCAAAATAATTTTAATTTGAAAATACTCATCCTTAACGGACCCAATCTTAACCTTCTGGGGAGGAGAGAGCCTGAAATCTATGGTGACCAATCCTTCGATGATTATTTTGAAGGACTAAAGCAACGATTTCCGGATCATTCACTTGAGTATTTTCAGTCGAACCATGAAGGAGCTTTGATTGATAAGCTACATGAGGTTGGCTTTAGTTATGATGGGGTGGTTTTCAATCCCGGAGCGTATACCCATACGAGTATCGCTTTGAGAGATGCGATTTCAGGAATTGAAACTCCGGTTTTCGAAGTGCATATTTCAAATCTATCTGAACGAGAGGACTTCAGGCAAAAGAGCTATGTCAAGGATGTGTGTGTTGGGTCAATCAATGGAATGGGACTTGAGGGGTATGAGGTAGCGATTGAAGCGCTTTCTAAGTAGCATCATAGAAAAATCCACAGGACTCTTCGAAACAAGGAAGCAAAAATGAGTATCAAGTAGTATCTTTCCTTGAAAGATCCGCCAATGACTGACCTTCAAAAACAGAAACTCATTCATTTTTTCAATGTACTAGACCACAATAGCAATGGTGTGTTGGAACCTGATGATTTTGAACAGGTAGGTGAACATTTCAGTGATATTGTTGGCCATGAGGATAATTCGGTGGAACGACTAGAATTGAAGCTCCGTGCGCATAGGTTGTTCGTTCAGGTTTTGAAAGACATTGATAAGAAAGAAGCAGAACTTACCCTGGAAGAATGGTTGGAGTTCTTTTCGGAAGTGGTTTTGAATAAACCGAATGATTATATCAATCAATCAGCTACTTATCTTTTTTCTTTGTTTGATCAGGACATGGATGGCCACATCGATGAACGAGAATACCTGGACATGTTCAAAGCTTACGGATTGTATATGTCGGTCGCAAAAAAAGCCTTTGATTTATTGGACATAAATGGGGACGGACGAATAAGTGGAGGAGAGCTGGTAAAAGCATTTGAAGATTATTTCTTATCGGCAGATGAAACTGCCCCAGGCAATTGGATATTTGGTGACTGGAGAATGGGGTAGATTCAAAAAACGTTAATAAAGCTTCGACCAGAGCCCGAACAATATCGGTTGTTATTGTTTACTAGCTTAATGTGGTATAGAAATGATTCATAAAATATCAGACAAGACTATAAATGAATGGGCAGATAATAATCCAGAGTGGAAATCATTTAAATCTGAACTGGCAATAACGCTTGAACTTATATCTTTTTTTTCAGCGAAAGATGTCAAGGCTTTTTCGAAATATATTCTTTGGCAGTTGACATTTCTTAAAGCCATCAATATTCCTCAAAAGCAGTTTGAGTCATTATGTTGGTCTATACATGATATAGATGGAAGCAAAATATCCCCTACTAAGAACATGAAGATGTTTTTAGAAGGAGGTCTGAATGAGCAATCAATAAACTTTCCCCTTCAAAATAATTTAGTATTTGCAATCGTTGATTTTCATTCCAGTCTATTTGGGGAAATAGATCAATATGTGATTGAAAATGATGCCAATACCATTCAAAATGATGCAAACCAGCACTTAGCATTCCTTAATCAAGCGCTGGAAGCAGAGAGTCCTTTATTATTCAATGAATATATCAGCTGGTATCATTCTACACTACAAGCGAAAGGTTACGAAACACAGTCAGTTATCAGATTTTTGGTTACCATGCGAATCTTTCTTGAGGAAGAAAACAATAAGGCTTTGACCTTTATTGATGGAGGAATCCTTAAGCTAAAGGAAATTGTTGTTGATCAGCCTAATGAAAGTTCTACTTTTTTATCTTCTGAAGGATCCAGGCAATATCTGGAATTCCTACTTAAAGGCGATAGAAAGGGAGCTACAGATTTTATAATGGATCTTGCAGATAATGGTCATTCTCTTAAGGATATTTATATCAATATTTTTCAAAGCTCACAATATGAAATAGGTAGACTTTGGGAAAAGAATCAGGTGTCGGTTGCTCAGGAGCATTATTGCACGGCTACTACTCAAATGATCATGTCTATGCTTTATCCAAGATTATTTTCTTCAAAAAGTATAAATAAAAGTGTAGTTGCTACTTGTGTAGGCAATGAGTTGCATGAAATTGGGATTAGAATGATAAGTGATTTCATGGAAATGGATGGATGGGATACATACTACCTTGGAGCCAATACCCCGACTTATGCAATTATTGAAGCGATTGAAAAATACAATGCTGATCTCTTGGCATTATCTGTTACACTAACCCCACACGTGACTAATGCAAATGAAATCATACGAGAGGTCAAGTTGGCACACCCTCATATCAAAGTAATAGTAGGTGGTTATCCATTTCTTAAAGACGAAAAGTTGTGGCTGAAGATAGGAGCAGATGGGTTGGCTAAATCTGCTGATGAAGTAAACGAAACCGCATTAGCAATCGTGAATGGGAAGTGAAGAGATAAATAAGGGATTTATTGTTAAATGTGATGCATTCGGCAAGATAACAGAGATCAAGAAAAACGATTTGGTGGAGCTTGAATCGGGTGAATCTTTGACTAAAGTTGTGGATGTTTCAAGTTTGAGCAAATTACTTTCATTTCTATCGGACTTAAACAAAGAAGAAAGTGCCATCGGCTGGGAAGTCAATTTTAAAACCGGCAAAAAATTCAGCAACCTGTACCTGGCAGGAGTCAAAGAAAAAGATGATTTAATTATCATAGGTACTACAGATGTAGTAGAGACACGGAAATACTACAACAACCTGATGGTAATGAATAACTATCAGCAGAACCAGCTCAGGGAAGCCCTAAAAGAGAATGTAAAGGTTAAAGAGTCAATCAAGCAATTAGAGTCATTTGATGAGATGACCAAAATCAATAACGAGATGGCTAACCTGCAACGTGAGCTTTCTAGAAAAAATAAAACGCTAAATGAACTCAATGAGACATTAGAAAATAAAAATCAAGAGCTCGATAGATTTGCAAATATTGTATCTCACGACCTCAAGGCACCACTTCATAAGATTAGAGGACTTTTTCAGATCATTAATGCCAAATACGAGGATGAATTCAACGATGACCTTAAAGATCTTTTTGGCATGGTCACGGATAGTGCAATAAAAATGGATGCGTTAATAAATGATATTTTGGCGTATTCGAAGACTGGAAAAACTGATGTCGCTATCACAACCTTTAATGTCACAGAGCTTCTTGAAGAGGCAATTTCATTGATTGATTCTGCTTCCAAATTCAACTTTATTATTCAAGACAATCTTCCAGATATAACTGGAAGCTATATTCAACTGAGTCAGGTTCTCACTAACCTCATAAGCAATGCAGTCAAATACCACGATAAGCCAACGGGAACTATTGAAATAACCGTTGAAGAGATCAGTGAATCACATGATAAATTTTCAGTAAAGGATGATGGTCCTGGTATTCCAGAAAAATTTCATCAGAAAATTTTTGAGGCTTTCGAAACTGCTCATGGTCAAATCAGAGATGATAGTACTGGTGTTGGATTGGCAATTGTCAAAAAATTAGTGGAGCAAAACCAGGGAAAAATAGGGATTGATTCAGGGGTTGGAAAAGGAACCACTTTTTGGTTCACCTGGCCCAAAGTGCTAACTATTTAACTTATAAAATATTTAAATCCTTTCGTAATGGATATTGGTGACTGGGTAGTTAAATACTTTTCTTAAAGGCAACCAACCTGTTTACTTCCTCAAAGTTCATAGATCGATGAAAGTCAATACTTAATTGGTTCGAAAGCTTAGAATCTGAGGCCATTTCTTTGCATCCCTTTGCTTTACCCCACTTTTCCGCTACTTCAATTAGTTTTTTTGCAATGCCTTCTTTTCTATGACTTGGGTCAACATAAATACCTTCCATATACAGTACCGTTGATGTTGATGTGCCTTCCACATATTCATTTCGTAGTGATAGCTGAATAAATCCCAGATAAATTCCATGGTTTTTCGCAATAAAAGCAGTCTCTGTTCTAGAGTTGATAAGTTTCAATCCATTTTGAAATTCTTCTTTATAATTACATTCTGGCCACAGGTATAATACCAATTGAGCCAGATCTGAGACGTTCTCTTCGGAAATTTCTTCGATATTCATAGCTTGTGTTTTATGGTGATATGTTAAGCCATTACACATAAAGTTACGACCTAGATTTTATGAATAAAAAAAGCCACCTTTTGAGGTGGCTCCATTGTACCATTAGTTATTAATCCCTATTCCTTTCTACCTGGTCTCTCCCTTGGTTCTTTGATCGTGAGCGGTGTTTCCACGTTAGTATCTCCAACGGTGACACGAACAGTATACTCACCAACCACTAAGTGATAGTCGCCATTTTCAGCGGCTTCATAATTTTCTTTTTGCTCATCGTCTAATAAGTCCTTGAAAGACTCATTAGTTTCAAGCTCCAATTCGACAATGTTAAGTCCTTTATCAGCGGATATTTCCTTAGTTGAAACCACCTGATCTTTAAAGATGACCTCCACTTTTCCGTTTCCATTGGAATTCGAATAGAAAGCCACATCAATGGTCGGCTCGATGACTTCACCCCAAGCCCATGTTTTGCTACCCCATCTAGAGCTGTGCGTTACCTCATCGATTGGGAAAGCATGAAGTGTTTTGGCTAGAATCTCTTGATTCATCTGCTGGACGAGCGAGACGTTACCAATGTAAATACCCCTGCCATGAGTGCCTAGAACCAAATCATTTTCTCGAGGATGAACAATCAAATCATGGACGGGAGTGTTAGGCAGTCCTTTGTCAAATGTCTGGAAGCTTTTACCGCCATCGAGTGAAACGTATACTCCGTGATCTGTTCCAACATATACAATATTCTCATTTACTGGGTCCTCCTTTACCACGTTCACGGGCTCCATCGGCAGGTTGGCTGAAATGTCTTTCCAGCTGTTTCCATAATCTTCACTTACATAGACCATTGGTTTGAAATTATCCCATCGATAGCCATTCAGTGAAGCATACACGCGTCCCTCCTTGTGAGCAGAGGCTACTACAGTACTCACCCAGAAGTCAGATGGAAGTCCATTGGTGATTTTTGTCCAGGTTTCTCCTGCGTTCTCAGAACGGTGAATCAGTCCATCATCACTTCCTGCATAGATCAAACCGAAACGAGTAGGAGATTCGGAAATGGTTGTGAGTGTTCCATAGCTCACGTCACCTTTCTTTCCTCCCTTTGTAAGGTCACCGCTTAGTGTTTCGAAGTTTTCTCCCTTATCCATTGATCGATGGAAGCGATTGCTCCCGAAATAAACAATGTCTTGATTATGACTGGAGAGGGTGATTGGGGCCTCCCAATTCCACCTATATGGCGCATCTCCCAATTTATGGCGCGGGGTGATATAGCTTCTTTCACCTGTCTCTGTATCGATACGGAAGTAATTACCAAACTGATAGCCAGTGTACACGGTCGTATTGTCACGGGTGTCCACCGCTACCTGCATGCCGTCACCACCCATTAAACGTTCGTATGGATACCTTCCTTCCTGATACCACCTTCTGGAGTACTCGTACGTGCTTGGACCTTTCCAAACGCCATTATCCTGCAGGCCTCCATATACATTATAGGGTTCAGCCATATCTACAGCAATGGAGTAGAATTGACCTACCGAAGGTGAGTTGCAATTGATCCAGGTTTCACCGGTATCATAACTCACATACACTCCTCCGTCGTTACCAAGGATGAGGTGTCTCGGGTCTGCAGGATTAATCCATAAGGCATGATGGTCTACATGCACGTTATCTTCATTTATGCTTTTAAATGTTTTACCACCATCATCAGAACGCACAATAGGTACTCCCATCGTATATACCACATCCGGATTTTTGGCATCCACGCGTACCTGGCCAAAGTAGTAGCCGTATGAGAAGATCATACTTTCAATGTAACCTTCGTGTGTTTTTGCCCAGGTCATACCTGCATCGTTAGATCGGTACATTTCTCCACCTTTTACCGGCGTATCAAAAAGGAGTGAGTTTGCATCTTCTGTGTAAATAACAAGATCTTCGGGCTTTACCTTTCCTGCTTCCACATCCTTTTTGATATCTACAGCATTGTATTCTCTGGGAAATCCATTGTCATCCAAAAACTGGTTGATGTCTTTGTTTTCCAGCGCAAGAAACTGCTGGGTAGTCATATTTCTCAGTTCGTCTTTTGATAGTCCGTCATCTTCGTCATCCTCTTTGGGTCTTCGATCCTGATTGTCAAGGATGGCGTACACGATATTCTGATCAGAGGGAGCAAAAGCGAGACCTACCCGACCGGTTCCATCTGTGTCAGGAAAGCCGGAATCATCTGATATTTCATTCCAGGTATTTCCACCGTCTTCTGAACGGTAGATGGCTGTGCCAGGTCCTGCTTCAGTAAAGTTCCATGCCTTGCGATCCTTTTCCCAAGCTCCTGCGATTAGGAGATCGGGATTATCGGGATGCATGATCAGTTCCACGATTCCTGTCCTGTTGTTAACAAACAAGGTTTTGTTCCAGGTATTTCCGCCATCAGTTGATTTATAAATGCCTCGTTCAGGATTTTCAGAGTAGAGGTGACCCAATGCAGCCACCCAAATGATATTTGGATTTTCGGGGTGAATGAGGATTCTTCCGATGTGGTGAGTTTCGGTAAGACCAATGTTTTCCCAGCTTTCACCATTGTCGGTTGATTTAAAGATTCCATAGCCTGAGTAGGAGGATCTGCTGGAGTTATTTTCTCCCGATCCAACATAGATGACATCATTCTCCCAGTCGACAGCAATATCTCCAATGGTCATTACGATCTGATTGTCGAAGATTGGTTCGAATGAGGTGCCATTGTTTTTTGTTTCCCAAAGTGAACCAGAAGCGTAGGCCACATAAAAATGCGAGGGATCTGAAGGATCAACAGCAAGGTCAACCACTCTTCCGCTCATCACTGTGGGTCCTACATTTCGAAAAGGCACATTTTTAACTAAAGAGTTTTCCTCCAGTTTTAGCCTTTTCTGATATCCTTCCCATCGTTCTTTGGCCTGTGTTGCTGGAGGCACATCATTGGATTTTTTCTTTCGCTGAGCAGGTAGCATCATTGACATGCTCAAGAATAGAAGTAGGTAAATGGTTTTCATGTGGATGTGTTTTGCTTTTTATAGGTCACATGGAATTCGCATGATTAATATTCATTCTTTGAGGTGTTTATTAATCATGCTCATTTCATGAGGTTAGATTTTTTAATAAGTTAGTAAGTATAAATCAGAACCTTTGTGAAATCAACCTTTACCTACATGAAGAAGCATATATGGATTTTAGTGGTCGCTATAGTTGGATGTACCACAGTCGAAGAGAACTCGGAGAAATTAGCCGATGCAGTTGTTCCGATAGCTGATCACACACTTACCTCGGAGCAAACTCACAATAAATGGAGTCGAACCATTGAGCCAGTGCTGACCATCAATTCAGGAGAGGTAGTTGAGATAAGCACCGAAGAAGCAACGGATGGGCAGTTGACTATTGATTCTGATACATCAGATTTAATGAATCTCAGCTTTGATCCCATTCATCCGCTAACAGGGCCAATCTACATCAATGAGGCTCAGCCTGGCGATGTGATTGCGGTGACCCTTCATAAGATTGAAATAGGTGAATGGGGTTGGACGGCCATCTTGCCCGGTTTTGGATTTTTGGCTGATAAGTTTACCGAACCGCATTTAAAGACATTTGAACTAGCCGGTAAAAACAACGTGCGTTTTACTGATGGGATTAACATTCCGTTGAAGCCCTTTCCAGGGGTGCTAGGGGTTGCTCCGAACACGGATAGTTTACTTTCTACCATACCTCCCAGGGCTAATGGGGGTAATATGGATGATCCGAATATAGTGGAGGGAACGACTGTCTATCTTCCTGTATTTGTGGAAGGAGCTTTGTTTTCAATTGGTGACGCACATGCTGCCCAGGGGTTGGGCGAAGTTTGCGGTACAGCTATTGAGGCCCCTATGAAGTTTTTGGTCGAAATAGAGCTACTGAAAGGATCTTCCATTGAGGAGCCGCAATATGAGAATGACGATGTTTATGCGGTAACAGCATATGCTACCACCATCGATGAGGCGGCAAAGAAAGCAACACGATACATGATTGATTACTTGGTGAGTAATCATGGATTGAGTCGAAATGATGCGTATATGTTGTGTTCATTGGCTGGCGATCTTAAAATTGCCGAAGTGGTGGATGTACCCCATATGCTAGTTACCATGTCAATAAATAAAGAAGTATTATCCAAATGATGACAATCTATCATAATCCCAGATGCACCAAGAGCAGGCAAACGCTTGCGTTGATTGAAGAGAAAGGAGCAAACTTCATTGTAAAAGAATACCTGAAAAATCCACCAACAAAAGATGAGTTGAAACAGGTCGTGGAACTGCTGGCAATAAAGCCTTTTGATTTGATCAGAAAGGGGGAGGCTGAGTATAAGGAAAATTATAAGGGAAAAGACTTGTCTGATGATGAGTGGTTAGATGCGATGATCACTTCTCCAAAATTGATTGAGCGACCAATTGTTATTCATGAAAACAAGGCGGTTATTGGCCGTCCACCTGAAAATGTATTGGATATCCTATGAAAGCAATACTTGTAAAAGAACTTGGAGGTCCTGAGAAACTTGTTTTTGGTGATCATGAAGTTGGCCCTCCGGGCCCGGGTAGGGTTATCATAGAGGTGAAATATGCTGGTGTTAATTTTCCTGATACCCTCATAATAAGAGGAAAGTACCAGTTTCAGCCCGATCTTCCATTTGCTCCCGGAGGAGAGGTAGCTGGAGTGATAAAGGAAGTGGGTCCGGATGTAACCGAATTCAAACCTGGAGATCGGGTGGTTTCAGGTACAACCTGGGGTGCCTTTGCCGAGGAGGTGCAGGGATTTGCTTTCAATACGCATCATTTACCTGAAGATGTAAGCTTTCAGGATGGAGCCACTGTTTTGATGACCCACGGCACGGTCATTCATGCGCTCAAGGATCGGGCAAATCTCAAAGAAGGAGAAACCCTTGCCGTACTAGGAGCATCAGGAGGGGTAGGGACTGCAGCAATCCAATTGGGAAAGGTGATGGGTGCCAAAGTGATCGCCTGTGCATCTACTGATGCGAAGCTGGAATTTTGTAAAAAGCTGGGAGCGGATGTGCTACACAAGTACACACCGGACAACATTAAAGCAGCACTCAAAGATCTTACCGGAGGAAAGGGAGCGGATGTAATATTCGATGCTGTGGGGGGAGACTATTCTGAACAAGCATTTCGGGCCATTGCTCCGATGGGTCGATTTTTAGTTGTTGGCTTTGCGTCTGGGTATGTTCCGAAAATTCCGCTCAACCTTCCATTACTGAAGAGCGCATCGCTAACCGGAGTGTTTTGGGGTAATTTCTTTCGACATTACCCTGAAGAGAATAAAAGCAATATTCAGGAGCTTCTTAAGCTGGTTGCAACAGGCAAAATAAAACCCGTGGTTGATGAAATATTCCCTCTGTCAGATACAAGACAAGCCTTAGAAAAGATAGAGAAACGAGATGTGCGAGGAAAGATTATTCTGCGAGTAAATCAGTAGTAAATTTATTCGGAATAATCTTCTGTTTATATGATTTTTTTCAAGCGGAAGTTGTTTTTACAACTATATTAATCGAAGAATTTTTGGTATTCATCCTATATTTCGTGATTTTAGACAGAATGTTAAATCAATTTTTAAGTTAAAAACTCTACTATGATGAAAAACTACTTAAAAAGAAAACTGATGGTTTTGGCCTTAATGGTACCCATTAGTTTTTTGATGGCTCAGGATGTAAGGGTCAGCGGAACGGTCACGGATGCTTCAAATGGAGAACCATTACCGGGGGTAACTGTATTAGTGAAAGGAACTACAAATGGAACTATTACTGGTATAAATGGGGAATATGAACTAGCGGTTCCATCGGGATCGACCTTAGTATTCTCTTCCATAGGATATTCCAGTCAAGAGATAGCTGCATCAGACGCTGGAGATGTTGCCATGCGAACAGATGTGACGAATCTGGATGAAGTGGTGGTGACTGGTTTGGCAACATCTGTAAAACGGTCAAATTTGGCAAATTCAGTTGCATCAATTGATTCGAAAACGCTAACAGGAATCACCAATCAGTCAACGCTTGATGGTGGACTTTCTGGTAAATTTCTTGGAGCGGATATTCGAGCTAACTCAGGAGCTCCAGGAGGAGGTGTATCTATGAGGCTAAGAGGTGTGACATCCATTTTTGGTGATCAACAACCTCTCTTTATTATCGATGGTGTATACGTGGATAACTCCACAACCTCTATGGGTAACAACATTGTATCTGAAGCTGCCGGTGGAGGTAACCCATCAACCAATCAAGATGATGCAACTAACAGGATCGCTGACATTGACCCTGAGGATATTGAAACAATTGAAATTTTGAAAGGAGCATCTGCTGCTGCAATTTATGGTTCGCGTGCGGCAGGTGGAGTAGTGATTATCACTACCAAACGAGGTAAAAGCGGTAAAGCTCAGACCTCATTTTCACAAACCATTGGATTGCGTTCTCCAACGCAATTACTTGGCTTAAGGGATTGGGATCCTGCAGAAGCTCAAGCGATTGGTGGAGCAGATGCAGCAGCCGCAGTGTCAAGTGGAAATCTAAATGATTACGAAGCTGAATTGTTCGATCATGTCAGAGTTTCACGTACTTCAAGACTGTCAGTTTCAGGGGGTGATCAAAAAACAGATTTTTTCTTCGGCCTTACAGTGAAGGATGAGCCTGGGTTGGTAGAAAATACCGGATATTCCAAAGAGTCAGTTAGGTTAAATGTTGGGCATAAGTTTAATGACTGGATTGATATTTATGTAACTAACAATTATATAAACTCCCAAACAGATAAGGGGTTCTTCAACAATGGAAACCAAAATAGAACAGTCGGTTATGCATTGGCCTTTACGTATCCATGGCAGGACTTATATCCTGTAGATGGTGTTTACCCAGCAGCACCTGCAGGATCCAATGTGCTTGAAACAGTTGCTGTTACTACAAACAGGGAAGAAGTAAACAGATATATTGGAGGATTAACTACTAATGTGAAAATTCTCACGAAAGATGATAATCAATTAAAATTGGTATTGCAGGGGGGATTAGATCAGTACACATTGAGGACCACAAGTATCTTTCCTGGTACTATTTCGTATTTCAGACCAACCTCATCACTAGGTGGAGCCTCGATATCAGGAAGCACAATTAATACTAATTATAATATTACAGCATCCTTAGTTCACTCCTATTTTCTAGATAATGGATTAAGCCTGACCACACAAGCGGGTTATTTCTTACAGAGTTTTGACAAAAACACCGTGATTACCACAGCTACAGGGCTTAATGGTTCTCAAACAAATTTGGGTCAATCTGCAAATGTTGGTGTTCAGCAAATAATAACACCACAGGAAGATCAAGGTTTCTTTGTGCAAGAGGAAGCCAATTATCAGGATAAAATTATTGCCACAGTAGGCTTAAGAGGAGATAAGTCTACCAATAATGGGGATGCTGATAAGCTATATTTTTATCCAAAAGCGAGTTTAGCTGTCAATCTACATGAGTTTGATTTTTGGAATGTAGATGTGATCAACAATCTTAAGCCACGAATTGCTTATGGAGAGGCTGGCAGATTCTCTCAATTTAATCAACGATTTATTTTGACTAACCCTCAGTTCATTGGAGGTAATTCAGGGGTTTCTCCTGGCAACCTGCTTGGTGATGTAAATGTTGAGCCAGAGAGACAAACGGAGTTGGAGATCGGAGCAGATATTGGACTACTTGATAATAGAATAGGTATTACAGCCAACTATTATATTAAAACCATTAAGGACGTGTTGTTGCAAGCACAAAATGAGCCTTCTTCAGGATTTACAAGTCGTGTCGTTAATGGGGCTGAGTTAGAAAATAAGGGAATTGAGATTGGATTGAATGCGACTGTTGTTCAAAACGACGACATTACCTGGAATTCAACATTGAGGTGGTGGAAAAATAAGTCTACAGTAACTAGACTAGATGTTCCTGCTTTCACCACTGGTGGTTTTGCAGCGTCTCTTGGAACCTACCTGATTAAGGAAGGCGAAAGTGCAACGCAGATTGTTGGTACTTATATTGCATCTGATTGCAATAATTGTGATCCTGATGGTGATGGTTTTGCCGTTTATGGTAATGCTGAACCTGATTTCCAGATGTCATGGTTTAATTCAATTAGTTATAAGAATTTCGATTTGACTTTCTTATGGCACTGGAAGAAAGGTGGTGATGCCATCAACTTAACAACGCTGCTTTATGATTTAGCAGGCACCACATGGGATTATGATGATACAGGGCTGGATCCTTCCGGAACATTAAGTAATGGAGATTACAGAGCTAGCCAGGCATTCGCTAATCCTGATCCCGTTATTGAAGATGCAGGGTATATTCGATTAAGAGAAATAGGTCTCTTTTATACTCTTCCAAAAGATTTAGTTCCTCAGCTATCTCAAATAAAAGTGGGTATGTCAGGGAGAAATTTGGTTAACATTTTTGACTATAATAGTTATGATCCGGAAGTATCAAACTTCGGTAATAATGTATTAGCCAACACGGTTGAGGTTACTCCTTACCCTGCTAGTAAGTTTATCAACTTCCATTTGGATATTAAATTTTAAAGGAAAGGACATATCATTATGAAAACGATATATAAAAACATATTGACTTTATCTGTTCTGATGGCGCTATCAGCGTGTACATTAGACGAGATAGAAAACCCTAATGCTCCGACAGTTTCAAGTTTTGAGCAAGGTGCAACCCAGCAAGATTTAAGGTTGTTGACTACAGGTCTTGAAGCAGTTATAAGAAATGATTTGGGATTTCATTATGAAACAGTAGCCATTTTAGGGCGGGAATATAATGACCTGACACAGGTTGATCCACGATACACTGGTGAGATACTCATTGGGCCATTAGACAATAATGGATTTCTAACTACCAGAGCTTATGCAGCTTGGTATAAAGTTGTACAAACTGCAAACTTGCTATTAACTGCGGTAGATAATTCAGCTACGTCATTAAGTAATGAAACACTTGATGGTTATCGTGGCTATGCACGAACCTTCAAAGCTTATGCTTTGATGATGGTTGCAAATAGGCAGTATACGAACGGGATTAGAATAGATGTGGATGATCCTGATGATTTAGGTGATTTCGTTTCCTACAGCAATGCTTTGGCAGCTATTAGAACCATGCTTAATGACGCTAATACAGAGTTATTAAATGCTGCAAGCGAGTACGATGCAGGAGAGGATGTTTTCGATTTTCCTTTAAGCAGTGGATTCTCTGGATTTGACACACCATCTACTTTTGCAGAGTTTAACAGGGCAATTGCTGCAAGGGTGGCAATCTATCAAGATGATAAGACTGCTGCGTTAGGGTTTTTGGCAGATTCATTTATGGATGAAACAGCAAGTTTAGACTTAGGGCCCGCTCATGTATTCGGTTTGACGGGGAATGATATTGCAAACCCACTATTTTACATTCCAAATCAGGATCGATACATGGCTCATCCATCTTTCGAGGCTGACGCTGAGGCAGGAGATAATAGAGTGGCAGAAAAAACCAGCTTGTTTGATCCGGAAGATGATCCAGATTTAGGCCCTATAACTGTTACTTTTGATGGATTGTCTGGTGATAGACAGGTTACAATTTATTCTAGTAATACGGATCCAATACCGATCATTCGAAATGAGGAATTGCTTTTAATTTACGCTGAAGCAAACATAGGTACAGATAATGCGGAGGCCCTCAGAGTTCTCGATATTATAAGGGCAGCTGCCGGATTAGGTGGTTCAACAGCAAATCCAGCAGTTGATGCTGAAGTTGAAGACGAAATGCTTACTCAAAGGCGATATTCGTTATTTGGTGAGGGTCACAGATGGATTGATTTAAGGAGATATAATAGATTAAGTGATCTTCCTCTTGATAGAGCTGGAGATACAAGGATTAGTGAATTTCCTACACCTTTTGCGGAGAATGAGTAACATCTAATTAAGATTATGTGTAAAAACCCGCTCTTTTGAGCGGGTTTTTTTATGCCTTAGAGATTAGGTCACTCACATTCAGTGGCCGTGTATACATGTCCAGGGATCCATCTTCTTTCATAGGCCACTCTTCTTTTGGTTTATCCCAATAAAGCTCTACTCCATTTTGGTCCGGGTCATTCAGGTAAATAGCTTCAGAAACACCATGGTCAGATGCTCCGGTAATTGGATATTTTGCTTCTCTCAACCTTTTCAGTAGTACAGCCAAATCTTTTCTGCTTGGAAGCAGGATGGCAATATGGAAAAGGCCAGTTGTATTCTGAGGTGGAGGATCTCCATCCTTACTCATCCATGTATTCAAGCCAATGTGATGATGATAACCTCCGGCTGAAATAAACACGGCATCATCGCCATATGTAGTCATTAACTCAAATCCTAGCAAGCCACAGTAAAAATCCAGTGATCGCTGGATGTTGGCTACTTTTAGATGCACATGTCCAATGCGTGCTTGTTCTGGGATTTTATAAGTTTCCATTTCAGTTCATTGGTACTTCGATGAGTAATAGTTCCGACTCTTTCAATGCGTCTATTTGAATATCTTCAACATCAGATATTCCAATCGCATCTCGTTTGTTCAGATCTTCCCCTTCAACGCTGATTTTACCTTCAATAAGAAATATATAGACTCCATTTAAACGCTTATTGAGTTTATAATTCACCACATTCCCATTAGATATATTCGCTAACGAAAAGTACGCGTCTTGATTAATCCAAAGGGCATCTTCATGATCTGGTGATACCACAACTTGAATTTTGTTACGTCTTTCCGTGACGTCAAACACCCGCTGATCATACTTAGGTGCAATATCTTTTTCTTTTGGGTAAACCCAGATCTGCAAAAAGTTGACTGCTTCTGTTTTGCTGGCATTGTATTCTGAATGGGTTAATCCACTGCCAGCACTCATGATCTGCACCTCTCCGGTGTGAATCACTTTTTCATTCCCAGTACTGTCTTTGTGGGCCAATGCTCCCTTCAGAGGAATGGATACAATCTCCATATTGTTGTGCGGATGCGTTGGGAAACCAGCACCTCCTTTCACCACATCATCGTTTAGTACTCTTAGCATTCCAAAATGAACCCGATCTTGATTATAGTACTGCCCGAAACTAAATGTATGTCGGCTTGTTAACCATCCGAAATCTGCAGTGCCGCGGCTATCTGCCCTGTGAATTGTTTTTTTCATAATTCTCCCATTTCAAATCAATCAAATAAACGTAAATACATTTAATGTAGTTACATTTAAATATATCAATTCATTAAGGCTATAGATTTTTTGTACCTTTGTGGGATTATTTCACAAGAAAAGTATTTATGAAAGCTAAAGCTAACGACAAAGTAAAAGTACATTACACAGGAAAACTCACTTCTGGAGAAGTATTTGACTCTTCTGAAGGACGCGATCCACTGGAGTTCACTGTGGGTGGCGGACAAATGATAAAAGGCTTTGATGAGGCGGTAAATGGGATGGAGATCAATGAAAAGAAGACGGTTACCATACCATCTGCAGAGGCATATGGAGACAGAAGAGATGAGTTGATACAGGATGTTCCCAAGAATCAACTACCTGAAGACATGAAGCCTGAGGTAGGTCAGAAGCTAGTGGCAACAAATGATTTGGGGCATCAAACATACGTTTCGGTAACGGCAGTTTCTGATGAGGCCATCACTGTAGATGCCAATCATGAACTGGCCGGAAAAGACTTGGTTTTCGATATTCAACTTGTTGAGATCGGATAGTTTTTTTGAAAATATAAAATGGAAGAGGCCTTGATTCAAGGCCTCTTTTTTTATGCCATTTTTGTCGTATCTTAATCGCAAATCAGGGTAGTAGCCTTCATGAAAAATCTTTTTCTTTTTTATACTATTGTTATCACATCAGGTGCTTTTGCACAGGATAGCCTCCGATCAGACAGTATAGAGCGGCGTGTAAATAGTCTGACCCAACAACTAAAAACCTATGAACGGCTACTTGAGCAAAATAGTGAAAAAAGAATGCAGGACTCGCTTGCACGTGCTGATCTTATAAGGAAAATCCAGATCCTTCAGGAAAGTGATAGATTAAATAAAGCATCTCTTCATGAACAGGTGAGAGAAATTGAGCAGCGGGACTCTATACATAATGCAATGCAGCGAGAACGAATCCTTCACCTTAGAAAAAGCACCAAAGGATTTATAGTAGCTCCATTCGGAGATTCACTCTTTACAGTTTATACCAAACTAGGTCCGGTTATGGCTGAGGAGCGTGCCAAAAGTGTTACAGAGAAAATCGAATTACTGGTAAGGGATGATTATTTCTACAGGGATTCGTTACAAATAATATCACATGATGGAACTATAGATGTGATGTATAATGATTTGATTGTAATAAGTGTCTCCGACTGGGACGCACTTTGGGTGGAGGGAATAACAAAAGATTCATTGGCTAATAACTATAAAACAACCGTTGCAGAGTTTATTGTGCAAACACGTAATAGGAGCACTGTTCAGAATATTGCAGCTCGCATTGGATTGGTTTTTCTAATTATTGGAGGTGTCATTCTGGTGCTGTATTTCATTAGAAGGCTGTCTAACGGACTTCATGGCTGGATGACTGTCAACAAGAAAAAGTACCTTACTGGTATACGTATTAAGAGTTACGAACTTTTACCTCCGGAACTTCACCTGGAAGCTGGTTTAAAAAGTGTTTCAATTTTAAAGTGGAGTCTTTATGTACTCACTTTCTATTTATCTCTGCCACTGGTCTTCGGTCTTTTTCCTTTTACCCGAGGGTGGACTCAAACGTTGCTGAATTGGATATTAGCACCAGCTGAAAACATCTGGTACAGCTTCTGGAACTACCTGCCCAATGTTTTCACCATTGCGGTAATCTATTTCATTACCAGGTACTTAGTTAAGTTTTTAAAGTTTATAGCCAGTGAAATAGAAAATAGTCACCTTAGTTTTCCTGGCTTTTATTCTGACTGGGCCATGCCCACTTACCGGTTAGTCAAATTGTTGGTCTATGCATTTATGCTGGTGATGATATGGCCCTATTTGCCAGGTTCTGATTCTGAAATCTTCATAGGAGTAGCTGTTTTTATCGGGCTGTTGATTGCCTTTGGTTCTACCTCAGCGATCTCCAATGCAGTAGCAGGCTTGGTTATTACCTATATGCGTCCTTTCAAGCTTGGTGATCGGGTAAAAATCGGAGAAGTGACTGGAGAGATTGTAGAAAAGACTTTACTTGTAACCCGTGTGCGCACAAGTAAAAATGAAGACATCACTGTGCCAAACTCATCTATTCTAACCGGTCACACCATCAACTATTCAAGTAGTAGTAAAGAACTGGGACTGATTTTAAACACTTCTGTGACTATTGGGTACGATGTGCCTTGGCGGAAGGTACATGAACTCCTGGTCGAAGCGGCTGTAGCTACCGATGGTATAAACATCAGTCGAGAGCCTTTCGTATTGCAAACCAGTTTGGATGATTGGTACGTCTCTTACCAATTAAACGCTTATACTGATGTACCGGAGCGAATGCCACGGATATATTCAGAACTCCATGCAAACATTCAGGACAAGTTTAACGAAGCAGATATTGAAATTATGTCTCCACACTACAGTGCTGTCAGAGACGGAAATACATCCACTATACCCAAACTTTAATGGAGAAAATTGAAGAAATATTGTTTAATGATACCGTTGGTAAGGTTGTTACTTTTCTCATTGGTGCAATTCTTATATGGTCCATAGGAAAGATTATTCAAAGCAAACTTTTCTCAAAAATCAAAGACACTGACAATCGGTATCGGGCTAAAAAATTTGCTTCATTCATTGCTTGGGTAGCCATCATTGTTTTTTTCAGCATTGTGTACAGTAATAAACTTGGAGGATTAACTGTAGCTCTTGGCGTGGCTGGAGCAGGTATTGCTTTTGCTTTGCAGGAAGTAATAGCTTCCGTGGCAGGATGGTTAGCAATTTTATTCGGTGGTTTTTATAAAACCGGTGACAGAGTCCAGTTAGGAGGTATTAAGGGGGACGTTATTGACATAGGCGTTTTACGAACTACGCTCATGGAACTTGGCCAGTGGGTGGATGGCGATTTGTATAATGGTCGTATTGTTAGGATAGCTAATAGCTTTGTTTTTAAAGAACCTGTGTTTAATTACTCAGCGGACTACCCTTTCCTTTGGGATGAGATTAAGGTTCCTGTAAGATTTGGTTCTGATTATGAATTGGCCGCAGACTTGATTCAAGAGGCAGGTGAAAAGGTAACTGGTGATTTTGCAGCTGATGCAATGGGGAAGTGGGTGGAAATGACAAAGAAGTACCTCATCGAGGATGCAATTATTACTCCAATGGTGTCTATGGTTGCAAACGATAATTGGGTAGAATTTACTTTGAGATATGTTGTTAATTTCAAGAAGAGGCGTTTTACTAAAAACGAGTTATTTAAAGAAATACTAAAATCGTTTGAAAAAACTGAAAGTAAGGTTCAACTGGCTTCTGCCACATTTGAGGTGGTTAGCATACCTGAGTTGAAAGTATCTGAAAAGTCTAAAAAGTAACCTCAAGCGCTGAGAAGGTATTAAACCATAATTTATCAACAGGCACTACCGGATCAAAATCGTAAATGGTTTGAAGGTTCACTCCGAAACCAATATGCGTAGTGATTGAATATACAACACTCACTGCACCCGCCCATCTGGGAGCATTGAAAAGGTCATTTAATTCATCCTGAAAATAGATAGCACCCTCGAATCGGACTTTTTTTGAAAGCTCACGCTTAGTGCTGATGTAAAAATTCATTTTCCATTCCTTTGAATCTTCCATTGGGGGATTGTCCGGCACCCGATCCAAAGGAACTCCTCTATGGTCCCACAACTCGTATTCATAAAATGGACCTATCCCCACAAAAGCACCACCTTTCTGGGTTTTAAGAAGTTTATACCGAATATTTGATCCAATGGCCATTTTCTTGACCAGTCCTCGAGCTTCGGCCCATTGGTACTGAGCATAATGTTCTAGGACAAAGGGATTATCATAGAACGTTTTAAACTTACCATAAAGAAAACCTCCGCTTAGAATCGTTTGATCTCCGTCTCTGGTTAATTCAAATTTATTCGCAATGGTAATTCCATGGTTTTTAAACCTAAATGCCATATCTGCGCGATTAGTTATTTCTATATATAACTGCCTTAGTGTTTTAATTTCAACGGATGGAGCTACGGCCCCTTTAAAATGACGTGTGCTGTCAAAAATGATGGCATAACTTTCTGGAAAGAGTAACTGTGATACCACATCCGTGTGGATGAATATCAGAAGGATTACAACATGGGCTCTTTTCATGAGATTTTATAATGTTTTGGAATTATAAGAACTTCATTAAGTAAGTTATATCAGATACTGATTATGTAAATATGAATGCAAAATGATGTTTTAAACTTATCACCTTTCAGGGTTTGGTTGAAGCATATTTATCTAAGTAAATCCCTTAGTACAGCTAAGTGAAGTCCGTTTTTTTTGTTTTCAGTTATCATACTGAGATCAAATTCGAGGATCCTCGACTTTTTTGTAGTGATTAATTAACCACTTCACAAACCATGTCACCTGTAAGAAGATCGATTATCATTATTCTACAGTGATGCGAATTGTGAGCAAAAGAAAAAACGTTATGGACTGTAATAATTTCTATGACTTAATTGAGGAAAGTCCAAATCCTATTTTTAGGGTATCCCTGGATGGAATAATCGAATACGCTAATTCAGCATGCATGCCCCTATTTGAACATTGTGGATGCTCAATTGGAGGTGAGTGTCCTCCATTCTTATTTGAAGACATATCAAAAAGCAGGGTTGAAGAAATTAGCCTGCAGGGAGCCACTTATCTGCTTCAAATAAATCCATTAATTGAAAAAGGTTATATCAGTGTTTTTGCTAATGACATCACAGAGCAAAAGAAAGCCGAAAAGACCTTACACGAAAGTGAGGCAAGGTATAAACTATTGGTGGAGGAAGCCAATGATATTATTTACTGGGCTAATAATATAGGAGAGTTGACTTATTTAAACCCGCTTGCTAAAAAGATTTTGAAGCTGGATGATGCGAATGTCAAGGGGATGCACTTTACTATGCCAGTTCGCACTGACTGGAAAGATCGAGTTGCGAGGTTCTACATGGACCAATTAGCCTCAGGCGAAGCAACCTCTTATTTTGAATTTCCGATTCTTGATTCTGAAGGTAACGAAATCTGGTTGGGACAAAATGTAAAAATCATCGAAATAGGTGGTAGGATTAGAGGGTTCCATGCGGTAGCAAGAGACATTACAGACCGAAAGCGAATGGAAGAAAGCCTCAAGGAGGCGAAGGAAAAAGCGGAAATTTCACTCAAAACACAGGAGATGTTTTTGGCGAATATGAGCCATGAAATACGAACACCACTGAGTGGAATTATTGGTATGAGCAAGCTCATCGCAAACTCCAAACTTTCAAAGAAAAATAAGAGTTATTTGAGTTCCATTCGGAAATCAGCCAAGCACCTCCTGGCCATTATTAATGATCTGCTGGATTTATCAAAAATTGAATCCGGTAAGATGGAATTAGAATCAACAGGATTAAAGGTATCTGAAATACTGAACAATGTAACAATTACGGCTCAGTATAGCACAGCAGAGAAAAATGTGAACGTAATCAGTGAGATTGATGAACAACTCAAAGATAAAATCCTACTAGGCGATCCGGTTAGATTGTCACAGGTATTAACAAATATCGTAGGCAATGCAGTGAAATTTACCGATGAGGGTGAGGTTCGGATTACTTCTAAGCTCGTTTCATGCACGGGTAAAATAAATCGGGTCCGCTTTATCGTAAAAGATACTGGAATTGGTATTCCTGAGGAAAAGCTCCAAAGTGTATTTGAAAGCTTTAAACAGGCAGATGAGAATACCACCAGAAAATATGGGGGAACCGGATTAGGTCTGTCTATCTGTAAACAATTAGTAGCGCTGATGGATGGTGAAATCCAGCTTGAAAGCGAGGTTGGTGTAGGGACTACTTTTAGTATTGAATTGACTTTCGCGGAGGGATGTCTGAAGGACCTACAAGAATTGGAAACATCGAAAGTTCAGTACGCCCTGGATGATGTCAATATCCTACTGGTTGAGGACAATCCAGTCAACCAGGTCTATGCCACCACTATTCTTGAGGGTGAGAAAGCAAACGTAGAGTTAGCTGGAAATGGTAAGATTGCCATTGATAAAATACTCTCAAACGAATATGATGTGGTATTAATGGATGGACAGATGCCTGAGATGGGTGGATTAGAATCAGTGGATATTATTCGGAATAAACTGAAAATGGATATCCCAATCATTGCACTGACTGCCAATGCGCTGAAAGGAGAAAGGGCGAAATACCTTGCTGCAGGAATGGACGAATATGTGGCCAAGCCATTTGAAGATACAGATCTTATCAATGCAATTGGAAAAGTGCTTGAGCTCCCGGAAAAAAAGACAGTTAATGAATATGGGTTGAGGGATGAATTGTATGAGGAATCAAATAGCTCGTATGATTTAACAAAACTTAAAATGTACGCGGGAGACAATGATGAGTTCGTTTCTCAAATGATTAATCTTTTTAAGACAGAAATCCCCAAATCTCTCACATCGCTAGATGAACGCATAGCTGTAAAGGATTTCACCGGAATTAAAATGGTGTCTCATGACATGAAGAGCTCAATTGATCTAATGGGCTTGTCTATTTTGGGCGAGTTACAGGAGATCGAAAGCCTGGCAGATAGCAGAAAGGGATTTAATCGGATTAAGTTTCTTTCCAGCATCGTAATAGACAAGTGCAATGAGGCATTGGATGATCTAAAGAGTGCTGCTTAAACAAGCCAAGTATCACTCAATATTAAAATTCAAGCACTAGATAAAAGCGATTAAAATTCAATAAATGAACCCAATGATTCAGCGATTTCAAAATGTGAATTTGACCAAACTGGTTTCGTTTTCAGGTGATGACGAGCAGTTTATATTCCGAATGATTGACCTGTTTAAGCAGGAGATACCTAAGTCTGTACGTTTGCTGAGGCGCTTCACAAGCGATGGAGACTTTAATGGCATTCAGGCAGTGGCGCATGAATTGAAGAGCTCGGTTGATCTCATGGGAATAGAAATCTATACTGAACTAAATGAAATTGAGTCATTGGCAGGTGACGCTAGGTGCCTGGAAAGAATTTCCCACCTATCTAATATTGTAATAAATAAGTGTGATTATGCCATTGCTGATCTGCACACCATTACTGTCAAAGATTTAAGTAAAACCCTTAGTTAGCTACGGATTTTACGCGTTTTGTAAATCAGGTATTATGCCTAAGTATTAAAGAAATACATTCTACAAATTTGATATGTAAAACAAAAAACTAACTGCACAATGAAACAGATGATTTATATCGTAGAAGACAATAAAATGATGAGAGAGTTTTTGCTAAACCTACTCTCTTCCGAGTACGAACTAGTTGTATTTGATTCAGGTCAAAAGTTATTGTACTCAATGGAAAGTCACATGGTCCCGGATCTGGTTGTTCTGGATTACGGATTGGGCGACAGCAACGGTTACGAAGTGCTTTCAGAGATAAGATCCAACTTTGATTTTGATCATATCCCTGTGGTATTCTTGTCAGGCGAGCAAAAAAGTGATGTAAAGATCAAATGTCTGCAAGATGGAGCAGATGACTTCATAAACAAACCATTCAATCCGCTTGAATTGAAGCTAAGAATCCAAAAGGTTCTGGCAAGTGCAAAAAGATTTCCGGTTTTAAAAGCATCATAACATGGAAGGAATAACCACCAACAAAAGCTGCACAAATCAAAAAGTGTCTTTTTATAAAAGAGCATTTGATATACTGTTTGCAGGTACACTACTGATTTTGTTATTACCATTACTCATTGTAGTGGCTATCCTGATAAAGATGGAATCTAAAGGGTCTGTATTTTGTCGTGAATCAAGGGTTGGCATGAACTACAAGATCTTTACCCTCTATAAGTTTAGAACTAAGCATGTAAATGCTGAAGAACTAGTGGATGGGTTAGTAGATCAGAGTCATCAGCCCATGGTTAATCATTCTAAGCTGATTGATCTTGATAGCCCTGCTGTTTTGATTGGTGACGACCAGGTGCTGACAGAAGCAGATTTTCTCAAAATGAGAGAAAACGAAAATCCATTTGTCAAGAACCCAGATAACTCACGCATAACAAATGTAGGAAGGCTCATCAGAAAAACGGGAATTGATAAATTACCTCAATTAGTGAATGTTTTGAATGGTGATATGTCTGTTGTAGGCAATCGTCCATTGCCACTAAACGAAGCAGAAAAACTAACCAATGACCTTTGGTCTGATCGGTTAATGACACCAGTAGGTCTTACTTGCATTTGAGAGCAGCAGGAAATCTATCTTTTTTGCCCCATATTTATTACTCTTTACACTATTAGTAATTTTTACTAAATGCAATTAGGTGATTAATATCTTAATCAATTGTCAGAATCCGTCTAACATTGCATTACCCATTCTCACCTTATGCCCTACTTATCACAGTTTTTTTAAATTATTTAAAAGTGTAATGATTTATTGGAACTTCTATGGGAAAAGAATGGGTTGAAGTAATCCGCATACCAATATTAATTCAGCAATTGGCCAATACCATATGGATGTCTTCAACACTTTTTTGAAATACGCACCTGGATCAATTGCTATGCTTGACCGTGAGATGCGTTATCTGATGGCCAATGATGGATGGTATAGAGACTATGGTTTGGAGAACCAAAACATAATCGGTCAATCACACTTTGAATTATTCCCTAAAACCAAAACCGATTCTAACTGGAAGATACGATATAAAGAGGTATTAGGTGGCCAGTCGCTTTCGGGTGTTTATGATCCCTTTCCAACCAAAGATGGCGTCATTCATTTGAGATGGAAGCTTGAGCCGTGGTATACGGATAAAAAAGAATCGATAGGTGGGATCATTACGATTACGGAACTGGTGTCTGATGATGAAGAAAGAAATCGGCGTATTAAAGAACATGACAATGTTCTAAGGACTTTGCTCAACGAAATGGAGGATGGGTTTGCCCATGCCAAGATTGTGAGGGATGAAAATGGGAAACCTATTGACTGGAAATACCTTAATGTAGGTAAGGGCCTTGAAAACTACATTCCAATACCAAAGGAAGAGCTAGAAGGAAAGCTTGTATCTGAGGCTGTGCCTGGGGCCATTGAAGCTGATCCAAAATGGCTGGATATTTTCAATGAGGTGGCCACTACAGGAAAGTCCCGTGAAATTGAAGAGTACTCAGAGGTATTGAAGAGATGGTTTCGAATGAATATCTATAGCCCGACCAAGGATGAATTTGCAACTATCTTTAGAGATACCACCTCCAAAAACGAAGCTCAACAAAAAATTCATTCACTCAATGAGCTGTTTGAGGATGTTTCCAAAATGGCCCGTATTGGCACCTGGGAAATCGATGTTGAGACCCAGGAGTGCTACTGGAGTGACATGGTATACGAGATTCATGAGGAGGATCGTTCGAAGCAGATAGTAGTTGAAGAGGGCATCAACTATTTTCATCCGGATTACAGGAAGACCTTGGAAGCGGCTGTTAACAATGCGATTGAAAATAAGGAGCCTTATGATCTGGAGCTCAAGCTTATCACAGCAAAAGGACGTGAAATATGGACCCGTGCAATTGGCAGGCCGGTCTTTGATGGAGATAAGTTAATTAAACTGCAGGGACTCTTTCAGGATATCAACGACAGAGTTGAAAGTCAAATAAAGGTAGAGGAAAGAGCTGAGAAACTTAAGCTTCTTAATGAGCGTTTTACCATAGCTCGTGATGCAGCTTCGCTGGGTGTTTGGGACTGGGATATTTTGAATAATAAACTGGAATGGGACGATCATCTATACGAATTATATCGCCTAGATAAAAATGATTTCTCCAGTAACTATGAAGCATGGTTTCATGGGATACATCCTGAGGACCGGGAGAGTGTAAATAGTGAATTTCAGGAATGCCTTCAAACAGGCGAAAAACTCAATATCAGATTTCGTGTAATATGGCCATCAGGTGAAGTTCGGTATATTGGCTCCATAGGAAAAGTAATCAACGATAAAGCTGGTAACGCGGTTAGGATGCTTGGTGTAAACTGGGATATCACTGAACAGGTGGAGCAGGAGGAGCAAATAAAATTCCTGAATGCTACACTTCAGGAAAAGGTAGAAAAGCGAACTAAAGCACTTAAGAAGGCCAATCAGGAGTTGGAAGCATTTACTTATTCCGTATCACATGATTTACGCGCTCCTTTACGCGCAATTAATGGTTTTTCACTTGCATTGATGGAAGATTATCATGCATTTCCAGAAACTGCGCGCAATTACCTTGATCGAATAGTGGTCAATAGTCGAAAAATGGGTCAGCTGATTGATGATCTGCTGGAGTTTAGTCGTATGAATCGGCGAATTGTGAACCACTCAAAAGTTGAACTCAGCAAATTGGTAGCAAGGTTAATTGATGATATATACCAAGACGCTAAAGAAATCATAGAATTAGGAAGCCTGCCAACCATAAGAGGTGATAAACAAATGCTTGAACTGGTATTTTCGAATCTCATTTCCAATGCGATAAAATACAGTTCAAAAAAAGAAGATCCAGAAGTAATTATTAATTCCACCGAGGAAAAGGATGCCTACATTATCTCAATTAGCGATAATGGTGTTGGGTTTAGTATGAACTACTACAATAAAATTTTCAAGGTTTTCCATCGCTTACATGATGAACATGAGTTTGAGGGAACAGGTATTGGCCTGGCGATATGTGATAAGATCATGAAAGCTCATAATGCCGAAATATGGGCAGAAGCAGAAGTCGATCAAGGAGCTACTTTTTATTTAAAGTTTAGAAAGGAGGGGTTGTAGGCAATTTTATATTCAAAAATTGAAGGATATTTATCGAATAGATAGCATGTTTTATCGATAGATATCAAACAATTGACTTTCACATTGGTTTGGAGTCCATCAATCATTACACTGATGAACCCGGTAATCCAATGCGTAAATTATTAATAACGGTTGTAATTATTACAACACCCATCATTTTTCTCTCCGCTAGTATTTTTAATTCAGAAATTGAAGAGCAGCAAGAATTATTCAAAGTAGATGGCCTCTCTGTCTGTAAAGCTCCTTCACTTTCTACCAAAAACCCAACCTTGACCACCTACTTCACAGGTCTTTTCAGCACAGACAATTGGCCCGCACGTTGGACTTGTGGAGATTGGTCTTCAGTTGAGGGTTGGATGTACATATCTGCTGATCTTTCGATTTTCATAGCATACCTTTCCATCCCAATCATGCTCTTCTGGTTTATACGAAATAAGGACCTGGGCAAAGGAAAAAGTTTGGTGTTGCTTTTCGCTGCATTCATTCTTTTATGTGGCTTTACTCATTTAATCGACGTAGTTTTATTTTGGGAGCCCATGTATCGATTAAGCGGTTTCACCAAATTGATAACGGGAGCGGTTTCTCTTACAACGGCCATAGTATTAGGTTTCGTCATCCCTAAAGCGTTAGAATTTAAAAGTCCAGAAGCTCTGCAAGCTGAAATTGATGAGAGAAAAATCATTCAAAGTCAGTTTGAGATCTTCGTGAAATATTGCCCTGGTGCAATAGCAATGTTAGATTCAGAACAACGATTTATTTTGGCTAATGACAAATATTATAGGGCCTATGGGATTGAAGGTGTTGAAATTATTGGGAAAACAATTGTGGATATATTCCCGGATGTGAAAGAAACAGAATGGATTGATAGATTTGAAAAGGTTCTCTTGGGGAACAAACAATCCAAGGATCTGGATTCATTTGAGTTGGATGGTAATATTGAATATTTTCGTTGGAATTTGGAGCCTTGGTATGATGAAAATAATCAAGTAGGAGGCTTTATTGTTTTTACAGAGATCTTAACAAAAGAGATACACCAACAAGAAAAATTAAAAGAAAGGGATTTGATGATGGCTGAAGTCTCTTCCGTGGCTAACATTGGTTCATGGGATGTAGACGTGAAAGAAAGTAAATGCTATTGGAGTGATACCGTCTATCGTATACATGAGGAGGATAATACAAAAGAGATAACGTTAGATGATGGGATTAACTATTACCATCCCGATCATAAGAATATTATTACCAAAGCTGTGGAAGAAGGAATCTCTAAAAAACAACCATGGGATCTTGAATTAAAAATCATCACAGCAAAAGGTAATGAAAAGTGGACTCGAGCCATTGGGAGAGCTGTTTATGAAAATGGTGAAGTGACCAAGCTGCACGGGTTATTTCAGGATATCGATAAAAAGAAGCGGTATGAACTTGAAATTGAGAGTTCAAATAAAGGGCTGGAAGAGAAAATAAATGAGCGAACAAACGCTTTACAAAAGGCCAACAAAGAACTGGAGGCCTTTTCTTATTCTGTTTCACATGATTTGAGAGCTCCCTTGCGGGCAATCAATGGATATTCAGAAGCATTAATAGAGGATTATAATCATAAAATCCCTGAAGATGCTAAAAAATATCTTTTAAGAATTGCAGCAAATAGTAAAAAGATGGGTGCTTTGATAGATGATTTATTGGAGTTTAGTCGGATGAATCGTAAGAAGCTGAATTTTAAATCGATAGACTTAAATAAATTAATCAAGCATCTACTAGACGAGCTATTCAGCGATTCGAAAAAGTACATCACGTTAGCAGATTTACCTGAGATTACTGGAGACAAATCCATGCTCAAGCAGGTGTTTTTTAATCTCATTTCTAATGCAGTCAAATACAGCTCTAAAGAAGAAAATCCTGAAATTTCTATATCTTTTGTCGAAGAAGATACTTCCTTTGTGATATCCATTCAGGATAACGGCGTTGGATTTAATATGGATTACTACAATAAGTTATTCAATGTATTTCAGCGATTGCATTGTGAGGAAGAGTTTGAAGGTACGGGAGTGGGTCTTTCCATCTGTGCCAAAATTATGAAGGCACACGATGGTGAGATATGGGCAAAGGCTAAGAAAGGAGATGGAGCAAGCTTTTACTTGCGCTTTAAAAAAGAAATAGAAAATGGGGTTTACCAATGATGTCCAAATCGTATTAGTAGAAGACAGCTTTGATGATGCAGAGCTCACCATGCGTTCACTTAAAAACTCAAACTTCGTCAATGATGTTATCTGGTTGAAAGATGGAGAGCAGGCGATCAATTATTTGCAGGGGAAAGGAGACTATAAAGGCAGAAATACTGTAATTAAACCCAAACTCATTTTGCTGGATTTGAAGCTTCCAAAGTTGAATGGGCTGGAGGTTTTAGAGCGAATAAAAAAAGACGAGAACCTAAATAAAATACCGGTAGTCGTGATGACTTCCTCAAGGGAAAATAAAGATTTGGATAGGTGCTATGAACTGGGAGCGAACAGCTACGTAGTGAAGCCAATAAATTTTTCCAATTTCATGGAGGTGACAAAGGAGATAAGTATGTACTGGGTATTGATTAACCAAATTCCTGAAGAGTAAATTGAAAGTGACGGAACATTAAAGGGAATCAGCATGACCACATGGAAAGAAAAGGTACGAATACTCCATCTGGAGGACAGCAAGGATGATGTAGAGCTTTTAAGGATAGCATTGAAAAAATCAGGACTTAGCGTGGAACTTGATGATGTTGCCACAAAGGATGATTTTCATGCTGCAGATTTATCTGCATATGATATGGTTATTACTGATTATAATCTGAAGGACTATGACGGTTTATCTGCTATTAAATACGTAAGAGCAAGCCAACCTATCTTGCCGGTGGTGCTTATCTCTGGTACAGTTGGAGAGGAATTAGCAGCAGACCTGCTTCGGGCGGGTGCCAATGACTTTGTCTTAAAATCTAACCTGAAAAAGACATCTATAGTCATTGAAAGAGTGCTACAAGAGGCTTCTATAGCTCGTGAAAAGCAACGATTTCAACGAGAGCTGGTAGAGAAAAATTTAATCCTCGACTCCATATTTGACAGCTTTGAGGATATGATCTTTTTAAAAGACGAAGAAGGTAAGTATATCAAAGTAAATCGCCCTTTTTGCGAGTTTTTGAAAATGCATGAAGCAGAGATTATCGGCTCTCGTGAGCGTGACATTTTCCCTGAGGATATCGCTGCTGAGGCGCTGGAAAAAGATGAGTATGTGAAGCTTTCCAACCGATCGCTTACATATGAGGTAGAGCACGATCAAGATGGAGTACTAAAGACGCTGGAAATAACTAAAAGCCCACTCATAAGTGACGATAGGGTCACTGGGATTGTGGGTAAGTGTCAGGATATAACCTCAAAAAAGTCGCTGTTGGAGGAGGCGATTAAGTCACGATCCATCCTTAGTCAGGCCGAAAAGCTTACGCGTTCCGGAAGCTTCGAATATGATTCTGATTTAGATTTGATAAGTTGTAGTTTGCATTTTAAACATATTTTGAAGCTTCAGATTGAGGGAGACTCCATCTCTTTCCGAAAATTTGCTCAATTAATCAAAGAAGAGGATAGGACTATATTCAATGAGGGAATCAATAAAGCCATTGAAAATTATGAAGAATATCACAATGAACACAGATTCATTATTAATCCGAATAATAAGGCAATTGTTGGTTATTTTAAGGTAGTGTTGAGACCGGATTATAAAGACGGAAAGGCCAAAAGATTTTATGGTACGATAGTAGACGTCACCGCAGAACATGAAAACCAAATCTATCTCATGAACAAACAAGAGCAGGATCGTAAAGAGTTGGCTCGTGAGCTGCATGATAATTTAGGCCAAAAAATGAACGGTATATCCATGTTCATTAGTAAGATCTCTGATGGAATGCCGGACAATAAAGACTTGAAAAAAGTAAAGGAGTTGACGCACGAAACCATTGACGACCTGAGCTATCTTATAAATAATATTTCCGTAAAGCAGATAGAAGAGCACAGCCTTGATTATGCCATTGATAAACTGATAAGCTACATGCCTATGCCAATAAAGGTGAATAAAAATTATTCGATAGATGAGGAACAATTATCTCCTTTCGTTAAATCTCAAATCTATCGGGTTATTCAAGAGGCACTCAATAATGTGGCAAAATATAGCGAAGCATCTGAGGTCAAAATGAACTTAAGGCAAAGTGGAGGGGTGCTAAGCTTGGAGATAGAAGACGATGGTAAAGGCTTTGCAGTTGAGGAGGTGCTTAATGGAAATGGTCTACAGAACATCACTCACCGGGTAAGGCGCAGCAATGGATTAGTTAATATTGATTCACAAAAAGGACAAGGCACGCGGGTGACCGTAAAAATGCCAGTCAGCTAAAAAAAAAGAAAATGCGTACACTATTATTAGTTGATGATCATCAGATTATCAGAGACGGTATTCGATTTTATTTCGAAGGTGATGAGGAATTCATCATCAAAGATGAGGCAGAAAATGGACTAGAGGCACTTGAGTTAATGAAGGAAAATGAATATGACATTGTCCTTACAGACATTAACATGCCTAAAATGGATGGGTTGGAGTTTATGAAAAGCATCAAGGAAAATTATCCTGATCAAAAAGTTCTAGTACTTTCCATGTACAATGAAGCAGGCTATATCAATAAAATGATTGCACATGGAGCCAATGGCTATGTTTTGAAAAAATCAGACAAAGGGGAGCTTGTCGCAGCAATAAAGAAAGTACTTGACGGGCAGGATCATTACTCTGATGAGGTTTATAAAACCATCATTGGAAACATTGCGGGTAGAAAACCTAAAGAACGACTGACGTTAGAGGCAGAATTGTCAGATAGGGAAAAAGAGGTATTGGTACTCATTGCCAATGAATACTCTAATCAGGAAATAGCAGATAAACTTTTTATCAGTATACGCACAGTAGAGACTCATAAAAGGAATCTACTTGAGAAAACCGGTTGTAAAAATGTAGCCGGACTAGTTATGTATGCAGTTGAACGAAATTTGGTTTAACACGAGGATTTATTAATAATAACAGAAGCTCCTCCTGAGGAATGCATAGGATGGACAACCGGATCATTCATAGTATTAAGAATCCTGTCGTGATCATGGATATGGACGTTGGGCATTTTGTCGACTGCAATGATCTGGCACTTGAGCTATTTGGAATTTCAAGAGAAGAATTATTAAAGACTAGTCCATCAAATCTTAGCCCGGCCAACGTATATGGGCATGAAGCTGAAGCTTACAGCAGACAGTTGATCCAGGAAGCTCTGGCGGGGGACAACCCTTCTTTTGACTGGATTCATATAGACAATAAGGGGAATGAAATTCCATGTGAGGTCAGGCTAATACGGTTCCCTCCGTACGACCGAAACCTTGTTCGAGGTACGATCATCCACAAAGAGGATAAGAATCGCATCGTCAGGCGCGCAAGCGAAAGTCGGTTGATACTTACCTTGGAATCGGCAGAGATAGGTACCTTCGATTGGTTTCCCCAAATAGACCAACTAACCTGGGATAGGCGCCTATATGAAATTTTTCATCTGGATCCTAATTCAAAGATTGACCTCAATAAGCATTTTTTCGGCATCATCCATCCAGATGATGTCCAGCGAACTCAAGATGATTTTAAGAAGTCGCTAAAACCGGGTGGTCCCAATCATAATCGAATTGAGTACCGTGTGGTCATTGATGGAAAGGTCAAGCATATTCTTGCCCACAGCCGGATGATCCGCGATGATAAGGGAGAGGTCATTCGGATGTTGGGTACTACCCAAGACATTACCCCATTAAGAGAGTCTGAGGAGAAGCTGAGAGAAAAAGAAGAGTTGCTAGACTCCATCATTCAGGACCAAAAGGAAATGATTGTGAGATGGAAGCCAGATGGTCTCCGAACGTTCGTAAACAAAGCCTATTGTGAAGCATTTGGTTTGGATCCATTGAAAGCGATCGGAAAAAGTGTTTTCACGAATTTAGAAAAATCAATAAAGGAAGATATAATCAATAAAATTGATGGCCTCACCATCGAAAATCCAGTAAGAACAACCACTATTCACAGGCCAATGCCTGGTGGTAAAATGGTTTGGCAGGAATGGTCAGATCGTGCCTACTTTGATGCTGAAGGAAGCATCATAGAATACCAAAGTGTGGGCAGGGATGTTACCGCCCACATAGAAAGTGAAAGAGAGCAGCAGTTAATGGCTGAGCGATTGAAAACAATCTCTGACAACTTACCAGGAGTGGTTTTACGCTATAAACTTAACCCAGACCTTACCGATGAATTAGTATTTGTAAGTGATGGAATTCGTGAAATCCTTGGAATTGACGTGAGGGATGCCACTGGTGATATTAACTCCGTTTGGTCAAGGTTTCATCAGGATGACTTAGAAAAAGTAAAGCTTTCTATCCAGGAGTCATATACAAATATGACCAGATGGTATGCGGAATGGAGGATGCATCTGGCAGATGGAACGCTTGGATGGTTGCAAGGGATTGGGCAACCTAAAAAATTAGAGGATGGAAGTGTGATTTGGGACTCTGTGATCCTGGATATTACTTCACAGATTTCATTCAAAAAGGAGTTGGAGAAAAGTGAAAGCCTTTTCAGATCTATCGTTCAGGATCAAGATGAAATGATTGTGAGATGGAAGCCCGGTGGTATTCGGACTTTTGTGAACAAGGCCTACTTAGATTTTTATAAATTGTCTGAGGATCAGGTAATCGGCACCAGCTTTTTTAATCTGATTTCCAAAGAAGATCGCAAATGGATAAAGCAAGTAATTGATCAGCTCACACCAGAAAATCCCTCACGTGAGAACACCCATAGGGTGCTGCTACCAGATGGCTCCATAGGGTGGCAAAAATGGAAGGACCGTGCTTTTTTTGACGAAAATGGTAACCCTGTTGAATATCAAAGCGTAGGGCAAGATATTACACAAGTGGTGGAGGCAGAAAGAGCAATAAAAGAAAGTGAGGAACGATATCGGAATGTTTTCAATCAACAGTTTCAGTTTACCGTACTACTAGATCTGGATGGAAAGGTAGTTCACATCAATGACCTTCCTTTAAAAATTCAGGGTCTGAAAAGAGAAGATTATTTGGGAAAATGCTTCTGGGAATCACCAGTTTGGTCTGGTAATAAAGAGTGGCAAAAGAAGATCAAAAGTCAGGTTCTCTTCGCTAAGAAAACAGGAGAATCACTTACCGTAGAGGATCCTTTTTACGGTCCGGATAAGAAGACCCATTGGGCGATGGCATCATACAGTGTGATAAAAAACAGTGAGAAAAAAGTAGAAAACATATTAGTGCAGGCCATTGATATTACCGCTGAGAAGGACGCTAAAAAAGAAATTGAGGAGCGGGAAAAGATGCTATCTCTCATTTATGACAATGCCAATGACTTCATGATTCTCTTTCGGCAAGATGGTAAGAAATTTCACATTGAAAGTGTGAATGAAGAAACGTTAAAGGGTTTTAAAAAATCAGGTTTAAAAGTATCCAAAAGCGATCTGGTCGGGATGGAGGTAAAAGACTACTTTAAAAAGTTTGTTGGTTATGATCAGGAGACCATCGATTTTCATCTATGGAAGTACAAGGAAGCCATTGAAAATAAGAAAACAATTACATATGTTTCTGAAACAACGGTTAACAACTTTTATTACGCCATTGAAACAAAGGTGACTCCCGTGGATGAATCTGATGGAGTAAGTTACCTGCTTACTACTTCTCGGGACATTACCGCTATTGTCCAATCACGCAATGAAGTGGAAAAAGCGCTGAATGAAGTGAGTGAACTGAAGGATAAGCTGGAGCAGGAGAATGTCTATCTCAGAGAGGAGATTAAGCAAGCGAATGACTTTGAGAACATGGTGTTCAAAAGCAAGGCATTTAGGGACGTGCTAAAGAAAGTAGAGCAGGTTGCTAAAACAGATGCGACCGTATTGGTCACCGGAGAAACAGGTACCGGTAAAGAATTGATCGCTCGTGCCATTCATAACGTAAGTAAACGTTCGGAAAAGCCAATGATCAAAGTAAATACAGCAGCTATTCCAAGAGACTTGATTGAAAGTGAGCTATTTGGGCATGAAAAGGGGGCTTTTACAGGTGCTTCTGGGGTGAAGCCAGGAAAATTTGAGCTGGCCAATGGAGGTACCATTTTTCTTGATGAAATAGGTGACATGCCGATGGAGCTTCAGGTGAAAATCCTGCGTGTACTTCAGGAAGGTGAGGTAGAACGGCTGGGGAGTACACAATCAAAGAAAATTGATGTAAGGATCATCTCTGCCACCAACAAAGATCTGGAGGAGGCTGTTAAAAATGGAAGCTTCAGGGAAGACCTTTACTTCAGGCTTAAAGTTTTTCCAATTGAAATTCCACCGCTCCGTTCCCGTCCGGACGATGTACCTATTCTGGTAGAGCATTTTATTGTGAAATTTGGATTAAAGCACGGCAATCCTATTAAGATAGTCCCAAAATCTGTGATGGACTACCTACGAAACTATTCCTGGCCAGGTAATGTACGTGAATTGGAGAATACAATTGAACGTGCCGTGATCTTATCTTCGGATAATAAGCTGGAACTACCTGAGGCAGTAGATAGTACTTCTACTCAGGAGAAGTGGGAACATGATAACTCACTAGATGTAATCATGGAAAACCACATCCGAAAAGTACTGAAAGAATGTGATTGGAAAGTAGAAGGTGAAGACGGTGCAGCCGCACAGTTAAAAATCAAACCAAGTACCCTTCGTGACAGAATGCGAAAGTTTGGAATAAAACGGCCCAGATGACACCCCACGAAATACCGTGATCACTAAAATATTTAACGGTTTCACCCACGGATTGTCGTGGAAATATTTTAATAAGTATTTTGCTTAATGTAAAATAATGCTGCTGATTATCAAATAGTTATGATGGTATTTTTGTCTTTAATTAATACTGGCACACCTATTGACTATTGGATTTACGTGACTGAAACAAAGAATCAAATCAAATTGAAGACAGGCGTACACTGGGTGACAGAGGATCAGATTCTTCATTCGAAATTCATGATACCTGCTGGATGTCCCATGATAGACAGCAGTATGATTAAAGAACACATAAAAGTATTGCACGATTTTCTGGGAGACAGAAAACTGCCCTTTTTAATTGATTTAACAACTTCCGAAAGTGTTCTCAGTTTTGATGCCCTTAAAAAATGGGGTCAGAGTGAACTTTTAAGAAATCATCGCGTGGTTGAAGCCTATGTGGTAAATAACCTGGCCGATTTGATTTTCATGAAACAGCACATACGACTGAATAAGGTCGAGTATCTGGCGATGGTCTTTCACGGACTGACGCTTGCGAAAGATTGGCTTAAATCGTATTCCAATAAAAACAATCCATCACACCACACCAAACAAACAATGAAAATGAACCACTAACTAGCAAAACAATAATGGAAGTTATGGAAAAGGAGATTAGAATCTTAATGTTAGAGGACAATCCAGATGATGTGGAGTTAACGAAAATGGTATTGGATCGAAAGGAGGTGGAGTATACCATGAGTGTGATCCATAAGGAGGCGCAATTAAAGGAAGAAAATTTAGAGCAATATGATATTGTACTTTGTGATTACAGCATCACAGATTATGATGGTTTACGTTCAATCAATTACATTAAACAACACTCAGATATACCGGTAATAAGTGTATCTGGTTCTATCTCAGAGGAGCTTGGCTTTGACTTAATGGCGGCAGGTGCCGATGATTTTGTTAAGAAGTCTTTTTTGAAAAAGCTCCCCTTGGTCATTGAGAAATCTTTAACTAAGGCGAAATGGAAAAGACAAGCTGATCAGTGCCTTCGAAAACTGGAGGAGACTACCCAGATGTTTGATAATTTGTTCGACGGGTTGGACAATCCGGTATTTTTAAAGAATACGGATAGAAGGTATGTTCGTGTCAATGCAGCATTTTGCAAACTATATGAGAGAAGCGAAGCAGAGATTATTGGTAAGACCGATGAAGAAATTGACTGGATGCAGCAAAGTGAGATTTATTATCAGGATGACATTACCATTCTTGGTAAAGGGGTATCCTCGCAATACGACACAAGCTATATTGATGACTTGGGAAGACGCATTTGGTTGGAAGTGACCAAAAATCCAATTGTGATTGATGGAAAGATTACCGGTATTTTAGGTCAGGCTAAAAATGTGACAGATCGGAAAGATGCCATTGCTACAATGGAAAAATCACAGCACATTTTGCAGCAGGCAGAGGAGTTGACTCTTTCTGGTAGTTTCGAATATGATGTAGAGCTTGATCTGGTGACCTGTTCTAAGAATATGATGAAAATGCTGGGGACGCATTCTAATCAAATCTCATTGGGTAGGCTGGTACGATTGGTTAAGCAAGAAGACAGGACGATATTCCTGGATGGCATCAATGAAAGTATAGAGAACAAAAAAGAGTACCGCGCGGAGCACAGGTACGATATAAACGATAAAAATCAAGGGTATTTTGAGATTTTGTTCCGTCCGGATTATAAAGATGAAACAGGAAATACATTCTATGGAACTTTAGTGGATGTAACAAGAGAATCGAAAGAAAGTAGATCACGAATTGAGCATCAGGAGGAATCTCGAAATGAAATCGCACGTGAGCTACACGATAATCTCGGACAAAAACTCAATGCTGTTTCCATGTATCTGGGCAAAGCATCCAGTTGCGACTCGTGTGCTCCTATAATTCAAAAAAGTACAGATCTTTTACATGAAGGAATTGATGATTTAGGAAGATTGCTCACCAACATATCAGTAAAACATATTGATGACATCTCACTCAGATATGCGCTGGAAAAACTGACCTCTTACTTACCTGAAGGTATGAACTTCACCTTCAATTGTGATATCAATGAGGCTAGTGTCGATCGTTTTGTAAAACGACAGGTATTTCGGGTAGTTCAGGAAACGGTAAATAATGCAATCAAATATAGCGAAGCGAAAAACCTTAATATTTCTCTCAAACATGAAGGAAGCATACTGAGTATGGTGATAGAAGATGATGGAAATGGGTTTGAAATAAGTAACAACGAGGAGTTAGGTAATGGTCTGATGAACATCACCCATCGAGTGAAAAAATCCAATGGACTTATTGATATTGATTCCAAAGTAGGTGAAGGAACCAGGGTTATGGTCAAAATACCTGTGAGCTAATCCTCTCAAAAAAAAATGTAAATCATTGAAGTGATAGTGAGTTGCCTCTATCTTTGGAGGCAGTGATTAGGTGAGGGCCTGCCGCGAAAGCGGTGGGCTTTTTTTATGATAATTGGTAACTTAGGGTAATATGATCGGTGAATTAAAAGATATGTTTCCGGCGGTTTATTTTAGTATTGGAATCCGATACGTACTGGCTGCCGGAGTTGCTTTCCTGGTATTTTACATCCTTTTTCGATCCAGGTTTTCGATGAGGAGAATACAGGCAGTCTTTCCTAAATCTTCCGATTATTGGCGAGATCTCATGTACTCCCTGCTCACGGTTTTCTTCTTTACCCTTATTTCACTATTTACGTTTATCGTTTTGAAGCCTTATAATCTGCTTTATGATTCATTGGCAGATAAGCCTACTTGGTACTGGCTTCTTACTGTTATACCCATGTTTTTCATCCATGATTTTTATTTTTACTGGGCCCATCGGCTGATGCATCATCCCAAACTTTTCAAGACAGTACATAAAATTCACCACCTTTCCACCAACCCCTCACCATGGACGGCATATGCATTCCATCCACTGGAAGCATTTATCGAGGCAGCCATTATTATGATTTTTGCATTTACTGTTCCTACCCATCCATTCATCATCTTACTTTTCATGATTTTTCAGATCATCTATAATGTGTATGGTCACCTTGGCTATGAATTGTTTCCCAGGGGCTTTCACAAAACACGTATAGGTCGATATGTGAATACTTCAGTAGCGCACAATCAGCATCATGCAAAGTTTCATGGTAACTATGGGTTATACACGCTCATCTGGGATCGCCTGTTTGGGACCATGCGGGAAGATTATGATGAATCGTTTGAAAAAGCTACAGGAGTAAAATAAAAAGCTGGCTGCACCATTGGAGCCAACTTTCAGCTATGGGTCGTATCACCAACCAAATATTATATCCGACCCGCGCCAGCGGGTCGGCAATCATTAAAACACTTATCACTAAGTGAAAAGATGTAATACTTACGAAGTGGAGGAGGGGATGGATTTTTCTGAGTGAGGTTTTCTTTTTTTATCTTAAACCCACCCAAATCCTGCGGATATATTTCAATGATAGGCATGCATCTGTACTTTGAGTTCTGCCCGCCTGTTTTTGGAGTGATCTTCTTCTTCACACTCTACTCCACTACTACATTTATTTAAAGGTAACTCCTCACCAAAAGCCAGTCCGTTAATACGGTATTTTGGAATACCTTTTTTATTGAAATAACGGACTAGTTGCTTTAGCCGGTTTTCTGAGAGCCGTTTGTTATATGCTTTGGTTCCTCTTGCATCTGCATGTGCAGCAATATTCAAAATAGCGTTAGGGTATTTGTTTAATGTACGAACCAGCTGGTTTAGATCAGCGTAATCCTTTGGGTCTACCTTATCATCATTGAAACCAAAATAGGCCACTACCTTATCGACATAAACTTCTTCCAATACTATATCATTAAGCAATTCGCCGGTATATATGTTTTTTGTATTGATTGAATAACCATCGTCTATGAAACCTTCATGGTTAGCAGTGATCTTGTAGCGCGTGTCAGGTACAAGCACAAAAGAATACTCGCCATTTTCTTTAGTTATGACAGAATCAGTCACCCCATTGTCCAGGTTTTCAATCACCACTGTAACATCGGAGATAAGCTGCTGGGTCTCGTTGCTGTATAGTTTTCCTTTCACATACAAGTCATGCTCCCATAGACTCAGAACCAGCGTGTCATAGTTGATCCTTGAGCCTCTTGTGGTGAATGGCACCTTATAAAGATCGGAGTGACCATCTTTACTCACCGTGACATAATAATCCTGATCATAAGGAACATTGATCCGGAAGCCTCCACCTTCATTGGTCAGAGAAGACCATGATTCGTCATTGAATGCAGATTCTACTTGCACAAATGCACCGGGTATTGGATTTCCATTTTGTTTTGTGACCACCTGCACCACGCCCGCATACATCGTGGTGCTAAATCGATAGATATCGTCCAGACCCTTCCCACCGGAACGGTTAGAGGAGAAGTAACCTTTTCTACCGGAAGGGTCCATATGGATGGAGAAGTCATCAGCGATCGAGTTGATCGGGGTACCCATATTCCGCGGATTAAATACACGATTTTCTTTGAAACTTGACTCGAAGATGTCGAGTCCCCCAAAACCACCCAAGCCCGAAGACGAATAGTAGAGCGTGGTGTCATTGTAAAGAACAGGAAAAAGCTCCTCTCCGGAGGTATTGATCTGCGGACCCAGATTAACCGGTTTACTCCATCCTTTTTCTTCCCTGAAGGAAGCATACAAATCAGGTCCACCAAATCCTCCCGGCATGGTAGATGAGAAAAACATGATTGAGCCATCAGACGAAAGTGTAGGATGTCCGACGGAGTAGCTGTTGCTATTATATTCAAAAGGTTCGATATTGACCCATTGATCAGGAGTGCAGTCAGCAAAGTATATTTTCAAGTTTACCTTACTCACTCCTTTATTGGTTTTCGAGGCATCTTTCAGGTTATTTCTGGTAAAGGCTACCTGCTTATATCCATTGTAGAAAGAGAGTGGACCATCATGATAATAAGGCTTGACTTCCTCGTCGTAAACAAAGTGCCGAGTACCACTGGTGTCATTTACAAAATATCGAAGCATGCCTTCATCATCATTGATTGCATTGGCAGGCTGATGCTTGATATATCTTTCGGTTTGCCTTGCTGAAAGAAAAATCATTTGATTTCTGTATGGCTGATAGGAAAAGTCGGACTGATCGGAATTAATAGGCAGGGGTTCTACTACATATGCAGAATCACGACGATAGAAATCGATATTTACTAAGAAATCCAGTTTGGAAGCGATCTCAGGATTGTTATCCTCGGTTAGGATTTTCGCATACCATTTTTTGGCCTGATCAATTTTGCCGTTTCTTCTCAGCACTTCGGCATACAAAATTTTCATTTCCAGCGTGACATTGGGGTCGTTCATTAATGTTCTGAGCCACACTTCAGAGTTTTTGGTTTCATTCAGGAATAAATAGCACTTTGCGATTTTGAATTCAGATTCTGTATCATCTGGTTGCTTATCCAAAACTTTCTCATAAAAGTGGACAGCATTCCGATAGTCCATCTGGTCATAGTATTGATTGGCCACCAATCGATCTCCCCGAAAAAGATCCAATACACTTTTGCTCTGGCAAAACGTACTCAGACAGCTCATTAAAAAGATGATATGTATGAATGATCTTTTCATATTAAAAATATCTCGGGCTTACCAGTCTGTATTTGGTAAACTTGAATCTGAAGTTTAACAATATTTCGTGTGTGCCAACACCTACTTCTCTAAGCTCACCTTTTTCCAGTGCATAGGCATAGCCCAAAAGTAGCTGGTCAGTGAGCCGGATCTCCGTAAGCAGGTTTATGCCTGGGAATCGGTAAGATGCTCCCACCCATAGTAAGTCATCAAACTGTATGCTGGCATTTAAATCAATATCTGAAACAGATCCATCGGTTACCTTAAATAAAAAATTAGGCTTAATCCTTAAAACCGGGTTGATGGTGTATACATACCCACCATGAATGAGGAATGGAATGGATTGAAACACGGTGCTGAAATTATCACCCCGGTCAAACACATTGTTCATCATGTGCGGCATGGATATACCTGCAAAGTAATTTTTGTTTCTGTAAAAGAAGCCCGCTCCAATGTTTGGTCTGCTTTGCTGGACGTCCGTATTGAAATAAGGATCATCAGGTGATAAGCTGAGCAGGTTAGTATAATCCGCCCTGTAGGTGATCATGCCATACTGCATGCCAAAAGCCACCGAATGTTCACCTTGCTCATCGAAGAAGATGCGATACGCTCCAGCAACATGAATGCCTGTATTATTGATCACGCCAATTTTGTCTCTAATAAAAAGTGCGCCACCAGAGATGTTCTTTTGCCATAAAGGAGAATGAATAGAGAAAGTCTGTGTGCTGGGAGCCCCCTCCAGACCAATGTTTTGAAAGCGTGTGATGAATGAGGCACTAAGCAGATTATGGGATCCTGCGTAGGCCGGATTGATTGCTATCGGATTAAACATATACTGAGCGAAGCTGGCCGTTTGTTGAGCAGCAGTAGCGGTCACTAAGGCGAGGAAAATACAGGCTAAGACTTTTCTCATTTAATTTCCAGTGCCTCTTAGTACTACAAAACCACCGAAAGTGCCTTTTTCCCCTGCGGAGATTCGATAAAAGTAGGTTCCTTCCGGTAGTGTTTTCGTTCCATTAGTATTTGATCGTCCAGTCCAGGCTCGATCGTTATTGTTGTACCCTTCTATTTCAAAGACGAGGTTATTGTTACGGTCATAAAGACGTACGGTGTTATTTGGGTAAAAATCGATCCCTTCAATGTGCCAGTAATCGTTGAATCCATCTCCATTAGGTGATATCGTTTGATATACCGTGAAAGGATTGTCATCTACGAGTATAATCACTGTGCCAACAGCCGATTCTGGTGGAGATCCATTATCTATGACGGTATACATTAATCGGTCTTCTCCACGGAATGTGGCATCTGATGTATAAGAGAGGATCCCATCCGATGATACTTCTACTGATCCACCCGTTGGATTCTCATGCAGGGTCAAGTCCAGGGTAAGTGGGTCATTTTCAATGTCCAGATCATTTTCTAGTACATTAATAGTACCTTTTTCTTTTCTCAATACATAAAGAGTATCTGCTATTGCTATAGGGGTATCATTCACAGGAAAGATACGGATAGTTAATTGCAAAGCACCACATAGCTGGGGTGTGCCATCATCACAGATTTCTATTTCCCAGACAGAGTTTCCGTTATAATTTTGATCAGGAATGAATTGATAGGTAAATGTTCCAATTTCGATCAGTTCTCCATTGCCACTGAGGCTGTTTAACCCAGTGGTAGTTACGACATCTCCCTCGGGATCTGTCACTTCAAAACTGAACTCCAGCGGTTCATCTTCCAGAGTGTTAACGGAATGACTGGTTGATGGTAGCGTGTTGATAATGATTTCCGGTGGCTCATTTACATCCAGTACATCTATAGTGATCGCAGAAGTGGTACATACGGAACCATCGCTTGAATCACACACGGTGATTTCAACCTGATCCTGTCCAACAAAATCAACATAACCCGTGTAGGTGAAACAAAGGTCACCATCGATATTATCCGTAATTGTAGCATTTTCTGAGGTGATGGAAACAGCACCAAGTTCGTGCAGATCATTTTCAATATCAGAAACAGACACACATATTTCAGTAGCAACCTCTTCATCTACCTCATATATTATATCATCAATGATAGGTGGATCATTGACCGGTGATACTGTAACTATGAAAGTTTGAGTGGCAGTATTGTTGGTTGTTTCTCCATCATCAACAGTTACAGTAATGGTTGCAGTGCCAAATTGATCGGCGAATGGTGCATAGGCTAATGAGCCTGTTGTATTGGAACTTGTGTAGTTAACCGTTGGATTCGGGATCAATGTAGGATTATCAGAAGAGGCGGTTACCGTAAGCGTTTGATTTTCACCTCCACCGGCGGTGATTCCAGATATGCCAATGATTTGTTGTACATCATCTTCCGGAATGGCGAGTGGATCAGTGATTGGATCTAAGGTTGGAAAATCATTTATAGGTGAAATGTTAAGCGTGATGGTGACCATATCGGTCAGATTGCCAGTACCATCATCTTCAATAGTGACTTCCCATACAGAAGGGATTCCATTTTCATCAGGGACAGGTGTGTATTCATAACAAAATTCGGTTGCATCCGCTATAAGCGTCCCATTTCCGGAAATATTATTAATTGAAAGTGTATTGACATTGTCTCCGTCTACATCGATGACTGCAAAGCAAAAAACCTTTACAGAATCTTCGATTGTTTCAACCGTCATCGTTTCGGAGCTTACACCATTGACCAGAATGACCGGGCTATCATTCACACTTAACACCTCAACCTCAACCGTAGTGGTAGAACATACTGACGCATCATTGCTGTCACAGATGGTTACCTCTACTTGATCGGTACCTATAAAGCCCGTTGGTGGCGTGTAATCAAAACATAAATCATTAGCGGCACCATCTTCTATTGTTGCTCCATTTGCTGATATACCAGATGTAAACTCATGAGTATCTCCCTCAACATCAGTAATATCTGTAGGGTTAATGCATAATTGCGTAGTGGTCTTCTCATTGGCTGTTTCGTTAGACGGTGCTATGACCGGGGGATCATTGACAGGCAAAACATCAATATTGATGGTGACATTGGTTGTATTACATTCACCCAGAGCGTCACAAGCTTCTAAAACGATGGTTTCTGAACCATCAAAGTCAGCATCGGGTGTGTAATCAAAGCAAAATATGCCTCCAGACTCAGTGATAGTTCCAGTCGTTCCATTTGTGGGAGGTGTGATTATCGTTACAGTTACCAGGTCGCCATCCGGATCATTTACTGTCAGGCAAACTTCAATCGAAGTGTCCTCATTTGTAGTTACATCCACCGCACCAATAACAGGCTCACCATTCACTTCAATTATTTCAGGAGGGAAGTTGGTACTTGTAGCAAAGGTTATAAAATGGTTGATGAAGTTGCTTGTATTTGAACCATCCGAGACGCTAAACGTGATTCTTCTGGTATTTTCGTTTGCTGCCCCCGGTGGATTATATTCATATTCCACACTATTGATGGCTGTTGCATATTGTGCCAAAGTAGCTGATCCGCTTAAATTTAAAACTCCGGTCGAGCCAGTGTATGACCCGGTGATCCCGGATTGATCAACAAAAATCAGCTCATCTCCATCTACAAAAGAATTATTACTGGATTGAACCACGGATATTGCTGCAGAAGCAATTTGTGTGTTGTCTACATCTGTAATTGAAAAAGAGGAATTAACGATGAATGGTGGAGTTTCAGTTGTATACTCTGTAGAACCTGATGTGCCATTAAGTACGGGAGAATCATTAACCTTGGAAACAGTAATGTCTCTGGAAAAAGGATCACTATCTTCTGTTCCGTCATTAATTATGAAAGTTACTGTGCGGGTAGATTCCACCGGGTCTTCACTGCTATTGGTATAAGCAACACTTTGAAAGGCAGTGTTGTAGTCGTTGATAGTAGCGTCCCCTGTGATAGTCAGGGTAGCAGAGGGTGCATCATAGCTTCCGATCAATCCCAGTTGGTCGGTAAAACTCAATGCATCTTCGGTTGATTCATAACCATTCGAAATTTGAATGGTAGAGTAAACAAAATCAAGATCTTCATTGTCACTGGCGGTAAGAGCAGGATCTATTGGTATAGCTCCATCATTTTCAGTGTAGATCAGTGCTGTAGATGTTCCATTGATAGATGGCTTGGTGTTTAAGACAACAACTGCGAAGCTGACCTGAGATCCGGAAGCTTGTGAATCACAATTACCTGCAATTTGTGCTACAGCTACCACTGAGTCGCCCTGATTAAGTGGAGCTGCTAGTGTAACACTCCATAGACTGTCTGCGGCCACTTGTGAAGTGTCGGATTCAACCAAATTGTCATTTAGATCATATACATCAATATAAACTTCACCTTCAGGATCAGCCATTCCACTGATAATAATGTCTCCTTCTTTTAATGGTATCTCTAGTTCCGGTTCTGGCGTTGATCCGGAGGCAAATCCACTTCCACCATCTTGGAGCTCGCTAAAGGGAACCGGACATTGGTTAGACGCCAAATCCTCAAAAGCGCATGAAATACAGCCATCATATTGTGTGTCATCTACTCCTCCGATATCGGATATCTTTCCTGCCATGGCACAGGTCCCGGATATGTTGGTTACAACAACAAACTGGAGCTCACTATCCACAGTGATGCCAAACTCTGCCGTTAGATCGGCGAAAGGGACAAAGAAATCGTAGAAATAATCCTCATCGCCACAGCTTACTTCGTCTGCTATCGACACTTGAAAATTACTGTTGATGTTGTATTGCAATACCGGTGTGGGGCAGCTGTCAAGGCCATCGATATCATAGACATATACACCTTTGGAGTTGCTCTTAATTAATGTAATATCAATTTCAAATCCCGCATTGGTTTCGTTGTAGTTTGGGTCACCAGTGCCTATTTCACCATCTGTATCTATGAGTACCGTATATGCTTCTACGCTCGGGTGCTCATCAGCCAGTCTCATTCGAATGATTAGATTGTTGCTAGGGTCTAGTGCAGCGTAAGCAGAAACCCCCGTTGAGTCAACGGTCAAGTCTGTGGTGCCGCAAGAGGGGCCGGCCTGGGTGTCATTGGAAGTGTCCCCATCGCCAAATACAGGGATTGGAAACATTGGGATCTCAAATTCATCCACGTACCAGCCGTCGTTAGAGAAACCAGTGTTATCTAGGGAAACATAGCTATCTCCATTGGGATCCATGACACTGGTATTAGCAGGATCAATGATTAATCCTCGCTGGGCTAAAAGCGAAGAAGAAATCAGCACAAATAAACTGATAAATATCTGGCGAAAAGTAAGCATGGTAGTAGTAATGGCTTCATTAAATATAAGCATTTTGTTAATAAGTAGCTGAATGTTAGGAGTTTGTGAACATTCACTATCTTTTAATCGACAGTTTTAGTCGACTTTGAGCTTTTCTCAATAATCAATAATGAGCGTGCTTTTACTGTTAAAAATCCCTTATTACACCCTCCGTATTTCCCGTTGCGTGATTCTCGTAGAGGCCTAAGTGCTTCCCCGATACGCATCTCACGGACTTTTCTGCGAGAAATTCTGAATCTTTTTAAACCCGAAAATCACTCTCATATAGGGGGTGGCTTTTTCTGACTTTTGAATTATCAAACAAACAAAAACACAAAAGAAAATGAAAAAGCTATTGTTATTACCGCTACTATTTATCGCAGCATTAGGAACAGCTACTGCTCAGAAAGTAATCGTGAGAACTTATATAGAGAAGACTCATATGAGCCCCAAAACTGGAACGGCGATTGGATTTGAGAACCGGTTTAAATGGGAATACGGAGCATTCTTCCAGGAAGCCTCTTTGATGGAATCATTCATGATGACAGAAGAGGAGCTGGAAGCACTACCACATGTATATGAGAAGGAATTTGCAGGGGTATACTTCGCAGTACCTATTGTTTCACGAGAGCAATTTGTAGTTAAAGCTAACGTGCGTACAGGGATGTCTAATGGCGAAAACTTCGTGATAACTCCATCTGTATTGGCAGACTATCAGCTAATGGAGCACATCAGTATTGGTATGGGCGTAGGCTCTAGAGCCTTCCGACCTACTCTACAAGCATCCGTTGCACTTTCATTTTAAATCAAAACAGTCCAAAAGAACTTTTAAAATCTAATTGATTATGAGCGCACAGCCGAAAATAACCCACAATTACCAGGAAGAAGTATCTCCGCTGAGAGTAGTAAAAAGCGACCTGAAAGTATTTAATGTTCGATACTTAGAGTCTCTAAACCTGATCACTGCAGTGGGGTGGAGTGTTACGGATGACACGGGAGAGAAATACATTCAATTATTAACAGATATTGATTCGCACCTGGTAAAGAATGATGATCTAAAGGTCTATTTCAAATTAGAAATAATAAACACCTCTTCAGCCGGATATCTTTTTAAGATTATCAAACGGTTAAACAAAGCTCATGCAGCTGGAAAATGTGTGAAGATTTTCTGGAGTTGTTCATCAAGAGACTATAGCCAAGAGATGATTGCAACAGGACTGGACATGTCTAGCATGTGTGCATTCAATTTTCAGATTACTGAAGCATAACCCATCTATTCAATAGCAATATCCTTTCATAAAATATTGAATCAAAAAACATAAAAGAGAACTAAATGACCACCACTATGCAAGTACTAAAAACAGAAACACCAAATATAAAAGATCAGATTGATCAATTTGAAGGAAGCATCTTCCTGAATGTAGGCAGACAAATTCAACGCGTTTCTTTGAGCAGTATTGAATATATCAAAGGATACGGCGACTACATGATGGTAAAGTGCAAGGAGAAGAGTCATACGGTACACATTACCATGAAGAATCTTCAGAAGATCCTACCTTCATCGGATTTTTACCGGGTTCACAAATCATACATAATCCGATTAGACAAAATTGAGAGCCTGTCATCTTCCCATGTGAAGATTGATGAAGCTCACATCCCAATAAGCAGAAACAACAAGCAAGAGTTGCTTTCTCTTATACCCTGGGTGAAATAGGCATGTGTTTTTTGGTGGTTAGTACAAGGGTGGCTCAGAGGTGAGTCACTCTTTTTTCCTCTCTTTAAATATTCGAGTGCAAATCTTAAATAAGCGAAACCTTGGCTCATTCTTTACCAGAATGGGCCTTTTTTATTTGTTGAGCTTTGAAAAGCAGGGGGTTGATCGAAAATGATTTGATCCGAAGGGCAAAATAGCTAAATTCACCTCTTTCATCCTGCCAAATTATGTTTCGTAAAGAACATATGCTGAACTATATCGCCATCATATTGATGGCATTCATCACCATTTCGGAGGTAAGCCTTTTACTTTCAGGTGAGCAGGCAGAAGAAACCAAAGAAGAACGAGAGCTTAAGGAAGAAGTAAAGGAAAAAGAAGGAGAGAAGGAGTTTGTTCTTCTACTCGGATGCCTTGACCTATCGGCAGTAGCTCCGTTTACCTTTCAGTTCTTATCAAACACATTAGATAGCGATTTAATTAAGCAGCCACGTGCTGGCTACCTGAGTCGATCACTATTTATTGTGCTCTGTAGTCTCAAAATTCCATTCTGTTAGTTCAATTCAGCTATTAGCTGAAAAACTGATCTGTTGCTCTCACCCCCTGGTGTCAGAGCCAACACTCATATCCTTTTCATCAAAAAAGAATTAACAGAAAAATGAATCAACAAACGAAAAATATATTCGCGCATTTAAAGCGTGATGCACTTGCTGGTACAGTAACAGGAGTTATGGCTGTACCATTGACAGTGGGTATCTGCCTGATGTCAGACTATCCAATCATGACGGGTTTATATACCGTCATTTTTGCAGGAGTAATCAGCTTTGTTACTTACTTGGTACGACCAGGCAATTACACAGGTATGCCAGGGGTGGCAGCAGGACTTGCACCGGCTCTGGCTTTAGGTGTCAGCACCTTTGGAATGGAAAATATGCCATTTGTGATTGCACTTACAGCTCTCTTCCAGGCAGCAGTTTGGAAGTTCAAATGGGAAAAATATATCCTAAGAGTGGTGCCTCATTACCTGGTAGAGGGTTTATTGGCAGGGGTAGGGCTTAAGATAGCGCTTAAATTCGTGCCTTTTCTTTATGACATAGAGCACGAAACGGACACTTGGCTCAATTGGGAACGAGAAATGGTAATAGCGCTAAGCATTGTTTCCTTTGCTTTGTTTGTCACATTATACAAATACTACAAAAAACGTATGCCAGCATTACCTTATTTCGTGATAATGGTCACCAGCTTTATTCTTAGCTTCATTCTACCTCTTCCTAAGGTGGCCATTGATTCCATTCCATTTCAAATACAGGCTCCTTTGCCACATCTGGATGGTATGAATCAGCAGGAGACGCTTTGGATGCTCTTAAAAATGCTTGGTTTTGCACTCATGCTGGGGACGATTGATATCATTGAGCAGGTAATGAGTCATGTGGCGATAGAAAAAATGGATCCCTACAAACGAAAGGCAGATACCAATAATGGTTTGCTTCCGATTTGGATTGCCAACATGGGAGCAACCCTCTTCGGAGGGATGACGAATCTGGATGGACTGGCTAAAAGCACTACCAATACGGTAGCTGGGGCAGTCACCAAGCTTTCCAACTTATTTACATCAATCGTCTTATTGCTGGTGGTACTGTTCCCCTCCATACTTGCTCACTTGCCGGAATACGCGCTTGGAATCATCATGGTTTATTCCGGGTGGAAGATGATTGCGAATATTTCCAACGTAAGATCGGAGGGAAGATATGCCTTGATCATGGCAGCTGTTTGTGGTTTGCTGGTGTTTGAGCTCGGCATATTTGAGGGACTACTCCTTCTACTTGGTGTTCATGCAGGCATTCAGATCGTATTTATGCGAAGGTTAGGAAAGTCCACATCAGATATCTGGTTAGAGTTTCGTGAGACCTTTAAGCCGGATGCTAACATCGAGTTGGAAATTGCAGATATGGTACAGGAACCGAATGTGCCTGTTTTGAATAAATGGGTAGCAGCCATCAATAAACACGACATAGAAAAGTTGATGGCCCTCTATGCTGATGATGCCATGATGATACCGGCTTTTTCTTCTCGAATCAGGAAAAATAGAAATGAGGTGAAAGATCTATTTCATGACTTGTTTGAGAAGGATGATGTGAAAGTCACCCCGATAGATGTGGTGACCCTAAGTGTAGATGGCCTCAAAGTAGATAGTGGAGTATATGAGTTGATTTGGAACTCAGGCGGATTTGAAAAACGAAATAAACTACGGTTTTCTTTTGTGATCAAAGATGGAAGAATCACTTCACACCACTCCAGTCTGGACCCGGATGAGGGATTAAGTATTGAGCATCCAGAAGCATATAAATCTACATATGCGGTGTAGCACACAATTGAGTGCTGACTCTCAGATTGGGAGTCAGCCTTTTTACATACTTATCAAATCCTTAACTTACTGATGTAATTGAAGGCCTCAATCATGATCGAAATAGACGATAAGTATCAATCCATTCTTCTGGAAGCTCTGGAGGAACAGATGTATAAGCTTTCACTTCAACTGGATGACTTCAAAGGAGAACCACTCAGTGATGAAAGGGAAAGACTCACCAAAAAGCAGGCAGAAGTAGAAAAATTACAACATCTCATTTCTGCGCATAAGCATAAATAAAAGGCGATTTCAGGAATTTTTTCATAGGTTTTCACGCTGGCTCATTCATCATCTCACTGAATTCTGGCATCATTTTTCCTATATCCCCTTCAAAAGGTCGAGATGTTAAACTAAAAATGAACAGCCATGAAAGGACTACTGATACTATTATTGTCTGCCTTGATCGGACTATCGAGTTGTTATTTTGATGAAGGACCAAGGGGCCCCAGAGGTTATGATGGAAGAGATGGGAACGATGGTGTGGATGGAGAAGAGGGGTATGTATTTGAATACGAATTCAGTTTTACGGCACCTGATTATAGTGAGCTGCTATTACTGCCAGATGATTTTGTCATGCTAGACTCTGATGTGATGCTCGTTTACTTCTTATGGGAAGTGACCGAAAATGGTGTAGAAGTCTGGCGATCACTTCCTCAGACCATGTATTTCAGTGGTGGAGTTCTTGAATATAACTATGATTTCACTAAATATGATGCAAGTGTTTTTCTTGACGGAAACATAAACTTCGATGAGCTAGGAGCTATTTATACTGACAATTGGATTGCGAGGGTTGTGGTAGTGCCGGCTCAATATGGTGGAAGAGGAGGAGTGGACTATTCTAATTATGATGAAGTGAAAGCATATTTTGAGCTCTCAGATTCTAAGCTTGGCACACCAGGGTATACGAAACGACCCAAATAGAATCAATTATAGAGGGTACTGGATGAATCAGATTGCCAGTACTCTTTGGTTTCTATATCCATAATGGTGAGCTTTCCATCCCAGCCAGCTCCCGTATCTAGATTCCAGACATTAAATGCCTGCATAGGAGTATCCGCCAGCCAGTTGATTGTGGGTGTATGGCCGATAAAGATCTCATCGAAGATCTTGAACCGTTCAGGCTGTAGGCCCGTTAATCGTCCTTGTATCGCTTCCAACCATAAGCTGCGGTCCCAATAACATCGGGAAGCCGGATTTTCGTATTCCGGCCCTTTCGGGTTGGTGAAACCGGCATGAATAAATAGCCGGTTTTTATTATCGATATAATAGTCTTTTTGGTTCCTGAGAAAAGAAAGGTGTTTGGATCTGCTAATTTGATTACCAGTTTCTATGTATGACTGGATGGATGCAATTCCTCCATTTTCAGCCCATCCAGCAGGCGCTTCTCCGGTATCCAGCCATGCTTCAAGCCAAGGATCATGATTGCCTCGAACGGCGATAAGGTTAGGAATCTCTGATACTAGTTCCACCACTTCACATGTATCCGGATGCCGATCACAAACATCTCCCAGTTGGATCAATGTGTCGTTTTCCCTGTCGAAATCACATCGATCCAGACATTGTTTCAGGGCTTTATTATTGCCGTGAATGTCCCCCATAACCAATGTCCGTTTATTCATTGCATTATGATTCAGCTACCTGATTCGAAACAATTTCTGTCCAAATCTCCTTATTTGAATGTAACCAATAAGATTATGGATCACAAAGTAGAGATTATAGATATATTTTCACTGACACATGATGTGAAGCGAATTACAACTAAAAAACCAGACGATTATCACTTTAAACCAGGCCAGGCTACCGAAGTAGCAATTGATCTGCCCGGATTTGAGGATAAGAAAAGGCCTTTCACATTCACCTCCTCACCTGAAGATGATCACTTGGAATTTGTCATAAAATCCTATCGGGATCACAACGGAGTAACCAATGCAATTGATGGTCTGGTTGTCGGAAATTCACTGATCATTGGAGATGCATGGGGAGCTATTGAATACAAAGGACGAGGTACCTTCATAGCCGGAGGTGCTGGTATCACCCCTTTCATTTCCATTCTACGGGACTTAGAAAATAAAGGATCACTGACGGGGAATAAGCTCATCTTCTCCAATAAGAGCGGCAAGGATGTGATACTGGAAGCTGACCTTGAGGAGATGCTTCAAGATGATTTTACTTCTGTTTTGACCAGGGTAAAGCTGGAAGGTCATAAACACGGAAGGATAGATATGGAATTCCTGAAAGAAAACATCAATGATTACTCTCAACATTTTTATGTATGCGGCCCTGATAAAATGGTAAAAGACATCAACGAACTATTAGAGAAATTAGGCGCAAATGCAGACGCTTTGGTCTTTGAAAAGTAGCTCTACTCAAAATTCAGGTGATGTATATGCTCATCTATGATATCAATTCTATAGGTGATGCTATTTAGGTATTTAATGAGCTCTTTTTCAAACTTGCGGATGTCTTTTTCATATTGCTTCACAGTCTCCTGACCAAACGAATCCTGAATGATCTTTAGCATTTCACATTCATCAGTAATGAACTTTTTGAAATTAGCGGTAGAGTATTCCATCTCTAACTTTTCAATATCTCGTAAGGTCGCGGCGGCTTCCTTGTCCTTGTTTGTATCAAATTTTTCCTGAACGATGAAATAGAGCGTGGTATCCCAATGGTGAATGTTATCTAATAAGTTGATCGTTGATTTACGAAAATCCTTTGTCAAACAGAACTCCTGTATTCCCTGGTAGTTCTTCATTTTGATGGCGGTCTCATCCCATCTCACAGTGAGATCATCAATCACAGTGACAATATCTACCTCAGCCTTTTTCTGAGATAAGACACTAAAACTTAGGCAAAATGACAGTACAAAAGTTAAATATTTCATTGCAGGTGATATTTGACTCAAGATACTAAAACCAGATTTGTAGAAAAAGGCGTTTTAAATAAGGTTTTCATTCTCCATCTAATGCATGGTAATTAACTTTTTTATAATTATCATTCAATTAATTATTTGTATTATTATATTATTGCACTAGAATGAACCGCCTGTCACCCCTTCTCCTTGCATTATTTATCTTTTCATGTTCGTCAGATTTTGATGACGAGTGGAAGCGCATCCCCTATGAAAGTGTTCATTTTAATAAGCTGGTTGTAGTAGGGCTTTCGCACGACCTTGACACCAGAAAGTTCTATGAAGAAGAGGCTGCAATGGAACTTGAAAAGGTCGGATTTCACGCAGTAAAAGGACTGAATATTTTCCCTCAGGAAGTGACAGAGTTAGATCATAATCAGGATAGTATTTCAACACTGATTGTAAAGAATAAGGTAGACGCTGTTCTAGTCATTAAAGTACTCCATGAGAACGATGACGAATATATGATGCCTGAGGATTACAGTAAATTCAAAAAGATGTATTTCAGACGAAGGTCATTTCATACCTACAATGCCAATTACTATGAGCGGCCTGATAAGTACTTTATGATTGCAACACTTTACAACCTGAAGGAAGAACATGAAGAAAACGAAGAAACAGTGATCTGGCGTGCTTCGAGTGTTATTTTAAACCCAGCTGAGAATCATGAATTCAAGAAGGAGTTTATTGATAATGCCGTGAAGCATATTACCAAACAGCACCTGATTGAATGATAGATGTAATGAAAAAACGAACTGTTTTGAGTTATGTGAATTAATCTAGATCGTACTTATTGCAGACTTCAGTCCGTCATAGGTCCAGGGCTTGTCTATGAATCGGTCGATCAGGTTTGTTCGAATTGCTTCGCCCACTTCACCTTCTGCAGCATAACCTGAGATCATTACTTTTTTTGGGGATGCAGAGATTTTCATTTCCTCCATCTCTTTAAGAAATTCTACTCCTGACATAATCGGCATACGCTGATCAGTGAATACAAATTCCACATGATTGTTTTTTACAAACTCAAGGGCTTCCTCAGGGAAGGTAGTTGTGAAAACGTCAAAATCTTTTTTGAACATTTCCTTGAATAGGAGGAGGTTGATTTCCTCGTCATCTAAATAGACTACTTTAGGCATGCTTTGCTTCATTATTAAACACTGATTGACATAGACAAATTAAAGGAATATTAATATAGTTTGAAAAGCAATCATTTTCATTTCGATGAACTATACGTGTTTGCTGAGCAAAAGGTCTTTTAAATTCTGATAAGACCATGGTTTGCTTACAAAGTGATCGATTAAATGAGTTTCTAATGCCTCATCTACTTCACCTTCCTGAGTGAATCCCGAGATGATCACTTTCATAGAATCAGAGGAAATATCCTGTTCTCTGAGTTCTTTCAGAAATTCCACACCAGTCATGGATGGCATTAATTGATCCGTGAGCACGAAATCGAGTTGATTATTTTTTACGTGCTCAATGGCAGTATTCGGATTGGTGGTGGTGAAAATTTCAAAATCCTTTTTAAACATTTCGTTAAAAAGAATCAGGTTAATTTCTTCATCATCCAGATAAATCAAGGATGGTTTGGTATCGTTCATTGGCGTTAACTAGCTAGCGGTAATTTAATGATGAATTCAGCCCCTTTTCCTAACTTAGAGTTTACCGTAATGGTTCCTCCATGTCGCTCAACAATTCCATAGGTAATAGCCAGACCCAGCCCTGTACCGGCCCCTATTTTTTTAGTTGTATAAAAAGGGTCAAATATTTTTTGTTGATCTTCCTCAGTCATTCCTTTCCCATTATCCTTTACAGCAATCTCAATGGTTTTTCCGTTTATAGATGTTGATACATCAATCACACCATCTTTTCCTTTTTCACCTACTGCGTCAATAGAGTTGTTGATTATGTTTAGAAATGCCTGACTCAGTTGTCCTTTGTAGCCGTCAATTTCAGGAATATTGTCCCCCAGGTTTTTATTGATTTGCACAGCATCCTTATGACGACTATTTAAAAGCAACAGTGCGACATCAATATCATCATTAATGTCGATTTTGGTTTTTCTTTCTGTTTCTGATCGGGAAAAGATTCTTAGCCCTTTCACAATTTCTGTGGTCCGCTCTGCGCCTACCTTGATGCTGGTGATCATTTGATCAATTACTCCCTGGGCCTCATCATAGCCTGCTTTTTCTCGCTCATCCACAAGTTCCTTCAGCGTAGATTTAAAATCTTTTTCATCTTCATTCAGGTCTGTTACTCTGGATATCACTGGTTTAATCTCAGAAAACTTGTCGCTTAAAACGTGAATGCCGGAGTAAACAAAATTGATGGCGTTATTGATTTCATGGGCTATTCCTGCAGTAAGAACACCTAATGAAGCCATTTTTTCGGATTGAACAAGCTGTGATTGAGTTTCCTGAAGCTCTTCCAGCAGACGTGCCAGGTCTTCTTTCTGATCTGCCAGTTTTTTTGCTGCGCGTTTCCTTGCTCGATACGCGGTAAATATTAGGAATGATAAAACAACAAGAACAACTAAAAATAGCACCAAGAAGATCAATGCACTCTGCTGCGAACTTACAATCGTGGACATCTCACCAAGACGTTCTTCTCTCTGCTCGATTTCTTTATTTTGAGCTGAAATCCGATCTTGCTGTGCTTCAAGCGTTTTGTTTCCTGCTGCTACTCTATCCTTTTGAAGGTCAATCTCCTCGGTGAGAACTGCTAAATCATCCTCTCTTTCTTTCAGGGTAGAGGTCAACTCCATCAATCGTTTTTCTGATTCTGCAAATTCTTTTTTAAGACTATCCAATGCTTTGGTTTGAAGAATGATTTGTTGTTCCTTTTGCTGAATCTCTCTGTTTTTCTCATTCACTATATCCGTTAGCCTCCCATATATTCCTCTTGCTGCAGCCACATCAAGGTTCAATGAGTCAAATTGCTCTCTAAGTTCTTCAGCTCTAAACTCCATTGCCCGGACAGAATCCCTCACCTGCTTAAATATTTTAGCTAAGTCTACTTCAGAACCTCCCAGAGCGTCCATTCCAGGTTTAATCCGTAAGCCCTGGTTTATAATGTTTGCCCGATTCATTTCGAATGTCAACCCACTCGAACTGTCCAGGAAATTGATCATGATATCACGTTGCTTATCATACCTGTCTGTAATTAGAAGCATCGAAGTACCACCAATTCGATCCAGCAAGGTGGGTATAGTAGCATTATACCTATTGGTAACAAAAATCACATCAGCATCCTGTGGCACGATAACATAGCTGGTAAAACTCACCTCTACAGATCTGCCGGAAAATTTTTGTGAAGCACTTGTTGTTCTAAATTCAGCTTTTAAATCATCGTCAGTGGTGATGATGTGTATCTTGAATGGAGTGTCCTCTTCCGGCCATTCGATATTTTTTATAAATGAATAGGTAGACGAAACCATCCTCTTTTGACGATCTGTCTGAGCAAGAGCTAACTGGCTTATCAAAAGCGTTACGAGCAAGAGTGCTATTCCCTTCTGTCTGTTCATTTTTGGACTGGTGACAAAGTGAAATATAGCTATTTTGAATGGGTTCATACAAGCAATTAGACAAGTCATAGACTTAATTAGATGAATATCGACTTTATCGCAAGATTGATTTTTCAGTGATTTATAAGATTTCGATGTTTGATTAATGTTCTGATGTTTGATTAAATATTGCTTTTCACCCTTTTTTTCTTACCATTCACCCAAAATCATGAAACTCTTTTGGTGGTTTTCGTATTAGAAAGACACATATACAGGACTAATAAAACGAAAACTCATGAAGGCAAAACAGATCTTATTGATCGTATACTTGGTGCTTCTGGCAATTACCATCTTGATCAGCTAAAATGAAGTCGGGTAGCTAGGTTATTTCTTGTCAGAAGGTAAAGCTTCCCGAACTTTAGCTTTCAATTGATTGTGTGTTATTTTATCAGCAGTCACTAATGTGACGGAAATATGCTTTGTTTTGTGTGATCGCTTAATCTGCTCACATAATTGTTGCTTCGTCAGTCCCGGACCCATAATCACAACATTTTCAAAGTCTTCAATACGATCAAGAATATCGGCAAAGTACATATTTAGTGAATGCTTCTTCTTCTCCAGCACTTTACTCTCTGAGATAACATCCTGAGGACCGTATGGGGTAGCAGATCCTGAACCACCCTTTGCATGTCCCAGAGTAAAATTAGATGTAACCACGTCTATGATTTCATTGCCGGATGCAATGATCGCTTCACGTAAATCGATCCATATACCAATGCTCTTTTCAAAATTCATTTATCAAAATTATTACGGTGCTCAGGCTTAAAATATGATCCGTAACAGTCACATAAGTGAGAATTGTCAGTTGTATTAATAGAGCTTAAAGACTTTAATAGAAGGGTATTCATTTGTTTATGATATTACTTAGGGTGAATCCTGATTTAGCTCATTGATTCTGGAAAAATCACTATTCATATTTACAATGTTCTTTATACGGGACACATCATAGAGGAGAGCATTGAATAATTGATAATGCTTTACTTTGTCGAATTACCAACCTTGAAGGCAGGATATATCCTGCCTTTGATTTTTATCGTAATATCACTGCTATGAAGACTGGAGAACGATACAATAATTATGATTTGGATGGAGATTTCATCTCATATATCCGAATGATCGATGATCTGAAGTTACACCTCTATGATAAGGATGGGAATCAATTAGGTTATGGTAAAATACTGGATGACCATCGATTTAATATCTATGATATGGAAGGCAACCTCACATCACATGGTATAAGAAAGGGTGGTCCTGCATACAATCTCTTCGATAATGATGGGGATCAGATTGGGTACGGTAACCTTGCCTGAAATTTAGGTGCTATCATGGTCACATCATACTTTTAGGCTTCATTCGAATCAGAATAATAAGTGCTGAGCAAATAGTAATGCCTCCAATCAGGTAGATAGAGGAATTTATCCCAAAGATATCAGCTACAGATCCAGTGATCAACGCACCTGCTGCATATCCCAAATCTCGCCACAGTCTGAACACTCCAATGCTCTCAGCTCGTTGCTCAGGGTGAGTGTAATCTGCTATTGCGGCTAGAAACGTTGGATATACGATCGCTGTTCCAATGCCTAAAGCAATACCGATCATGACAAATCCGTCGAATGTAGAGGTAATAACCATCAATACAATCACAATTCCCTGCAATAGCATCCCCCAGAAGAGCATCTTTTTCTTTGAAAAAGAGTCGGCTAGCTTACCCGTTACCAATTGCCCCAAACCCCAGACGATAGGATAAATGGCCACCAGTTTACCAATGTCTTCGAGCGTGAACCCTTTAATTGATAAAAGTATCGGAAATAGGCCCCATATCATGCCATCATTGAGGTTATTTACTAGCCCGGCTTGTGATATAGATCCCAAACTAGGATTCGTCCAGGTCGTTTCTTTAAAGACATTTTTTAGTTTGGGAATGCTACTTGATTTGGTTTCCGAACGCACGTGATGGATCGTATCGGTTACGAACAACCAACTTAAAAGCAACCCTGCCAATGCAAATCCGATTCCCATATAAAAAGGAAAGGGTCTTAGCCCATATTCCGAAGCAATGAACCCGGTTAGAAATGCAACAATCCCAACAGCCAGGTATCCGGCAGATTCGTTTAGCCCCATGGCTAATCCCCGATTCTTTTCTCCTACCAGATCAATTTTCATGACAACTGTACTGGACCAGGTGAGACCTTGATTCACACCCAGTAGTATGTTTGCCATAATGATCATGTTCCAGCTGTCTGCATAAATGAGGATTAGTGGAATTGGCAGGCCTATGATCCACCCCAGAACCAGGAGATTCTTTCTTCCTATTCGGTTAGCCCAAAATCCTGTGTAGTAGTTGGTGATGGCTTTGGAAATACCAAAAACAATAATGAATGACAGGATAGCTGTTTTGGCAGCAATGGAAAATTCAACCTCTGCAATTTGGGGTAAAATTGTCCGCTCCAATCCAACCATGCCTCCAACAAAAGCATTGATAATAACGAGGAGCGTAAATTGTTTCCAATTCTCTTTGAGACCTAGTGAGACATTTTTGTGCATAGTGAAGTTTGGTCATGCGATCTTAAGCGCCCAAAATAAATTAAGTTCCTTTTGATATACTGACTTCTTTCCAATAAAGATCCACCTGAATTTCGGTATAAGACTGTCTTTTCAGTCCTTTCAGGATTTAATGCTGATAAATATCAGTAACCCTAATGCACAATATCATGATGATTTGATGGGAGTCAGACAAGATTTGAGCCATGAAGAAATTTATGGTAATGCTTCTGATTACGAGCTCAATTGGAAGTCAGGCACAGTTCAAAGTTTCTGGTGAAATTCGACCAAGATCTGAGTATCGGCATGGATTTCAATCACTAGTAGAGCAGGATCAGGATCCTGCTTTTTTCACGGAGCAGCGAACCCGATTGAATGCAGAATATTGGCAGGATCAATATTCGATGAAGATCGTGCTTCAAGACATCCGCGTGTGGGGAAGTCAAAGTCAGCTGGTGAATAATGGGGGAGCCTTAACAGCCATCCATGAGGCCTGGGCAAAAGTCAAACTGAGCGATGCGTCCTCATTGAAGCTCGGCAGACAGGAAATCATTCTGGATGATTCCAGAATCTTTGGAAATGTAGCATGGGCTCAGCAGGCAAGAAGCCATGACGCTGCATTGTTTGAGATGAAAAAAAATGACTTCACATTGAAGTTAGCAGCAGCGTACAATCAGGATGGTGTTCAGTCTACAACCAATTTCTACACCGTTCCAAGAAGTTATAAAACGCTTCAGTTCCTATGGGTACAAAAGCAGTTGGGTCAGGTGAAATCCTCATTTCTTTTTCTCAATAATGGACTGCAGGAAGGAACTCCTACAGATGGTGAAACCTATTTCAGTCAGACGCTAGGAGTCAGATTCGTTAGCAACAGCGGTAATCTACAGCCAAGTGGTGCATTCTATTATCAAACAGGAGATGATGGTAATGGGACCAGTATATCCGCCTACGATTTGCAGCTTGATCTTACTTACAAAATGAGTGAGAAAACAAGCCTGACGCTGGGTTTTGAATCCCTCTCAGGTAATGATGAGGTCGATCCCTCTTCTGATAACAAAGCGTTCAATCCTTTTTTTGGAACCAATCACAAATTCAACGGACTGATGGACTATTTCTATGTAGGAAATCACATTGGCAGTGTAGGGTTAAATGATCTTTACCTTCAATTATCTGCCCCCATATCCACCTGGAGTTCGAGCTTAGCTGTGCACTACTTTGCATCTCAAGCAGATCAACTGGACCCTGCATCAACAGAAGCTGCTGACCGCTATCTGGGTACTGAGATTGATTGGGTGTTGACCAAAAAAATTTCTGATGAAATCAAATTCAATTTCGGGTACTCTCAGATGATAGGCTCTTCCTCGATGGAGCTACTCAAAGGTGGAGATGCAGGTGCCAATAATAACTGGGCCTGGATGATGCTGACCATCAAGCCTACGTTTTTTCAGATTGAATCTAAATAACCGATGTATGATAAAAGTCATTTCATAGCTAGTCAATCATTTGCAACTTGAATAGAAATTAAAATCCATGCCAATAAAGAGCTACATCATCATTCCTCAATCAGATCGAAAACAGCAATTAGTTGAAGAGGTAAGTCAAATGAATGGGTGTGAAATACATCCGGCAAAAAATCAGGAGGTTTTGGTGCTCGTTACTGACACAGATACTGAGAACGAGGATAAAAAGCTCGTTATGCAACTAGAGTCCAATCAAAACATTAAACACATTTCATTAGTGTCCGGATATGAATGAACTAATAGAAGATAAAGACCTAAGCAGGCGCCAGTTTTTGCGAATGGCCGCTCGCGCATCTGCCATTGCTACTGCTGCAGCTATGTTCCCGGGTATAGTATTCGCTGAGGAGCAGAATAGAATGATAGATAAGCTTGGGGCACTGGATGTCAAATGGACGAAGACCCCATGTCGTTTTTGTGGTGTGGGATGTGGACTTAAAGTGGGGATTTCGGATGGCAAAGCAGTGGCAGTCAAAGGAGATCCCAATAGCTCTGTGAATAAAGGGCTTTGTTGTGTCAAAGGCTACCACTCGATTTTAGCATTGTATGGGAATGATCGACTGACCAAGCCATTAATTCGAAAGAATGGTAGGCTGGTAGAATCCACCATGGAAGAGGCATTGGATTTGGTTGCTTCCAAATTAAAATCTACCATCGAGGAGAGCGGCAAAGATTCAGTATCTATTTATGGCTCAGGTCAGTGGACGATTCCTGATGGATATGTTGCTTCCAAGTTTTTTAAAGGAGGGATAGGAACCAACAATGTAGAAGCAAATGCGCGGCTATGTATGGCAAGTGCAGTCACAGGCTTTCTTACTTCATTCGGTCTGGATGAACCAATGGGGTGCTACGAAGACATTGATCATGCTGATGTGTTTGTTTTATGGGGCAATAACATGGCGGAAATGCATCCGGTGTTGTTTTCCAGAATACTGGACAATCGATTGAAACGTCCGGTTAAAATCATCGATCTGGCCACCCGTACCACTCGTACCTCTCATGCGTCTGATAAATCCATTTTATTCAAGCCTCAAACTGACCTGGCTATCGCCAATGCGATTTGCTATGAGATCATTAAAAACAGATGGGTAAATAAGAGCTTTGTTGAGAAGCATTGCGCTTTAAAGGAAGGAAAAACCAATATCGGTTATGGATTGGAAGAAAACTTCCAGTTTAAGGATGAACCAAAAGACATTACTTTCGAAGCGTTTGAAGCGTTTTTGGAGGACTATGCTCCGGTGAAAGTAGCTGAGTATACGGGTGTTTCAGTGAAGGATATTAAATACCTGGCATCTCTTTATGGTAATCCGAATAACAAAGTGATGTCGTTGTGGTGCATGGGAGCAAATCAGCATACCAGAGGCACCTGGATCAATAACCTGATTTACAACATCCACTTGTTGACAGGGAAAATATCAACACCTGGTAACAGTCCATTTTCACTTACAGGTCAACCAAGTGCATGTGGCACAGTACGTGAAGTAGGAACGCTCACACACAAGCTACCGCATGGAGTAGTGATGAATGAGAAAGACCGGGAAATGGCAGCAGAGATATGGCAAGTACCTGTGGAAAACATTTCATCCAAGCCTACCCACCACACGGTCTCAATGTTTAGAGCATTAGATCGTGGAGACATTAAGTTCATGTGGATTCAGGTGACAAACCCGATGGTGACCATGCCACACCTAAACAGGTATCGTAACGGAGCAAAAAAGGATGGACGGTTCATCGTTGTTTCAGATGTGTATCCAACGCCTACTACAGACATTGCCGATGTAGTCCTACCTTCAGCCATGTGGATCGAGCGTGAGGGGATGTACGGAAATTCTGAGCGAAGAACCCAGCATTTCAACCAATTACTTCAGCCTCCCGGAGAAGCAATGAGCGACACCTGGCAACTCATTGAAGTAGCTAAGAGGATGGGTTATGGCGATTTGTTTCCATGGGATGAGTCCAATCACATCGAAGAAATCTGGAAAGAATATAGCCGCTTTCATGCCGGAAAAAAACATGCAATGGCACCTTACGAAGTATTGAAATCTCTAGCGGGCGCGCAATGGCCGTATGTGGATGGGAAAGAAACGAAATGGCGCTATCACGGAAAGTACGATCCTGCATGCAAGGGTGATACCTTTGATTTCTATGGCAAACCAGATGGTAAAGCCTGGATCTGGGCACGTCCCTACGAACCAGCGCCGGAAGAGCCTGATCAGGAGTATCCGTTTTGGTTGTGTACTGGTCGCGTGCTCGAACACTGGCATACCGGCTCAATGACCAGAAGGGTACCAATTCTACACCAGGCGGTTCCTAAAAGTTATGTGGAATTAAATCCGGAAGATGCTAAGCGATTGAATATTAGAAACGGTGATCAGGTAAAGTTGGTCTCTCGCCGAGGAGAGATTGTCATGGATGCGTCTGTAAACGAGCGCGGCAAGCCTGTTTCAGGTCATGTTTTTGTGCCATTCTTTGATGAGTCGTTTTTAATCAACGACCTGACGTTGGATGCATATTGTCCCATTTCAAAACAACCGGACTATAAAAAGTGTGCAGTACGAATCGAAAAGGTATGAAATGAGCGGAATTAGTAACTATATCGATCAGATGATGAATAAAAATATAGCGAATTCCATATACACCTTTGAAAATAAATCCAAAGGCATATGAGGGGAAAAGCAATCATTTTCTTCATCATCTTGCTTATGGTATCGGCCATTGTGGTTTTCGATTTGAGCATCAGTCAGTCAAAAACTGGGGCAGAAATTACTACAGCATCTACTGAGCCTGTAGTCCAAAATGAAATACAGGAAGAGGAGGTATTTAACCTTCAGGATCTGGCCGTCGAATTCAAAGCATTGCAGTCGGTCGAAAGTGAAAAGTCACTGGATGATTACTATAAAAACAGGGCTTATGATGGTGCACCACCTATGATTCCGCACCCAATGCTTAGTAAAAAAGGAATAGGAGGCAAATCATGTCTACAATGTCATTCCACCGGGGGCTATGTGGATCAATTCAAGGCATATGCTCCAATCACTCCGCATCCGGATTTCCTGAATTGTGTCCAATGTCATGTTCCAAAGAACACAGATAAGCTTTTTGTTGCCAGTCAATTCACCAGATCTAAACCGAAGCGAATTGGATCAGGAGTGCTTGACGGTAGCCCGCCACCTATACCGCATGATTTTCAGGTACGAGGCAGCTGTCTTTCCTGTCATGGAGCACCTTCTGCTCCCAAAGAAATTCGAGTGACTCATCCGGAAAGGGTGAATTGCCTGCAATGTCATGCACCAACCAAAGGTCGTCAGATCACATGGGAACGAAAATCAACAGAAGAGAAAGGAGGGACAGAATGAAAATCGGGGTAAAAATATTTTCTCTTGCATTCATGAGTGTCTTCCTTTTAAGCTGCTCTGGCGGGCATAAGGAATCTAATCTGGAGTTGATCGCCAGGCATACCGATACGATATCTTACAATTTTGACAGCTTTGAACGTCTTGAAGATTTAGAGGTAGCAACCGTATTGACCCAGCTTCAAGAGCGGGATTCACAATTCCTAGTCCCGTCCAGAATTCAGCAGATTACCAAATACCCCTGCTCCAACTGCCATACTCAGCCGGTAGATCAATTGAAGAAGCTCAATGAGGGCAAAGACGCTCATTGGGACATTGAATTGTCACATGCTAATCCAATTTCCATGAATTGCATGACGTGTCACAACATGGATAAGCCAGATGACCTCACTTCTCTAACCAAGACAAGTATCAGTTTCGATCACTCATATAAGCAATGCTCGCAATGTCATTCCACCCAATTTAAAGACTGGGAGGGTGGAGCGCATGGAAAACGATTGAAAGGATGGCTTCCACCAAGGATATCGCAAACCTGTGTAGGATGTCACAATCCGCATAAGCCCGCCTTCGAGAAGAGATGGCCATCACGTTTGAATACAGAAAAAATTAAAGCACAAAATCACTAGATCATGGAAGAGAATAATTCATGTGGGCATAACTGTAGTTGCGGAAGCAATCAATCACCTGCCCCAACTCCGGATGCTGGATTTGGCCAGATGGGGGATGCGAAAACCAGCAGGAGAGGAGCATTAAAAAAATTGACGCTGGGACTCTTGACAGGTGCAGGAATGGCATCTACCTCATGCAGTGTAATCGGAGACGATGATGTGAAAGAGAAAAATAGTCTGAAATGGGACGAGTTCTTCAAAAAGAACTACCGGGTGATGACGGACAAAGAACAAAAAGAAACGGTGCAACGGCTAGAGCGCTTGTATGAGCTGAATACAGGAAAAAAAATCAGTGTTTCCTCAACTGGTGCTACTGAAAATGTGCTTTACGGATATGCCTTTAATATTTCCAAATGTCAAGGGTATATGGATTGTGTCAACGCTTGTGTGGAGGAAAACAATCAGGATCGGTCTTCTGAGATGCAATATATCCGTATCCACGAACACAAGAATGGGCAGATCAATTTTGAATTGGCGGAGGATGATTATTTCCATGAGGTTCCGGCTGAAGGGCATTTCTACATGGGTACCCAATGCTTTCATTGTGAAAATCCTCCTTGCGTCGATGTATGTCCGGTAAAAGCCACATGGAAAGAAGAAGATGGAATTGTGGTCATTGACTATGACTGGTGCATTGGCTGTCGGTATTGTATGGCTGCTTGTCCGTATGATGGTCGAAGATTTAACTGGCAGCAACCACAAGTTCCAGAAGAGGAGGTCAATAAAGATCAGCACTATTTGGGCAATCGGTTGAGAAAAAACGGGGTGATGGAAAAGTGCACATTCTGTATCCAGCGATCCAGAAATGGAAAGAACCCGGCCTGTGTTGAAGCCTGCCCAACTGGAGCTAGAATATTTGGCAATATCCTCGATCCTAACAGTGAGATAAGATGGGTGCTGGAAAATAAAAAGGTATTTAGGCTTAAAGAAGATCTGGGTACGGAACCTAAGTTTTGGTATTTCATGGATTAGGCAATGATGAATCAATTAAAAATATTCGGCTCACTCGTTAGTGATAGCATTTCTAATTCAATGCAAGGCTCCAGATCTTATCACATTTGGATGGGAGTGCTCACATTCTTTATGCTATTAGGAGCCTATTGCTACTACCAGCAATTAAGTCAGGGTTTGGTGGTAACGGGCATGCACGACAATGTGAGTTGGGGATTATACATCTCCAATTTCACGTTCCTCGTAGGAGTGGCCGCTGCGGCTGTCATGCTTGTGATGCCAACCTATGTCCTAAAAGACGTTGATTTTTCGAAGGCAGTTTTGATAGGTGAGGGATTAGCAGTAGCAGCATTGATCATGTGTTTAGCTTTCGTAACTGTCGATTTGGGTGGACCCGGAAGAGCCTGGCACCTGATTCCCGGCATTGGGTTATTCAACTTCCCGCAATCCATGCTGGCCTGGGATGTGATTGTTTTGAATGGCTATTTATTTATCAATATTACTATACCACTTTACATCCTGATGTCCAGGTATCAAAATCGGGAACCGAATAAGAAATTTTATATTCCTGGAGCGATGATCTCCGTTTTCTGGGCTGTAGGTATCCACATGGTAACAGCCTTTCTGTATGCAGGATTACCAGCACGACCATTCTGGAACAGCTCTCTGCTGGGCCCAAGATTTCTTGCTTCAGCGTTCGCTGCAGGACCTGCACTTATTATCATCATTTTAGAGGTGATCAACAGATATACAGATTATAAAATCGCTGATAAGTCTTTTGGAAAATTGGCCATGGTAGTGACCATTGCAGCACAGGTAAATCTCATCATGCTGATATCTGAGCTCTTTAAAGAGTTTTATGCTCAGACCCACCACAGCTTAAGTGCGGTTTATTTGTTTTTTGGATTGCATGGAAAAACGGGGTTGGTGCCGTGGACGTATGCTTCTTTGATTTTGAATGTAGTGGCCACAGGAATCCTGACCATGCACCTCATTCTAAAAAGCTATCGTTGGCTTACTGTTGCGTGTGTTTGCTTGTTTGTGGGAATCTGGATAGAAAAAGGAATGGGGTTAATCATACCGGGTTTTATCCCTGGTTCGTGGGGAGATATTGTTGAGTATGTACCCACCTGGATAGAGGTCGGAGTAACGATTGGAATCTGGGCCATGGGTGCCTTTATTTTCACCATCCTGGCAAAGTCTGCCATTTCCATTGAGATGGGTAGAATGCGGTATGTAGAAAGGAAAGTAGCAACTACTGATTAATACCCTGCCCCTGCCTCAATTTCACTTGCTTCATTGAATTGAGATGCTTTGCCTAAAGATTATTAATATTAGTCCAGCAAAAATGAAAACCATTACAATTGACGTAGTATTGTTATTCAAAATATGAGACATTCATTAATCTTATTTTTTAGCATTTCTTGGATATTGCTGTCAGCTCAAGACAAGCAAGACCTTTCTGATCTTTCTCCGGAAGAATTTTATACCTACATTTTTGAAACTAAAATCACTGAAGAAGAAGATTTCCAAAAAGGTATTCCTAATGGGGAGATATTTTCTGATTCAACTTTTCTTACAATAAATGGAGATGAACTTTCATTTATTGATGCGGAATATGAGCTAACAGTGGTTGATTTTTGGTTTAAAGGGTGCAGTGGCTGCAAGCAAGAAAAAAAGTTTGTTAAACAGGTTATTGAAAAATATGAAGATGATTCTCGGATTAGATTTGTGGCAATTACTCCAACTGATGAAAAAGGGATTGAAAGGGTTATCAAGAAGCATGGAGATTATTACAAGCATATCATATCAGTAGGAGGATTTAAAAATTGTGAACTCCTTTTTAAGTTCAAGGGATTTCCCCGACATGTTTTGGTTGATAATAATGGTAGGGTACTTGCGACTTATTTTGTGCCAATATTTAATGCTGGAATTCAAAAAGAGTATGAAAAACGAATTTTATCATTTATCAGATAGAAAAATTGATGATTTGAAGCATTGACAAATATTTTCGGTTTTGTTTGGTTCAAAAATCAAAACAGCTTGTTAAGGGATAATATTTTCAAATTTATTTCTCTCATTATAGAGGAAACCTTAAACCTTTCTAATATTCACTCCCACTGACTTAGATGCCGGGGTGTGACTTTTTCTTGCGATTAGATGCAGAGGCACCAATGGATTAGCTTCTGGGAAATATGTAGCTACACAACCCTTAGGTATTTCATACGGCACAACTGTAAATCCGGCGACCTTCCGTTCTAGTCCGTAATGGTTGGATAGTACAACAACATCTTCTTTTTCAAGACCTTCTTCTCGCATATCCACTTCATTCATGAAGACCACATTGCGGCCACCAAAAATTCCGCGATAGCGATCGTCTAATCCATAAACTGTGGTATTGAATTGATCGTGACTTCTGATGGTCATCATCACATATTTATGTCCTTCCGGTATGGATTCAGCTAATTGATTGATGGAGAAAACTGCTTTTTTGGAAGGAGTATTGAATTCTCCCTTTCGAGCCCCATTGGGAAGTTCAAAGCCATTATCATTTTTTAGTCGTTCATTATAATTCTCGAATCCATGAATGGCTTTAGCAATCAAGTCACGGATGTTGTCATAGTCCTCAATTAATCCCGACCAGTTGATATCATCGTTACCTAATGTAGCTGCAGCAATGGAAGCCACAATTTCCGGCTCACTTTTCAAGTGTTTGGAAGGAGGAGTGAGACTCCCATGCGAGCCATGAACCACACCCATAGAATTTTCAACGGTTACGACCTGTTCTTTTCCATTCTGAATGTGTTTGTCCGTTCTACCCAGACAAGGTAAGATCAGCGAAGTTTTGCCAGGCGCTAAGTGTGTTCGATTGAGTTTGGTGCTGATATGCACGGTCAACTCACATTTTTTTAAGGCCTGCTCAGTCAGTAAGGTATCAGGTGCTGCAGGCAAAAGATTTCCTCCAAGCGCCATGAAGAACTTCACTTTCCCTTCATTCATGGCCTCAATGGCTTCCACCACATTGTAACCTGGCGATTCGGGAGGATCAAAGTTGAAGGTGTCTCTCAATTTATCCGTCCAGGCTTTGGTTGGTCGTTCCCAAATACCCATGGTGCGATCACCCTGCACATTGCTGTGACCTCTGACCGGACAGGTGCCAGCTCCTTTTTTACCAATACTTCCTTTCAGCAAGAGCAGATTTACAATCTCGCGGATGTTATCCACTGCATTGACGTGTTGAGTGAGCCCCATTGCCCAGCAGGCTATTATCTTCTTACTGGCTGCCAGCCAATGAGAACTTAGAAGCACATCTTCTTTAGAAAGGCCTGTTTGACTGATTAGATCATCCAATGAATACTGTTCCAGATCGGCTTTCAGTGCTTCAAATCCTTCCGTGTTAGCAGCAATAAATTTTCGATCCAAACATCTTTCATCTACCAAAAGCAGCTTCAGCCAGGCTTTGAGTAAGGCAACATCCTGATTGATTTTGATTTGCAGGTAGAGGTCTGCGATATCCGTTCCCTGACTGATCCAACCCTTGATTTTTTGAGGATTTTTAAACTTCATCAATGCGACTTCCTTCAAAGGATTGATCACGATGATCTTCGCACCATTACGTTTGGCCTTTTCTAATGAATTCAGCATTCTGGGATGATTGGTGCCCGGATTTTGTCCAAAAATCAAAATGACTTCTGCATGCTTAAAATCTTCGAGTGTCACGGATCCTTTACCAATGCCTAAGGTTTCACTTAGGCCAACCCCACTCGATTCGTGGCACATGTTAGAGCAGTCGGGGAGGTTGTTGGTTCCGAACTTACGTACGAAGAGCTGGTAGAGAAAAGCAGCCTCATTGCTAGTTCTTCCGGAAGTATAAAACACAGCTTCATCGGGATGTGGGAGAGATTTTAGATGATCACTTATAAGTTTGAAAGCTTCGCTCCATTCAATGGGTTCGTATCGTGGACTGCCTTCTTTTTTGATCATCGGTTGGGCAAGCCTGCCTTGCTGACCTAACCAATAGTCGCTTTGCTTTCTGAGGGAATCAATCGTATGCTGTTTGAAAAATGCTTCGCCTGCCATCTTATGCTGTGCTTCCTCCGCGATGGCTTTTACCCCGTTTTCACAGAATTCGCCCAATTTCGATCGCTTATCTGGATCGGGCCATGCACATCCCGGGCAGTCAATGCCCTTTTTTTGATTTAGTCTACTCAAAAGCTTCAATGCTTTCCATGGAGGCATGGCCTTCAGAATCATGCGGCTGGCGTTGGCCACTGATGTTGGTCCAACGGAGACTTTGGGTTTGTCTTTTATGTGTAGATGGTTGTGCGCTGGCATAGGATATAAAGATAGGAATCCTTGGGCATAGACTATATATACAGATCCGTATTCCCTTGTGAGACCGACTGAAAGGAGGTCGAGTCATGGGAATCCCTTGAAGGATAGAAGTAAAGTTCATTAAGATTCCCAAGTCTCACTCGTGCCTCGTTCGCAAGGGAATAGGGGAAGTGGTTAAATAGTGTCCTTTTTGCTTCTCCGTATTCCCTTGGGAAAATGGCGTTAGCCATTTGAGTCATGGGAATCTCCTTGATGATGCGTCTAATGGTTATAAGATTCCCAAGTCTCACTCATACTTCGCTCGCAAGGGAATAGGGCTAAATTTTTTAGATTTAGGATTTGATGGTTAAAGGTGGATACGTTTATATCATGTCGAATAAGAGTCGAAGTGTACTTTATGTCGGCTCCACGGATAATCTGTATAATCGAGCCTACCAACATAAAAATGGCTTTGGGTCAGAATTTACAAAAAAGTATAACTGCACAGACCTAATCTATTATCAGTTTTATGAACGCATTGAAATAGCCAGGGAGCGGGAGCATAAGATCAAAAAGTGGAATCGCGCCTGGAAGGACAAATTAATTAGGGATTTTAATCTAACTCTTAAAGATCTTTTTGATGAGGTAAGTGATCTGCAATAAACACCGTATTCCCTTGGGAGACCGACTGAAAGGAGGTCGAGTCATGGGAATCCCCTTTGATGATGCGTCTAATGGTTATAGATTCCCAAGTCTCGTTCCTTCGTCACTCGCAAGCCAGCCTGCGGTAGGCAGGGGAATAGGGATGTAATATTTGGTGTCTTTTAACCTCACCGTATTCCCTTGGGAAAATGGCGATAGCCATTTGAGTCATGGGAATCTTCTTAAGTGATAGATTGGAAGATTACGAGATTCCCAATTCTCTTTCATTCTTCACTCGCAAAGGAATAAGGTGATAATAATCTTGATTTGTCATTTAAATAATCTCCAATGCTATTCTCGCTGAGTCCTCGAAATGATTGGCACGATCCTCTGCTGAATTAAACTCTTTGGTGATCAGATTATCACTCACGGTTAAGATACTTAAGGCTCTGGTGTTAGTTCTGGCAGCCAGCGTGTATAGTATGGCTGACTCCATCTCTACTCCAAGTACCTCATGATTAGCCCAAACTTCGTAGCGATCAGGATTTTCATCATAGAAGAAGTCTGTGCTAAATATTCCTCCTACACGAACAGGAATGGATAGCTCCCTGGCTTGATGGTAGGCCTTATCCAGTAACTCAAAATCAGCTACAGGCGAATAATTCATCCCATTAAAAGTCGCCCGATTGATGTTGGAGTCTGTATTGGCACTCATAGCCAGTATCACCTCTCCAAGGCTTATTTCTCGTTTTAGGCTACCACAGGTACCGACCCGAATAATGGTCTTCACATCGTATTCCTTAATCAGTTCGTTGGCATAGATGGCTGTAGAGGGCATGCCCATACCGCCACCCTGGACAGAGATACGCTTCCCTTTGTAAGTGCCTGTGAACCCGGACATGTTTCTGATATTCGTATATTGATGTACGTCCGTCAGGAAGGACTCAGCGATTAACTTAGCCCGGAGTGGGTCTCCCGGTAATAGGACCGTTTCAGCGATTTCGCCTGCTTTAGCACCAATATGAAAGCTCATACTTCTGTAAGGTTATTTAATCCATCTGAAAATTAGGTTCAAATGCATTAAATGTTCAATTTGTAAGACACTAATAATGAAGATAAAGCCATTATCGGAATCCGAACTTATCCTGAATCCAGATGGAAGCGTGTATCACATTTGTTTACGTGATGAACATGTGGCGGATACCGTGCTCTTAGTCGGAGATCAGGATCGCGTGGCGCAGATTAGCAGACACTTCGATCATGTTGAATTTCAAAGAAAAAATCGTGAATTTGTAACGCATACGGGTACCTATAAAGGCAATAGAATCACCGTTATATCCACTGGGATAGGTACTGAGAACATAGATATTGTGGTCAATGAGCTACATGCCGCAGTAAACATCGACTTAAAGAACAGAATTCCCAAAACAAATCAAAGAAGCTTGAATCTAATTCGCATAGGGACTTCAGGTGCACTTCAACCGGATATGCCCGTTGGATCACATGTGGTTTCAAGCTATGGGCTAGGTTTTGATGGGGTCCTCTATTACTACAACTATACGTTTGATGCCAAGGAAGCTGAAATCACAGAAGCAGTAAGAAATCATCTTCAATTGGATGCTAAACACTCACTTCCCTATGTGGTGTCCGGATCTTCCGGATTGGTTCAGCAAATAGGGGCAGACATGCGAGAAGGAATCACTGCTACAGCAATCGGTTTTTATGGCCCTCAGGGGAGGAGTATTGGTTTGAAATTGAGTATTGATGATCTACAAGGTATGTTACAGGCCTTCGAGTTTGAGGGTCTTCGAATCAATAATTTTGAGATGGAAACTTCTGCGTTGTTTGGGTTGGGCAGGCTGTTTGGCCATCATTGCTGTACATGTTGTGTGATTCTGGCAAACAGAATTACGAAAGACTTTCTGACAGATCATGAAGCAGCCATTGATGCGCTCGTAGAAACCGTGCTGGATCGATTGTGATCATGAACCTGAATTTCTTCCTTGCATATTCCCTGGGAGACCGATTGCAAGTGGTCGAGTCATGAGAATCACTTTCATGCTAGGTATTAGATTCCTACGTCTCGTTGTGCCTCACTCGCAAGAATTGGTGGTTATATGGTGCCTTCTCTCCTCCCGTATTCCCTTGGGAAAATGGCGATAGCCATTTGAGTCATGGGAATCTCCTTTGATGATGCGTCGAATGGTTATGAGATTCCCAAGTCTCCTTCGTTCCTAGTCGCAGGGAATTGGGTTGATAGAAGCACCACCCTTTTCTCTTAGACCCGATAGGAGTGGCATCCTTTTGCAACGGGTTGGGAGTGGGAAGTGCAAAAGATAGAACGGATAGCGGGAACGCCTCTTACGCACACTAGATGCCTGTTCTCTCCAAATAATTGACAAAAGTCATGTTTGTCAGCTTCTTTATTGATAAAGTAAATGCCTATTTTTACTCCATATGATAGTGGTGAAAGCTTTTGGTCATGTGAAGGAGGTATTGGGATCTGAGTTGGAGGTAAATAGGGAGTTGATCGATGTAAAATCACTGCGAGATTACTTAGGTAACGAGTACCCCACCATTGTATGGTCCACGGTTGCGATAGCCGTAAACAAGAAGTATGTGCAGGACCCGGACCCCATTAGCCCCGGCGATGAAATCGCCCTGATACCACCAGTATCCGGAGGGTAAAAATTGGTACAATTAGTTGAACATATTGACCTCAATGAGGTGTATAAGCTGCTTGCTGATACAAAAGCAGGGGGTACGTGTGTATTCGTGGGTACGGTGAGAAATCACACCCCGCAACGTGAAGATGCGGAAGTGACTGATTTACGCTTTGAAGCGTATGATGAAATGGCACTGGCTGAGATGGAAAAGATTCGGCAACAAGCCATCGAAAAATGGGGACTGCATCAAGCAGTTATGATCCATGCAATAGGCAAGAAGGAAGTTGGGGAGCCTGTTGTAGTGGTAGGAGTGGCTTCCTCCCATCGCAAAGAGGCCTTTCCGGCCTGTCAGTTTTTGATTGATGAATTGAAGAAATCGGTTCCTATCTGGAAGAAAGAATTTTTCACCGACAGTAGTCACTGGGTCTCACCTACACCATAATGGAAAAGTTGCAAGACAAATTTGGAAGGGAGATTAACTATCTCCGACTATCGGTGACCGACCGATGTAACCTGAGGTGCACCTATTGCATGCCTGAACGTGGGATGACCTTTGAGCCGAAAGAGCATCTGCTATCCTATGAAGAATTGCTGAAACTTGTGGATGTGGTGGGTGAAATGGGGATCAATAAAATCAGATTGACAGGAGGGGAACCGTTTGTTCGAGCCGATTTGATGTATTTCATCAAGGCGCTTGCTAAAAAGTCCTATCTCGATAAAATTAGCATCACTTCTAATTTGACGTTGATTCGTCCACATTTGGATGAACTGGAAAGCCTTGGGGTTAAGGACATCAATGTGAGTCTGGATTGCCTGGATCGACAGAAGTTTAAAGAAATCACCCGAAGAGATGAATACGAAGAAGTTTTTGGTGCTTTACATGAAATGATAACCAGAGACTTCAATCTGAAGGTGAATTGTGTGGTGATGAAAGGCGTGAACGAGGATCAAATCCTTCCATTGCTTGACCTGGCAAATGACAACCCAATTTCTGTTCGATTCCTGGAAGAAATGCCCTTCAATGGGTCAGGAGGGAAGGTGGAAACCCCAATGAATTATAAAGACATCCTGTCGATCATCGAAAAGGAATACGATTACACTAAGATGATTGATGGCCCGCATTCTACCTCGCAGAATTATCAAATCGCAGGATTGAAAGGCTCATTTGGTGTGATTCCCTCTTTTAGTCGTACGTTCTGTGGGGATTGTAATCGATTGAGGATGTCGGCGACCGGAGAGATTCGCACTTGTCTGTATGGACATAGCCAGTTGAATTTGAAAGAGATGCTCCGATCCGGAGCGTCTACCGATGAATTAAAAGAAGCATTGAGGGTGGCAGTGGCTAACAAACCTAAGGATGGATTCGCTGCTGCCGAGGAAAATGAAAAAGAGTATTTATCCATGACCAAATTAGGAGGATGAGCGAGTTAACACATATCAACAAAGAGGGGGATGTGCACATGGTAGATGTGAGTGATAAGGAAATTACCGAGCGCATTGCTGTGGCTACTTCCCATGTTGAATTTCCAGTAGAAGCGTTTGCAACCATCAAAGCGAATGGGTTCAACACTAAAAAAGGAAGCCTGATTCAGACGGCTGTATTAGCTGGAATAGGGGCTGTGAAGAAAACATCCGACTTGATTCCATTGTGTCACAACATCCCAATATCCAAAGTTGATATTGATATTCAGCCAACCGAAAATGGATTCGAGATTAGCTGCCTGGTGAAAACGACCGGGCAAACCGGAGTAGAAATGGAGGCTTTAACGGGTGCTTCAGTTGCCGGATTGTGTATTTATGATATGTGCAAGGCGCTTTCTCATGACATCATTATTGGCCCGACTCAGCTGCAAGAAAAGAAAGGAGGGAAGCGTGACTTCAAACGATGAACTATATGGATTGGTATTGATGGGCGGCCAAAGCTCCCGCATGGGGACAGATAAGTCCGCGCTCAATTATCATGGCAAACCACAGGTGGAATACCTGTTTGACTTACTCCAGGTTAAGCTTTCCAAAGCCTTCGTTTCGGTTCGAAAGGGACAATCTGTTGCGTTTACTGATCGTATAATTGAGGACAGTCTGGATACCAAAGGACCGATCAATGGCATTATTAGTGCCATGCATGCACATCCGAATAAGTCGTGGTTGGTGCTCGCTGTGGATCTACCTTTTGTGACTGAGCAAACGATAGATCAACTCATTCAAAATCGTGATCAAACTGCCCTGGGAACTTCACTGGCGACTAAAGAGACCGGATTGCCAGAGCCTTTAATAGCCATTTGGGAAGCACATGCTCGTCCGGTTTTGGAGGAATTTCACATCGAACAAGATATGAGGTGTCCGCGCAAATTCATGATGAACCATGAGGTCCATTTGGCACATCCAAAGGATGATCAGGAACTGTACAATGCCAATAACCCGGACGAATACGAGTTTGCCAAGTCATTGATTCAATGAATACTGAGCGTTACCAACGGCAGATTGTGCTCCCTGATTTTGGGGCAGAGGGACAACAGAGGTTGTTGGATGCCAAAGTGGTCGTCGTTGGAGCCGGAGGGTTAGGCGTACCGGTGCTTCAGTATCTGGTGGGTATGGGCGTAGGCACGATCCGAATTGTTGACGGAGATGCTGTTTCTCTGAGTAACCTACAAAGACAAGTGCTGTACTCGACCGATGATGTAGGTAGGAAAAAAGCGGTAGTAGCTAAGGAGCGATTAAAAGGCTTGAATCCTGAAGTGTCCATTGAAGTGACGACTCAAATGCTCGAAAAACAAAATGCCAACGACCTAATTTCAGGATGTGATTTGGTAATTGATTGTACGGATAATATTGAAACACGATACATCATTAATGATGCTTGTGTAGCTAATGAAATCCCATTCGTTTATGGTGCTCTTTACAAACATGAGGGGCATGTAAGTGTGTTTAACTATCGGGGAAGTTCCAGCTATCGGGATGTATATCCGGATGATTCAGCGAAAGTGGATAATTGCAATGAGATCGGAGTGCTGGGTGTGTTGCCGGGAATCATTGGCACGTATCAGGCCATGGAGGCAGTGAAAGTATTGACAGGAATTGCTCAACCTTTAGCTGGAAAATTATTGGTCGTGGACGCGATCAATACCGAGCATCACGTATTTGAATTGGCCCCCATCACCAAACCGGAAAAGAAAAAGAACATTCACCAAGAATCCTGGCTGACCTGGCATGAACTAACCGAAATGGACCTTAGCCAGTATCATTTAATTGATGTGCGATCAGAGGTTGAGTACAGTCAAAACCACGACGACCGATTTGAAAACCGACCAATGGATGAGTTGACTACTTTCAAAGCTCAAAAAGAAGTGATCCTGGTCTGCAATAAAGGGAATGCTACACGGCAGGCTGCTACGTTGATAGCAGCACAAAATCCGGAAATAAAAGTATTTCAAATGAAAGGGGGGTACAGTACGCAATGAACGAGTATGTACTCCTAGGGCTGTTTTTTTTCATTGCACTTTTTTATTCATCCATTGGGTTTGGAGGGGGGTCCAGCTACCTGGCTATTTTGAGTTTGGTATTGACCGATTTTTATGAAATCAGAACCCTGGCACTGGTGCTCAATGTAATCGTGGTTACCATTGGAACGATTGTTTTTTTAAGGAAACGAGTATTTAAGTGGTCACTTTTCTTGCCGTTCCTATTGCTAAGCATTCCAATGGCTTTTTTTGGGGCACAACTTAGGCTGACGGAACAGGTATTTTTTATCATTTTGGGAATCGCTTTGATCCTTGCAGCTGTAGCCATGCTCGCTCAGTCCATCATTAAAAAAGGAAAGTCAACAACCCTCAATACTTCTAAAAGGATGGTTTTAGGTGGAGGTATTGGTATGTTATCCGGCCTGGTAGGTATAGGGGGAGGAATCTTTCTGTCACCTACTCTGAATCTAATGAAGTGGCAGAATGCGGTAACTGTTGCATCTCTGGCTTCTTTCTTCATTTTGGTTAATTCTTTGGCCGGAATTACGGGGTTGGTGGTTAATGATACGTTTCAGTTGAGTGCCTCGTTTGCGAGCGGAATTATCATCGCGGTGATGCTTGGAGGGTTGGTTGGTTCACAGCTTTCCATCAAGATGAACCTCAACATTATTCGAATGCTTACGGCCATTCTTGTTTTGTATGTAGGGGTGAGGGTTGTGTTGTTGCATGGTTTTGATATTTTGATTTGAACATTATTAAAAGACCAAAAAAAGTTTTCTGATAGATGTTGTTTTGGAATATCTGACCTTTGAATTAATTCCGTTAAAAAATTCAGCCAAAGGAGTTTAAAATATAAATCCATTGTTTGAGCGTAGCGAGTTTGGATTTATGTTGTACAACAAGCTGAATTTTAGGAATTTATTCATAGTCTTGAGTTTTTTGCTTCGTTTTTGGGTTAAGCCAAAAATGAAGGACTATTAAAGGATATCAGATTGTTTTACTTTTTTCCTTGACGAAAAAAGTATCGCAGCGGCGAACCGTCAAAAAAGTCAACAGGGCCGCCTGGCGGAAAATTTTAAAGCCATACCCTCATGCCACCTCCACCGCTCCAAATTTTCATCCCCTCCCTCCTTGTTGATTAGTCGCTTAATATATTTAAGGTAATAGCAATAAAAAATATGATTCCAGTAAAAAAAGCATTAGAAATCATTGATCAGCATAAAGGATCGTTTGGATCCGAGGTGATCCCGTTTGATCAATCTGTAGGACGGATATTGGATGAAGATGTGAAGGCAGATCGGGATTTTCCACCTTTCAATCGGGCGGCCATGGATGGAATAGCTATATCAATGAGCGACTGGGCAAAGGGAATGCGATCGTTTCCGGTGAGTGGTGAGCAATTTGCAGGTGCACCTCAGCAGGAATTGACGCCCGGAACATGTTTGGAAATTATGACGGGAGCAGTAGTGCCAAAAGGGGCAGATGTGGTGATCAGATATGAAGATGTCACCATTGAAAACGGTCAGGTGACTGTTAATATTGATGAGGTAAGCCAAGGCCAAAACATCCATCCACAAGGGGTGGATTCAGAAGCTGGAACAATATTGATTGCTGCCGGAAAGCAACTCACCATTGGCGATGTGGGCATATTAACTTCTGTTGGTAAAGTGGAGGTAAAGGTCAGGCGATTACCCAAAGCTGCCTTGATTTCTACGGGAGATGAGTTGGTCGAGCCCCATGAAACACCCTTGCCACATCAGATACGCAAATCAAATATTCATACACTTGCCACACTCTTAAAGAAAGCAGGAATTGATTTTACTATCTTTCACATCAATGACTCTAAGGATGAAATCACTCAAGAGATTGGTCAGATACTAAAATCCTATAGCCTTATTCTGATGAGTGGAGGGGTCTCCAAAGGGAAGAGAGACTACATCCCGGAAGTGCTGGAAGAATTAGGAGTAAAAAAGCATTTTCATAGGGTGATGCAGCGACCGGGAAAACCGCTTTGGTTTGGAAGTAACGATTCTGCTACTGTATTCGGATTCCCGGGGAATCCAGTATCTACACTTGCTTGCTACATGGTCTACTGCAGGCATTGGTTGAACGCTTCATTGGGTATTCACATTGAGGAACAGCATGCCAAATTGGGTAGAGAAATCAGATTCGAAAAAGAACTAACATTCTTTGCCTCGGTTTCAGTTAAAAACGAATTAGGTGAACTAATCGCAACCCCCATTAAGGGCAATGGATCAGGGGATCTCGTCAGTCTTTCATTGGCAGATGGATTCATTGAATTGCCGGCTGACAAGTCTATTTTTAAAGAAGGTGAAGTGTATCCGGTACACTTGTTTTAGTAGAAAGAAAAAAGAGATATAATTAATCCCCTCCTTGGAGCGGTTCGACGCATCGGGGTTTGGGGTGGGTTATTGCAAGTTTTATTAATCAATTACATCAAAATGACTCGTTTTTTTACGAACCCACCTCTCACTCCTCCAGGGAGGAGACTATTTGTGTCATTTAATGTAATTATTTAAAAATATGAAACTAAGAATCAATCAATCGTCCATTCGTATTCGCTTTGGTAAACAGGATATTCTTGAACTGAAAGAACAGCGGAAGGTTAAGAACGAGCTCCTTTTTCCGGGAGGGGAAAAGCTGATCTACCAACTTGAAATAGGTGCATCCTTTCATGCTTCTTTAGATGCTAACTGTTTGATCGTCACTATTCCGAAGGATGAATCAGATAATTTAATACTGTCAGAAAAGCTTGCTATAGAAACTAAGCTTGCACGAGATGAGAATAGCGAACTCATCTTATTGGTAGAAAAGGATCTCCTTGATCTCTAACTTAAAAGATCCAGATCGTCCGGCGTATCAATATCAATGACTCCTTTGGAGAAAGGGATCGTTCGCACATGATCTAATTTTTGCTGAATCAGTTTTCTGGCTCCCTGATCTCCTTTCAATTTCATCAAATCTTCAAAAAAATGATGACTAAAAATTGCAGGAACACCCATTTGATTGGCATATGAGCAAGTTGTTATACATGGTTCATTTGCATCCTGACTCGCAATCAATTGATTAATGATTTCAACGCTCACATAGGGTTGATCGGATAGCATGATGATTACATGTCTAAGGTTAGTACACTTACTGAGAAGGCTTTTGAGCCCGGTATGAATGGAAGTACTCATGCCTTTTTTCCATTCATAATTATGAATCATGCTGAATGTTCCTGGAATTATGACCTCTTGAATGAGCTCGCTTTTTGCACCAAGAACAAGCACACGTTCTTTCACATTGACTTCCTGTCCGATATCTATGATGTGCTGAAGGAGCGGTTTATCTTCAAATTTGACCAGTTGCTTTGGTTGACCCAACCTGCTGGAAGCACCGGCTGCTAAAACCATAAGCCCGATATTTCCATTGGTTTTCAAATCCTCAAAGTATCAAATTGGGTGTTCTCTTTCGTGTGGATGGGCCCTTGCTTGTCTCGAAGGAAGGTGCCTTTGTTTCCAGTAAGCACCGCATTGATTTCAGCCAAAACAGAAATGGCAATCTCTTCAGGGGTTTCTGCTCCAATCTCTAATCCAATGGGAGCATAGATGCGATTCAAGCGTTCTGCAGAAACATCAATTCCTTTGGTTTTCAGTTCATTGATCATTCGAAGAAACTTCTTTTTAGGACCTAAAATCCCAATGTAAGGTACTTGTTCATATGGAAGAATACATTCCAGAATAGACAAATCATACTGATAATTGTGCGTCATCAATACAAAGACCGTCTGTTCATTAATTGGGATGTTTTGAATCGCTTCTTCCGGTTTCGCCACAATGATTTGACAAGAGGAGGTAAATCGGGATTCGGATGCATGTGAAGGCCTACCATCTACCACATAGATGTTCCATCCGAGTGTTTCTGCCATGAGTGCCAGTCCCTGGGTATCATTCCCGGCACCCACAATAACAAGCGAAACAGCAGGGGGGAAGTACTCAATAAAGGCATTATGCGTTGTTTGGTCATCCTCGTAAGCCCTGAAAAGCGATCGTTTTTCTTTGAAGACGATGTTTGAGTCTTTGATGATTGAATCATAAAGCTTCTGATTTTCAATTGAGCCAGCAATCACATTATCTGATTTCAATAGCAGTGTGCATCCTGGTTGTTCGCCCCTTTTATCCTTGAGGTTAAATAGGGTCACCATGACGTATGGCTTTTGTGAGTCTTGAATTTGCTCCAAAAGCTTAAGTGGATTCATTGGATCTTTGGCATCCAGCGGCTCAAACAGCACCTGAATGATTCCTTCGCATCCAAGCTGAGCACCAACTACCGCATCTGCTTCATCGCTGGTGTCATACGAGATCAGTACGTTTCTATTTTGAACCAAAGCATGTAAGGCTTTTCTAAGCGCATCACCTTCCAGACAGCCACCACTGATAGCGCCGGTCGTGATCCCATGTTCGTCTACTAACATCCTTGCGCTAGGCCGTCGATACGATGAACCATCCACATGAACCACCGTTGCAAGCACAGTCTTGATTCCGTTTGCGGTAGCTTTCTTGTAAGCTTCAATGATGGTTTTTAATTCTCTCATGTTCTCAGTTTCCTAACTGCAGCGGTAACTTTTTCGATAGCAAAATCAATTTCTTCTTCGGTAGTAAATCTACCCAGACTAAAACGAAGTGAGGAGTTTGCTAAATGATCCGGAATGCCCATGGCTTTTAATACATGTGAAGGTTCAACTACAGCAGACGTGCATGCTGATCCCTGAGAAACGGCCAGTCCATTGAGTGAAAGCAACAATCGCTCGCCATCAACATCCGAGAAAGCAATATTGGTTACATTCGGAAGTCTGCTTTTTGTGCTACTATTAAGCTGAGTCCCCTCAATAGATAATAAGGATTGCTCCAGTTTGTCTCTGAGGTTTTTAATTTTAATAGCTTCTGCCTCCATTTCTAGTTTAGATAACTCACAGGCCATCCCAAACCCTACAATAGCAGGCACATTCAAAGTACCTGATCGAATCCCTCGTTCATGTCCGCCTCCTTCTATGAGCGACCCAACCTTAGTTCCTTTTCGAATGTAGAGTGCGCCAATTCCTTTTGGGCCATACATCTTGTGACTAGAAAAAGACATCAGGTCAATGCCTAAATCATTTACATCAACGGGTGTTTTACCTACAGCCTGAGTCGCATCGGTATGAAATAGCGCCTGATTGGAATGAGTGATAGTTGAAAGTTCTTTGATAGGCTGAATACATCCGGTTTCATTGTTGGCCATCATGATGCTGACCAATCTTGTGTGATCAGAAATTGCTTTTTTAAACGCATTGATTTCAAGCGATCCATCAGATTGTACAGGTAGTACCTCAACATCAATTCCTTTAGCTGCTAATGATTCTGCCGGATCAAGGATGGCTTTATGCTCGGTAGCACAGGTGATGAAATGATCTCCCTCATTCAGCAAGCCTTTCAAGGCCAGGTTGTTGGATTCGGTGGCTCCCGAGGTGAATACAATCTCATTTGGATTGGCTCCAATCAATTCCGCCACCTGTTCTCGTGCGTGATCTACGGCTTCTTTGGCTTCCCATCCGTACGCATGATTGCGGCTGGATGCATTCCCAAACTGTTCAGAAAAGTAAGGAAGCATTTCATCAACCACTCGTGGATCAGTGGGGGTAGTAGCGTTATTGTCCAGATAGGCTCGTTGAATCATTGAAATTAAAATTAAGCTGAAATTATACAATTGATTAACCGTCCACATAAGTGGTCTGGACATTGGACTAGAAATTCACTAATTTGTATAGCCTTACCAAAAAATGATACCAACATGGCCGCTTTTTCAATTAAAGTAAATGGTAAAACCCATCAGGTAGACGTAGATTCGGATACCCCAGTACTATGGGTTTTACGAGACCACCTCAAGCTTGTCGGAACAAAATTTGGGTGCGGAATAGCATCGTGTGGTGCCTGCACCATTCATGCAGATGGCAATGCGATTCGCTCTTGTTCACTTCCAATCTCAGCAGTCAAGGACATGGAATTAACCACCATTGAAGGGCTATCCAAAGAGGGTGATCATCCGGTTCAGGAAGCATGGTTGGAGCATGACGTGCCACAATGCGGCTATTGCCAGGCTGGTCAGATTATGAATGCAGCAGCGTTTCTCGAGAAGAATCCCAATCCTACAGATGAGGAAATATCTCAGGCGATGAATGGTAACATTTGCCGATGTGGCACCTACATCCGTATCAATCAGGCGATTAAAACGGCAGCCTCAAAAATGTCCTAACTCACCCAAAAGAAATCTATTATGACACTCATTAGAACACAAATCAATCGTCGCTCATTCATGAAACTTTCTGCAGCAGCAGGAGGAGGGATGATGTTAGGATTCAGCTGGTTGGCTTCATGCTCATCACCTAAGGAGGAATATGCTCAAATTCCGGAAGAATGGTTCGATATCAATGCATTTATCAAAATAGGGGAGAATGGTACGGTCACCATCTATTCACCAAACCCAGAAATCGGACAAAATGTGAAAACTTCCATGCCAGTCATCGTAGCTGAGGAACTGGATATTGATTGGAAAAATGTAATCGTTGAACAGGCGGATTTGAATACCGTGAAATACAATCGTCAATTAGCTGGTGGAAGTCAGTCCATTCGCCATGGATGGCAAAGCTTGCGTATGGCAGGAGCTACCGGGCGCAGGATGATGATGGAAGCAGCTGCTAAGCAATGGGAAGTTCCCGTGAGCGAATTAACGACCAGCATGGGTGAAGTCATTCATGCTGCCAGCGATAAAAAAATAGGTTATGGAGTGTTGGCTTCATTGGCCGCAACTTTAGAAATTCCTGCGGAGGTAGAATTAAAAGACAATGCAGATTTTAAGCTGATAGGTGGGAATATTAAGAATGTCGATGCAAAGAAAATAGTTACAGGGGAGCCACTTTTCGGATTGGATTACGAGCAAGAAGGTATGCTCACGGCTATGATCATTCATCCTCCGGCCTTTGGTATGAAAATGAAATCGTACGATGCTTCTGAGGCTAAATCAATGCCCGGAATCAAAGATGTGATTGTGGTCAATACAGAACCAAAGGAAAAACAATGGTCCGATACCAACGCCTTTACTGAATTGATTGCGGTAGTAGGCGAAACTACCTGGCAGGTGATGAAGGCAAAAAAGGCAGTGAAGGTAGAATGGGAAGTGGATACCCCTCTGGAAAATTCGGAGGATCATAACCGTTTGCTTGTAGAAGCTATGGAAAAACCAGCGGAGGAAATGAGAAAAGACGGTGATCCTGATCAGATATCTCAGCAAGCTGCAAAGACAGTTGAAAGTGTATTCAGCGCACCTTTTCTGGCTCACAACACGATGGAGCCCATGAATTTCTTTGCGAATGTCACGCCAGATAAAGCTGAGTTGGTTGGCCCCATCCAAACACCGGAATACTTACGCTTGTCAGCAATGGACCTGTTAGGAATGACTGAAGATCAGGTTTCCATCCAAATGACCCGAATGGGAGGAGGTTTTGGAAGAAGACTGTACGGAAATTTCGGATTGGAAGCGGCTGCTATTTCGCAAAAAATGAAGGCTCCAATTAAGCTGGTGTATACCCGAGAGGATGACATGACACAAGGCACCTATCGTCCAGCCTATCGAGTGGCATATAAAGCAGCACTAGATGAGAATGGCGATGTGCTTAGCTGGCAGGTAAAAGGAGCGGGAATCCCAAGTGATCCATTATTTCCGAACCGTTTTCCAGCAGGAACCATCGACAATTTCAAAATTGAACGAGTAAGAATACCTACAAATATTTCTACCGGTGCATGGCGTGCTCCACGCTCTAATTTCATTGCGGGAGCAGAGCAATCCTTTATTGATGAGGTAGCAGAAGCTGCAGGTAAAGATCCAATCGAATTTAGGTTGGCCTTGTTTGAGAGAGCGATGAAAGATCCGGTGGGAGAAGTGAATGATTATGATGCTGAGCGATATGCCGGTGTATTGAAGCTTGTCCGTGAGAAATCAAACTGGGGGACAGAGATGCCAGGCGTTTACCGAGGAGTATCTGCCTATTACTGTCATAACTCTTATGTCGCACAGGTTGTTGATCTTGAAAAGATTAATAATGATCTCAAGATTAAGAAGGTCTGGTGTGCGGTGGATTGTGGCATTGTTGTGAACGTGGAAGGTGCACTGAATCAGATACAGGGAGGTATTATCGATGGTATAGGACATGCCATGTACAGCACTTTGACATTCAATGATGGTCAACCTCAACAGGAAAACTTCAACGGTTATAAGCTCATTCGAAACAGCGAAGCACCTTTAGAGATAGAGACACACTTTGTTGAGAACGGAATTGATCCGACGGGACTTGGGGAGCCATCCTTACCGCCAATATCAGCGGCATTGGCTAATGCATTGTATCAAGCTACAGGCCAGCGCTATTATCATCAGCCGTTTAGCAGTGCTGAGCAGGTCGCTGTGGAGATGGTGGGGTAAATGATTCTTGAATGGTTGATTGAGAGGTCAATGGTTTATTATGCTCTCTTGCTGAAAAATTCTTGAGTAATCACAGTTACTTTTTACCTCTTTTTCGTCTAATTATATAACTAGAAGCTATATAATTGGTGTGAAAAATGGGGCAGTTGATATTGATACTTTGATTGAAGTCCTGAAAAGGAGAGAAGGTAGAGCCATTGCTAAATTCAAACCGATCTACAGAAAAAGAATTGCTGAGTTGCAGAAACTGAAGAGTCATTGTCCTTTGCCAGAAATGGATTTGGTAGAGGAGAATGACTACCTGCAATTGCATTGATTGAGATGACCATCCAATTTTTGTAACTTTAATATCAATCGTGGATTTGTATGTCTGCACCTTCTAATCAATCATGGGGCTCACGGATTGGATTAATCCTTGCAATGGCCGGAAACTCCGTTGGACTGGGAAACTTTCTAAGATTTCCGGTTCAGGCAGTTGAAAACGGTGGAGGTGCCTTCATTATCCCTTACCTGGTTTGTTTCTTATTGATGGGAATTCCGCTTCTTTGGGTGGAATGGTCTATGGGAAGACGAGGTGGAACTCTCGGTTATCATGCGACACCATTCATTCTGCAATCTATTGGGAAAAGAAAAGCCTGGGCATATATCGGCGTTTTTGGAATATTCACCAATATCGGCGTAGCTGCATACTATTGTTACATTGAAAGTTGGACACTTTCCTATTTTCTTCATTCAATCAAAGGTACTTTTCAGTCCATGGATCAGCTTGCCATAGTCCAATTCTTTGATCTATACACCAATTTTGAGACCTCCTTTCTGGGTATCCCATATGAAGCGGTTTTCTTTTTTATCATATGCGTGTTTTTAAATAGCTTCATCTTGAGCAAAGGACTTAGAGGTGTAGAACTAGTTGCAAAAATTGGCATGCCGTTGCTTATTCTGTTTGGAGTATTTCTTGCCATCAAATCGCTCTCACTAGGCACCTCTGCTGCCTCAGAGCAATTTCCTCAAGCCAATGCGTGGGACGGCCTAAATTTTATTTGGACACCCGAATATGATTCGTTGTGGAAGCCTCGGGTATGGCTGGCTGCAGCCGGACAAATTTTCTTCACTCTTTCCGTTGGTATGGGTACCATCCATTGCTATGCGTCTTACTTAAAATCCAGAGAAGACATTGCATTAAACTCCACTTCAGCTGGATTTGTAAACGAGTTTGTAGAGGTTGTCTTGGGTAGCTTGATTGTGGTGCCATTGGCTGCCGGCTATCTTGGTTTGGATTGGGTCAAAGAAAATATTGGATTTGGAGTTGCTTTTCAGACTATGCCTTTCTTGTTTAGCCAATGGGGTCCATTCCTATCGATTGTGGCAGGAGTCATGTGGTTTGGATTACTATTTTTTGCCGGAATCACTTCGTCCCTTGCTATGGGTACACCATGGATCGGATTTATGAGAGATGAGTTTAAGTGGACCCAGTCGAAAGGTGCGTTTACGTTTGGTTTGCTTACGTTACTCTTCGGACTTCCTTGCGTACTCTTCTATCACATGGGCGTGTTTGAAGAGTTTGATTATTGGGCAGGTACCATCTCTCTGGTGATTTTTGCTACTGCGGAGATCATACTGTTTTCATGGGTGCTCGGAGTGAATGAAGGATGGAAAGACATTAATATTGGTGCTGAGCTAAAGTTGCCTGTATTTTTCAAATTTGTGCTCAAATACATTACTCCAATATTCCTAATCTCAGTTTTTATTGGCGCACTTGTCACTCCAGTTGATAATAACTGGATCAATGCATTTAATAACCTATCCGAAGGAAGTGGCTGGCAACTGGATCACTCATCCATCATTAGTCAAATGATGCTCACAGATTTAAGAGAGCAAATTTCTTTAGCATCAGATACTCAATTAATATCAGAGCTTCGAAAAGAGCTTTACTATGTGAGCGCAGCTCGAATGATGCTGATTTTGCTATTTGCAAGCATTGCCTATCTAGTATATAGAGCAAGTAAAAAACATCAATCATTATGACACGAGAAGCACTTATCTGGATGATTTCGGTTCAATTGCTAATCATTTTTGCAACCGCCTATCTTTTTTATCGGATATTTAGAAAAGATGAAAAAAGGTGAGTTTGTCTTGAGCAACTATTTAAATAGGTTAAGCAGTTCTTCTCGGACCAATTCATTAGCTGCAGCCGCTACAATAATGGATACAAACAGGCCAGTCAAAGCATAAAGAATATCTTTGCTAATAAGCCTAATAGTTATTTTCAAGGACTCTTTTTTGCTGAGTTTTATACCTAACTCTCTTCCTCCCAAAAGCCCAATAAACACCCATGTAGTGCTCATGGGTACAGTATTGACCCATGTAAAAACAATCAAAATGAGTACATAAACCAGGTCAATAATCGTTGCAGGACGTACATCTTTCACATCAGATTTTTCATTGACTATATCTTGAATCTTATCTCCTTTTAGAAAGAAAATCAAGCCCAAACCAAGGAATATGGTCAAACAAAAAACGATTAGTTCCACCATTGATAAACTTCGTGGAAGGAACACTGCGATGTTTGCTGCATCCTGAATAATCCAAAGTGACCATAAAAATCCACTTGTGATCCATTGAAAGATGATCCACCCTTGATGTGCCTGACCTTTGAAAAGTCGTTTAAGTGATCGATCCAATAAGAGCCAAACTAAAAATGCAGCCAGGAAAGCAATCAAGTAACCTGTCATGCTTTTTTGAAGTATTTTGACGATAGCCCCCGAACCGGTTGTAAATGAACTAAGTAGCAAAAACGTGGTAGAAACTGGCATCTTCAACTTTGTCAGAATTAATAAGAATATAGGAGCTGCAACCTGAAGAAAATGAAAAGAGGTGGGGGATGTAGAAAAACCTTTAGAAGAGAGGCGTTGATACGAGACATCACCATTATTAATTATCCAGCTAATTGTAACGGTTATGATGAAAATGCTTCCTATGAAAAGCCAGAGGTACCACCACTTTTTATCTGCATTTGAAGAGATAAATGTTCCTATCGTTTGAATACTGTCATTAGCAACCGCTGAGTATGCCGCTAGTCCAAAACCGATCCACATGGCAATGGATGGATAGGGATAAAAGATGCCTGCCAGAAAGAAACACATTGCGATGAAAATCAGGAATTTTTTTTCCCGCAGGATGAGTAAGTTGAGCAGAATATACCTTCGTTTAGAAATGAGGCTTTTACGGTGATGGCTTGTTTTGTCCTTCATCGTTTAGCGATCAGTCTTATCTCTTTAAATTTGTCATGCCGCATCCGATAGGCATTCATAGCTGTTTTCCCCAATTTATTGGTAAGCTTATGATTGACAAACGCACCTGCAATTGCCCCAACTCCCGGAATGAGTTGAAGGAGCTTGGCTAAGTCAATGTAATCCCGGTATTCCAGTTGGAAGGTGCGCCAATCAAAGGCGTTCATATCATCAGGAAGCTGATCTTTGGTGATCGTCCAGTTTTCCATCTTTTCGAAAATCATGTTGCGGTGTTGCTGGCTGGAGAAAGTCAGTTGGAAAATGTATAGAATGTACACACGCTCCTTATAGTCTTTTGTGTCATACCCATAGCGTGAGGCTATTTCAAAAAGCATTTTCATTTTTAAAGTGAGCCACAAAGGGAAATCAGCCAAACTCAACAAAAACCCACCAAAACCAGTTGCTGCACCCTCTACTGCAGCGGATGAGGAGTAGAAATTGATGCGTTCTTTGACTTTAGCCTCTGTTTCTTCAAGTGAGTTGATTTTTCGAGGTTTTCTTGTTGTAAAGCCAGATCCAAAAAGCACGCCCCTTGTAATTTCTTTGATGGCCTTTGTAATGGCACGATGTACTTTTTCCGGAATGATTGTATTGATTTTTTTTTGAACCTTTTTAGTGGTTTTGTTCCAAAAGGAAGGCTTTCGACTCATTACACTTTTCCATTGCTGCAATTCTGAATCAATGAGTTGAAAATAAACGGAGTTGGCCATAGTGGAAATATAAAACTAAATATTCCTATATCGGTTCCATCTGATTTCATCTGAATGCGTTCTATTTGCATTCTCTACTATGTACGGGTATCTGAAAGTCTTGTTAATCTTACTCTCATCTTTGGGATTTATTCCATTATCCGTCGCGCAAGAGGCTGGATTGGTTGAGCGCGTATGGCATTCGATATTCAATGATACCACCTCTATTGAAAACCCAAAATTCATTGCATACCCAACCATCGCCTATGCTCCAGAAACAAAATGGGAGCTTGGAGTAAGTGCGGTATACGTTTATTATGCTAATCGTGATACGAGCAACAGACTGAGTGAGGTCAATGCGTTCAGTTTTATAACCCTTGAAAATCAATATGGGCTTTGGATGGATCATGCCCTTTATAGTGATAAGAGCAAATGGTTTTTCCTTGGAAGGGTCCGATTGCAGCAGTTTCCATTGCTTTACTTTGGCAATGGCCCTGACACGGATGGAGAAGAGCTAGCGCAGATCGATGCAGGGAGCATCAGTATTCGAGAACGCGTTTTGAGAAAGGTGTACAAAAGTCTGTATCTGGGATTTGAATCAGACTTTCACAGACTGTCCAATGTAAGCATGACTTCATTGGGTACAGAGCCATACGAAACACCTACGGGACTGCAAAAATTCAGTAACATAGGTCTTGGCCTGGGCTTGGTATATGATAGCCGTCATAATGTATTGAATGTGAGGGATGGATTCTTTGGTGAAACAGGTTTTCTCAGATACGATGATGCCTGGGGAAGTGATTTCGAGTTCACCTCTTACTTTTTTGATGCCCGATACTACCACTCAGTTACTGAATCTCAGGTTCTGGCATCTCAGGTCTACTTTTCAGAAGTTCAGGGTAATGCACCTTTCAGTCAGCTTTCGTTGATGGGAGGGGAGTCGCTTATGCGTGGCTATTACCTGGGCCGTTACAGGGATCAAACATTACTGGCAGCCCAGACAGAATATCGATTCCTTCCATTTCCTTTCAGTAAGCGGTGGGGTGCCGCTGCTTTTGTTGGAGTAGGGACAGTAAGTGATGGCGTTCGTGAGTTAGATATAAGCAAACTCAAAGTAGCCGGAGGTACAGGCGTTCGATTCCTGATCTTCCGAAGTAAAGACATCTTCACACGATTTGATGTCGCTTTTTCAGAGGATGGCTTAGGGTATTATTTCTTTATTGGCGAGGCTTTTTAGTGAATTTTAATCTAAATACTTGTAATTCACCCTTTGCTGCCTGACTGCCTGCTCGATGGCGTGTTTAAATGCCCGATGAAAATAGCGATTAAATGGCTTAGAAAATTGTTCAATACAAACTAGTTGCTTTGGATCTTCTTCATTGATTAGAAGCAGGTAATGTTGTTCTTCCTCCATTTCAAATGCTTCCTTTATTTCGAGCGTGACTGTAAGTGTCTTTAATTCGAAAGGAAATGAAAATGTTGCCTGATGAATTACCTGCCCATCCATCCCTTTAACCCCATCCCTTCTTTTTAAAAGCTTTCCAAAAATCAGTTTGCCCCAAACGAGTATTTTAATGATTCTCAAGCCCTTTCTTAACGAGTAAATGATCAAGGCTGTGCCCCAGATCATCAACCCCATGATGATAAAAGTAAACCAGCCTTCAGCAAGACGTTTCTGTGCAAAAAAGAGAGCTAAAAGACTTGCAGCCAAGAAGATTGATCCTATGAAAAAGTATACCTCATTACACAAAATACTAACTCGGTACCTTAGAGGAATATGACGAGGGGTATCCCGCATCATTAATTAACCTATCGGTCTTCCACCCGCACCTTGCCAACAATTGGCAGCTTAATCTGAGAAGGATATTCCGCCGAATGGTGAATGGTATTGTGTGCTACAATTCCTTCCGTCTCATCATAGTTGTTTCCTCCGGTATTCAGGTTTCTCATGAACCGTGGAAAGTTGCTACTGGCAACCTCTATTCGTATTCGGTGACCCTTTTTAAAGTAATTACTTGTCGAAAGTGGAGTAAGATCAATTTTATAAACCTCTCCCTCTTCCATAAATACTTCTTTATCATATCCTTCACGATAACGTGCGCGTTGGATGGTTTCATCCAGGTTATAAGCAGTTCCATCCGGATGCACATCGATCAGTTTGACTGTAAAGTCCGTATCCTTGACATCTGAAGAAACATATAATGACATTTCGATAAACCCTGATACTTCAATGCCCTCTGCCAACGGCTCAGATGTGTACACTAGAATATCGTTTCTGGTTTCCATTTCACGCTGATCTCTTGCCCCTGCTTCAATGGCATTGCCGGTACAGCACACATTCCCACCATAAGAGTAAACAGGATTGTGAGGATCATAGGTATAGTTATCCTGACTTGGATTCGTTGGTGGGTTGAGACTGAGTCTTCCATCACCGAATAGGCTATTGGCATTGCCATCACTGTCCAAATAGAATGAAGTCATTGTGGCTTCTTTCGGAGGCCAGGTATCTGAGGTTTTCCATTCATTTTTTCCCATAAGGTAATATTGTATACGGGGCAGATCATCAAGAAAATCACTTTTACCATCTTCTTTCAGCCAGTGGTCAAACCATCCGTAGATCATTTCATCGTAATTATTGCGTGCATCACCTACACTCATCTCACCGACTATGGTATTTTCTGTCGCTCTGAAATAACCACAATGTAATGTTGGAGCAATGACCAGATACTGATTGTCAGCCACCTCCTTATTCGGGTGGTTTCTCATGTGATTGAATAAAGCCAGGTTCGGACTCACAGAAACATCGTACCATGAGACGAACCAAAAGCTTGGTTTATTTATTTCCATATTGTCATGATACAGTCCACCCTCAAACCATGCCGGATCATTTGGCTTTCTTCTAATCATTTTGTCAAAAATCTCCCGTTTGCCACTCATGTTGACTAGCATATCCTGAACAGGCAGATGTGACATGGCAGCCATCATATCATCAATTTTAGGATTTTCGGGAGCTAGATCATAGAATCTCGATATTCGAATCAGATCTTCCTGGGTGGCTCCAGCAGGGATGCGTGGCTTGAATTTATCATGTTCAACACTGTAAAGCCAGGAAGCAAACAGCATTTGAAATGCGCCACCTCGGTACCAGTTCCCCTGCTCATAATACCCCCCAACTGTCCCAACACCCGCACCATATCCCATAGGCACCATCGCAGCATGTGCCGGGTGATCCAACGCTGCAACAGCCATTTGCCATTCGGCAGTGGAAGAGCATCCAAGTGTGCCAATCTTTCCGTTGCTCCATTCCTGTTCTGTCATCCATGAGAAAGCATCATATCCGTCTGTCAGAGGTACTCCTAAAATGTCCCACTCGCCTTCAGAGAAGTACCTGCCTCGTTCATTTTGAACTATGTATGCATAGCCTTTTTCTACGGCATCAAGCGCTATTTCGTAGGTTCGTATTTTCTCTTCTCCATCTCCCCATGAGTTAAAGTTATATGGCGTTCGAGAGAAAATGATGGGTACTTTTTCATCTGTTTTAGGCCGATAAATATCTGTAGCCAGGCGCACACCATCTCGCATCGGCATCATGATTTTTTGATCAATGATGGCTATTTCCTCGAGTTTTTCACGTGCAGATTGCGCAAACGAGACAGCAACAAATAAGATAGAAAACAGAAATATGGATAACTTTTTCATAATGTTAGGAACGTTATTAGGATTAAGATAAGTGATTTCTGGAGAAGTCATCGAGACAAGAGAAAGACTGCATCATAGATTTTGAAAATTGGTTTATGATAAACTCGCATATAAGTGACAAGTCCATCCTGTTTTCCTTAATGATAATCCTTTTATTCTTCACGAGTTATGGTCAGAATAAATATCTCGATAAGGATCAAACGCTCGATTTAACCATCGAAACCCTTTTTATAGTCATCTCAGGGGAGGTAGGCGAAAAAAGAAATTGGAATTGTTTAAATGCCTGTTCGCCGAAGATTCGCAACTGAGGTAGTGCCTGAGCTGTATATTATCATCATCAAAGGGAGTGTGAAAATGGAATATATTATTTGCAAATGAGTAAGTTTGAAATAGAGAGTGAGAAAGTAGCTAAATAAGATGATCGAAACGGGGGAAAGTTGGAGAGACTATTTGCATAAAGAGAATAGAAAAGTGTACTCTGTCTCGAATCGCGGTAATGTTAGAAGTCTGAATAAGGATGGTGAGATATATCATCATACCATCTATAAGAACAATGGTTATCGCTGCGTCCCATTTAGGAAATCCAACGGAAAAAATGGGCTAATATATTTGCACAAGGTCATGTTAAAGGTTTGGGTAGAGAATCCAAATGAATACAAGCGATACCGTTTTAAAGATGGAGATTATTCAAATTGCCAAGCAGATAACCTTGAGTGGATTAGTGATGAATTTTTCACTATGCTCCATAGTAAGCGCAGCAAGGAAAGCTTTAAGCGCAGTGAGAAAAGAAAGTATCCTACAAATGCCAAATTGTCGCCCGCAAAGGTGGCGATTTTGAAGAAGCGAATAATTGAAAATGAATCGCGGGAAACAAAAATGAAATGGTCACTTTTAGCCAAACAGTTTGGAATCAATTACGCCCATCTTTATCGAATAAGAAAAGGACTGATGTGGTCGAAAATTGAACCGGCATAAAAACATTATTTAGCTATGACAAAGCACCGAATCTACACCATGAGCTTTGCGGGAGTCTACCCTCACTATGTGACCAAAGCAGAGAAAAAAGGACGCACCAAGGAAGATGTAGATCTGATCATTGAATGGCTGACCGGATATGATCAGGCTGGACTTCAAGAAGTATTCGACAGCAAAACCAATTTTGAAGATTTCTTCTCACAAGCCCCTAAACTCAACCCCAATCGCAAACTGATTAAAGGAGTGGTTTGTGGGATACGGGTAGAAGAAATCGAGGAACCGCTGATGCAGGAGGTGCGGTACCTGGATAAGCTCATTGATGAGTTAGCAAGAGGGAAGAAGATGGAGAGTATTTTGAGGAGATAAATACTAAGCACGTCACATCAGAGACTAATTTCTTAGCTCCATGTGGAAGTATAGGAATAGGTACAACTCCATTTATATTAGCTTTTCTAATCACGGGAAGTATCATATCACTTACTATTGGAGGACAGGTGCTCAGAGCTGTTAAAGTCAATCCTGTAGAGAATTTACGAGGAGAATAAATATGAGTTGGTAATTTCTTTTTACTTTGATGCAACCTAATACCATTGGTTCTCATCAAGGGTTAAACATCTACTATGCACACACTTACACAACAAAAAAATGCCGTAACCTGGCTGAGAATCATTTACCCAATTTGGGCAGTTCTAGGCATGTTCAGTCTCTTGTACGTCCCATCCCAATTGATTGTTTTGGCTGACCCGGAGCTGACAGCTTCGAACATCCTGGCGAATGAAATGCTATTTCGGTTTGGTATAGCTGGCAGTTTAATAACCCAATTATTTAGTGTTTCAGCGGTTTGGTTTCTATACAAGCTGTTTTATTCCACATATAAGGATGCTACCATTCTCATGGCTATTTTCGCTTTTCTGGGAATTCCGATAGCTATGCTCAGTACCGCTGAACAGCTAATGGTGCTAGAGGTTCTGGATCAGCCTGATCAAGTGGTTTCTTTACTGAAGCAAAGCTCAAGAGGCACCATCATCGCTACAATTTTCTGGGGCTTATGGCTGCTGCCTCAAGGTTATATGATCATTCGCTCACCCTTATTTCCGCGTATTATTGGTTGGCTTATGGTTCTGGCAGGAGCAGGGTATACCATATCGGCATTCGCATATTTCCTGGGTATCAAAGGGTTATTGATTGACGTGCTGGACTATCTCACATTCGGAGAAGTGATCTGGATGCTTTGGGTAATGATTATGGGAGCCAGGTGGAAGGCTTTGGAGGATTAATTCCGTGGAGTTGAAAAAGTAATATCAGGGCGATTTTAGCGTTAAGACCAATGAATCTAGCCTGTCGTGAAAGCTCTTCTGTTTGCGGTCTTAATTATTCGTTGTGCTTGCGTACATGCGCAAGCTGATGGAACTCAGTATGCGGATATCCTGGTGGATGCAAAATATGTAAAATGGGACTCTACCTATGATCGGTTTTACGGGGGTAGTTCTTTGCATTATGGTCTTCCTAGATACATTGATCCCAGAGCAGCACTGGGTAATAATCCGTACTATGTCACCATTCCTATAGGAAGTCATATTATCGTTGGTTTTACGGACAATCTCATTTTTGATCGCCCCAATCAGCCCGATATTTTTCTTGATGAGAAGGCTAATGCCGGTGATCAGGCTGATGTTTATGTGAGTAGTGATGGTATTGAATATACTTATCTAGGTAAGGCTAGCGGAGGAAAAACCAATGCAATGGATTTACAGGATATTAACTTTCGTGGAATTGTTAGGTATGTTACCATTAAGGGACTAGATACAAATGGATATTCTCCCGGATTTGATTTAATAAAAATCTATGGATTGCCCGGTTCAAACATAAAAAAGTATGTCGAAGAAGATTCGCTAGGCACATACCTGGAAACACCCAACCCTTATGGTCGTAGACTGCTTCTTAAACCGGTTCATTTCGATTTTAATAAATATGAATTGCTCCCAGAGGGTATCAATTACCTAAATAAGCTTGCCAGATATTTAGAGCTATTCCCTGATACTAAACTTCTTTTAGTAGGACATACAGATAATGTTGGGACAGAGGAGTTTAATAAAGAACTGTCCCTAAAACGAGCGAAAAGTGTGTGCGACTTCCTAATAGCGAATGGATTTGATGCCTCCAATCTTCAATTTAAAGGCATGGGTGATACCGAGCCTTTGTTCAGCAATAGAACAGAGGAAGGGAGAAGCAGGAATCGAAGGGTTGAGCTGGTTAAGCTGGATTAAATTGAGTGAGGTTCTGAGGAATTTAATTCTGTCTAACTAATTCACTATCCCATCCCATTATTTAGCTAACTTGGATCATCATGGGTGAGCTCCTCAATAAACAGCACAAGTTTTATCAACACAACGAACAAGCATTGATAGAACAATACAAAGGCCAATTCATCGTCATTCATGATGAAAAGGTGGTTGAGTCTTTTGGTTCAGAGCGTGATGCTTATATCTACAGTGTGCAGCATTTTCCTATGGGTACCTTCTTGATTCGGGAAGTGCTGGCTAAAACTTAAAAGTAGTTTCACAATCCTCCAGGCTCTATTTTGTCATTGCAATTGGTGCGCCTAGCACTACATTGGGAATCCGGAAGGCATTAACCAATGGCACGGCATCCTGACGTACGTCCCAGCATAGCTGGTTGATCAGCTTGCGGATGGCTTTTGTTTTTACCCCTTCCATGTATCCGTGCTCCAGATACCAGCCTTTGTTCTTTTCGATTTGAGACAAAGCAAATAATTGGCACAACTTCGTAAGTGCTGCCTTACAAAGCGGATCTTCGGTGGTTTCCACCTGGGTAATGAACTGTTCTAAAATCAGCTGCTCCACATAGGCAAACCCAACCCCCACCATGTGGTATTGTGCCTGATTGAATGCATCGAACGAATCCATACCCAAACCAAGATGCTTGCGCAAGCGCTTTGCAGCAGACGTCAGGATGTCCCGCTCTCGATAAGCGAAAGCTTTCCTATGAAACTCAAAATCCAATAAATGATTGACATCTGTGCTTCGCACAATGATTGGATTCATTTCGGCAAGGTTTGTTTTTGCCTGCTCCACCACATATCCCAGCATACCAAAAAGATTGATATCACTGAATTCTTTTTTGAAATCTGACAGCCGACTTTTAGCCACCAGCTGCATCAGCACCGTATTGTCTCCTTCAAAAGTGGTGTACACGTCCGTGTCATTTTTCAATCGGTCTATGCGGTTTTCGGAGAGATACCCTTTGCCGCCACAAGCTTCCCGACATTCTTGTAAGGTCTCTGTGGTATGCCAGGTAGAAAAAGCTTTCAGCCCGGCGGCCATTGCTTCTATTTCCTGCATATCATCTTCTGTACGTTTCATAAATCGCTCCGTGAGATGCTGCAAGGCAAAATGACATCCATAGGTGGTGGCTAACAGCGGCATCAATCGACGCTGATGTGTGCGATAGTTCAGGATAGGCACTTCACTGCCGTTTTGTGGACCGAATTGTCTGCGGCTATCCCCGTGGCGAATAGCAATGGTGAGCCCTGACTTGGCAGCACTTATTCCCGACCGAGGGATACCAATCCGTCCGCCTACCAGTGTTCCCAACATCGTGAAAAACCGCCGGTTGTCGCTGGTGATCGGGCTCTGAAACTCTCCATTTTCGTCAATGCTGGCGTATCTGTCCAGCATGTTCTCTAATGGAATCTGTACCTGATCAAACCAGATTTTACCATTATCAACGCCATTGAGACCCATTTTACGACCACAGTCTTCAATGGTGATGCCTGGCAGTGTCTTCCCTTTCTCGTCTCTGAGCGGCACCAGAAATGCATTCACACCGTAATCCACATCGTCAACAATCAGTTTGGCAAATACAGTCGCCATACGTCCGTGTAGTGCGGCATTACCAATGTATTCTTTTCCAGCCTGATGGTTTGGCGTGTGAATGATAATATTGTTCTTCTTGTGGTTGTATGTAGCCCTGGTTTCAATTCCTTTCACATTCGATCCATGTCCCGTTTCAGTCATCGCAAAGCAGCCGGGTAGTTTCATAGTACCAATGTCGGTAAGGTATTTTTTATGGTGCTTTTCTGTGCCCAGGAAGTAGATACTCATTCCCCACAAACCAAATTGCACCCCAAATTTTACAACCACACTCAGGTCATGATAGGAGAGTGTCTCCATGATGGCGAAGTATTTAGCCATATCGTCTTCACCGCCATACTCCTGTGGGTAGGCTGTGGAGCCAAACCCCTGTGCGGCATGCAGTTTGCACCATTCCAGCACCTTAGCGCGGTAAGCTGGGAGATTGTCCGGATTCACATAATTAAAAGCCGGGTCAGTGAGTACGGTTTTCACACGCTGGATGATCTCCTTGTGCTCCCCATCCAACAAATCACCCATTGCATCAACATCAAAACTTGGTGCTGTGCTGAGCAATTCGGACGTGGTGGTCCGCTTGAGTGAACGCAGGTGATAAGCAGACTCCTCTGAGATAATCCCTAAAGCTTCTTCTATTTCCAAAAGCGGCACTTTTAACTCTTCTGCATCGGGTGCCTGATGGAGCCTGGCCAAATCCATACCTATTTCTACCACGCTCTTTTTCTCTTTCTCCGATATCCGGTCGCTTGACGCACGGATGGTTTTCAGCCAGGATTTTAGTTCGTTTGGGGTGGGCGGATCTTTGGGATCAAGAAATGAAAGCAAGAATGCCCGTTCGTCAGCTTTCAATGTATGCTGTTTTTCTATGATGGACTGAAGACTCGTCACTTCACCGGGTGTAAGCACCGCATCCGCCCAGGCCATATAGAACATTGGAAGAAAGCTATACAGAGCTGGATTGGCCTGCAGCACAGGTGATTGCAACATGTTTTTCATATAACTAGGTGTTTAGGAAAAGATAACTAAAATGGGTCGTTTAACAGCCATTGGATTCTTGCCCTTTTTTTGATTTTTTTGGAGTCCTCCAAAGACCAACAAAATCCTTTGCCTACGTGATTTATTTACCGAGACAGGTTCCCGAATAATGATAAGCGAAGTTTATTGATCAATCAGGGATATGATTGAAATCATGTAATAATGCCTAGTTAAAGGCCAAATCTGTTTGATGATAGTCATTAGATACCCTGACTTCCGTCAAGGAACAGGAAAGTCTCATCTTTTAATTTCACAGTGTGGAATCTCGAAGTATGTCCAGGATTTATAAGTTTTTAGCTGAGACTACAGACGTTAGTCGGTTTGCTATACGCTTTTTTAAAGATGGACTAAAGTCACCGTTTGAGACAGAGGAAATCATCAAGCAATCATTTGTTATTGGCTATAAGTCCTTGCCTTTGGTAGGGATTACCTCCTTTATTATGGGGTTGGTTTTGACGATTCAGTCTCGCCCAACGCTGGTTGAATTTGGTGCTCAATCCTGGCTACCAAGTATGGTGGCTATTTCTATTATCCGGGAAATAGGCCCGGTGATAACCGCCCTGATTTGCGCTGGAAAAATTGGTTCTAGTATCGGGGCAGAATTAGGCTCCATGAAGGTAACCGAACAAATAGATGCCATGGAGGTCTCTGGCACCAATCCATTCAAATTCCTGGTTGCGACCAGAATTATAGCTACCACATTGATGCTGCCGCTATTGGTTATCCTGTCAGATGCTATTGGAATATTCGGATCATACCTGGCTGTTAATATCAAGGACACAGTGAGCTTTACTTTGTTCTTCAATCAGGTCTTCGATTCGCTTTCATTTAGTGACGTTATCCCTGCTATCGTTAAAACCTTCTTTTTTGGTTTTGCAATAGGGCTGATTGGTTGTTACAAAGGATACCACTCTGATAAAGGAACGCAGGGCGTAGGACGATCCGCTAATTCAGCAGTTGTTGTAGCTTCCTTGCTGGTTTTTGTACTTGATTTGATTGCTGTTCAAATAGCAGACTTATTTTATGAATTATAAGGAAGCCGATATTGAAACCCTTGCATCCGGCAGCATAAGAGAAGATTCGGTTCCTGCCGTTGAGATCATTGATCTGAAGAAGTCATTCGGGAATAATCACGTGCTGAAAGGATTCAACCTTTCCATTAAACAAGGTGAAAATGTAGCGGTCCTTGGCAAATCCGGAAGTGGCAAATCCGTACTTATTAAATGTATTGTTGGTCTAATTAAGCCTGATTCCGGACAAATCAAAGTGTTTGGCAGAGATGTGGTCAACCTTGATCGGCACGAACTGGACGAGGTGAGAAGCAAGATTGGGTTTCTTTTCCAAAGCAATGCATTGTATGATTCGCTGACTGTGAGAGAAAACCTTGAATTTCCGATGAGACGGTTGAGAATAAAAAAAACCAAAGAGCAGGTTGATCAGATGGTACAAGAAGCCCTGGAGAGTGTCGGATTGCCCAATGTGCAGGAACTCATGCCGGCATCACTATCGGGAGGCATGAAAAAGAGAATAGGTGTTGCGCGCACACTAATTCTGCAGCCTGATATCATATTGTATGATGAACCGACCTCCGGCTTAGATCCCATTACAAGCAGGGAAATAGCCAATTTGATGAACGATGTGCATCGAAAGTACAAAACGTCTTCCATAATCATTTCGCACGACATGAGCTGCATTAAGCGTACTGCTCAGCGAATTGTTTTGTTAAATGATGGAATTGATTACCTGCATGGAAACTATGAGAAATTGAAAAACTCAACAGATGAAATAGTAAATTCATTCTTTTTATAGACATGGAACAAAATTTTAAAAATATTAGACTTGGTGTATTTGTGATTATCGGGACCTTGTTCCTTGTAATGGCTTTATATTTCATTGGGAACAATCAGAATCTGTTTGGTTCCAATTTTACCGTTCATGCAGTTTTTAAAAATGTGAGCGGACTTCAAAAGGGGAACAACGTTCGCTTTTCAGGGATCAATGTTGGAACGGTTCGGGACATAGAAATGATCAATGACACTTCCGTATTGGTGAGTTTCATTCTAAAAGAAGAAATGAACCAATTTATACGACGAGATGCCATTGCATCATTAGGGACGGATGGACTTCTGGGCAACCGAATAATAAATATTATTCCCGATGAAGGAAGTGATCGGCTTATAAATGATGGTGATACTTTGAAGGTATATCATGGAATTGATGAGGATGAAATGTTCAGCCTGCTGGAGCGAACGAACTACAATGTAGCTGTAATTACGAATAATCTGGTAGATATTTTGAAGGACGTTAAGGATGGGAAAGGGACAGTGGGTCGTCTGATTTCTGATTCCACGCTGGCTAATGACATCAATGAAACCATTAGTAATCTCAATGCATCAAGTAAGCGAGCCGTTGAAATACTAGATGAGCTGGATAAGAATATTGCTAATGTGAGCGAAGGTAAGGGTACTGTAGGCATGCTCCTGAATGACACAACACTTGCAAACAACATAAACAGGATATTTGAGGAAATTCATGCAAGCACAAGCAATGTTGAGGAAATATCCCACGATATAAGGGAGTTGGTCACCAAAGTCCAGAGCGGATCAGGCCTGACCGGAAGTGTTATCAGCGATTCAACGATGGTCAATAGCCTGGAGGAAAGCCTGGAAAATATCAGACAAGGAACAGAATCATTCAACCAAAACATGGAAGCCATGAAGCATCACTTCCTGTTTAGAGGGTATTTCAAAAAGCTCGAGAAAGAAGAGAAAGAGGAATGACACTTTAAAATTCATAAAATTCAAACCGTATTGGGGAGGTGAATTATCAGCTATTTATGTGACAGAAGTCATTTGATTCAGACGTAACACAAGGTAGGTTTGATACTAGCTAAATGCGGATAAAACGCCGTAAATAATTGGTTTTGGGAGTCATAAAAATAGCAGCATGAAAACCGAACTCACACTTAAGGAAAAAGGGGCAAAGAAGCTTGATGAATGGAAGCAATTTGTCCATGAACTAAATGAGCAATTGCATCATGAAGTATCGGATGCAAAAGAGGAATTTGAACGGCAGAAGAAGAAACTTCGCGAATGGCTTGACTCCCTTGAGAATGACGTGGAACACGCCATTGACATTAGCAAAGAAAAGACAGCAGGCATCAAAGCTTCCATAGAGGAGTTGCGTGTGCAGGCTGCACTCGGACGTGCAGAAGCAGAAGAGCTCATGCATGACCAGCAGAAAAAACTTGTAAATGGTCTGCACGATCTGAAACATAAAATCCATACGCTCTACGATTCTTCAAAAGAAGATGCTCAAACCTTTAAAGAAAAGGTGGCGGATAAAGTAGATGATTTTCATACCCGCTTTGACTTGTTTCGTTTGCAATGGCATCTGGGCATGACAGAGGCACGGCAAGAGTGGCAGGAGAAGAAGAAAGAACTGTCGCATCGCTTGCATGAAGTAAATACTAAATTGGATCACCTGGAAGAAGAAGCAGCTGATAAGTGGACCGTTTTTTCATCTGAAATGTCTGAAGCATGGGATCATTTCAAGAAAGCATTTAAAGGCTAAACGGGTTGACTGTCATGACATTTCCTAATGGAAACATTTCTATTCGTGAGGTATGTTCCAAGAATTAAACCTGGTAATCAATAGTTATTTCCCTGAACAAAGGGGTTGTTATAATTATTAATCCAATGTGATGTTTTCATTGCTAAATCATCATAAATGAACTATTTCTAATCCGCACACGTACCTTTAGGTACATTATCGGGAAAGGTGAAGGGACTGGGCCCGATGCAGCCTTGGCAGCCCGATCGCCAGCGTGCGATGACTGGTGCCAACTCCCAGCCTGCAGCGACAGGACAGATAATGGACAGATGCCATCTTCATTGATGGTTTTTTTATGTCCTTACTTTTTCATTCACATTTTACATTACTGTTCTAAGGTTTATTGATAAAATATTGCGCAAGTAAATACTTGCATATAAATTAGCAAGCACTTACTTACGTATCGTGGAACAACGGAGAGATATTTTTCAGGCCATAGCAGATCCTACGCGTCGAGAGATTCTGTCTGCGCTTATTGAAGAGCCTAAGAACTTGAATGCGCTTGCAGAGCAGTTTTCAATCTCACGTCAGGGGGTTTCATTGCATGTAAAAGTGCTTGAGGAGTGTGATATGATCTCCATATCAAAGGAGGGAAGGGAACGGTATTGTCACATCAAGCCTGAGAAATTATTGGAGATTATAGAGTGGCTGGAACCGTTTAAACAGCTCTGGAGAGACCGGTTTGATCAATTGGATGACCTATTAAAAAACATTAAATAACACTACAATGAACAAAACTACATTCACCGAAGACCTGGAAAACAACCGGCTAATTGCTGTGCGAACGTTTAATGCCCCAGTCGAAAAAGTATGGAAAGCCTGGAGCGATCCGGAGCTCCTCTGCCAGTGGTGGGCGCCAAAACCGTATATCTGTAAGATTGATACCATGGATTTTAAGGTAGGAGGACATTGGATGTACAAAATGGTTGGGCCTGAGGGAGATGAGCATCGTGGACGCATGGATTTCCTGGAAATAGAGCCACGCAAGCGACTGGAGGGAGAAGACTATTTTGTGGATGAAGAAGGCAATGCATCAGCCGACATTCCACCCATGCAAATGTCAGTGAAATTTGATTCGGACGGCTCATCCACGACCGTGACAACCATTACCACCTTTGCTTCTGCGGAAGCCTTTAAGCAGATGGCAGAGATGGGCATGGCCGAAGGCTGGGAGCTGGCTTGCAATCAGTTGGAAGCACTATTGGATTGATTTGGAATTTCAAAGTGATTCCCTTGCCTCGAACAGTCTGTGACTGCTCCCAAAAGAACGCCACGACTAGTCGCTATTCCCCTACCTACCGCAGGCAGGCTTGCGAATGAGGTACGAATGAGACTTGGGAATATGACAGATTTCATGTGCTTGGCATCTGCCACAGTTATTCATTAAGTTTGAATTCCCCCTTTGAATCGGTTCGACGATTCGAGGGTGAGGGGGTTGATATCTTGCAAGACAACACTTAGTAAATGACCAGAAAGAATAAATACTACCTAGGCATAATTGCAGCTGCCATAACATTCATTATTGCTTCCCAAATCTTCAGTGACTGGGATCATTTCAAACGAGGGTTGGTGGGTGAGCCAGAGGTTGAAAAAGTTGAGGCTTTGAAGGAATGACCGGAGGAGCAGGCTTTACCAGAGACGGAATTGAAAGAGGGAGGACGAATCGATCCGCCCTAAAGAAGAAGTTGCCATTTCAGCGATTGAAAGAAAATCTGTTTGTAAAGCCAATTAAGAATAAGCTAGCTATTAAGAAGTCAACTCTGGAGGATCTTCATGCCATGAAAGCTGATCGCAGAAATGAAGAGAAATTGAGGCGAAGGTTCTTTCTGATTTTTATCCTTTCGATCCTGCTAATCATTTTTCTGTGGATTGGGAGTTGGATGATATAATTATTGCAAGCAAATGAAACTAGAAGGAAAAACCGCAGATGAAATCTTGAAAAACAAGTTGATAGATAGATCGTCTTGGCATTTCTTTCAAAGCAAATCATGGATTGACTATGCTTTGAGGAATTCAAATCCAAGTGCTATTCAGTATGCGTCTTTTGAGTTGCGGTATGGAATAGAGTACTTTCTTTTTGAACTACTAGTTATAACTAGAAACTTGACAGAGGAAGAATATAAAAAAGCACAGAATTCTCGAAAAGAAATGAAGAGATTGCTTAAGGATGCTAATCATCCATATGAAAAACTCAATCATTTCACTAAAGCAGCAATGAGAATCGATGGACATAACTTTCATCCATTTGAGCTATCATTAAATCAAATTTTTAATTCGTGGGCGAAAGCTTCAGACTACTTGCATGTTTTAGATTCTCACCAAAAGACATTTTTGTCAGATGATTGGATATCAAAATCAATCTCAACTTTAACAGAAGAAGTCGACAAGTTTTATGGAAAAACAAATATTGCTCTATTAAGAGTTGAAACAATGCCATCAAGTATTAGACAGGTTTGGGAGGATTACAAGAAAGGAAGAATTGATATTCATAGCGTTGATTCACGCCTAAGAATTCTGAAAAAATAAATGAACCAAATAGAATCAAGTAAGCTAATCCATTTCATAGCAAAAAACTTGTTTGGTTTTACCTATTGCCCTTGTTGATTTTTCTGATTGGTTCTTTAATAGTTGAGTCACCGCCTGAGCAAATAATAGTTATCTCGATATTTCTCGCCCTTTTTTATATGCTCCATGTTGTCTGGAAAAAGAAGGTTTTTAGGGTTCGAATGACGGAGGGACATATTGAAATAAAGAACAAGAATTGGGAGACTATTGATTGAGATGAAATAAGATAATTAAGTTTAGCCCCCCACAGGTCTTAGCGTCTCGCTGAGACCAATACTTCAGGAGTGTCATCAAATGTAGCCATGTGTTAGTTTTGATAGTATGGGTAGAAAATATACCATCCGCGATCAGGATAAATTTTACTTTGTAACGATTACAGTCATTCATTGGATGTATTTATTAGAATCCTGTGGAGGCAGGATTTGTGGATCAGCCTCTTGAATGGTTATACAGTAGCGCAAGAGATTATCGTGGCGAGAAAGGGTTGATTGATTTGATGCTTTTTGATTAGCGGTCTTAGCGAGACGCTAAGACCAGATTGTGTCCTCGTTTCTAACGAGGATTTCTACGCCTCGGTTCGTGTCCCCACGAACCGAATAACTTGTTTATGGTTTGACGAACTACTTTCATTAGTAGCGTTCAGGTCCATGACTCTGCACTTATATCATCGCTAATTGCACGTATTCCTCATCATTTTCTTTGTCCAATCCCAAAATTCTTAATTCACTAATTCACAATTCAACATTCCCCCACCATCTCCCACCAAACTCCCCAAATTCCAATCGTCAAGCCTCAAATTCCAAAAAAATCTTCAAATATGGTAGTCTAACCATCTTGTTTTCATAACTCACTCATTTACAGAACATTCATTTTCAGCTCAAAATCATTGATTTAAAAGCCAATTTTACCGTTTTTATACTTTTGTGTATGAAAGTGGGGGAAAGTGGTGTAAAATGTGAAAAGTTGATTACATTTGTCTCGGTGGTTTATATTTTTCAAGGCTCAGTATGACGTTTTTTACAAGCGAATATGAGTGTAAGTTGGATACTAAAGGGAGGTTGGTCTTGCCTGCAAAGATCAAGAACAACCTCCCGGAGGTCTCCACTGCAGAACTAATCATTCGGAAGGGATTCGAGCCGAACCTAATCCTGTACCCAATGGTGGAGTACAAAAAAATACACCACAAGATCTCTTCACTTAGTGAATTCGATCCGGAGCAGCGTAAGTTGAAACGGACATTTTTCAGGAGTATCGCACAGGTGGAGTTGGATAGCGCCAACCGCATCCTCATCCCCAAGCAGATGCTCGCTCATGCACAGATAGAAAAGGAGGCACTCCTCATCGGCACGGGCAACTATATAGAAATGTGGAACCCTGAAGTATTTGACAAGCATATGATTGATGATGCAAGTGAATACTCAGAGCTGGCACAGAAGTTTCTTGACGAATGAGTGTAGTTGAAGTTAGTCTTCGACAGGCTCAGACTGACACAGCGGGTTGTTACCCTGAGGTAGTTGAAGGGTACAGGAAAGGAGAAGAGGAATGAGTGAATACCACAACCCGGTGATGCTTCAGGAATGTCTGGAAGGATTAGACATAAAACCAGACGGAGTATACGTGGATGTGACCTTTGGAGGTGGCGGGCACAGCAAAGCGATACTCGACAAATTGACAACCGGCCACCTCATTGCTTTTGATCAGGACAAAGACGCTGAGCAAAATGCACAAAAGCTTCAGGAAGAGCTTGATTCTTCAGGGAGCGAATGTTCTTTCACATTTATTGAATCAAATTTCAGATACCTGAAAAAATTCCTCAGGCTACACGGCATCACGGAAGTGGATGGCATCCTGGCGGATTTGGGAGTTAGCTCCCATCAGTTTGATGAACCATCGCGTGGATTCACCATTAGGGCAGAAGGTGTGTTGGATATGCGCATGGATCAGGCCGCAGCTAAAAGCGCCAGGGAGGTAGTCAACGAATACGAGGAAAAGGATCTGATACATATTTTGAGTGCGTACGGGGAAATCAGGAATGCACGAACACTCGCAAGAGAGATCGTGAGCTTCCGGATGAACCAACCCATCGAGACCAACGAGCAACTGAAAGCCATCGCGCTGAAAAATGCTCCGAAAGGTCGGGATCTCAAATACCTCGCACAGGTCTTTCAGGCCATAAGAATAGAGGTAAATGAAGAGATGGAGGCACTCAGGGAATTTTTGATGCAGGCAGGCGAGGTGCTAAAGGCAGAAGGCAGACTCGTGGTGATGAGTTATCACTCATTGGAAGACCGGCCGGTCAAGAATTTCATAAACAAAGGAAATATTAAAGGGGTCGATGAAAAAGACTTTTACGGGAATCCAATCAGGGTATTAGACCCGGTGAACCGAAAGCCCATCGTTCCCATAGCGGCAGAAATTGAAGAAAACAGCAGAGCGAGAAGCGCTAAGCTGCGTATTGGCAGAAAAAGAGGCTGAGTCATTTGAAAGCCTTTATTCCCCTTCTGGAAGGGGTGTAGAGGTAGGTTGACTTTAAAAATTCAAATGACGAAGCGGAATTGAACTATGAAAAACACCTACAAATTACCACAAAGAGAAGAGCGAGGAGGCTTATTCCGTCTCATCAATCGCTTTCTACGCATGGACTCATCCATGAGCGAGGTGATACACGTGCGTTTTCTTCCCCAAATTCTATTTCTGGCATTCTTATGTCTGCTATACATCGGAAATCGCCACTACGCAGAAAAGAAAATCAGAGATATCAATCATCTGGAAACAGAGGTTGAGGATCTCAGAGCGGATTACACTACCCTGAAGGCTGATTTCATGTATGAAAGCAAGCAATCAGAGGTGGCAAAACGAGCGGCAGAGCTCGGCTTGAAGGAGAGTAAAGAGTTACCGGTTTTGATCAGGGAAGTTGAGAAATAGTAAGTCGACATATCATTTTTTTGGACCTGTCATCTCGACCATAGGGAGAGATCTTTACTTTTTTGAATCGTGGGTAAAGATTTCTGGCGATGCTCGAAATGACATAAAAGATTGTCCTGCTATATGAGCATCAAACGAGACATAGTATTACGTGTGCGAATCGCCTTTTTGCTGACCTTTCTAGTTGCAGGGGCGGTGATTTTCCGTATTGCTAAGGTTCAATACGTGGAAGGGGATAAGTGGAGGAGCATGGGTGAAACGCTCGGCATGCAGGTCATGAATGTAAAAGCGACCCGCGGTAACATCTATGCAGATGATGGAAGCTTATTAGCTACATCACTTCCATTCTACCGATTGGCAATTGATCCATACTTATCTTCAAACGGCCTATACAAAAACAACATCGACTCACTATGTTACTTGCTTTCCAGGTATTATGGGGACCTGACGCCAACCCAATACAAACGAAAGATTGATGATGCCCGGAGGAAAGGTCGACGTTATCTCACCCTGAATCGGCAAGAGATTGGCTACCAGGACAAAAAGAACATGGAAAACTGGCCACTCTTCAGAGAGGGTCGGTTAAAAGGTGGGGTCATCTTTGAAAAGGTAGAAAAACGCTTTCTGCCTTTCTCCCATTTAGGCATCCGAACCATTGGTAGTGTTAATGCGAATGATCGTGGCACTGTTGGACTAGAGTATAGCTTCAATAAGCAGTTGGCTGGTGTAAACGGCAAAGGACTATACCAGAAAATGGCCGGTGGAGGCTGGAGACCTATTTATGATGGCACTGAGAGACGTCCAGTGGATGGGTACGACATCCAGACCACCATCAATGTGGACTTGCAGGATGTAACCGAATCAGCGTTGCTGAATGAACTTCAAAAGCACGACGCAGATTATGGAGTAGCTATTGTAATGGAGGTAAAAACGGGTGAGATCAAAGCGATTTCCAATCTGAGCAGAAACAGCGAAGGTGACTACTACGAGCGCTACAACTATGCTGTGGGAAGTCAGGGATCAAGAGAGCCTGGTTCTACATTCAAACTCGCAAGCATGATTGCACTGTTAGAAGAAACCGACATCAAGCTTTCTGATACTGTGGATACCGGCGATGGCGAGCTGGAGTTTTTTGACAAAACAATGCGTGATCATAAGCCGGGAGGGTATGGCACGCTATCAGTACAGGAGGTTTTCGAAAATTCCTCCAATATAGGTGTGGCAAAACTGATCACTCGCTACTTCAATGACCGTCCGGAGAAATTCATCAATTACCTGAAACGAATGAATCTTCACAAGCCATTAGATTTCCAAATGGTGGGAGAAGGCAAGCCGTACATCAAAGACCCATCAGATAGCACGTGGAGTGGAGTGAGTTTGCCCTGGATGTCGCACGGCTATGAGCTGAAAATGACACCTCTTCAAATGCTGACACTTTACAACGCAGTAGCAAACAATGGCAAAATGGTAAAGCCGATGATTGTGAAAGGCGTGATGAAAGCCGACCACATGGTAGAGGAATTTGACACGGAGATCATCAATGAACGAATCGCCTCTAAAGAGACCTTAAGAAAAGTCAAACTGATGATGGAAGGAGTTGTAGAGAGAGGTACAGCCAAAAACATCAATCACAGTCATTACAAAATTGCAGGTAAGACCGGAACAGCTAAGAAGGTAAAAAATGGTCGCTATGTGCGTGAGTATTACACCTCATTTGCCGGTTACTTTCCTGCAGAGGCACCTCGCTATAGCTGCATCGTGGTAATTGATAATCCAAAAGGATATCAGATTTACGGTAGCGATGTATCAGCCCCGGTATTCAAAGAAATTGCGGATAAAATCTACTCCCTCGAGCTGGATATGCATGAAATAGGAACCGAAGAGCGCACCTATGTAACAGGCGTTTTTCCTTACATCAAAGCTGGAAAGCGAGATGAGCTGACCATGATTTGCAATCAACTCGGCATCTCCAATCATGCCAAGGCTGAAACCGAGTGGGTAACAACAGATGTCATCAACGATGCAGTGTACTGGGAAGGCAATCCGGTGAAGTATGAAGTAGTGCCAGATGTACGTGGTATGACTTTACGTGATGCAATCTATGTGCTGGAAAACCTTGGGTTAGAAGTAGAAGTGAAGGGTCGAGGACGTGTGGCTACCCAATCCATGATGCCAGGAGGAAGATTAACGAAGGGTTCAACCATTAAACTGAAACTGAGCTGATGCAAACGCTAAAAGACATATTGTTTGGCGTTTCGCTAAAGTCGATCACCGGGAATCGTGATGAGAAGGTGACTGGAATAACCTTTGATTCTCGAAAAGTGGAAAAAGGTTTCCTTTTTGTAGCAGTAAAGGGACTGACTGTTGACGGTCATGATTTCATCCACGGAGCAATTGAAAAAGGGGCTAAGGTAATTGTTTGTGAGGAAGTTCCTAAAAGTTTAGACAAAGACATAACGATCGTTCAGACAGATAATTCAACGAAAGCCCTGGGCATTATCGCTTCGAATTTCTACGGACGACCTTCAGAGAAATTGAAGCTTGTAGGCATCACGGGTACAAATGGTAAGACCACTTGTGCTACGCTGCTTTTTGAGCTTTTCCAAAACCTGGGCTATTCGGTGGGCTTGCTTTCAACCGTAGAGAATAAGATTAACCATAAGATCTTAGACACCAGCTTTACTACTCCAGATGCGGTACAACTTAATCAGCTTTTAGCCGAAATGGTCGAGAGTGGCTGTACGCATGCTTTTATGGAGGTGAGCTCCCACGCCCTGGTACAAAATCGTGTTGCCGGTATTCATTTTACCGGAGGCGTTTTTACCAACATCTCTCACGATCATCTGGATTATCACAAAACCTTTGATGAGTACATAGCAGCGAAGAAACTCCTGTTCGATGGACTTACATCAGAGGCCTTCGCCTTGGTGAATGTAGATGACAAGCGTGGAGCCGTGATGTTGCAAAACACCAAGGGAGAAAAGAATAGAATGGGCATTCGCTCAATGGCGGATTATCGTGTGAGAATCATTCACAACACGCTGCAAGGACTGGAACTGAATTTTGATGGGGTAGATGTGTGGTTCAAACTGATCGGCGAGTTTAACGCCTATAATCTGCTGACTGCTTATGCAGTGGCAATTTTGCTGGGAGAGGAGAAGGAGGAAGTGCTGAGTGGACTTTCAACCACGACAGGAGCAAGTGGACGATTCGAGAAGGTAGAAAACACATCCAATGTGATGGCAATTGTGGATTATGCGCATACGCCTGATGCTCTGGAAAATGTGCTTCAAACAATTGATGATCTGCGAACAAAAAATGAAACGCTAGTCACTGTAGTAGGTTGCGGAGGCGATCGTGACAAGACTAAGCGACCAAAAATGGCCGGTATTGCTGCACGATTTAGTGATAAAGTCATCCTTACATCTGACAATCCTAGGACAGAGGATCCACAGCAGATTCTAGAGGATATGAAAGATGGGATCCCAAAATCAAAGGAAAGGAATGTGATGGTCATTGCAGACAGAAAAGAAGCGATTCGAACGGCCTGCAATCTGGTTAATGATCAGGACATCATTTTGGTCGCTGGAAAAGGGCACGAGACCTACCAGGAAATTAACGGAGTGAGGAATCACTTTGACGATAGGGAGGTATTAAAAGAGCTATTGAACTAATGAATACAGTTTTAGAAAATATCTCAAGAAATAATCCCCCTTATAAAGGGGGGTGCGCAGGGGTGCGCGCATGCAGGGGGATGTCTAATCTGAAATCATACAAATCTAAAATCGAAAGATGCTGAACTACTTATTTGAATATCTCAATCAAATAGACTTCCCGGGAGCGGGACTGTTTCAGTACATCTCATTCCGTGCTGGGATGGCGGCATTGCTTTCATTGCTTATCACAATTACATTCGGTAAGCAGCTCATTAATATGCTGCGAAAGTATCAGCTGGGAGAATCCATCCGTGACCTGGGACTGGAAGGCCAAATGGAAAAGAAGGGAACACCTACGATGGGTGGCATTATCATCATTTCCGGGATTGTCATACCTACATTACTATTCGCAGACCTCAGTAACATCTACATTATTCTCCTGGTCATATCTGCACTCTGGATGGGTAGCATCGGGTTTCTGGATGACTACCTGAAAGTAAAAAAGAAAAACAAAGAAGGACTAAGAGGAAAATTCAAAGTAATCGGACAGATCGGACTGGGGCTGTTGGTAGGACTGGTAATGGTATTCCATGAAGACATTGTTGTGAGGGACTTTTCAGGAGAAGCATTCAAGGATGAAAACTCATTACTTACCACGATCCCTTTTGTTGCTAACAATGAATTCAATTACGAGTGGTTGCTGCCGGATTTTTTAGCAGACTACTCATGGGTACTATATGTGGGGGTTGTCATCTTCATTGTTACAGCCGTCTCAAATGGAGCAAATATCACAGATGGACTGGACGGCCTTGCAGCAGGCACATGTGCAATCATTGCCTTGACTTTAGCTGTATTGGCATACTTATCAGGTAATGCGATCTTCTCCGATTACCTCAACATCATGTTCATTCCTAACTCAGGTGAACTGGTAATCTTTTGTACCGCATTTGTAGGGGCTTGCATCGGGTTCCTGTGGTACAATGCATACCCTGCTCAGGTATTCATGGGCGATACGGGTAGTCTTTCATTAGGCGGAATCATTGCCGTTCTGGCATTTGTGATTCGGAAAGAATTATTGATCCCAATACTATGTGGGATTCTGGTCATCGAGAATTTATCGGTGATTATACAGGTGTCTTATTTCAAGTACACCAAAAAGAAATATGGGGAAGGAAGACGCATCTTTTTGATGTCGCCACTTCATCACCATTATCAAAAGAAGGGAATTCATGAGGCCAAGATCGTAGGAAGGTTCTGGATCATGGGTATTCTCCTAGCCATTTTCACACTTGCAACGCTAAAAATCAGATAATGACAGTAACAGAAATCCATGAACTAAACGAGAAATTCCAGAAAGGTGCAGTACAGCTTTCTGAGCTCATCCCATCTGGCACTTTGGTGCAGGCAACATCCATGTTAATCCGATGTTCACGTAAGATTGATGATCAATTTTTGAAGTTGTTAAAGGCACCTTCGGAGATGGCATTCAATCAGATAATGGGAAAGCTGGAAGATGAAACCGATGAGGTGCTTTTCATCCTTGATCAGCTTGAGCTGGCCAATAAAAAGCAGAAGATCGCTTTGATCAATGACTTTGTAAAGGATGGATACGACCTAATGTCGATCTATTCCAGATGTTTTGATGTGATCATAGACCGAAAACAAAAAGAAGAGGAATAATGAACGAACGCATAGTCATATTAGGCGGAGGAGAGAGCGGCGTTGGGGCTGCCATACTTGCTCGTCAAAAGGGCTATGATGTATTCCTTTCTGACGGAGGAAACCTGGCCCCAGACCGGAGAAGGACGCTTAAAAGTCAGAAAATTGATTTTGAAGAGGGAGGACATTCGGAAGAGTTGATCATGGATGCTTCTCTTGTTGTGAAAAGCCCTGGCATTCCGGATTCAGCTCCACTCATTCAAAAAATTGTTGGCAAAGGCATTCCTGTCATTTCTGAGATTGAGTTTGCGTATCGATTTATTGATAAGGCAAAAGTGATTGCCATTACCGGTACCAATGGAAAGACAACTACTTCGATGCTAACCTATCACTTGCTGAAAACCGCAGGTTATAAAGTGGCACTTGGGGGGAACGTTGGAAGGAGCCTTGCCGGACTTGTTGCTGAAGGCGGCTATCATTATTATGTCGTGGAGGTAAGTAGTTTCCAATTGGACGGGATTCAAAATTTCCGACCGGATGTGGCTGTGTTACTGAATATCACACCTGATCACCTGGATCGTTATGAGTACAACTTCAATAAGTATGTCACTTCGAAATTCAGAATTGTAGAGAATCTAACGAACGAACAGGCATTCATCTACTGTGCGGATTCTGATCCGGTGACCGAGGAAATTAGTCGTAGAAAAATCGAGGCAAGCATGTTTGCCATGTCAGCGTCTAACAATAACAAACTCAGCGCTTATCTAAAGGAAGAGCACCTGATTTTTAATTTCCAGTTCAAGAAGAATAGTGCTGAATATAAGATTCCGGTCTCTGAGATCTCATTGATTGGTAAGCACAATATGGTCAACAGTATGGCTGCTGTATTGAGTGCACTTTGCATGGAGGTGCCGATTGAAAAAGTACTGAAGGGACTTAAGAACTTTAAAAATGCACCTCACCGATTGGAATTCGTGCAGGAGATAGATGGTGCGGCATACATCAACGATTCCAAAGCTACCAATGTCGATTCGGTCTACTATGCGCTGGATGGTGTGAAAGGAGATATCATTTGGATTGCCGGAGGAATCGATAAAGGAAATGATTACAAGCAGATCGAGAAGTTGGTAGAGAAGAAAGTGAAGGGACTGATCTGTATGGGTAAGGATAACAGCGCTTTGACTAAGTTTTTCGGATCTAAACTGGATCGTATCGCTGAGGTTGATTCAGTCAAAAAGGCAATTCATCAGGCACATGAATGGGCCAATGATGGAGATGTTGTGTTACTGTCTCCAGCCTGTGCCAGCTTCGATTTGTTCGATAATTACGAGGATCGTGGTGACAAATTCAAGCGAGCAGTCCATAAGCTCGCAAAGAAATTAAAAACGAAAGAGGCATGATGATATCTGTTTTTAAAATAGTGTCATTGACTAGTTCTGTTAAGCTCGGTTTCGATAGGAAGTCCCCCTTTGAAGGGGGGTGCAAAAGCAAGAGTGTCGGAAACGGTATGTTAAAAAAAAATCAATTCAAGCAATGAATGAAATCAAAAATTGGGCATATAGAAACCTGAAAGGTGACCCGGTGATTTGGTTCATCGTGCTGATCCTTTCATTGTTTAGCATTTTGGTGGTATATAGCGCCACCGGCAGCCTGGCCTACAAAATGATGGATGGCAACACAGAGTACTATTTGATCAAGCACTCGGTTTTGGTGGTGGTGAGTTTGATAGCCATATGGATTGCTCACCGCATCGATTATCGTTATTACTCTAAAATTTCACGCCTTGTTCTTTGGCTCTGTGTGCCACTTCTTCTGTTTACCTGGATGTTTGGTACCAATATCAACGAGGCATCCCGATGGTTAACGATCCCTGTAATCAATCAGGCATTTCAGCCTTCAGACTTAGCTAAGCTTGCTCTACTAGTGACATTAGCGAGTATGCTATCTAAGCGTCAGCGATCCATTGATGATTTTCAAAAAGCCATTGTCCCAATGCTTTTTTGGATTGGGTTGATCTGTGGATTGATTGCACTGACCAATTTTTCATCAGCGATTCTATTATTCCTCACATGCATGCTGGTTCTTTTCATCGGGAGAGTCCCTGTGAAATACCTGGCGATGCTCGTAGTGATTTGTGCATCATTTGGTTCGGTGGCATTCATGGTTGGACAAAGAGGAGGAACAGCTATCTCCAGGGTAGAAGACTTTATCAATAACGATACACCATATCAGGCGAAACAGGCTTACATAGCCATAGCTTCTGGAGGTGTCATTGGTAAGGGGCCTGGGCAAAGTGATCAACGAAATTTCTTACCACACCCATACTCAGATTTCATCTATGCAATCATATTAGAAGAGTACGGATTGATTGGTGGGGTACTCATTCTCTTTCTATACCTCGCACTATTGTATCGGGGCATGAAGGCAGCAGAGCAGAATGAACGGGCCTACGGCGGACTGCTATCCGCAGGGCTGAGCTTCGCGCTGGTCATACAGGCACTGGTAAATATGGGAGTGGCAGTAGGACTGGGACCGGTTACAGGATTAACTCTTCCGTTTATCAGTATGGGAGGAACTTCTCAGCTTTTTGCTGGGGTGGCATTAGGTATCATCCTCAGTGTGAGTAGAGGTGAGATAGACAATTTCGGAGGAACAATAGGGAATCAATATAAAGAAGCTGCATAATCGAACAGGGACGAACATATCGGATAATGATTAGCGGTGGCGGCACAGGTGGCCACATCTACCCGGCTATTTCCATTGCCCAGGCATTGAAAGACATGCTTCAGTCGGTGGAGATTTTGTTCGTAGGTGCAAAAGGAAAGATGGAGATGAAGAAGGTGCCTGAAGCTGGTTTTGAAATAGAAGGACTCTGGATTAGTGGCATACAAAGAAAGCTATCTGCAGATAATTTGATGTTTCCGTTTAAGCTCCTATCGAGTATTCGGCAAGCATCTAAGTTGATCAAAAAATTCAATCCTGATGCGGTGGTAGGAGTAGGAGGATATGCCAGTGGACCATTGCTTTATGTAGCTGGTAAAAAAGGAATTCCAACCTTAATTCAGGAGCAAAATTCGTATGCCGGACTGACCAATAAATGGTTGTCAAAGTCAGCTAAAACGATATGTGTTGCGCATCAGGGAATGGAGAAGTATTTTCCTGCTGACAAAATTGTCGTAACAGGAAACCCTGTAAGAAAGACTATCAAGCTTAATCCTAATCGAAAAGCTGAGGCATTCAAGCATTTTGAGCTGGATGAGTTTAAACCAACGCTACTGGTAATAGGAGGAAGCTTGGGAGCAAGAACATTGAATGAAAGCGTTCTAAATGGTTTAGAGAAGCTTGCAAAAGAGGATATTCAAGTGATCTGGCAATGTGGTGGTTACTACCATGATGAAATGAAAGGGAGAGTAGAAGATAAAGGTGGAAAGGTCATCCTTAAGGATTTCATTCTCCAAATGGACTTTGCATATGCATGTGCGGATGTTGTGATTTCAAGAGCGGGAGCACTTTCCATAGCGGAACTGATGCTTACAAGTAAGCCTTCGATCTTAGTGCCTTCTCCTAATGTAGCAGAGGATCATCAGACAATCAATGCAAAGGCACTAGTGGATAATGAGGCAGCTGAAATGGTAAAGGACAATGAAGCCATGGACAAGCTTATTGATGAGGCCATTGCATTATTGAAGAATAAAGACCGACAGCAAAAGCTGTCTACGAATATTGGAGCTATGGCGCATGAAAATGCTGCCATGGATATCGCAAACGAAGTGGTAAAATTGGTTGATAAATGAAATTAGCTGGAGAACATATAGTTCAATTTTGCCATCCTGAGCGCAGCGAAGGATCTATTCCCCCTTTGAAGTGGTCCTACGATTCGGGGGGTGTGTTGGATACATGTGTAAGCAGGGGGATGTATAAAACGAATCATCAATCATGAAGCTCAACGAAGTAAATAGTGCCTATTTCATCGGTATCGGAGGTATCGGTATGAGTGCATTGGCTCGTTGGTTCCATGCGAAGGGTAAACCGGTGGCCGGATATGATAAGACGGAATCCGATTTGACGAAAAAGCTTGTTGAGGAAGGGATTGAGGTGCATTATGAAGATCAGCTGGATTTGATTGGTGATAAATTCCTGGAAAAGGAAGGTACATTGATTGTTTACACGCCTGCTATCCCACAAGATCACATCGAGTTTAATTACTTCCGTGATAATGGCTTTACAGTGATGAAGCGATCAGAAGTGCTCGGAATGATCACAGAAAATCACTTCACCATTGCGGTAGCGGGAACACATGGAAAAACGACTACAACGTCCATGATCGCGCATTTACTAAGTCATTCCAGAAAAGGATGCTCAGCGTTTGTTGGCGGGATCATGGCCAATACGGGTACTAATCTGATCATTGGAGATGACAATGCTCCGGTGGTGGTGGAAGCAGATGAATATGATCGTTCATTCATGCGATTGAACCCAAACTACACAGTAATTACTTCACTGGATCCGGACCATCTGGACATCTACGGGGATGAAACGGCCATGCTGGATACTTATGAGGAGTTCGTGAAGAAGACACCAAAGGATGGGAAGGTTCTAATGTATTCGGACGCTGGGTTTAAGATCAACCCGGGAAATAAATATATATCCTATGCAATAAGACACGGAGATGCAGTTGCGGATGCTCTTCGGATAGTGAACGGAGCGTTTGTATTCACCTATCGCTATGGTATGGAGAAAATCTCGGATGTACACCTGGAGTTTCCGGGGTACCATAATGTGGAGAATGCACTGGCAGCTATCACAGTGGCTGTGGACATGGGCATGGAAGGACGAGAAATTCGCAAACTAATGCGATCCTACAAGGGAGTAAAGAGAAGGTTTGAATACGTCTTTAGAAGTCCGCATGCAACACTTATTGATGATTATGCACATCATCCCGAAGAGATCAATGCTTTTTTGAAGTCGGTAAGATCACTGGCAGGCAAGAGAAAGATCACAGCCATTTTTCAGCCGCACTTGTATTCGCGAACAAACGATTTCAAGAAAGGCTTTGCTGAGGCACTGGATAAAGCAGATGATGTGATTCTGCTGGACATCTATCCTGCCAGGGAGGAACCGATTGAAGGTGTGAGTTCCAAGTCAATTTATGACTTAATGGAGAATGAGAATAAAGTGATGGTAACTAAAGATTATTTACTTCAGGAGTTGGATGATCATAACCTGGATATCGTGGTGACCATAGGTGCCGGTGATATTGACCGTGAGGTTCCGAAAATCGCCGAGTACATGAAAAATAAGTTTAATCCTAAAAGTGAAGAAGATGAGTAAGGAAGAAAAGAAAAACATCCTGATCTACTCATTCAGTGGCTTGCTTTTGCTCACGCTGATCACCTTTGCAGGGTTAAAAAATAATGGTAGGTCTGTGGAGAATATTAAGGTTGAAATCTTTGATCAGGAGGGAATATTTTTTACTGATCAGCTGGAGGTTGTTGATTTGATGACGGATAAGAGTGCAGACTATGTAATAGGGGTGGAAATGCGGGATCTTGATCCCAAAGTGCTGGAAGAGCGAGTGGAAACCAATCCATTTGTGAAGGATGCTCAGGTATATCGAGACCTGAAGGGGAATTTGCAGGTGAAGGTTGAGCAGAGTAAGCCGATAGCAAGACTTTTCATTGATGGGAAAAAGGATCGATACATCGATGAAGATGGTCGGGTGCTCCCGATTAATGCAAAACATACCGCCCGGGTACCATTAATGGAAACGGAATTTGAATTCATGTGGGAGAAAAACCTGAATGAAAGCAAGTTTGGAAGACAGGTGTTTGAGCTGCTCACTTTTATTGAAAAGGATGAATTCTGGAAAGCCCAGATTGCACATATCTTCATTCGAAAAGATGGAGAGATAGAACTGTTTCCTCAGGTAACGAAGCAGGTTGTTGAGTTTGGTAAGCCTGAAGATTTAGAAAGAAAGTTTTCAAAGCTGATGACTTTTTATAAGGAGATTTTACCTAAGAAAGGGTGGAACACCTACGATAGGGTAAATCTGAAGTTTGAAAATCAAATTATATGTGAATGACCAACATAGTTGGAAATATCATTTTAGAGTGTCATCCTGAGCAAAGCGAAGGATCTTTTCCCCTTCTGGAGCGATTCGACGTTTCGAAGGGTAGGGGGAGGAAGAATAATAGCAGGGGGATGTTAATTAAGATTCCTGCATGCGCAGGAGCGACGAAGAAATATTTAATCACCGAGAAATAAAGAAATTATGGAAGATAAAATCATCGTTGGACTAGACATTGGCACCACAAAGATTTGTGCCATTGTAGGTAAGAAAAATGAATACGGAAAGCTCGAGATACTCGGCATGGGCAAGGCAGTATCTGATGGTGTGATCCGTGGAATTGTCACCAATATTGATAAGACCGTTCGTGCAATAGAGAAAGCGATCTCCGAAGCAAGCGAGCAGTCTGGTATTGATATAGGAGTGGTGAATGTGGGCATTGCCGGTCAGCACATTCGAAGTGCTGTTCATCATGGAGGAATCACTCGTGAGGATACGGATGGTGAGATTACCATCGAGGATCTTGCTCGCCTAAATAGCGATATGCACCGAATTGTTACTCCGCCAGGTAGCGAGATCATCCACGTAATGCCACAAGATTACATCGTAGACTATGAAGATGGTATCATGGATCCGGTTGGGATGACAGGCGTAAAGCTTGAAGCTGACTTCCATATCATTACTGCTCAAACCAACGCAATCAACAACATAAACAAGTGTGTGAAAAAGGCTGGGCTCCAGATTGAGAATCTCATTTTGGAACCACTCGCGTCCAGCTTATCTGTGCTAAGCGATGAGGAAAAAGAGGCAGGTGTTTGTCTGGTAGATATTGGAGGTGGAACTACAGATGTTGCGGTATTCTATGAGAATATCATCCGACACACAGCAGTGATTCCTTTTGGTGGTAATATCATCACCTCTGACATCAAGCAAGGCTGTATGGTGATGGAGCATCAGGCGGAATTGCTAAAAACGAAATTTGGTAAGGCTATTTCTGAAGAAGCCAGCCCGAACGAGATCGTATCGATCCCTGGATTGAGAAACCGACCTCCTAAAGAAATCTCTATTAAAAACCTCGCGCATATCATAGAGGCGAGAATGGAAGAGATCATTGAGCTGGTTCATACCGAAATTATTAGCTCCGGCTTCAATAAGAAGCTGGCTGCAGGTATCGTGGTGACCGGGGGTGGTTCTCAGTTGACCAATCTAAGTCAGCTGTTTGAGTATATGACCGGACTGGATACACGCATTGGTTATCCTAATGAGCACCTTGGAAGAAGTAAAGTGGATGCGGCGAAGAGCCCAATGTTTGCAACAACCGTTGGATTAGTACTTTCAGGATTTAAAGCCCTGGATATCCGACAGGCAAGATATTCGGAAGCTCCATCTTTTAAAGGAGATGGCAAGAAAAAGATGAAGGCTGGAAATAAATTCTTTTCCAATATTCTGGAGAAAACGAAAGGGCTTTTAATCGATGATTTTGATGATAAGATTAATTAAGTCACAAGCCGCAAGATGCAAGCTACAAGCGGGACTTGAAGCTTTAGACTTGAAGCTTGAAGCTTTAGAACTTAAAACTTAGAAAAATGGCAGAAAATATGTATCAATTCGACTTACCGTCACATCATAAATCCATCATTAAGGTGGTGGGTGTTGGTGGTGGCGGCAGCAATGCTGTTAATCACATGTACAGCCTGGGGATCCGGGATGTAGAGTTTGTGGTTTGTAACACGGACCATCAGGCACTGGAAAGCAGTGCGGTTCCAAGCAAACTGCAAATAGGAACAAACCTGACCAGTGGGTTGGGGGCAGGGGCAAACCCTGAAAGAGGCAAAAATGCCGCGATCGAAAGCAAAGAAGAAATTCGCGACCTACTCTCGCAAGACACGAAAATGGTCTTCATCACAGCAGGAATGGGTGGAGGTACCGGTACCGGTGCAGCACCAGTCATTGCGCAGGTAGCCAGTGAGCTGGATATCCTTACAGTTGGTATCGTCACTGCACCATTTGCTTTTGAAGGAAAGAAAAAAATGAAAGCCGCTGAGGAAGGGATCAAAGAGCTGAAAAAGTACTGCGATACCGTCCTTGTAATCATGAACGACAAGCTGCGGGAAATCTATGGTAATCTATCTATAAGTGACGCGTTTGCGCAAGCAGACAATGTATTAACAACGGCTGCAAAAGGTATTGCTGAGATCATTACTGTTCCGGGATATGTCAACGTGGACTTTGAAGATGTGAAAACCGTGATGAAAGGTGCCGGACCAGCTGTAATGGGATCAGCGAAAACAATTGGCGATAACAGAGCGAGAAGAGCAGCAGAAGAGGCTCTTAACTCTCCATTGTTGAATCAGCAGGATATCTACGGAGCGGAAAAAATCTTACTTTCAATTATTTCCGGTGAGGAAGCAGAACTCCAGATGGATGAGCTTACTGATATTACTGATTACATCCAGGAATATGCCGGTGATGATGCGGAGGTAATCTTCGGACATGGTGTGGACAGCTCATTGGGTGAAAACATTCGCGTGACGGTGATAGCAACCGGATTTGGTAAAATAGATGAAGATGGCGAGTACATTTCTAAAGAGGAAGAGGCCAAACGATTTGATCTGGATTCGCAGAAAGAAATTGATGAATCCAAAAAGCGAGGTAACACTTCTGACTTCATGTTTGAAATTGAAGAGGAGAGTGATAAGGATGGCGTAGAGGATTGGGACTATGAGTTCAGTTCTTTGAAAGATGAGATCAAGCGTGAGGTGGAAGAAGAGGAGCAGAGAAAGAAAAAGCCGGAACAGCGTTCTTTTGAGTTTGATTTTACCAATGGGTTTGATCATGAGGAAGAAGAGGAGCTGCATGAAGATGAGGTGAATATCTCAGATGCTTTTCACGCAACTCCTAGCTCCAAACAAGTCAAGCTTGCGCAAGAGCGAGCGGAACGTGAGGCGATGTTCAATAATAAGAAGTTTGAAATGCCAACAGAGGAGTTTAAAGAACGACTGGATGTACCGGCATATGAGCGAAAGAAAATCAAGCTTCAGAACGTGCCGCACTCTTCTGAGCGAAACGTCTCAAAGTATAATCTAAACGAAGAGAATCAGATTTTAGGCAATAATAAGTTTTTGCATGATAATGTAGACTGATGAAAGGCTAGTCCTTCAATCTACGTCATCGCGAGTAACGAAGCGATCTTAATATTGAGATTGCTTAACCCGCTTTTCAGCGGATTCGCAATGACGAAAAAGGTCTAAAAACATGGTTAACAGTAGGTGTTAGTCATATATCGTCCTGACTTCAAAAGGTTGGGATATTCTGCCAAGAATGGCCCCTGGTATTAATTTGTCAGGGGCTTGATTTTTTTAAATTTGTGCTCGCTACTTTGCTTCTATTGGATTATCTTCCCCAATTGCTACACCCATCTTCTTTACCAATTCCTCTACAGATTCATTTTCGTAATCGATATCCATAGGCTGACCAAATTTCAGGGATAGAGTCACACCCTTTTTTAGTCGTTTGATTCCAGTTTTATCAAAGGCTTCTCTAAAACCATCCACTCTTACGGGTATTACCACTGGTTTGTGTTGTTTGATGATATGTGCGGTTCCTTTTCGTACTGGTGCGCCCTGTCGGGTGGTTCCCTGCGGAAACGTAACAACCCATCCATCTTTGATTGCCATACCAATGGATTTGGTATCATCGGGGTTGACATCTCGTTTGATCATTTCATCCCCCTTTCGCCATGTACGGTCTACCGTCACTGCACCAGCCAGTGCAAGCACTTTAGCCAAGGCCCCTTTCTCCATTGTCTCACGTGCAGCTACATAATATACGTTCACCTTCGGATTCTTTAGGTAGCTCCAGTCATCAATGGAATCTACTTGTCCGTTGAGTGCCGCAAACATGGCATGAAACATTGCGATTACATCGGTAAAGATGGTCTGATGGTTTGCAATGAAGAGGACGTTGTTGTCCGGGATCTCAGTCAAAACCTTGCTCCCGGAAACTACCACTTTGTTGGGTTTTAACAGGTACCATAGTACCAATCTTCCCACTGTCTGAAAAATCTTCTTTTTGAACCAGATCGACTGACCGAATATATTCTTCTTAGCCATGGAAACTTTTTTTCAACTCGAAATTACTGAACATGATGGAAGTATTGACCAAAATAAATAACCCCGACAAAATTGCCGGGGCTTTCATAGTAGAGTAAGTAGGTAATTGGGCGTTTTCTTTATTCTGTACGTAGTGATTTCACCGGATTGGTTTTTAAGGTGCTCAGCACTTTGGACGATATACTTAGCAAGGCAAGACCAATGACAAATGTGACAGGAATGAAGACAAACCACCATCCCAACTCAATTCGGAAGGTGTAGTCCTCCAGCCACTTAGACATGATCCACCAGGCAGCAGGCAGGCTGACCATACAAGCAGCCCCCACAAGGATCATGTATTCCCTGGATAGTAACACCAGTAGGTTTTTAGCAGTAGCACCCAGCACTTTACGTATGCCTATTTCTTTGGTTCGTCGTTGCACGCTGAATGAGGTCAATCCATAGAGTCCAAGGCAGGCAATCAAGATAGCCAGAATCGAAAACCCAGTAAAAATCTTTCCAAAGCGGATATCTTCCTTATACTGTTCATCAAATGCCCGGTCAAGAAAGAAATAGTCCATCTGGTAGTCTGTAAAGACATCATTCCATTCTGCTTTGACAATCGCAACTAAATCAGACAGCTGTTCACTACGGGAATCACCTGATGTATCATCCAATCGGAGTTTGATGAAATAATACTCGGTCCATGAACTTAAAATGTAAGTAAGCGGAGTGTAATCATTGTGAAGGGAGGTATGATGATGGTTTTCAAGTACACCACGCACTGTTAGAGGCACGTAAAAACCAGCCAATTCGGCTCCTATTGCATCTTCTGGATTGGAAAAACCAAGTTGCTCAGCCAGTTTTTCATTGATGACCACATCTCCTTTTGTCCATGGGTCATCCCCACGCTGCAGCTCTCTTCCGGCTATCAGGTCTATCCCAAAGAACTGAGGAAAATTCAGATCCATGGATACTAGTCCAATTCGAACCGAGCTTTCCTGAGACTGATTTTTCAGGTAGATATTAGTCCCCCATCCAACGGGCTCTCCGGGGATTTCTCCAGCATTTGTAATCTCTTTAATCCCGGCGTATTTCTCAAGTTCGGTTTTGAGCGTGCGAAACTTCTTCACATCCTCACGATCATCTGAGTTAATGTCACCTGGAGGAGATTTTATCACCAGAATATTCTCGATTTCTATACCCAGATCTGCATCTCGCATAAAGTTGAGTTGCTCGTAGACAGTAATCGTGCCAGCAATAAGCATGAAGGTGATCATGAACTGCACAAATACCATACTCTTTCGCATCTTTACACCACCTACTTTTCCTCTGTTGCCAATTAAGATGTTCACAATGTTCATCGTTTTAAGCAGAACATAAGGATATAGTCCAATAAGTAGTGTGCCAGCTGCAATTAGTCCAATTAAGAGTAGCAAAACCTTTAGGTCCATTAGTGCTGATACCGGCAGTCCAGTCACTTCAATTAAATATTTTTCACCTACCTGTGTCAGCAAGATTGCCAAACCAAAAGCCAGCAAATTCATGACGAGGGCTTCTAGAATAAAAAGCAGTGTGATTTGCTTCATAGATGATCCCATGCATTTTCGGATACCTATCTCCTTCAATCGCTCCATGGTTCGCACCAATGACAGGTTCATGTAATTGATCCAAGCGATGATAAGAATGATCGCTGCGATGAGACTGAGGACCAAAACTGTTTTACTATCCACACCTTCAGCAAATGCCCAAGCACTTTGAGAATTTAGGTGAATATCAGTAATGAGACGGAGGTAGTAATCGACAGCATATCCGTTTTGGGAGTATGATTCCTTAGAATTTTCATCATGCAGACGGATGATTGCACTTAGAATTTCTCCCTTTTTAGATTCGTCTGTAGCTAGTATATAAGTGATCATGCTGCTGGAACTCCAGCTTTGTCTGGCCTCCGTATAGTTATCCAGCGATGGGAAGGAGAGTAAAAGACCAAATTGTATGTGTGAGTTTGTAGGGATATCCTTTAATACGCCAACGAGTTCATATTCATGTGATCCTGTATTGCTCGCAAGGGTAAACGAACGACCAATTGCTTTTTGGGGGTCGCTGAAGTACTTTCTTGATTCCTTTAGGGTGAGTATTGCTTTTTGTGGCTCATGAAATTTTGCTGCACTTCCAGCTTCAAATTCAAAATCAAATAGTGTAAAAACTCCTTGGTCAGCAATGTAAATCTGTGGCTGCTCAAAATTGACTTTGTTTTTACCATCATCATAGATGATGGACGAATTGGCATAACTGAAATTGAAAAATCGAGCAACCTCTTTCACCTGGGGAGATTGTGCTTTTAATGTCTCCCCCATCATAGATGGTGAGCTGATACTCTGGCCTAATGCTTCGCCATTCTTATAAGCATCAGATTCTAATCGGAAGATCCGATCAGCTTTTTCATGAAATGCATCGAATGACGTATGAAAATTGACATATTGAGCGATTACCAAACAGGCAGCCATGCCAAGAGACAGACCCAAAATATTGATGAAGGAGAACACTTTGTTTTTTTGGATCTGCCGAAAGATCGTTATCAGGTAGTTCTTTAGCATGTCGATTTTGGTTGATTATTGAAAATCAATTGCTATGCCACGTATTGTAAAAATCAGTAAATCAATTAGTTACAGTAATTGGTGAATTATATTTCTGTGCGATTTCGCACAATTGAGTGTACACAATAATTAAGTTTTGACGTTTTTTGTTGAAATTTCCTGCATGAAGAAACTAGCTCTTTTAATTTTATTGATTCCGGTGACACTCACTGCACAAATTCAATTTTCAGATAATTGGGAGCAGGCGGTTTCGGAGGCCCGAATGAACGGAAAATTGATTTTCCTAAATGCATATGCAGAATGGTGTGAGCCTTGTGATGAGATGGAGGAATATACTTTTAGTGATTTGGAGGTGGCAAACTTCTTCAATTCAACGTTTATAAATGTCCAGCTGGATATGGAGGATTATCCCGGGGTGGAGTTAGCAGAGGAGTATACAATCGGTGTTTTTCCTTCCTTTCTGTTTATCAATGGAAATGGACAAGTCGTACATCGAAGCTGTGGAGGAATGGATGCCTCCCAGTTTCTTAAGCTGGCTGAAGATGCGCTAACAGATAGCCTTACGCTTCTTGCAATGGAAAAGAGATACGATGACGGTGATCGATCCACCGATTTCATGTTGAACTATTTAGCACTTCTGGAGGATGCATGTCTGGATGCAGAGCGTTTTGCTGGGGGATATCTGAAAGAGGTTGCTCTTGAAAACTTGACCGATGAAACACCCTGGGAAGTATTTGCCGCTTATCAATGGGATATTTATAGCCGTGAGTTTCAGTATCTGCTAAATAACAAAGAGCTTTTTGAGAATAGTGTGGGTAAAAAAGTGGTCAATGCGAAATTATACGACACTTACCTATCACAGTATCAGGAAATCTTTGAGGCAGAAGAACTTCATGACTTTGGTATGCGTGCCTTATTACATTCGTTTAAAGACGTGACGTTTACAGGATCGGATACTTTACGATTAATGATGAATCTTCACTATTCAGAATACACTGAAAACTGGTCCGATTATGCTGATTATGCGGTTGAACTGGTTGGTATGACCAATCTTGAGGATCCTGAGCAGTTAAATGAATTGGCATGGAAGTTCTACCTTTTTGTTGATAATAAAAATCAATTAGAGATCGCTTCTTCCTGGGCCCAGCAGGCGGTAGATCAGCAGCCTGAACCATCCATGATTGATACGTATGCATCCCTTCAGTTTAAGTTGGGCAATAGAAAGAAAGCAGTTGAGTTGGAAAAGCGGGCGCTGGAATTGGCTCAGGAGCTTTACGAGGATACGTCGCATTATGAGCATCAGCTAACAAAGTTTGAGGGGAAGTAAACTCCATTCATGACTTGGATAGTCTGGGTGTGTTTTTTTATACAGCTCAATTTTTAGTAAATTGTTTTACGGATTTTATAATAACAGAATAAAATATCTGGATTTGAAAATCTATTTAACGATTATATTATTCGTTCTGCTTGTATCTGCAAGTGCCCAACAATACCACGTTTCCATTAATTCGGTTTTTGAGGTAGAGGAGGTTGCCTATTTCGACCCACCAGATGCTTTTTCTGCATTGGAAGGTGGTTTAATGATAAAAGCCGCAGGAATATATGGAGAATCAACTTTAAGGTATGGATGGTTTATTAATTACATCCCTACGAATTATGTCTATCGTTATGATTTTGATTTACAAATGATTGGGCTTGGTGGTGTCATTGGTGCATCATTTGAAGTAGAAGATAATATTGAAATACAACCTCTGGCCCAGATTGGCTATCGGGTCAGTATTCCTTCCGAAGATGTGGATTCTTATAATGGCCTTGCGGTCAACCTGAACATCAATGGCATTTATTGGCTCGACGGCAATGTCCATCCAAAGCTGAATTTTGGATTCTTAACCCAACCAGCTAGAGGTAATTCGGATTTCACCTTCACATTCAGTCCCCAATGGTTTATAGGTGCGGGTATAGTGATAGGTGAAGATTAATCTATAAAAAAAGCCCACATTACTGCAGGCTTCATAAATATCATAGCTTTAGTTACTTAGCTAATCGAGCTCTTCAAATACTCACGATTCATACGAGCAATGTTTTCAATAGATATTCCTTTCGGACATTCTACTTCGCATGCTCCGGTGTTTGAACAGTTCCCAAACCCTTCTTCATCCATCTGTTTAACCATGTTTTGAACTCTGTCTTTAGCTTCTACTTGTCCCTGGGGTAGGAGAGAAAGCTGAGAAACTTTGGCTGATACAAATAACATGGCAGAAGCATTTTTACATGAGGCGACACATGCACCACAACCAATACACGTAGCAGCATCAAATGCTTTGTCAGCATCATGCTTATCAATAGGAATGGCATTCGCATCCTGTGTGTTACCTGAAGTGTTTACACTCACAAAACCACCGGCATTCATTACACGGTCAAATGCGCTTCTGTCTACCACCAAATCCTTGATGACAGGAAATGCTTTAGCTCTCCATGGCTCAACATATATGGTATCCCCATCCTTGAATTCGCGCATGTGAAGCTGACAGGTAGTCGTTCTTCTTTTTGGTCCGTGTGCTTCACCGTTTATGTACATGGAGCAACTCCCACAAATGCCTTCACGACAATCGTGATCGAAAGCGATAGGCTCATCTCCCTGCTCGATCAATTGCTCGTTGAGGATATCCAACATTTCAAGGAAAGAGCTATCTGTTGAGATATTAGAAACCTGGTAGGTTTCCATTTTCCCCTTGTCTTTATCGCTTTTCTGTCTCCAGACTTTCAGTGTAAGATTCAATTCTTTTGCTGCTGACATATCTAAATATTATTTGTAAGAACGAGTCTTTAACTCAATGTTCTCGTATTTCAAATCTTCTTTATGCAATTTGGCCTTTGATGGCTCACCTGTGTATTCCCAGGCAGCTACATAGGTGTATTTTTTGTCGTCACGTACGGCTTCCCCTTCTTCCGTTTGATATTCTTCACGGAAGTGTCCACCGCATGACTCATTACGCTCCAGCGCATCTCTGGCAAACAATTCGCCAAGCTCAAGGAAGTCCGCTACTCGACCGGCTTTTTCCAACTCCTGGTTGATGCCATCAGCTGATCCCGGAACACGTACTTCTTTCCAGAATTGCTCTCGCAGCTCCTGAATTTCCTTGATAGCTTCCTTTAACCCCTTTTCATTTCGAGCCATTCCAACCTTGTTCCACATGATTTTACCTAATCGTTTGTGGAAGTAATCAACAGAATGTTTACCTCCATTGTTGGTAAAAAATTCGATTCTCTCTCTTACCGATTTTTCAGCTTCCTCAAACTCTTTCGTATCGGTGGGAATAGCACCTGTGCGAATATCATCAGCCAGATAATCTCCAATGGTGTATGGAATCACAAAATATCCATCAGCTAGTCCTTGCATCAGTGCTGATGCACCAAGTCTGTTTGCACCGTGATCGGAGAAGTTTGCTTCACCTAGTGCATAGCATCCCGGAATAGTAGTCATCAGGTTATAATCCACCCAAACGCCACCCATAGTGTAATGTACAGCTGGGTAAATTTTCATTGGAGTTTTATAAGGATTGTCTCCGGTAATGTTTTCATACATCTCGAAGAGGTTTCCGTATTTGGCTTCTACTACCTTTTCACCAAGCTCTCGTACTTTTTTATCATCAGCATCGTGGATGCCTTTCACATTGGCTTCTTCACGACCATATCGCATGATAGCTGCATCAAAATCAAGATACACAGCTTCACCTGTCTCGTTCGTTCCAACACCGAAACCAGCGTCACATCGCTCTTTAGCTGCTCTGGATGCCACATCTCGAGGCACCAGATTACCAAAGGAAGGATATCGTCTTTCCAAATAATAATCCCGGTCTTCCTCTTTCAGATCAGTCGGTTTCAGTTTCCCTGCCCGAATAGCTTCCGCATCTTCTTTTTTAGCTGGAACCCAGATACGCCCATCATTTCTTAATGACTCAGACATCAAAGTCAGTTTAGACTGCTGCTCTCCATGCTGAGGAATACAAGTTGGGTGAATTTGTGTAAAGCAAGGGTTTGCGAAGTAAGCTCCTTTTTTATGGATTTTCCATGCTGCTGAAACATTAGATCCCATCGCGTTGGTAGAAAGGAAGAAAATGTTTCCATATCCACCGGATGCAATTACTACTGCGTGTGCCGAATGCCTCTCGATCTCTCCGGTTACAAGATTTCTTGCAATAATTCCTCGTGCTTTTCCGTCGACAATCACCAATTCCATCATTTCATGGCGATTGTACATTTTGATTTTTCCTTTACCGATCTGACGAGACATAGCGGAGTATGCTCCAAGAAGTAGCTGCTGCCCGGTCTGTCCCTTCGCATAGAAAGTTCTGGATACCTGAACACCTCCAAAAGATCGATTGTCAAGCAGTCCACCATAATCCCGAGCGAAAGGCACCCCTTGCGCCACACACTGATCAATAATATTTGTGGATACTTCTGCCAACCGGTAAACGTTTGCTTCTCTGGATCGGTAATCACCACCTTTTACCGTGTCGTAAAAAAGTCGGTAAGTGGAGTCACCGTCACCCTGATAGTTTTTCGCTGCGTTGATTCCGCCCTGAGCAGCAATTGAGTGAGCTCTCCTTGGCGAATCCTGATAGCAAAATGCTTTTACGTTGTAACCCAACTCGGCCAATGTTGCCGCTGCAGAACCACCTGCAAGACCAGTTCCCACCACGATTACATCGATTAGACGCTTATTGGCTGGGTTTACCAGTTTGATGTTGTTTTTATGATTGGTCCACTTTTCAGCTATTGGACCTTCAGGTATTTTAGAATCTAAAGTTGACATACCTATTTAATTTCTTATAAAGAATTGACATAATGATAAACAGCGATAAAAATGAATCCTGCTGGAATCAATATCGCATATGCAGTACCTAACTTTTGAATAGCCGGCGTGTATTTTTGGTGTCTGGCACCCATTGATTGAAATGCGGATTGGAAACCATGCATTAAATGAAGTGCAAGGAATACAAATGATAGAGAGTAAATAATCACTCGTGCAGGGTTTGCAAACATATGCACTACTTCCTCATAATATCTATCCGGATCTTCCGGCTTCATTTCAATGTACTTGTAATTCATCTCAGGGATCCAGAAATCATAAAAGTGGAATCCCAAAAAGAAAAGGATAAAAAGACCACTCCAGATCATGTTTCTAGACATCCATGATGAATTTGCAGCGCCATTGTTCTTGGCATATTTCACCTCGCGAGAATTTCTGTTTTTGATTTCAAGCACAAATCCCATAATAAAATGGAATGCTACGCCGAACATCAGTATAGGTTGTAAGACAAACTGAACGAGTGGATTAGTACCCATGAAGTGAGATAACTCGTTAAAAGTATCTTCACTAACTACAGAAGTGAAATTGATTGTAAAATGCTGCAATAAAAATATGATCAGGAAGAGTGCGGAAAGTGCCATCGCAAATTTTCTACCGATGCTACCTGAAAAAAGTTGCTTGCTCATTTATATAGGATTATTGGATTTGCGCCAAAGGTAAATTCTGAAAGCTTGTTAGGCAATCTAAAATTTGTTTTTGGACTGTTTCTAAATAATATCACAATGTAGTAAGTATTAATTCTTTTTACATTGTTTCTCTGTACAACTAATGCAGCACAATTCTTGTTCGATATACATTCATGTGTTTTAAAAGCGTTTAGTTTTACAGTGATTTAACTGGCTCCTATGAGGTATTTAAGATGTTTACTTGTTTTCATTTTTGCATTGCTGGCTGTTGTTTCCCGAGCGACCCACATACGCGCTGGAGAGGTGATAGCCAAACGAGTCTCCGGTCTTACCTATCAATTTACCTTTATTGGTTATAGAGATGTAGAAGGTGTTCCATTTGGTCAGGGTGTTTTTGATTTCGGTGACGGTAATTTTTATGGAGACGACCCTGGAGAGGATATTCCATGGGGAAATATTGAAGATATTGGAAATGGTGTTGAAAAATGGGAGTTCACATTAACCCATACCTATGCCGGCGGTTCCAACTATCTGGTGAGCTATAAAGAAGACTTTAGAAACGCTAATATTCAGAATATCTCTGGTTCTGTAAGTACATCCTTTTATGTAGAGACGCTTGTTATCATTGATCCACTCATAGTTAACAGTACACCTTTCTTTACGGTACCTCCAATCGATCAGGGAGTAGTTGGAGGAATATTTGAGCATAATCCGGGAGCGTTTGATCCGGACGGAGATAGCCTTTCTTATTACTTCACCACTCCGAAACAGGATGAGGGACTTCAGGTAAATGGATATCAATCACTAATTGACCCATCATTCTACGATAATTTCAACGAAGGCAATCAGGCTAAAGATGGACCGCCGACACTGGAAATAGATCCGGTGACAGGAACACTTACGTGGGATGCCCCAGGAGGTGCTACCATCCCCGATCAGGAAAATCGAGAGTTTAATGTTGCCTTTGTGGTGGAGGAATGGCGTAGGATCAATGGCCAGCTGATCCGCCTTGGTTTTGTAACCCGGGATATGCAGATCATTATTTGGGATTATGAAAATGATCCACCTGAACTGGAAATCCCAGAGGATACCTGCGTTGTTGCCGGGGAAACGATTACTGGAATTATCACGGGAACTGATCCCGATGGAGATCCCGTGAAAATAGAAGCATTTGGTGGACCATTCGAGGTAATCCCCTCAGCGACTGTTGATCCAGATCCAGCCGAATTCCAGGGCCCACCCTCTATTTTAAATTTTGAGTGGACCACTGCTTGCGGTCAGGTTCGTTTAGCACCATATGAAGTGCAATTTAAGGCAGAAGATGATCCAACTATACCAAATATCACAAACCCTCCCGGTCAGGTAAACTTTGAAACATGGCGAATTACCGTGGTTGGACCACCACCTACTGGACTGACAGCAGATACACAAACAGGTCGAAGAATTCAACTCAACTGGGATCCGTATTCCTGTACAAATGCTGACTCAATGCAGGTCTGGAGACGGGTAGGAGAATTTGAAATTGACCCGACATGCAACCCGGGTATTCCCGAAAATTCAGGATATGAATTAATCGAAACACTTCCAATATCAGAAACGGATTACCTAGACAACAACGATGAGTTGGGACTTTCACCAGGATCCAAATATTGCTATCGACTGGTGGCAACATTCCCTAGTCCAGGAGGAGGAGAAAGTATTGCTTCAGTAGAAGCATGTGATAGTCTCTTGATTGATGTACCGGTTATAACCCATGTAGATGTGCAGGAGACCAGCGAAACCGACGGAGAAATTCAAGTCAGTTGGACAGGTCCATTGCAAAGAAATCCAATTGCTACGCCATACGAATATGAAGTATTAAGGAAAGTTGGTCAAGGTTTTGGAGGAACTTTTACCTCCGTCAGACCACCATCTCCGGATACTACATTTGTAGATTCAGGCCTCAATACTGAGGATTTTTCCTATTCATACAAGATCGTCTTGTATGATAATACAAACCAACCTGTTGATACCTCTCAGCAGGCCTCATCCGTATGGTTGCAGCCAGCTCCGCTGGTTGGATCTATTCGCTTGGATTGGGAAGCCAATGTGCCCTGGTCAAACAATGTTCAGGATTATCCATATCATTATATATATAGGGACAATGTGAATAGTGCGGATTTATCTTCCATTGAATTGATTGATTCCGTGGATGTGACGATGGATGGTCTGAGTTATTTAGATGACGGCAGATTTAATGGTGTGGACCTGGATGAAGAAATCGAATACTGTTACTATGTAACAACTTACGGCTCATATGATAATGACCTATTAATTGAGCCTTTGATCAATAACTCACAAATCATTTGTGCACAACCTAATGACACCATTCCACCTTGTGCACCTGTCTCAATAACCTTCAATTCAAGCTTGGATTGTGAAACACAGGCTTCCTGTCAAACACGTACTGGAAATTCAGGTGTTGATCTGGTAAATGGTTTTTCCTGGGAGTTTGACAATGATGTTACGTGCGACGATGACATTGTTTTCTTCCGTGTTTATCGATCCTCCACAGGTGAGGAAGGAGAATTTCAACTTGTTTCAGAAACTCCTGCGACTGAATATTTCGATAATAACCTCACATCTTTAGCTTTTTGCTATTATATAACGGCCGTGGATCGCTCAGGAAATGAGAGTGCCATCTCGGAAATCGTGTGTAACGATAACTGCCCTCAGTATATTTTGCCGAATGTGTTTACTCCCAATGGAGACACGAAGAATGAGACCTTCAGACCTATAGAGAGAGACGGGCAATGTCCTCGGTTTGTTAAGAGCGTTAATTTCAAAGTGTTTAATCGGGCAGGCGCGGAAGTATTTAGTTATGATTCTACAGAGCCAGAAAAAACCATCTTCATAGACTGGGATGGAAAAACAAAGGCTGGAAGGGAGCTGCCTGCAGGAGTTTATTACTACTCTGCAGAGGTTAGATACAATATCCTGAACCCTCAGGATGCCACTGAAGTTATAAACGGGTGGGTACAGATTATTCGATAGGAAAACCGATTATCCTGTTTGACGGAGTTTGCAATCTTTGCAACTCATCCGTCCAATTTGTAATTAAAAGGGATAAAAAGGAGCAATTTATTTTTGCATCTCTTCAGTCAGATTATGCGAAGGAAAACCTACCCGAGGAATACTCTGGTACCAATGCACTTCAAAGCATTGTACTGAAAGACAAGGATACCCTAATAACAAAAAGTACTGCTGCGCTAACTATTGCAAAGCATTTGTCCGGACTTTGGCCAATACTGTACGCTTTCATTATTGTCCCTAAGTTTTTGCGTGACTGGGTGTACGATATCATTGCACGAAACAGATATAAGTGGTTTGGAAAGAAAGATCATTGCATGATCCCGTCACCGGAATTGAAAGATCGGTTCCTCGATTGATTTGATTGCCTACTTTTGCGGTGAACAAACATTTACCTATGAGCAAAGCATACGTTTTCCCCGGACAGGGAGCCCAGTTTTCAGGAATGGGCAAAGAACTTTATGATAATCATTCATCCGCTAAAGAATTGATTGATCAAGCCAACGATATTCTGGGTTTTGACATCAAGAGTATCATGTTTTCTGGCACTGATGAACAGCTAAAACAGACCAAGGTAACTCAGCCAGCCATATTTATTCACAGTGTGGTGGCAGCTCTTACATCAGAGGACTTTAACCCTGATATGGTAGCGGGCCATTCATTAGGCGAGTTTTCAGCTTTGGTGGCCAATGGAGTCCTGAGTTTTGAAGATGGTCTTTCGTTGGTATCTAAAAGAGCAATGGCCATGCAAAAGGCATGCGAAATGCAAGAATCAACCATGGCAGCTGTATTAGGGCTTGAAGATGAAGTAGTAGAGAAGGTGTGTGGAGAAACCGATGGGATTGTGGTTGCAGCGAATTACAACTGTCCCGGCCAGCTGGTGATTAGTGGAGAGGTAGCTGCAGTAAATGCAGCATGCGAAAAACTGAAGGAAGCCGGGGCAAAAAGAGCGTTGGTTTTACCAGTAGGAGGTGCATTTCATTCTCCATTGATGGAACCGGCACGTGAAGAGTTGGCCGATGCGATTCAAAATACTAACTTCAATGATCCGAAGTGCCCTGTGTATCAGAATGTAGATGCAAAAGGATATTCGAATGTGGACGATATAAAGAAAAACCTTGTTCTTCAACTAACATCGCCAGTAAGGTGGACACAATCAGTACAGAATATGATCGCTGATGGTGCATCCAGTTTCACTGAATGTGGCCCTGGTAAAGTGCTACAAGGATTAGTGAAGAAAGTCGATCGAGCGATGGAGGTTGCTGGTATTTCATGAGATTTAGCAAAACCATATTGATTCTATTTTTAGGGACAATCCTGATTGGAGCGGAAGGGTGTAGGAAAGGCCCTTCCTCCTCGCACAAGAAAAACAACAAGAAAATCAAGAAGGGCAAACCAATACCATGCCCGATTAAAGATTGTTGATGAAAAAGATTGTGATTGCCATAGACGGCTACTCCGGTACAGGTAAAAGTTCTACAGCTAAACAAGTGGCTGCACGCCTGAGTTATACCTATATAGACAGTGGAGCCATGTATCGAGCTGTAACTTATTTCTTTCTGCAGGAAGGGATTGACTTCTCTGATGACAGTCAGGTCAATATTGCATTGGAGAACTGTAATCTCTCTTTTGATGGTCCATCTATTTTCATAAATGGTGAGAATGTAGACCATCAGATTCGGACGATGGAGGTCAATCAAAATGTGAGTCAGGTAAGCGCAATCTCCGAAGTAAGAAAGAAGCTGGTGGAGCAGCAGCGAAGAATGGGAGAGGAAAAAGGTGTAGTGATGGATGGGCGTGATATTGGTACGATTGTATTTCCAAAGGCAGAATTAAAGGTCTTTATGACTGCTGAAATGGACGTGCGAGCTGAGAGAAGACGAAAGGAGTTGGTGAAAAAAGGCATAGAAGAGGATTTGGAGACCATCAAAGCCAATCTGGAAAAGAGGGATGAGATAGATAGTACGCGAGCGGATAGTCCACTAAAGAAAGCTGATGATGCAAAAGAGATAGATACTTCTCGTTTAACTTTGAATCAACAGATCGATAAAATTGTTGAAATGGCAGAATCGATAATATATGAAGGTTGAAATAGACGAAAATTCAGGATACTGCTTTGGAGTAGAGTTTGCCATCCAGATGGCAGAAGATGAGATGGCAGAGGGGCAGGAGCTTTACTGCCTTGGTGATATTGTTCATAATTCAATGGAGGTGGAGCGACTTTACAATAAAGGGTTGAGAACCATCACCAGAGATGAATTGAAAAACCTCAAAAATTGCAAGGTGTTGATTCGAGCCCATGGCGAACCACCAGAGACCTATCAGATTGCCATCGACAACAATATAGAGTTGGTAGATGCTTCATGTCCTGTTGTATTGAAACTTCAGAACAGGGTCAAGAACGCATATGACCTTGTTAAACACAAAAACGGACAGCTAGTGATCTATGGTAAGCCCGGTCATGCAGAGGTGATAGGTTTAACTGGTCAAACATCCAATGAGGCCATCATTATTACCGAACCTGCCGATTTGGAAAAAATCGATTTCTCTCGACCGATCACGCTATATTCTCAAACGACCAAAAGCACGAAAGGCTTTTATACCATAAAAGAAGAAATCGAAAAACGTATTGAAAAAGAAGGTCTACTATCGGTAGAGGAAGATTTTAATGCGAATGACAGCATTTGCCGACAGGTTTCTAACAGAGAGCCGCATATGGTCAAGTTCTCTCAAAAGCATAATGTGATCATTTTTGTGGCAGGGAGAAAGAGTTCTAATGGCAAAGCTCTTTATAATGTATGCCTGACCAATAACCCTCGTAGTTATTTTGTGGAAAACGAAAAAGAGATTGACCTGAGCTGGATTGAACCGGGAGATTCTGTGGGTATCTGCGGAGCAACATCCACCCCGACATGGCTGATGGAACAAGTTGCCGATTTTCTAAAAGCTAATGAGCCCGCAACTGCCTAACAGATCAAACCAATTGGATAAAATTCAGTTTTTACAAAGAACACAAGTAAACCCTTTTTTTATTGAATTTTTGACGGGCGTTAAAACCGATATTGATTAAGTTTGCCTCGTTTTTTAAGACGTTCTCTCAAGTAAGAAATATGTCTCAGACAATTAAGCTGAAAAAAGGTTTTGACCTAAACCTGGCCGGAAAGGCCGAAAACAAAACAATAGATGCCCCACAGCCGGATACCTATGCTTTAAAACCGACTGATTTTAGTGGACTAAGCCGTCCTAAAGTAGTGGTAAAAGAAGGTGATAATGTAAAAGCCGGATCCCCGCTCTTCTTCGAAAGAAATGTGGAGGATATTCTGTACACAGCTCCGGTTAGTGGAGAGGTAGTGGAAATCAAACGCGGGGAAAAAAGAAAGGTGCTGGAAGTAAAAATTCTTGCAGATAAAGAAATTGAATTTGAGAAATTCAAAAATTACTCTGCATCTGAAATAGGTGGTATCTCAAAGGAAGACGCCATCGAGCAGTTGAAAAAATCCGGAGGGTGGACCAACATCATCCAAAGGCCATATGGAGTGGTGGCTAATCCGGAAGATACTCCAAAGGCAATTTTCATATCTGCTTTTGATTCCAGTCCACTAGCACCTGATTATTCGTATGTGCTAAATGGACAGGATCAATATTTCCAGGCTGGAATCGATATCCTTAAAAAATTCACTGCAGGTACAGTTCACTTAAATGTAGACGGAAAAGCAGAGGTTTCTCAGCTGTTTTCACAAGTGAAAAATGTGCAACTAAATACGATCACCGGTCCGCACCCAGCAGGAAACGTAGGCGTCCAAATTCATCACATTGATCCGATCGCGAAAGGCGATGTAGTATGGACTGTGAATCCGGTAGGCGTAGCGCAGATTGGAAAATTATTTATAGAAGGAATCTACGATACCTCGAGGCTGGTCGCATTGACTGGCTCTCAAATGAAGGAGAGAGGCTATGCAAAAATGTACGCTGGTGCGTGCTTGAATAAACTAGCTGTAGAAGGGACAGACAACCGATTTATATCCGGGAATGTTCTTACAGGTGAAGGAGTAGGACCGGAAGGATATCTTGGATATTATCACAACCAAATCACGGTAATACCGGAAGGGAAGCAAGAAGAGTTTTTGGGGTGGATTATGCCATCTACAAAAAAGCTAAGCTTCCACAAAGCATTTGGAATGTTGACATTCCTGAACGGAAAAAACAAAGAGTTTGAAGTAGATACAAATACCCACGGGGAAGAGAGAAACTTTGTGGTGACAGGTACATTCGAGGAGGTAATGCCTATGGATATCCTGCCAACATACCTGTTCAAGGCTATCATGGCTGAAGACTATGATGATATGGAGGCACTTGGAATCTATGAAGTGGTTGAGGAAGATGTTGCCTTGTGTGAGTTTGTAGATGTTTCAAAGAATCCACTTCAGGAGATTCTAAGAGAAGGAATTGATTTAATTAAAGAAGGATAAGCAGGAATGAAGTTTTTGCAGAAAAAATTTGACGATTTAAAGCCCCTTTTTGAAAAAGGTGGGAAGTTCGAAAAGTTCTATCCTATCTATGAGGGCCACAGAACTATCTTTTTTGCTCCGGATATCATAACAGGCAAAAAGGGAACCCAAATAAAAGATGCGACGGATTTGAAGCGTGTGATGATGACAGTAATCATCGCCATGATCCCATGTCTCATATTTGGAATGTGGAATGTGGGTCATCAGCACTTCATTGCTACGGGGGTAGAGGCCAGTCTTTTAGATAAATTTTGGATTGGTATCCTTAAAGTGGTGCCAATCATTGCTGTTTCATACGGGGTAGGTCTTTTGACAGAGTTTACCTTCTGTGTGATTTATCAACGACCAGTTGAAGAAGGATTTCTGGTTACCGGAATGCTTATTCCATTAATTATGCCTGCAACTATTCCTTTATGGCAAGTGGCTTTAGCCACAGTATTTGCTGTGGTTATTGGAAAGGAAGTTTTCGGAGGAACAGGGATGAATATTCTCAATGTCGCTTTGACTGCCAGGGTATTTTTGTACTTCGCTTACCCCACAGATATTTCTGGTGATGTATGGACTTATTTTGGAGATAAAACTCCAGTAGATGGATTCTCCGGTGCTACGATTCTTGCCTATGGAGCAGAAGCGGCAGCAAATGGCACTAACATGTTGGAATTGGCAGGAAACCACTGGTATGCCGGCATGTTTGATTTCTGGAATATGTTCCTTGGTGTGATACCAGGAAGTATTGGCGAAACATCAACATTAATGTGTCTATTAGGAGCAATCATTCTTATTGTGACAGGCGTAGGAAGCTGGAAGATCATGCTGAGTGTAGTACTTGGAACATTGGCCATGGGAGGCTTGTTCAACCTGACTGGAGGAAATAGTTTTATGGAGATGCCAGCTTATTATCATCTGGTAATAGGAGGTTTAGCTTTCGGTGCTGTTTTCATGGCTACAGACCCTGTAAGTGCATCACATACAGAAGTGGGCAAATGGATATACGGATTTTTGATTGGTGTAATTACCGTATTGATTCGAGTAATTAACCCGGCATATCCGGAAGGCATCATGTTAGCGATCCTGTTTATGAATGTGTTCGCTCCGCTTATTGATTTTTACGTAGTAGAAGCAAACAAAAAACGAAGATTAAAACGTGCGACAGTCTAATTTATATGTAATTCTATTTGCCATAGGTTTGACCGTGGTATTAGGAGGTGGACTTTCCCTTACCTCAGTAGGGCTGAAGCCACTGCAGGATAAGCAGGTAGAGCTTGATACTAAGAAGAAAATTCTTGGTGCCGTGATGGACATTTCCTCTATTGAAGATCCAAATGAGATTCTTAGCATCTATGATGAAAAAGTAGAGTCTATTGTTGTGGATATCAATGGAAACGAAGTAAAAGAAGATTCAAAAGGAAATACGGTTGTAGCTGAGAAGGTAAACATTCAGAAAAACTATAAACTTGATCCTCAAGAGCGATTGTATCCTGTCTTTATGTTTAGTGAAAATGGAGATGAAACAGACGCATACATTTTTCCAACTTTTGGCTCTGGTCTTTGGGATTGGATCTCAAGTTATGTAGCATTCGGGCCGGATCTGAATACAGTAAAAGGAATTGCTTTTGATCATAAAAGTGAGACTCCTGGTCTTGGAGCCAGAATCACAGAGGAAACTGTACAGAACAGATTCGTAGGAAAAGAAATTTATAATGACCAGGGTGAGCTTGTAAGCATCACCATGGTGAAGGGCGAGGGTAATTCCGGCCTTAGTGAGCACGAGGTTGATGGGCTCTCCGGAGCAACCATGACCGCCAAAGGTGTAAACGCCATGCTCGAAAAATATTTGGAGTGCTATTCAGCATTCATTAAGAAGAAGAAATCTCAAAAAACGGCTAGTCTATGAGTACCGATATCGCAGAAGTATCAGAAGAATCCGCTGTAGAGCTAAAGACCAAAGAGCCTGCAGAGCCTTTGTTTTCGAAGAGGAGACGAAGGATTGTATCTGACCCATTAAATGAGGACAACCCAATTACCGTACAGGTATTAGGTATTTGTTCGGCACTGGCCGTGACGGTACAGTTCAAACCGACAATGATCATGTCCATCGCGGTGATTTTCGTGATTGTGTTCTCAAACCTTATCACCTCATTGATGAGGAAGATGATCCCTAACAGGATTCGAATCATTGTACAGCTGGCGATTATTGCAACGTTGGTAACGCTTGTTAGCGAAGTGCTGAAAGCTTATAGCTATGATATGTACAAAGTGCTTGGTGCTTACGTTGGTTTGATCATCACAAACTGTATTGTAATGGGACGACTTGAGGCATTCGCGATGGCTAATAAACCTTATGATTCCATCCTCGATGGATTTGGAAGTGGATTTGGCTATGCATGGATCATTCTGGTAGTAGCATTCTTTAGAGAGCTACTGGGAGGAGGAACTGTGTTTGTAGGAACACCGCTGGAGTTTGATGTGTATAGTTCACTAGGAAGCCTATTTGGGACAACCCTTCAAACCAATGGATTGATGGTTGATTCGATTGGAGCATTCATCATTCTTGGAGTGATCATTTGGGTACAAAGAACGAAAAACGGTTACGTAGAGCACTAAGCTGAAAGATTAGAAATTATGGAAGCAATTAATATAGCGATAAAGGCAATTTTCATTGACAACATGGTCTTTGCATACTTTTTGGGTATGTGCTCATTTTTGGCTGTGTCTAAGAAAGTGAAAACCGCTTTTGGTCTTGGAATGGCAGTAATTTTCGTATTGACCATTACTGTGCCTATCAACTGGTTGATTCAGGAAAATGTATTAAGAGAAGGAGCTCTCACCTGGCTGGGAGCAGATTTTGCAAATATTGATCTCACATTCTTGCAGTTTATCATCTTCATTGCTGTGATTGCGGCGATGGTACAATTGGTAGAGATGATCATTGAAAAATTCTCTCCTTCGCTTTATGGATCATTAGGTATTTTCCTTCCATTGATCGCGGTAAACTGCTCAATTTTGGGATCTTCCCTTTTCATGGTTCAAAGAGACTATACGATAGTGGAGGCAACTGCTTTTGGATTTGGATCAGGAACTGGTTTCTTCCTGGCAATTATTGCACTAGCAGCCATCAGGGAGCGATTGAAATACTCACACGTGCCAGACGGACTCAAAGGACTTGGAATTACCATGCTGATTACCGGCCTGATGGGTCTTGCATTTAAGTCATTCATTGGAGTGGCTATATAAATCAAAAAGAAAATCTTTAAAAAGGGTGTACTAACACCCTTTTTTTATGTCTATTCTTTAGGTGTGTTCCACCTATTCTTTTACTTATACAAAACGAAAAACAATTATGAAAAAGACTTTATTAACACTTTCATTAGTACTTATTTCCGCTGTAGCATTTAGCCAGGCATCTGTTAGTTTAGGCTTGAAAGCAGGCGCAAACTTTGCCAATGCAGATACAGACATCAGCACAGATGGTATTACCTCATTTCATGGTGGTGCATACGGACTTATTAAGCTAGCCAATATCGGTATCCAGCCAGAAGTGCTATTCTCTAAGCAGGGTGCAAGTACTAATTTCGGTGATGTTGATCTTAGCTATGTAAATGTCCCTGTTATGGTTAAATTTTATCTTCCATTGGGGCTTAACCTACAAGCTGGCCCTCAGTTTGGAATACTTACCAAAGCTGAAAGCGGATCTACTGATGTAAAGGATGCATACAAAAATAGTGATTTGAGTGCTGCGCTTGGAGCAGGATGGGATGCTCCATTCGGCTTGCAGTTTACTGCTAGATATGTATTAGGTATTTCTAATGTAAGCGAAGGGGCTGGTGATTTCAAAAACCGCACTTTCCAGCTATCTATAGGCTACAGCCTGTTCAAGCTTGGTAAATAAGAATTATAATAAACTATCAAAGAGAGCCGGAGCATGTTGCTTCGGCTTTTTTTGTGCATCAGGATTTAGGTTGGATTCCCATTTTGTTGTCTTCATGTTTGATAGAATCAACATGACAGCTATAACTATACCACAAGCAATAATCAATATTTGCTTTCTTTTCTTCACGGTTGGGTTTTAGTTATAAAAAACCAACTTTCATTTTCCCCTATTGCTTCATGGTTTAATCACTGAAGAAGTGGCTTAAAAACCTCTAAAAAAGGATCTTTATCAACGACCGTGTAATAGAAAATTCCACCTAGCCACCCATGGAATATTCCAAGCACATACAGGTTGCGTATTTTGAGGTAGATAAATGAGTAGAATAGCGCAAGGAAAAATGTACCTGCAACCAGCCACCAATGCGGATAGTGCAGCAACCCAAATAAAACGGAAGATAGGAATATAATCGTATGATGCCTGAATCGGTTAAAGTCTTGCAAATTACCAGCTACAAGAGCCATTAATAAGAATTGCTGGAGCACACCAAATATGGGATAGAGAACAAGGATTGGAATGAGATGCCAGTGCATATTGATGGTGCCCTGCTTAAAGCCTATAAAAAAACATACGAAAATGGCCATGATTCCAAAGGGAAGAACCTTTCTGAGAACAGTATGAAAGTTATCCATTCTAAATCCCCAGGATTTCAGTACATCTGGAGATTGCCGAACACGATAGGTGATGTAGATGCCCCAAAAAAGAAACATAAGCGAAATGAAAATCAAACGTTCATCAAGAATGTCGTAAAATAGAAATTTGCCCAAAGCAGTGAAGACTACTGCTAAGATTTCAAATTGTCGATTACTAGTCATTTGGTAATGCCTCGAACTCCTTTCGCTTACTCTCAACCCAAGCCTCCATATCGGAAGCTGAGGTCATTAACTGTTTCATTTTTTGCATCGCATCCAGGTGAGGCTGGTCTCCTTTTTGGAACATTTTCATTCCGTGTTGTTTGCTTTGCTCTTTTATTTCTTCGAATGTATCTGCATGGAATTCCAGATCACAAGCTCCTCCCAACTGTTTGCAGGTCATTGTTTTCATAGGCCTCATGGGTTTCTGTTAAGGTAATTCAATTCTTGATTTCAGCAAGAGAACGCAAATCCTAAACACAAAAAAATCTTACATTAATGCAATTATTTAAAATATTTTATGAACTTTATATGCTAAATAGCTTAATATCAGGCTACTACCGCTAAAAGTCAAAACCATGAAATCTCAATTCACTAAATCAGTTCATGCAGTTTTTCGAACTGCATTTCTAATCACCACCTTTTTAACGCTTATTATTTTCATGTCTTGTTCAAAAGATGAAGAACCGCCTCCAGATACTGATGGTGATGGAATTGCAGATGTGGAAGATAACTGTCCTCTTGTAAGCAACCCTAATCAATCTGATAGTGATGGAGATGGGATAGGTGATGTTTGTGAAGAAGATGCAGACGGGGATGGTGTTCCTGACGATGAAGATAACTGTCCACTGGCAGAAAATCCGAATCAGGAAGATAAAGATGGAGATGGGATAGGAGATGTCTGCGAGGAAGATTCAGATGGAGATGGAGTGCCCGATGATGATGATAATTGCCCTGAAACCGAAAACCCTGATCAATTAGATTCTGATGAAGATGGGATAGGGGATGTTTGTGATGATGTGCCTACAACTGTTGCTCAGGATAAGGAAAATATACAAGCCTCAATTGATGCAACATTAGATTGCATTATGACTTTCGAAAGTGGTCTGGCTATAGAGACAGTTCTCTCTGACTTTATGGGTATTTCCAATGGAGACACCCTTCACATGGAATGGGTTGATACCCTAACCAGCAGATTGTCAAATGTATTTCCTTCAACCGAAGAGGCACGGCTCGATATCAATCTTTTTGAGGGTACTTACACCTTCAATCCAGCTGATACTTCATGGATCAGAACTGCAGATCAGAATGCAACTATTGTTTTAGCATTTGCAACTAGTCCGGATCTCACGTCTAATAATGCAACACTTACAATTGGAAATTACTCAGATACTGAGGTAACCATCGATGCGAGTACATTGTACCTTCCTACATCTGTTGATGTTTCACTTGTGGTTGATGGCCAGGATGTGATAGGTGTTAATTTAAATAGTATAGAATATGCAAGTAATGCTAGTTTTCAAATTCCGATAGCAATTGACTTGGGTGTATACGTGAATCCATATTCATTGTCATTGGTGGTAGAAAATAATGGACCAACAGCGTTTGTTCTTGATATAGATTTTGCGGATGATTCAGATATTTGCGCAACAGGCGTCCATGCCGAAGTAGAATTAGCAAGTAGTGATTATCAAAATCTAACTGAACAAGATCTTCTTAAAGCGACTTTTGCTCTAACTACGAATGACATGACTATGCAATCCGATGGTGGACTAGCTGAAATACTACAAATCACAGATCCAACTATTGCCCAGATAAATGCATTTCTAAATCTGGAAGTACACATGGATGATATTAAGATAGCTGATGTGCTCTTTGATGAAGATGAAATGCAAAACACGATCATTTTGCTTGAGTTTAAAGACGGAACTTCAGAAGATGCTGCTAATTACTATGACAGTTTTGTCACTGAGGTAGAAGCTCTATTTAACTCCTACTTCGGCACAGGTAATTAGTAAGTAAGATGAATCAATAAAAAAGCCTCATTTCAATATTGAAATGAGGCTTTTTAAATGTTCTACGCCTTAATATTTAGCAGAACTCTGCATACACCTGCTCCAGATGGTCAGCAATCATCTCTGCTGATCGTCCTTCAATGTGGTGTCGCTCCACCATGTGCACCAACTCCCCATCTTTAAACAATGCGATAGATGGTGAAGAAGGAGGGAACGGAAGTGTAAACTCTCTTGCTTTTTGTGTCGCCTCTGTATCAAAACCTGCGAATACCGTAGTAAGGTTATCAGGTTTTTTCTCAGACTTTTCCAATGAAAGAAGAACACCTGGTCTACATGTTCCAGCTGCACATCCACACACTGAGTTGATTACCATCAGGGAAGTGCCTTTATGGTTTTTTAAATGATCCTCAACCTCGCTTGCTGAAGTGAATTCTTGGAATCCATTTTCAGTAAGCTGTGCTTTCATCGGCGCTACTAATTCCGGTGGGTACATATTCGTTTATATTTATTTAGTTATTTAAAATCAATTACATAAAGCCAAGCTCCAACTTTGCCTCCTCAGACATCATGTCTGTAGCATAAGGCGGATCGAATGTAAGCTCTAAATTCACTTCATTGACGCCCGGTACTGCTTTCACATTAGCCTCTACCTCACCAGGTAAACTCTCGGCTGCAGGGCAGGAGGGAGAGGTCAGTGTCATTATGATCTCTACATTATTTACCGGCAGGATATTAATCTCATAGATCAATCCGAGCTCATACACGTCCACTGGAATTTCAGGGTCATACACATTTTTGATTGCGCGGATGATATCCTCTTTCAGTGCCAGGGTATCGTTATTTGTTTTTGTTTCGCTCATGACTCTTGTTTTGCTGTTAATGCCAGCGCGTACATTTTCATTTGCTTTATCATCGCTGCAAATCCATTGGATCTTTGAGTGCCAATGAACCGATCCATCCCAATTTGTTTTGGGAAGTAGATTTCTGCATTCATAACATCTTGTGGTGCCGATTGATTCAATACACGTACCAACAAGCTGACAAGACCTTTCGTAATAGCTGTATTGGAATCAGCTTTAAAATGAATGCGATCGTTTTCCAAACCAGCAGTCATCCAAACTTTGGACTGGCAACCCTTCACTATATTGTCTTCAATACGATCTTCTTCAGGAAAGGCACCTAGTTCGGCACCCAACTCCATGATGTAATCAAGCGTCATTTCCATGTCGCCATCCAACATGGAGAATTCTTCGATGATTTCCTCCTGTCTTTGCTTGATTAGGTCCATCAGTTAAATTTTTTTACAATGCTCTCCAATGCCTCAGAAAACACATCGATCTCTTCTTTGGTGTTGTAAACCGCAAAAGAGGCGCGTACAGTTCCATCGATTCCTAAATGATCCATCAGTGGCTGTGTACAATGATGGCCTGTGCGAACGGCCACTCCTCGAACATCTAAAAGCTGTCCAAGATCATACTGGTGTACATTTTCAATGAGGAAAGAGATTACACTGGTCTTTTGGTCAGCAGTACCTATTGCCTTAAATCCCGGTATACTTTCGAGTCTATTATTTGCGTACTCAAGTAGCTCGTGTTCGTAGGCCTGAATGTTTTCGTGCCCAAGTTCATCGATGAAATCCATCGCATATTTGAAAGCGATCACATCTCCAATGTTGGGTGTCCCAGCTTCAAACTTGTAAGGAATGTCGTTATAAGTGGTTCCTCTAAATGATACATCTTTGATCATCTCACCACCACCCTGGTAGGGGGGCATAGCCTCCAATAAATCTCTTCTGCCATACAAAACGCCTACACCGGTTGGTCCATACATTTTGTGACTGGAAAAGGCAAGAAAATCACAGTTGAGTTCCTGAACATCAATTTGAATATGAGGAGCAGCTTGTGCTGCATCAATAAGTATGATGGCTCCCACATTCTGAGCTGCCTCTATGATCTCCTTAACCGGATTAATTGTTCCTAGCGAATTAGAGATATAATTGACTGCTACTAGTTTAGTTTTACTGCTGAGCAGCTTTTTATACTCGTCTAGCAATATTTCACCCTTATCATTGATTGGGATCACTTTGATCACCGCGCCTGATCGCTCTGCTGCTAGCTGCCATGGCACAATATTGGAGTGATGCTCCAACTGAGAGATAAGTATTTCATCTCCTTCGCTTAAAAATTTAGATCCCCATGATTGCGCGACCAGATTTATGCTTTCAGTAGTGCCTTTGGTAAAGATGATTTCATCAGCTTCTCCTGCATTAATGAACTCACTAACTCTTTCACGGGTCTCCTCATAGGCTTTTGTAGACCGCTCTGCCAGGGTATGAATCCCACGGTGAATATTCGCATGGTCCTTCTCATAAAAATGAGTCAATGCATCAACCACTGACTTTACTGTTTGAGAAGAAGCCGCATTGTCGAAGTAAATCAACGGTTTTCCATTTACCTCCTGCTCAAGAACCGGGAACAGGCTCCTGATTTTTTGGATATCAATACTGGAAGTTACCGTTGGCATTTATACTAGTTTTTGATCAATCAATCCTTGAATCTCCTCTTTTACGGATGAAACTTTTACATGCTCCATGGTCTCAGCAGCAAACGCATTCAGAATCATCGCCTTTGCATTTTTCTCATTGATGCCTCTTGTCCTCAGATAAAAAATGGCATCCTCATCCAGCTGACCCGAGGTACATCCGTGAGAGCATTTTACATCATCTGCCCAAATTTCCAATTGGGGCTTGGTGTGAAGAGTAGCATCCTCAGAAAGAAGAATGTTGTTGTTTGATTGGAATGCATTGGTTTTCTGCGCATCCTGTCTCACATAGATTTTACCGTTAAATACACCTGTTGATTTCTCATCAAGTATTCCTTTGTAAAGCTCATTGCTAAATGAGTTTGGTTTCAGGTGATCAACGGATGTGTTGTTGTCCACATGCGACTTTTTATCCAATAGAAAAAGTCCATACATGTGTCCCTCACAGTGTTCAGCGTTCAGATTAATGGTTAGATTATTTCTAACCATTGCTCCCTCAAATGAGAAAGTGTTATTGTAAAACTGCCCATCCTTATCCACATGCGCAAACACTGTTTCATGACTGTATGTATGGTCATTGTAGTTCTGAACTTTTGTGTGGTATCCAAAAGCATTTTTCCCCACAGTAAACTCGACATATGAGTTCGTAAATGTTTTAGCATCTACCGGAGTGATCAGTTTTTCTACTACACGGAATGTGTGACCGTCTTTTACATTGACCTTGATTCTTGGATTTGTAAATCCGTTTGAATTGAAGTGGTAAATAAAGACTGGTTCTTCATAACCGGACTCAATTCTCAACTCTTCTTTAGCATAAGCAGCGTTAAGTAAACTGAATGGGTCATGCTTTCCTTCGGAAATTTCTGCAACCTCTAGTTTTAGACTATCAGAAATAGACGAATGCTCTTTAGCAAGCTCTCCATTGATAAACACTAAGTGGCTTCCTTCCTCTTTATACAAAAGGGAAGAGTCGACGGTATTCTCACCTTTGGTTTTAAAATCAATGTTTTTTTCAAGGAGCGAAGTGACAGGAGTAAACTTGTATGCTTCTGATTTACGATGAGGAAGCCCCACTTCATTCAGCATATCAAGTGCTTTTTTTTGCACTTCATTACCCTTAAAAGTACTTTCGATATTTTCTAATATGGCAGGTGCACTCATAATCATACGGCAGCTACTTCTTCTTTGATCCAGTCGTATCCTTTTTCCTCCAATTCTAAAGCCAGGCTCTTATCACCAGACTTAACAATCTGGCCATTGTAAAGCACATGTACAAAATCAGGTACGATATAATCCAGCAATCGCTGATAGTGTGTTACCACGATCGTCGCAGTTTTATCGCTTTTCAGTTTGTTGACGCCATCAGCGACAATTCTTAAAGCATCAATATCAAGGCCAGAATCTGTTTCATCCAGAATTGAAAGCTTAGGCTCAAGCATCGCCATCTGGAAAATTTCATTTCTTTTTTTCTCTCCTCCGGAGAATCCTTCGTTCAGTGATCGGCTCAATAATGCCTGATCCATATCAACCAGCTTCATCTTCTCTTTCATGAGCTTGAGAAAGTGAACAGCATCAAGCGCTTTTTCGCCACGAGCTTCTCTCACCTGATTGATGGCAGTCTTAAGGAAATTGGTAGTTGATACTCCGGGGATTTCTACTGGATATTGGAATGCCAGGAAAATTCCTTTTTGAGCGCGTTCTTCCGGACCTAGCTCAAGCAAATCTTCATTTTCATATGTAATAGAGCCATCAGTTACTTCATAGTCCTCTCGTCCTGCAAGCACTGAAGCTAATGTACTCTTACCGGAACCATTCGGTCCCATGATCGCATGTACTTCGCCTGCCTTTACATCCAGGTTTATGCCTTTTAGTATCTCTTTGTCCTCAATTGAGGCGTGTAGATTCTTAATTGAAATCATTATTTCAGTTCGGTCTTTGTTATCTAAAAATTTCTTAATTCTTACCCTACGCTTCCTTCTAGAGTAAGGGCCAATAGCTTTTGAGCTTCCACTGCAAACTCCATCGGGAGTTTGTTCATCACCTCTTTTGCAAATCCATTTACAATCAGTGCAACCGCTGTTTCTTCGTCTATTCCTCGTTGCTGACAGTAAAAGATTTGGTCTTCTCCAATCTTAGAGGTGGTAGCTTCGTGCTCTACCTGAGCCGATTTGTTTTTAATGTCTATGTATGGGAAGGTGTGAGCACCACATTTATCTCCCATCAGGAGTGAGTCACACTGTGAGAAGTTTCTGGCATTTTCTGCACGCTTCATGATCTCCACCTGACCTCTGTAGCTGTTTTGCGATTTTCCAGCAGAAATTCCTTTGGAAACGATTCGCGATCGGGTGTTTTTACCCAAATGAATCATTTTCGTTCCGGTATCAGCCTGTTGGTGATTGTTAGTAACTGCTACTGAGTAAAATTCACCAACCGAGTTGTCTCCTTTAAGAATACATGATGGATACTTCCATGTAACTGCAGATCCGGTTTCTACCTGTGTCCAGGAGATTTTAGCATGGTCTCCTGCGCAGATCCCTCGCTTGGTAACAAAGTTGTAGATACCACCTTTTCCATTTTTATCGCCTGGGTACCAGTTTTGTACCGTTGAATATTTTACTTCTGCATTTTTTGCAGCATATATTTCCACCACCGCTGCGTGAAGTTGATTTTCGTCTCGCATTGGAGCCGTACAACCTTCCAGGTAGCTGACATAGCTATCATCTTCTGCCACGATCAGGGTTCTTTCGAACTGTCCTGTATTTGCCGCGTTGATACGGAAATAGGTAGATAGCTCCATAGGGCATCTGACTCCTTTAGGAATGTAGCAGAAAGACCCATCAGAGAAAACCGCAGAATTGAGTGCAGCAAAGTAGTTGTCATTAGCAGGAACAACCGACCCTAAATACTTTTTTACTAATTCCGGATGCTCATGAACAGCCTCACTGAATGAACAGAAGATAACGCCCAATTCAGATAGCTTTTCCTTAAAAGTGGTAGCTACTGAAACCGAATCGATCACAGCATCTACAGCTACACCTGTAAGTCTTTTTTGCTCTTGGAGTGAAATCCCCAATCTTTCAAAGGTTTTCAAAAGCTCAGGATCTACTTCATCCAGACTTTTTGGTTTCTTATCCTGCTTGGGGGCAGAATAGTATCGAATGGATTGATAATCTATTTTTGGGTACTTGACGTTGGCCCAATTTGGCTCTGTCATTTTCTGCCATTGGCGGAAAGCTTTCAGCCTCCACTCAAGCAACCATTTCGGCTCCTCTTTTTTAGCAGAAATGAAATGAATAATATCTTCATTGATCCCCAAAGGAGCCTCGTCAGCCTCGAAATCTACCGACCAGCCATGCTCATATTCTTTGGAGGTGAATTCTTCTAATATTTGTTCGTCAGTACTCATTTAGTCGCCTTCAATTCAAAGTGCAAAGGTACACCTTATTTATAGTAATTCTAAATAAGAACAATGAAGTTATTAGAAGGTTCAGGATAAGTATAAGAATTCCTTATTTCACTATTAATTTTTTAAATATCTATGTCTTATCCCTTGAGAAGGGGTTTAAAAGGTTAGGTGCTTATTCACACTTTCTTCTAGCGAGATGAAGGTCTCTGTGCTTTCAATCCCATCTACTTTCTGGATTTTATCGTGTAAGACATCTCGTAAATGTTGCGTGTCTTTGCAATAGATTTTACAGAAAATATTGTAGTTACCTGTAGTATATCTGATTGTAGCTATCTCACTGATCTCTTTTAGTTTGGCCACCACCTCATCATACATTGAGCTTTTTTCCAGATAAATACCGAGAAAACATGTGATGTCATATCCAAGTTTCCCATAATCAATTTTTAAGGTTGTACCTTTCACTATGCCCATTTCTTCGAGTTTCTTCATACGCACGTGTACGGTACCGCCAGAAACAAAGACTTTTTTTGCTACTTCCGTGTACGGCATTTTGGCATCCTCCGATAGGATATTCAATATCTTCAGATCCACATTATCAATTTCATAATTTTTACTCATATCTTGCTGTTATATTTAATAATTTACTATTTAAAACGTTATAAATTGAATTATATGTAAATATTATTCTAAATTATTGAAATTATTTTAATAAAACTATGATTCTGTTAAATTTGAATCATCAAGCACACTGTAGAGTGGTGAAACTGGCAGACATGCCCTCCTCTCTCGGGGGTGGAGATAAGGGATAAATCCCTGTATGTTCTCTCGCGGACAAGAATCGGGAGAGAACGCACGGGACTAACTGCTCCGTGGAGGTTCGAATCCTCCCTCTACAGCTTTGGGTTAATGTTGTTTATTTTGAGGTCTTGGTAGGGGTGCCAAGGCCTTTTTTTTTTGGTCTATTCTTTTTCAGTAAAGTGCATACCTTATCTTTATCAGCTTTAAAAAATAACCCAGCCCAAAATATGAAAAATCACGCCTGGCATGCCAGTTATCCTGATGGAGTACGTAAAGAGATTAACCCCGATACGTATAGATCATTATCTGAAATGGTCGATGAACGGATAGAGCAATATAAAGATCTGGTAGCATTTGAAAATATGGGTAAGGAAATGACCTTTTCTGAATTAGGTCAGGCCGTAGATCAGTTTGCCTCCTATCTGCAAAATCATACGAACCTAAAACAAGGTGATCGTGTAGCTATCCAGATGCCAAATCTTCTACAGTATCCTGTAGCACTTTACGGAGTTTTAAAGGCTGGAATGGTCGTGGTAAACACTAATCCACTCTATACCCCGAGTGAGATGCTCCATCAGTTTAATGATTCAGGAGCGAAAGCTATTGTGATAGTTGAAAATTTTGCCAGCAATCTGGAAGAGATTCTGAAGGAAACACAGATTGAGACAGTTTTAGTAACAAAGATTGGTGATCTGATAGGGGGACTGAAAGGGAGTATCGTCAACTTTGTGGTGAAAAGCATCAAAAAGATGGTGCCTTCATACAACCTTCCCGAGTCTGTGAAATTCAAAGACGCTTTGAAGCTAGGAAATGAAAAACCAGCTACGAAAGTAGCATTGGAAAGTTCAGAGCTCGCTTTTCTTCAGTATACTGGAGGCACCACAGGTGTATCTAAAGGGGCCATGCTGACACATCGCAATGTAATTGCCAATATTGAGCAGGTTTGTGAGTGGATGCTTCATGGCGGACTGGAAGAACGAAAAGAAATATTCATTACCGCATTACCAATGTACCACATTTTCGCATTGACATGTAATGCATTAATGACAGTTAGGATAGGAGCAAGAAATGTACTTGTGACCAATCCTCGCGATATGAAAGCATTCCTGAAGGACCTGGCAAGACATCAGTGGTCTATTCTCACAGGAGTTAATACCCTTTTCAATGGACTCCTGAATCAACCAAAGTTTAAGGATTTAGATTTTTCAAAAGTGAAATTTTCCTTTGCCGGGGGGATGGCCTTGCAGAAGTATGTGGCTGATAAATGGTCTGAGGTGACTGGCACCCCGGTTTCAGAAGGATATGGGCTGACAGAGACGTCACCAGTGCTTACTGCCAATCCGCTTCGAAAGGATGCCGAAACCGGATTCATAGGGATGCCGATTCCGAGCACAGAGGTGGTTATTTTAGATGATGATGGGAAAGAAGTAAAAACAGGTGAGCGCGGAGAACTATGTGCAAGGGGTCCGCAGGTATTTCAGGGGTATTGGAACAGACCAGAAGAAACAAAGAACTGTTTTCATGAAGATTGGTTTAAAACCGGAGATATTGCTGTCATGAATGAACAAGGATTCTTCAAGATTGTTGATAGGAAGAAAGAAATGATTTTGGTTTCCGGTTTTAATGTGTACCCAAACGAAATCGAAGATTGTATTGCGCTTCATGATAAGGTTCTGGAAGTGGGAGCTATTGGTGTTCCGGATAAAAAGTCAACCGAGGCAGTCAAGGTTTATATAGTTAAAGCTGATGAAAGTCTGACTGAAGATGAAGTTAGGGCTCACTGCGAAGAGCATCTAACGGGGTACAAAAGACCTAAGTATGTTGCATTTATAGATGAGCTACCAAAATCAAATGTTGGAAAAATTTTAAGAAGAATACTTAAGGAAAACGATCTAAAAACAAATTCATACGATTAAGAATGAAATTAAAAATTACCGCACTTTTAGTAACGCTATCTATTTCATCATTTGCTCAAGACACTAATCCTACTGATACCACCTATTGGAGAAAAGGCGGAACCGGCTCAATAACCTTTTCGCAAGTTTCGCTTACCAATTGGGCAGCAGGGGGACAAAATTCAGTGGCTATTAACTCCAACCTGAGCCTTTTTGCTAACCGGGTGAAGGGAAGAGGTAAATGGGAAAATTCATTGGATCTTGCTTATGGATTGATCCGGCAAGGTGATGCAAGCTTTACTAAGTCTGACGACCTAATAAATATTGTAACCAAGTATAGCTACCGAATGAATAGGGAAAGTGGTAAGTGGTTTTTTAGTGCACTCATGGATTTTAAAACCCAGTTTTACGAAGGGGTAGATGAGGAAGGTAATTTCATTTCTGATTTTATGGCACCAGGCTACTTAACAGTTGGGTTGGGGGTTTCTTATGATCCCACGGATCAGTTAAGTTTTTCATATAAACCCGTTACTGGAAAATTCACCTTTGTAAGGAATCAAGGGTTGGCTAATCAAGGTGCGTACGGAGTAGATCCGGCTGAGTTTGCTAGTGATGGCACTACAGTAATTACACCTGGTAAAAAATCAAGAGCTGAGATAGGTTCGTTTTTCAGAGCCAAATTCAAGAATGATATTTTTGAAAGTAGACTTGAGTTGTTCACAAACTATATTGAGAATTTTGGCACCATAGATGTGAATTGGCAGAATGCATTAGTGATGCAACTTACTAAGGTGCTTTCAATGAATGCATTCGCTCAACTGATTTATGACAGAGATATTAAAATTGCTGCAGACGATAACGGAGATGGGATGATAGATGAGTCCACTGAGCTCAAAGACAGGGTTCAATTCAAAAGTGTGATTGGAGTTGGGCTTACGTACAAATTCGGTAAACAAAAATCTGAATAATCATTTAACATATAATTCAAGATTACCTATCATTTTTGATGTAATCTTGTCAGTTCAAATAAATATTAAAGTACAAATTTTAGAAATATGCCAGAGTTTAATGTAGGAGATAACATGATCTACATATTCCCAATTCTACTAGCCTTCATGGTGGTAGAGTTTCTAGTTGCAAGACATGATTATGAATTGAAAGATTCATTGGCTGGGTTTGGGATCGCGGCAGGTGCGGCATTGATTTCATTCTTCACTAAAGCATTTACTGTTGTTGTAATCTTTCAGGGCGTTTTTAATTTCTTTGAACCACTACGAGCTGAATATTTGGGATATGCCACTATTGGTTGGGCTTGGTGGGCATGGGTCCTTGCCATTTTAGCTGACGATTTCAACTTTTATTGGCATCACCGTTGGAGTCATACGGTAAGACTACTTTGGGCAGCACATGTACCTCATCATTCATCAAAGAACTTTAATTTGGCGGTGAGTATTAGAAACGGATGGTTCATTACGCTTTATAAGCCTATTTTTTGGCTTTGGATGGCTGCTGTTGGATTTGAACCAATCATGATTGGGTCGGCATTAATCATCAATGCGACTTATCAGTATTTTCTTCATACCAAGTTGATTGGTTCTTTGGGATTTTTTGGAAAAATATTCAACAACCCACATGTGCATGCGGTACATCATTCAAGTAACATTCAATATCTAGATAAAAATCACGGAGGAATTCTTCTCATTTGGGATCATCTTTTTGGGACGTGGCAAAATACAATCAAGGGAGTACAACCACACTACGGTATTTTGAAGAGCCCGGATACGTATAATCCAATAAAGCTTAATACGCACATTTTTGTAGATATTTTTAATGATGTAAGAAAGGCAAAGAGCTTTAAGGAAGCCTTTATGTACATCTTTGGCCCTCCTGGATGGAGTCCGGATCATAGCTCTCTTACAGCAAAACAAATACAAGAACTGTATTATGCAGGTAAAATCAGCGCTGACATGCAGTTTGAAGGTGTAAGTCTTGAAAAAGAACTCAGCTCCATCAAAGAAGAAAGCAGCAACAAAAAAGAAGGTGCTGAAAAAGCTGCTTAATTAAATTCTAACAACATTTAAGAAAAGGGGTATGCGAATACCCCTTTTTTTGTTATCATACTGAATGAATGGGTAGACTAAATTTGAGAGTGCCCAACGCTATTAATTATTGAGTGACAAATACCTTACTCTTCCAGCTTCGCAATTACTGGCTGAGTCTTGACATGTATATCTCTTTGAGGGAATGGAATTTCTATTCCCTTTTCTTTGAACTTATTGAAGATCTCAAAGTACAATTCTGTCTTGAGTCGTCGAGGTTTATCCGTATGGGTGGATGTCCAGATAGCGAGTGTGAAGTTGAGTGAACTGTCGCCGAATTCATCAAAAAATACATGAGGGGCAGGGTGTTTAAGTACATGGTCATTTTCCTCAGCTACTTTAATGAGGACATCCCTGACTTCTGCCGGGTCCTCTGCATAACTCACGCCAACAGGGATGTCAAACCGAATGTTTCGGTCATTGTGACTCCAATTGATCACACGTGAAGAAATAAATTCTGAGTTCGGTACAATGATGGAAACATTTTCATTGGTCAGGATCGTAGTGGCTCTCACAGAGATGTTAATTACATCACCTTCCGTATCACCAACGACAATTCTATCTCCAACCTTGATGGGCTTTTCGAACAAAATAATGATGCCTGAAATGAAATTGTCAGTAATGTTTTGAAGACCAAAACCAATACCCACTCCAAGAGCTCCTGCCAACAGGCTCAATGAGCTCATATCTATACCTGCACTCTGAATAATAAAGATCGCTCCAACAAAAATCAGCATGACTTTGGCGATCAACCCTATGGAGTTTCTTGCGCCCTGTTCCATTCCTGCCCTTGCCAGAACCTTGTGTACCAATAGATTTCTAAATCGTTTGGATAACCAAATTAAGACGATGAAACTTAGGATGAAATACAGGATGGTTCCCATACTTATGTCGCTCTTACCCAGGCTGAAGAGTGTGGTTGTGAATATCTCCCCAACTTTGGTAAGAAATTCAAAAATGCTTTCCCAAATTGATTTTACAGATTCCATTTAATGATGTTCTTGAATCAAATATGAATATAGAGAAATATTATGGAAGCAACAGTTTAGAATTTTATTCGAAGCATTGCCTTCACCTCTGATGAATTACTACCATCGGATTCATTCAGTCCTGAACCAACTGAGTTACGATCTCTAAATGTGAAAAGAGCATATCTAAGCCACATTGAGATATCCCTAGCAGGGTCAAATCGCACCATCGCATAGGTTCTCGCTCCCGTTCCATTATATGCCGGAATTGAAAAAGCGTAAAGCACGTCACTTTCATAAACATATTGGGCATTGTCAAAATCATCTGTTTCAAAGAGCGCCATCCGTGTGTTGAATTTGAGTTTCCACCATGAAAAATTCACATCCTGTACAATAGCAAATCCTTTGGTTAATTCAGCTCCTTCATCTTGGGTACTGCTTTGAACTTTGGTTTTCAATTTCAACCAAGGTAGCAATTCATAGTCTACGTTGAACATATAATTCCTTTTTACCTGATCCACGAGTTGATTCAGGTTTTCATTGGGTACAGTCACCTGCCGTGTTTGCTGTCTGGCCTGGGCGTAGAGTGTTACCTGCCTGGATGGAAAATGTGAATAACGTACCAACCACTCACTGCCTACAGAGGGCGCCTCAGTTCTGTACTTGAGCCATGGAAACTTGAATCTATCATAATAGACATTCAGCTTATGTCTTCGATTAGGTTTGATAGAAAGTCCCCAATAGGTACCGCTCTCATTGATATTTCGTGAGTTTTCAGAAAAAGCATTCCCATAAAATGAATGAAAATCACGGTCATAGTTTCTAAAGACCATGGCCATATCAACCATACGAGACAGGCTTGTTACAAGTCCTCCAACGGCTCCAATTCCCCCACTTTTGGATCGGGCTGCCTCGCCAAAAAAGGTAAAATTCTGCCAGGTATAATGTGCGTATGCCGAAGTGATGAAGTTGTGATCTCCCTTGAATTCAAACTGATTATAGTTATTTGGTCTTCGTTGAAGCGGCCTACTGTATTGACTGTTCAGCCCTGAAATGCCTACAGTAAACCTCCGGTGAGGAGAATACACTACGACTGCTCCAATAGACACCTCTTCAATTTGATCTTTGGACGCCAGCTCGGTGGGTGTTCGGTGAAATCCGGTGATTTGGATGGAATTGACAAACTCCTCAAATTCAGAAAAGGTAGTATCAGACTGAATGTTTCCATCTTGTTTCAACTTCGAATAAAAGACAGTTAGTTCAAAATCTGAGAACGATTTGGTGATGCCTGCTCCTCGAAAAAAACCTGATTCGAGTACGGAGGTATATGGTCGCATTCCTAAACTGTTTCGCTTGGTGGTGTTGACGGTCTCAGCACCTTTACCGGCATTGAATCCCGCACCAAATACGATCCCCTGTCCAATCTGAAGCTGAAAATCGCCTAACATGATTTTATCAAACCCCCACTTGTTTTCTAACATGAGATGATAAGAGTAAAAGTCAAATCCTTTTTGTCCATCCTCAAAAGAGAAAGCTTCTCCATTATCCTTTTCAAACGTAAATCCCAGGCTGAAATCATCCCGATGGCTAGTCCGAAACCGACCATATATTTTATCAGGTGATCCAGCATAACGAGATGGTTCTGTGGTGACTGTATCAGTGATGTTGTTACTTTCATCACGCACGAAAGTGGTATCAAGAGGAAGGGCAGTAGTATAGCCTTTTTGCTCTTCGAGTCGTCTGGAATATCGCAGCAGAAAGTAATTGTTTTCTTCCTGAATAATGCGTTGAAGCAATGGACGGGTATCCGTAACTGACTCTTCTACTGCTATGAAGGGTTGTAATAAACGGATGGTTTCAAGATCCATCTCAGGAATGGCTTGAAGCTCATTGATGGACAGAAAATCCCCAAATTGATCACGATAAATAAAGAAATTAGAAAGCTGAGCTGGGTTGAGGATATAAAGGGAAGCCAGTTCCTCAGGCTCTACTTTATTAAGATTGAGTTTGTTGGTGTAATAAAGAAGCAGTGACTCGTAGATGTCCTCATAAGCTACATTCTCATCCTGAATCTGAAAGAGTCGTTCCGCAAAAACTTCCAGATCTATCTCGTCATTCTGCGCGAAGGAGCAAAATCCCACCGAAATACATATTATGGTGAGGCATCTTTTCATTGAAAGGAGTAAGCCACTGAAATTTCATGAATGCTTCCCAGGCGTGAATCGTTAGAAAAAGCATAGTCGAATTTGAGGTTTTTTGGATGGAATCCAACACCGAAAGCACCCAGGAAAGGCTCTGTGCTTATACCCGTTCTTAAATATACGCTTTCAATGATCTGATACTCAATCCCAGCTTTAAATACCTCATCAAAATCAAGGTCTTTTTCTACTTCTGCATTCAGTATCAGTTCCTCAGATGGCAAGAATGAAATTCCTGCTTTCATAACCGTAGGTGCTTTTTCGCCTGTCTCTGCGTTGATCTCTGCTTGGTTGAGATTAAAGATATGCGCTCCAAATCGGAGCTGAGGCGTTATTTCGGCAATCCCTCCAAACTGGATAGCCAATGCCCTGTTGGTGCCCACTGTTGATACATTGTATTGGAGCAGATCCAGTCCAATTCCCAGGCTAACCATCTGTATTTTGTTCCCAAATGCCAGGTGTAGTCTTTGCTCACTGTAGAGGTCATCTCCAAATTTGTAGAATCCTACACCTGCATTTCCAATATCGGCGGAATAAACAGCACCAGCACCAACCACCTGAAATTCACTTACACCATAACGATTTTGATAGGCAGCAAAAGCGGAATGATTTGCTACCCTGCCCAAGCCTCCAATATTGTTGAACAAGCTGTACTCGTCACCTAGGGTAAGTGATGCACCAGCCATTCCGGCACTTCGTCCTCCCAGATTGAATGATCCGGTCTGTGCCTGAGTAGCAAAACAGATCAGCAAGGTGATTAGGCGTGCGATTTGCTTCATATATGCAAAGTATGCATTTGGTAGCTTTAAGTCAATAATTGTAAATTATGTAGCGATGAAATTAGCGATCGTCATCTTTGGGTTTTTGCTTATACACCACCTGGCTGGACAAGGCTATGATACACTACATTTTACAGATGGCGGAGTGAAGGCTGTTGGTAAAGTGACTAATGGATCAAAGCATGGAGTTTGGAAATATCATTATCCCAGCGGAGAGTTAAATGCGCTATTAACCTACAAGCATGGATTGATGAACGGGACTCAGAAATATTATTCTTTCAATGGGGTACTAATTGCCAGGGAATTTTGGGAAGAAGGTCTATTAGAAGATACTGCAAACTATTTCTATCCATCCGGTCAGCTGGAGAAGGCAGGGAGGTATGAAAAGGGCTTGTATGAAGGAAGGTGGATTTTCTTTTATGAAAACGGGAAGTTGAAACGAGCGGGGTATTATGAGCAGGGAAGCCCTGAGGGTCAATGGGAGTTTTATTTCGAAAATGGACATCTCAACCAAAAAGGGGTGCTAAAAAACGGACTTGAAGATGGTCTGTGGGTTTACTACGATGAGGATGGAAGCCTATTGTACGAAGGGAATTGGGACGAAGGAAAAAAGGTGGGACAGTGGTATTACTTCAAAAAGGGCAAGCCTAAAAAATGGAAGGATTTTGACTAAAATACTTGACTTTGGTAGAGTCATGAATAAACAAAGTAATGCCTAAAATCTTCTCCTTGGAGGAGAAAAAGAGGGTGGGTTCTAAAGGATCCTATTTGAGTTATTCTGAAACAGAGTTATAAATTTTGTTATAACCCACCCCAACCCCTCCCAGGAGGGGAATCAAGATTTTTATTTTTCCTGTCTAATTAGAAAAGAGAGAGGATATTGATAAAGAAGTTTGTTTCATCCTCTCCATTTCGTGAGAACTCAAATCGAAAAGTAACATCATTAACCAGCACCAAATCGATTCCGGTACCGATACTGTATAGATATTTATCAGTGAGCAACTCACTTCCTTCATAATTTGGGAAGCCTACCGCATAACCCTGATCAAAGAATACCTTACCATAGATGGTGATCGGGAATGTTTGAAACTGCCGAAGAGGCATCACTTTGCTGATGTCATATTTCCGTCCGAATAGTTGATGCTTTAACTCATTTCGTTGCAAGACATAAGAGCTAGCTTCGATGATGCGCAGGTCGTACCCTCTGATGACTTCTTTTAGAAAACCAATAGAGTTATAATTAAAGTAAGCACGATCTTTTACTGGATAAGTGCTAAGCACTGAAAGATTATTGACGAGAAACCAGTTATCTTTAAATGCCGTGTATTTTGTGAGTCGAGCCCTGGCTCGCCAGTAATCAACTCCGTCATCGTAAAGTCCTAAACCCACCTTTGTTAGACCCAGCCGGTGAAAGGAACCTTTAGTAGGATAATTTACATTATTTCTTTTATCCCAAACGTACGTGTAGCCCAACGTTAAGTATTGCTGTTGCGTTTGTCCATCCCCTAAATAATTTTCGTTTATGCGGGCCACCGTATCGGCTATGTCTACACGAATATGACCAATGCCCGTGCTATGATAGGAGTAAAAGGAGCTTCGATAGGAGTGAGAGATTGTGTTTGTATATGCGCGTCTTAGCACCTCCTCTTGTGAAGAAGTAAATCGTCTAACATTTTCCCGAGTGATCACAGGGACGTTTTTCGCTTCAAAATAACTGGAGCTGATGAGTAGCCCATTGTTTTGCTTTTTGTCGATGTAAGGAACCTGGTAGTAGAGATTAATTACAGTCTCAAAACCCGTTTGCAGCCATAATCGTAAAACTTCACCTCGCCCACGAAAATTGAATTGAGTGACCTTGAGACCATAATTAACGCGACTCAAGTCACGGTCGCGGTTTACCCACCAGTCGTTGAAATTCCTATCAATTAATCGAAAGATAGGGAAGGGGTAAATGTACCAGCGTTCATCAACAGTAATTTTTACATCTACCCGACCACCCTGCTTATTGACCAAGTCAATCGAAACAGCATTGAAGAGGTTAGTGTTATAAATTCGGTTTCGATTCCAGACAAACATGCTATCGAGCTGGTAACGCATGTATGAGCTATCAGTAGAAAAACTCAGCTCTCTGGTGATGATGTGAGGTTTTGTTTTGAAATTCCCCTCGATGAAAATTCGATCGATGGTGAGTATCTCCGTAGAATCAGTTTGGGCACTTGCCAGCAGGACAAATCCGTAAAGAACGAAGAATACCTGAAATTTTTTCACTCACTTAAATGATCTACTCGTCTAACTCGATGTAAGAAAAAAGAAAACACTATAAATCCCCTCCTCGGAGGGGTAGGGGTGGGTACCCAAAATCGTTTTCTTTTTAGTCAATTTTTAAAAAATGACAGTTTGGTGAAGACCCACCTCTAGCTCCTCCCAAGAGGAGACTATTGGAGTCATTTTTTAATAAAATTGACTTTCTTACACAGAACTGGTTTTAGCTTAATGGCTAACGCACAAACAGAATGAATTTTTGGTGAGCGTCCAAATTTTGGATGGTACTTTTGTTTAAGTGAATCGCATCTTAAAGAAAATCCTCATTTTTCCGGTATTGATCTATCAATATTCGATTTCACCTCTGTTTCCTAATAGTTGCAGGTACACGCCCACCTGCTCTCAATACACAAAGGAGGCCATCCAAAAGCACGGACTAAAAGGGGTGTGGATGGGAATCAAACGAATCAGCAGATGTCATCCATGGGGTGGGAGTGGCTATGATCCGGTGGAGTGAGGTTCATGCAAATATATTACGGTGAAGTGGAAAATTTATAGACATAAGTCAAGCATCTAAAGCAATATATTCGCCGGATTTGATGATTGGCTATTCATCAATTAAAGCTCCTCCAACTCATCTCTATACCCACCACTCAAAATAGGGAAGCGATACCATGAGCGAGGGTCGATGTTAAAATCGTCAAAATGGAAACTTGGGGCATAGCGTTCCCGTTTCCACTGGTTTCTTGTCCAGAGCCTGTAGAATTTTTTAATCCAATCTTTGAGTATATCGGGATCGTATTCACTTTTCAGCGCTTCAAAAACCTGCTTTGGAGAATTACCATTTAAAATAGCTTCTCGTTCTATTTTCATTAAGACCTCATACGGCATCAAGTCTTCTTCATCTGTTTGGTTCTGTTCTTCCGGTCTTAGCTCTGCAGTAGGAGTTAGTGCGTTTACATCTTTCAGTCCGGTAAAACCCAGCTCATATTCCGCATATTTTAACCATTGTAGAATAAAGTGTTTGTCCACCCCAGCGATGGGAGAGATGCTACCGCTTGTGTCACCATCCATGGTGGCATAACCAACATCTCCTTCGCTTCGGTTGGATGTAGCCATGAGCAGCTTGTTTTCCAGGTTGGCCAGCATCCAAATAATTGGTGCGCGCGAACGGGCCTGGATATTTTGCAGGGTGATGTCGTCCCGCTCCCAGGTTAGTTTCCTTCCTATGGCGCTTTCGATGGTGGATTGGTAATGATCTACTCCCTCATCGATTTGCCAATTGTAGAACGTTGCTCCCAGGCTTTCAGCAAGGTTTTTGGCAGAATTAAATGTTGCAGATGAGGAATTTTTGGTAGCCTGATATGCAGTGGTTAATAACTGATTGGTGATGGCCTCTGGTGTATCACCATCTAATTTAAATCCGAGCTTGGCCTCCAAACCATCTTTACCTCGCTGCTCAAGGGCTGTGCGTACCGCAAAGGCAATCAGCGTAGCAATGGTGCTGGAGTCTGCTCCCCCGCTGAGTGACAAGACAAAACCTTTGCTTCTGCTTTTCCTGCAATAATCGAATAGCGCCAATCCGGCAGCATGAGCAAACTCTTCTTTTTGATCACTGTAGTGAGGCTTGATGTTTTCTGTGGCGGTATCATTTCCAAAATCAACCGCTACGGTCAGCAGACGATAATCATTGTACCACAAGCGATGATTGCGACCAATAAGCTTTCCTTTTTGAGCGATGAGCACATCACCATCGTAGATCATTCGGCCTGCCTCATTACCAAGGAGGTTGGCATATAAATACACGCAATCAAATTTTTTAGAGCTCTCTTTGACGATCACATTTTCTCTGAAAATGGATTTGCCAAAAGCAAAGTGAGAGGCACTTGGGTTAAGCACCAGATCTACTTTGCGATCCAGGTGCTCAATCGGGCGATCAGGTTGCCAGGCATCTTCGCAGATTTCAAAGCCTATTGTAAGATTTTTATGAGTAACAGTTACATGCCCTATCGGGATTTGAACACTGTCTATTTCAAAAATTTCAACTACTCCTGAGGGCCATGGAGCGAACCAGCGAGGTTCGTAATGCACACCATCGTTAGCTAGCTTTTGTTTGGCATAGATGCACTTAATTTCACCATCCGAGATAAAAGCAGTGGTATTGTAATTCTTTCCTTCTATTCGAATGGGCAACCCTACACAAACTGCGATTCCCTTTGTATGAGGGATGATTTCCAACAGCTTTTCCATGGCTGTTTGTGGTAGCCACTGACTTAAAAAGAGGTCTTCGCATCCATAGCCGGTGATGCAGAGTTCAGGCAGACAAAGGACATCTACACCTTCCTTTTTGGCATCATCGATTGCATTTTTGATGTTACCAATGTTGTTTTCCCAATCAATGGGGGTTTGATTGAGGCATGCTCCGGCAAGTTTTAGCTTTTGACTCATTCGTCTAAGTTAAGTTGCTCATAGGTCTTTCTGGCTGCATCCTGCTCAGCTTTCTTTTTACTAAAACCAAAGCCCTGAGACATAGGTGAATCATTCAAAAATACCTGAGCGGTAAACTTTCTATCTTCCTCATCTATAATCTCAAAACGGAGCTCTTTGTTCTCTTTTTGCGACCATTCCAGCAACCGGCTTTTAAAATTGGTGGTTCTTGAAATCAATTCCTCCAGATCGTAGTGAGGTTTAATCAGTTTACGAATGACAAATTTTTTACAGTATGGAAATCCATGATCCAGGTATACAGCTCCTATAAGCGCTTCCATACAGTCACCATATACTGAGCGATGGGCACGGGACCCTTGATGATATTGTACGAGTTCTTTTAGTCCGATCTTTTGTCCCAAACGATTGAGAGATTCACGATTTACAATCTTCGCACGAATTTCAGTAAGAAATCCTTCCTCCTTAAAGGGATAAGTCCGGTACAGGTATTCCGCAATGATCATTCCCAGAATGGCATCACCCAGATACTCCAATCGTTCATAGGAGTTTTTAATGCCTTGCTCATTCGTAGAAGCCACGCTGCTGTGGCGCATGGCTTGTTTGTAGAGTGCAAGGTTTATGGGAGCACGTCCCGTGATCAACCGGAAAGACTGTCGGAGTTTTTTTTCTGATTTAAGAGAATTAAGAAGACGGCCCGATAATCTTTTCGGAAACGATGACACTAGCCGTTGTATTTGCCTATAATAATGGAGGTGTTATGTCCTCCAAACCCAAAGGTATTGCTCATTGCGATGTTGACTTCACGTTTTTGGGCCTCATTGAATGTTAAATTTAGGTTCGGATCTATATCTGGATCATCCGTAAAGTGATTAATCGTAGGAGGGACAATGCCTTTCTCCAGTGCCATCAGGCAGGCGATAAATTCAACAGCACCTGCAGCACCCAGTAGGTGACCTGTCATGGACTTTGTTGAACTGATGTTCATTTTTTCAGCATTTGCTCCGAATACTCGCTGAGCTGCTCTGATTTCTCCCACATCGCCTAGTGGGGTAGATGTACCATGTGTATTCAGGTAGTCAATTTTGTCAGGTGTCAACCCTGCGTCCTCCAACGCATTTCTCATCACAAGCTCAATACCTGTACCATCCGGGTGAGGTTGAGTAATGTGATATGCATCAGCAGACATGCCGCTACCCAGTATTTCCGCATAAATTTTGGCTCCACGAGCCTTCGCATGCTCCAGTTCTTCCAGCATGATTGCGCCGGCACCTTCACCAAGAACAAATCCATCTCTGTCTTTGTCGTACGGGCGGGATGCGGTTTCAGGCGAGTCATTTCGCTCAGAAAGTGCTTTCATAGCATTGAATCCCCCAATGCCTGATTCAATAACGCCTGCTTCTGATCCACCGGTAAGAATAGCGTTGGCTTTTCCTAACTGAATGTAAGCATAAGCATCAGTAATGGCATTGTTAGAAGATGCACACGCAGAAACGGTTGCGAAGTTTGGTCCCATAAATCCATACTTGATGGATAATAGCCCAGGTGTAATATCCGCAATCATCTTTGGTACAAAGAATGGGTTGAATCTTGGGGTGCCGTCTCCCTGGGCAAAGCTCATCACTTCGTCCTGGAACGTACTAAACCCACCGATTCCTGACCCCCAGATCACACCGATTTTGGACTTATCTACACTGTCGAGATCCATTCCTGAATCAACGATAGCCTGCTCCCCAGTAACCATTCCGTACTGGGTATTAGGGTCCATTTTCCGTGCTTCCTTGCGGTCCAGATGGTCAGTAGCGTTGAAGCCTTTAACCTCACATGCGAACTTTGTGCGGAATTTTTCAGTATCAAAACGAGTGATAGGAGCCGCGCCACTTACTCCTTTGGCCAAAGAATCCCAATATTCATCTTTAGTGTTACCCAAAGGGGTAAGTGCACCAATTCCGGTTACTACGACTCGCTTTAATTCCATAGATATCTAAGCTAAGTTGGTTGTTTACTTAACGTTTTCTTCAAGGTAAGAGATAGCATGACCTACAGTGGCAATATTTTCAGCCTGGTCATCTGGGATAGAGATGTTGAATTCTTTTTCGAACTCCATGATCAGCTCTACAGTATCAAGTGAGTCAGCTCCTAGATCGTTGGTGAAGCTTGCCTCTGGAGTTACCTCAGACTCTTCTACACCTAGTTTGTCAATTATGATTGACGTTACTTTTTGTGCTATTTCAGACATTTTTGTAATGTTTGGTTAAAAATGAGATGCAAAGAAATATATTCTCAAACTAAAATCAAATTAGTCGTTGAACACATATCTCTTGCGAATTTAGGACTTAGCTTGCACATTCTATGAAGAAAAATAAATTAGATGGTGGGTATGCCATTGATTTTGAATTATTCGGGCTTGTTTGCAATAAAAAAGAATACAAGCTGGCATGGCATTTAAATGAAGCTATGGACATTTCTCTGGCTAAACAGGATGATATTAAAATTGAATATGCTGATAATACCTCTATTCTGATTTCAAATTACTTGTACGAGACAGACTATCTGATAATAGAGTTGCTTCAAAATAAACTGGTAGGTAGTGGCAATCTTTCAAAACAGCTGCTAATGCCTGAATTAAAGCAGTTTGACTACTTATTGAAGTTTAAAGACGAAACCGATGAACTATCTTCCGAAAACGTTAACGCAATTATCAAAGAGATTCCTATCATTGAGTACGCTGTGAAGCTTAATTTTGAAACGTTGAAATCCAAAGAGAATTTACTCTACTAGAAAACACTGAAACCTCCAATAAATGACTTCATCTACAAAGCGTACGAAAATAGTAGCCACATTAGGTCCGGCAAGCAATAGCAAAGAAGTAATCACCAAACTAGCAGAAGCAGGCGCAAATGTTTTTCGTCTAAATTTTTCGCATGGCACGCATGACGATCACAAGAAAGTGATCCAGATGATTCGTGAAGTCTGTGAAGAGAAAGATTATCGAATCGGGATGCTGCAGGATTTGCAGGGGCCAAAGATCCGAATTGGCCTAATGAAAGATGGGGGTGTCGAGATCAAAGAAGGACAGAAGCTGATCATCACCACAGAAGAAGTAGAAGGGGATGCGGACAGGGTGAGTACCGTTTATAAAGAGATCGTGAATGATGTAGAGGTAGGTGATACGATCCTGATTGATGATGGCAACCTGGAGTTGAAGACCATCGAAGTGAAGGATAAAGAAGTGGTGACAGAGGTTGTTTATGGAGGAGTGCTTAAGTCAAGAAAGGGAATAAACCTGCCAGATACGGTTGTTTCCGCACCGTCGCTGACTGAAAAAGACCTTGAGGATCTGAAGTTTGGACTATCTCAAGATATTGACTGGGTGGCCCTTTCATTTGTTAGAAAGCCAGAGGATATCATCCAGCTTAAAGATATCATTAAGGAAGCTGGAAAGAATACAAAGGTGGTGGCAAAGATCGAGAAGCCTGAGGCACTTAGGAATATTGACGCCATTATAGAAGAGACTGACGGGGTGATGGTAGCTCGTGGGGATCTTGGAGTGGAGATACCGATGCATGAGGTACCGATTTGGCAAAAGAAAATTGTGCAAAAATGTAATGAGCTGGCTAAGCCTGTGATTATTGCTACTCAGATGATGGAAAGTATGATCGAGAATCCAAGACCAACACGTGCAGAAACCAATGACATTGCTAATGCGGTGATGGATGGAGCTGATGCATTGATGCTGTCTGCAGAGTCTGCGGCCGGAAAGTACCCGGTGGAAGCTGTGCAGAAAATGTCTGAAACAATCAGAGCTGTGGAGACAGAGGCTGAATCTATCTACAATAAATATTACGATAAGCAATTTGAGTCCAGCACCCGAATGAACGATCTGTTGATCCGGGCGGCTTGTCGATTGGCGGAAAATACCAATGCCAGAGCACTTGTCTGCATGACGAAATCAGGATATACAGGTTTTCGTACAGCAATGCACCGATCGAAATCGGAGATTTACCTGTTTACCAACAACCATCAGTTGCTGAATCAGATGTGTTTGGTATGGGGTGTGAAAACATTCTATTACGACTCTCAGGAAAATATTGACAAAACCCTGGAGCAGATGGAAAAACGGTTAGTAGATACAGGCAACCTGGGTAAAGGTGACATTTTCATCAATACGGCTTCCATGCCACAGCACTGGCAGGGTCACACGAACATGTTGAAGATTCACGTGGTAGAGTAGTGCTTTTACGATGCTTTTTCGGTTATTTCTTAACTTCCTTCTGTCAATACGTGGTGCTGATTTGTCTCAGGGTTCAGATACTTATCTATTTGACCGGATGGCCACTCCACAATAAGGGAGTCGATTGTTGTTTCGTCACCTATCCCAAAATGCAATTCATAATCATTTTGGCTTCCATAGCCGGTTATGGTGTACATCCACCGATGCATTTCTTTCTTTGGAGTATGAATTCTTAAATGTGCACCGATAGCAAATGCATTTGATTTTGTTCCTTTAAGCCTGAAGGCTACCCAGTTTTTTCCTGTGGTTTGATTGATATAAAAACGATTGATCTGATCTGCTGACCCCCAATTTGCTATGAATAAATCTAAATCTCCATCCCGATCGAAATCTGCGTGGGCAACACCAGCGGTTGTGTCTGCATGCTGGCTGATCACTCCTTCTTCGTAGGAAGTAAACTCACCATCTCCTTCATTTAAGTAGAGAAAGTTGTGCATATCAGGGCCGTAGGTGCCATTTCCAATGAAAATATCCAAGTCACCATCATTGTCATAGTCGCCCCATGAATGACCTTTCGATGCACCTCCTTTTTCTGTTACTATGATGCTCCCGATCATCGGATTAAGGGTTCCTTTTCCATCATTTGCAAAGAGTAGGTTTTCCTTATCGAAATTGGCAACAAATAGATCCAGGTCGCCATCATCATCAAAATCTGCCCAGGAAGAACCGTATGCGTACCCTTCGTCTTCAATGATTGGTCCTGTGCTATCTTGTGCAAACTGCAGGTTCCCAAGATTTCGATAATACAGGTTGGGCTCCCTTGCATTTCCAATGAATATTTCCGGAAGCCCATCGCCATTTGCATCGGCGCAGGCGCATGTTCGGGCTGTACCATTGCCACTGATGAGTAGGTGGTCAGATAGGCGTCTGAATGCACCTTTTCCCTCGTTTTCATAGAATAGGTTTCCATTTAACCGATACCCAACCAATAACACATCCAGGTCGCCATCCAGGTCATAGTCTGCCCAGCAGGCCATTGAGGTGCTAATGCTGTCCCTGGTTAAGGCATGGTCAGTAATCTTGGTGAAACGTTTGAGGCTATCATTACGAAACAGCTGATTGGGCTCTTTGCCCCGGCTGCATAGGTAAAGGTCCAGGTCACCATCATTGTCATAATCCACCCAACTAACGCCTTCCGAAGTGCCGCCCTCTCTGATCAATTCAGCAAACACATTACCCAATCTGATTTTTTTGAGTCCTCCCTGGCCATTGTTGCTATACATGGCATTCCATTGACCGGCTGAGTTAGCAGTGTATAATTCAGGAGCGCCATCCTGATTGACATCTCCCCAGGCCACTCCTCGGGTAAACCCTCCGTCTGTGGCAATCCTTCCATTCTCATTAAGAATGAAAAGCGGTACGTCCTTATTAGAAGCAGATTGCTTGCATGAATAGCATAATATTAACGTGAGGATAAAGTAAGGAAGGAAGGAAGGTTTGAGCATAATAGTGAGGTTGCGGGTATTTTCAACGCAGCAGGTGATGAATAGGTTTTAAAAAGCGAGTTGCACTCAGGCTTTGCTGTTTCTAGTATTCCTCGCTCAATAAATGACTTTACGGCGATGTTCTCATTAATGCTATTTCTATACCAAGGGACTTGCTCCACACCCATCTTAATGAAGATGGGTTGACTAAGTGGCCAATTTTTTAGTGCATACCAATTAGTACGAATGGGAACCAATCAGACAGGATGTCATATTTCTTGTTTTTTATCACTTTGAGTCTTGCTTTTTGAAAACCTTTATAAATGTCCTGTTTCTTCTTTTTCGCATAGCGGCTGTAGAAGTTTACAGCCATCTCGGCAGTGGATTCGTCACCCACCTCCCACAAGCTTACAATAATGAATTTTGAACCAGAAAAGAAAAAACCACGACTAAACCCAACAAGGCCCTCACCTCGAAGCAGCTGGCCTAGCCCGGTTTCGCATGCACTGAGTATTACCAGCTCTGCCTTTGTGTTAAATCCGTAAATTTCACCTAAGGTTAACAATTCAGATTTGGCCGAATCAGTGAAGACAATTCCTGAGAATTGTGGTCTATGTTCGTCTAATATTCCGTGTGTTGCAAAATGTAAAAATCGACTGTTTAGTGACGTGCTATCGAACAAACTATTTTTCGAAGCTGAGTTGAAAAAGTATGCATTTGATTGAAATTTTCTGGCTGATACTTTTTTGTAGATGCTTGCAAGTTCCTGTTCGGATGCAAGCAGAGTTTTGTAATTGTTGGAATGGTTTGTAGAGTCGACCAAAACGTATTCAATCGAACGCTGTTTGTCATTGGATAATACCTTGTATTCCTTTCTATTATTAAAGACGGGGGCAAATCCTGTAAATGAGTTGTTATTCGCACTATAGTCATAAGGAGTTTTTGCCATTTCTACAGAAAGCGTAAGTGAGTAGCTATAGGAGACACTCGCATGATTAATTAAATACTTCTGTTTTCGAAGCGGCTTTCCATTATACTCCGGGAGCAAAGACTCAAAAGGAATGTAGCTAAGCAAGCCATCGGGAACTATCATTAAATGCATCTTTTTCTCAATAGGAATTGGAATTAAAAGATCAAATAGTTCCTGGGAAGAACTGATGAATACTTCCTCAGAATTATAGAGGATCGAATTTCGAAGACCTTTTATCAATCGGTCGAAATTTTCGGGTTTTTTATTGATAAAAAGCTGAAAGGTATCTTTATCAATATGGAAAATATAAAGTGATTCCTGCCCGATGAAATATTCCAGAATATGATATTGTTTTTTATCCTTTTTATTGACTGGGTTAAGAATGTTTTTCTGAATATCCTTTACAGATGCAGAATAGCTATCATATTTCAATTGGAAATAGTTGTGATATTCTTTTTCAAGAAATAAGATAAAATCAGAGTACGAATTCTTAAGGTTGAAAAGCTGGTTTTGGTATGTCTCTACCACCGAGCGACGAGCTCTGGTACCCTTATTTAGCTCATCAAATAATTCAATTTCTTTGTCTGCAATTAATTGAATCAATTCTTTTTCTCTCGTCAAAAGGGAATCTGGTACTCCTGCTACCTTTTTTGCATTGGCATCTTTGATTCCTGACAGCAATATACCCGCTCTGCTTTTTTCGGAAAAGAAGAAGGCATTTTCTACGTAGCTCGCAGATCCGCTAATTTCAGCCATTCGCATACATAGTTGCATGGCATGTTCGTAGAGGTAAGAGGTCTTTTCTCCTAAGAATCGTTTTGACTCCTCGGAAACATAGCCTGTTCTTAATTTATCAATAAGATTAGCAATTAAGTTATAAGTGTCCAGAGCGGCAGTGAGTAGTTCAAAGTCCAGAGTTTGATCGTAATAATTTTCTAACGCTTCAACTTTTCCAGTCAGGGATTGCAAAAGAATGAAGTCTGAAACAGTATTATCTAGTTGCGGATTCGATAAAATGGTGGTATCTGTGAATCCGAAAATATTACTTACCAGGGATATTTGGTAATTTTTTAGAGCATTATAATAATCTCCATTTTTAGCATACAAGGTTCCAACATTGTAGTATCCTGTTCCCAAATGTGGGTGTACCGTTCCAAGCAGGTTTCGATAAATCCTTAAGCTCCTCAGGTAGTCGCGTATAGAGTTTTGATCAATTTCTTGATACTGATACACCTTGCCCAGATCATTAAAAACTTTAGCCAAGTAGATATGCTGCTTGTTGGGAAGTTTACGATCCAAAATCTTCCAGGCTTTTTGTAAGTATGTCACCGCAGAATCCATCTGGTCCATATGAAAGAATAATACTCCTTTCTGGTTATAGCATCTGGCAAGAAAGATTCCCTCTTCCTCTCTATACTGCAGTGTGATATTAATAGCTGTATCTAAGCTGGTATAACTCTGGTCATAGGATTCCAGAGCAGATAAAAGTCTGGAGTATTCATAATATGATTCTGCCTTTAGTGGGTGACCTTTGTCGAGAAGTCTATCCATTCCATAGATGGATTTTTCAATAAATTCTCTGGCGGCACCATAATCGCTCTTTTCGTAATAGATTCGGCATATTAGTTTATGATAACCTGCTGAAATAGGATGACTTACAGGGTAGTTTTTCTGAACCAGCGGTAAGTACTTTTTAGCGATTGCCAGACTTTCATCGAACTCACCTTTTTCCAATAGCAATAAACTATTAACATAGTTGTATTTCAATATGACCGCAGCAGAGGTCGTGCTATCTGATTTGAATTCTATGCTGCTAAATTGTTTGAGAGCCTGTTCCAGTTGGCCACCACTATATGTTTGAAGAGTGGCGAATACATCTAGAATTACTTTTTTTTCGGGAAAATTTCTTCTGAATTTATTTAGTTCATTCAGTATGGTTTGATCATTCAGTAATAGACCGTATTCTAGATATTCAATCCACATTTCGCCCATTTTGCTCTCAGACGAATTAGTTTCTATGGATAACCTCATCCATTTAGCTGCTTCGGAAATCTTACCATCAAAGAAATCGATCAATGACTGCATGCGATATAGCTCAGAATTTTGAGATGATCTCCTGCCATAATTTCTTATGACAGCCGGTAAAACATTGTTTATTACAGATTTGGTGCTGTCAATGTTTTTCTTGTTGAAATAGTACTTAGCTAATGATTTCTTCAGGTCGAGTATAAGTTTATTGTTTCTATACCTAGATATAGTTTTGGTAGAATCAAAAACAACCCGCATGTAGTAATGTGTAGAGTCAACATATCCACTATCGGATAGGTACTTCTCCATAGGCCGATATGCAATGGTGGCGGATGCATAGTGCTTTTGTATGACATACTGGTGAAAGGCAGAGTCATAATAGATCATACCGCTATCAAATTGTTGTTTTTGATCATATTGTATGGCCATTGATCTAAAGGCGGAACCCGATTTTTGGGCGTTTAAAGATCCAGTAAGTAGAAGTAGGCCAATAACCAGGGGTATGAACTTAATCGAGAAATAATGTTCAAAAATTAAGAATTGGTGGTTGATAGTCATGAGGGTTTAGCTTTAGGTAACTGTAATGTTATGTATTTAATAGCAAGAGTATCATCGAAATAACTAATAGGATAGCTATCCATTTGTGGCTAGTCTTGGTCTCAGCAAACTCATACTTACAGATTGGGCATGTTTTTGAGGTGATGTCTACTTCCATTGCACAGGATGGGCATTCTTTTGTTTTCATCACAGTGACTTTAATGCAGTGACCAACAAAAACAACCACCCGGCGATAAATAGTAAACCTCCAATCGGTGTGATGGCTCCCAGCCATTTCATTCCTGTGAAGCATAGGACATACAATGATCCCGAAAAAATCAGGATGCCAAATGCCATACTATACCCGGCATAGTTGAGCCACTGGCTCTCATATTTAGTCATCAATAAAGCGATGGCTAACAGCGCAAATGTGTGATAAAACTGATACTGAACAGCAGTCTGGTAGGTGGCCAGTGTACCTTCAGACTGAAGTTTGTCTTTGAGAGCATGAGCACCAAAAGCGCCTAAAGCAACGGATAGTATACCGGAAATGGAGGAGATGATGAGAAAGAGTTTATGCATTACTTCTGTTCGTTATAGTATTCGGGCAAAGTAAATAGGATGGGGTTGGGTGATACATCCAGTTTGATATTCGTAGCGGTGGTCACTATCTGCTTGTCACCTAGTTTGGCTTTTCTTTTCAAAACCACACCATTCCATACCCATAACTCCTGAATTGCCTTTCCTTCAAAGGTCCAGACCTGGCATTTTTTATCCATCAACAGAGAGTCACCTTGCTGGGTACCACCGATCGCAAATAGGATAGCTTCAGATAGCTGGGCAGGAGTTTTATAGCTGGCCTGCTGGCTCCACTTCAAATCTTTTCTTACCTTATACGTCGAGTCTTCCAGGTTCAATCGATATACAAAATCACCATCTGTGATTTCGTGAATATCCTGCGTACGAGTGATCCCATATAATTCAAATGTCATGGTTTGCTGACGTAGGCTGGTCCAGCCGTAATCAGTGAAAACCATCACTTCCTCTCCTTCGGCATCTCCAGTGATCGTGTAGTTGATTTCAGCACTTTTTAGCGAATATTTTTTTAGATCTTGAGCACGTAATTCCTCGGCCGTTTGGGCCTGAGAAAAGGTCAGAAATGGAATCAGAAAGAGGAAATGAATGAATGTTTTCATGCAAATAGAATTTGCTTTAAAGATATAAATAAAAAGCCCCCAGACGTATCGTCTGGGGGGTCAACCAGCAATCAACTTATCCTGAGTGATTTTTGGACAAACAGATTCAGGATAGATGATTGATTTTCTTATGAAAATGTTTTTGGAATAGAATTATTAATGGATTGGCTGAGCGTTGTGCTTATTCATTTCATCTACAAGTTGATCCATGATGTGATTGGGAATATCTCTAAGTTCCTCTACTTTAACAAGTTCACCGGGAATGAGTGAAGTTTGGCATATATTTTCAAATTCATTTTTGGATGAGTAGCCATACTCATTAGATATTGTGCTAAACCAAATTACTTTCATAATTCAAATATTTTTCTTTAAATCAAAAGTGAAATACATGCACTTTAAAATCCTGCACGAATACTTTCAATTTCTGCATATCAAGTGATAAGTAACCCCCTAGGCAAATCATTCAGGTTTGCCAACTAGCTCGTGTGAAAATAATATGGCTTTAACCTGAAAAAGAGATCATAGGAATATCTGCCATTGTTCTAAGCCCCGGATTACTTTTTAATAAGCTTCTCACCGCATTAATGGTAATAGCACAGGTAGCAATATCTCCATTTACCCCATCATTGATTTTGGACTTAATGGAAGGGCATCCTTGTATCAGGACTTCATCATATGATTCTTCTTCACCGATTGTAGCCTGAAACACCAGTTCGATTTTTACTGTACCATTGACATAGCCAGAACCTATCTGGCAAACACCTCTGGCATTTCCTTTTGTAACAGAAATTCCGTTATTGTTAAAGTCTGTTTCGGCAATGACCGGGGAGATTTCATCGGTGACTTTATCAAGTTTCCAACCAAGTGAATTGGCAATCAGCTGAATGGATTCAGTAAGTCCCACGTGTCTCAAGGTTCCTGCCTGTTTTTTAGCCTCAAAATCATCAACCGTAAGTCCGGCACCTATTTTTTTTTGAAAGGGAATTCTTCTGTACGACGCATTCTGAAATCTTGAAACCTTAACAGAGGTAACATTTTGACAAATTCCGGTCAGGAAAGAAGGTAATGCATCCATCAAAAACCCAGGGTTAACTCCTGTTCCTAATACAGCTACATTATTTGCTGAGGCGGCTGCATCAAGCTTTTTAGCCAGCTCCGGATTGGCTTCCCACGGAAAGCTAAGTTCTTCACAAGTCGACACTACCGGGATGCTATGTTCGATGATGTCCATTATTTGTGGAAAGATTCCATTCATGCTTGATACAGTTGTGAGAATGACTGCATCGGGTTTTTGATCTCTCAATACTTCGTCAATGCTTCCTTGTATGATTACTGCTGACGAAAGGTTTTCATTCAACTCTCCGAGCGATTTGCCAATTAGCTCTGGATCCTTATCCACCGCCGAAACAGTCTTTATACCTTTCCTAGACTGTATAAACTCAGCTATCTTAACACCAAGTGGGCCTAGGCCCACCTGACAAACCTTGATTTCCTGCATTTGCGTTTACTTTGCTTTACGTAAAGTTATTCATAGAATTCAGCTACTTCTTCAAGTGGTTTCCTTTCCAGGTCAGGTACGTACACTTCATCTTTTGGGTAGCCAATTGGTAAAAGGAGATACGGTCTTTCATTATCCGGTCGCTTCAGAATTTTAGTCAGAAAATTCATAGGAGAAGGAGTATGAGTCAAAGTAACCAGCCCAGCTTTATGAATAGCCGAGATGATCATACCGCAGGCTATTCCCACAGATTCATTGACATAGTAGTTGTTGCTTTTCTCCCCGTCCACCATTTCAAACACTCGCTTAAAAATAACGATCAGCCAAGGAGCTTCTTCCAGAAAGGGTTTGTTCCAATCCGTGCCAATTGGTGCCAGATCTTTCAGCCACCGCTCACTCATTCGTCCATGGTAGCTATCATATTCTTCCTTTTCTGCTGCCTCACGGATGGCCTTCTTAATTCCAGGGTTGGAAATAGCACAGAAAGTCCAGGGCTGCTTATGAGCCCCGGATGGTGCCGTAGATCCTGCCATGATCAGGCTTTCGATTAGTGCTTTGCTAACCGGTTTATCAGAAATATCACGAACGGTCCTACGTGTATCTAGCCACTCATAGTATTTCTGAGCGCGTGATTCAGCTTCGGTTAAATCGTAAACATCCCGTGTATAAGCAATATGAGGATGGCCATTAATTTCTTTTTTATCCATTACAATCCTAAAACTTCTACTCCTTGCTCAAATACAATATCTACAGGGATATTTTGCTCAGAAAGGCGATCCAGTTCTGTCTGAAGTACCTCTCCAATTTTACCTTTTTCTTCAACCAACTTAGCCACGCCTTTATAGTCTCCATTGCCTTGTAGAGTTAGGATTTTTTCAGAAAGAGCGTTCATTGCTTCTTTCATCTTGTCAAAATCCACCATGTAGGTGCCTGTTTCTTCGTCTTTAGCAAATGCTCCGTACTCATTAAAGAAGTTGAATCGGATCATATTGGCTTTTCCGTGTGAGCTGGCCGCTCCGAATCGGACGGAACGGAAGATGCCCGCCATAAAAGTCACGTAGTAGTCGTTCAGGTTTCCTTCAATTTCTCCTTTCTCATGCAGCTGTGTGATCATATAAAGACCAAGGATATCTGCTTTTCCTTCTTCCAGTGCAGAGGAGTGCTCTTTCAAAGCGTTTCTCACCGTCCCTTTATCATTGATGGTGTTTTTGATACCTAGTCCATGAGCTACTTCATGGAACATGGTATTTGCGAAAAATGCATCAAAAGTGATATGCTTGCGCTGATCCGGGTGAATCAAAACCTCTGAAATTGGGAGAAGAATATGATCAAACTTGGCCTGCATGGCATTCTTAAGTTGCAGTCTGCGAGAGCCTTTTGCTAATTGCACTTCCTCATCATTTGGCAGATTGATGGCAATCGTTTTTGATCCGGCATTGCAGTCTCCGGCATAGTACACCACATCATAGGCATTCAAATCTGCATCCGTTCCCGGTGTTTCTGCTTTGTATTCATCAGCTACAGGTAGTCCGCGCTGAAGCTCAGGTAGAAACTCAGCGTACTTGGCCAGGCGTTCACTCCAGCTTTTGTCTTTTACCAGCACATATGCTTCATGAGCAGCTTTGTAGTTATATAGTTTGTCTTCATAGTTTTCAATCGGCCCTACTACGAAATCCAGGCCATTCGTTTTCATGTCCATCCAGGCCATGTCAGACGGTTGGTAATTGTCCGTAACCAAGGCTTCTGCTCTTAATGTTAAATAGTTTTTCAAGCCTTCATCTTCTGCGAGTTCAGCACATTGCAACATCAGTTCTGAAGCACGTTGCACTTGCTCAGCAAACATCTCCTTGTAAGGCACAATGATGAGGTCGCCAGCATCATTTCTTCGAATGAAGGTGTACAAACTGGTTTTTCCTTCCAGATCAGCGGCTTCAAACTCTTCCCTGGTCATATCTGTAGGATAGAAATTAGCTCCCTCAGGTTTTGGACCTATTCCATCAATAAACGGTTTATTGTCATCCAGCCGATCCCATGGACCGTAGTTGATGTAAATATATTTTTTAGTTGCAGGATCCGTAAGTGAGGCAAGTAACGAGTCTTTTTTTCCGTATGCTTCATACCAAAAAAGCTCATCCATAATCTTGGATACCTCGATCATTAGAGGGATCATTTGTTTTTCATTTTCACTCAACTTGCTGATATCTGTGGTGAGTTTCACGCTTTTGTAGATATCCACCTTCTCCTTCATTGGAGACGTTTCCGATAAAGCATCTTCCTGAGATGACTTTTCGGGAGTAGAACATTGACTTAGAAAAAGTCCAATGAGGCTTATAGTTAAGATTCTTTTCATCATGGTATTTATTACTTCTGGTTAGTAACTCCGAAGTTAAGAAGATTCTCGTGTTCTTGAATTTGAATTAAATTGGCAGGCTAGAAAAATACCCAACTATGAAGAAAAATTTTATTCCATTACTACTTGGAGCAATTGTGTTGTCTTGTCAAACAACAGAAAACATCAAAGATTCTATTTCCGAAGAATCATTAAAGGCACACATTCAGGTGCTGTCTTCAGATGATTTTCAGGGTAGAAAGCCATTTACAGAAGGGGAGACGAAAACAGTAAACTACCTGATTGATCAATTCCAAGATTACGGTCTGGAACCCGGAAACGGTGATTCGTATACGCAGGAAGTCCCTTTGGTTGAGCTTACTGCCATTCCATCAGAGACGATGACCATTGAAGGGAATGGGCAAAAGATTGAGCTGAATGTGCTGGATGATTTTGTTGCCTATACGGAGAAAGTAGTTGAGCAAACTTCACTTGATGCCTCGCAACTTGTATTTGCAGGATATGGAGTGGTTGCGCCGGAATATGGATGGAATGATTATGAAGGTTTAGATGTGGAAGGCAAAACAGTAGTGGTGTTAGTAAACGATCCGGGATTTGCCTCAGGAGACTCAACATTCTTTAAGGGAGAAACGATGACCTACTACGGACGCTGGACATATAAATACGAAGAAGCAGCAAGACAAGGGGCAGCCGGATGTCTGATTATTCATGAAACAGTTCCAGCTGGCTATCCCTGGTTAGTCGTGAGAAATTCCTGGTCAGGCGCAAGCTTGTATCTGGATCAGTCGGGAGGAAATTACCAACCCGATGTACTGGGATGGATCACACGTGATGCGGCTATTAAAATATTTGAAGCTTCCGGCCAGGACATGAAAAACTATGCTGAAATGTCAAGAAGCGATGACTTTAAGCCATTCAGTTTGGGGCTCAATGCCTCTGTAACTGTGAGAAATGAAATTAAGCGAGATCAATCTCAAAATGTGATTGCAAAGATTACTGGTTCTGAAAAACCTGATGAATATATTATTTACTCTGCGCACTGGGATCACCTGGGCGTGGGTCAGGAGATAGATGGCGATAGTATTTACAATGGAGCACACGACAATGCATCCGGGACTGCTACGATGTTAGGAATTGCTGAGGCGATGGCAAAAATGGAGCAGAAGCCAAAACGTACTGTTGTATTTTTAGCTGTAACCGCTGAGGAGCAAGGTTTGCTTGGATCTAAACATTATGCGCAGAATCCAATTTATCCACCGGCACAAACTGTCGCTAACATCAACATGGATGGCATCACGGCCTGGGGTCCGATGAAAGATCTGACAGTTGTTGGTTATGGACAATCGGAGCTTGAAGATATCGCCGAAGAGGTTGCTAAAGATCAGGGAAGATACATCCTTGCCGATCCTGATCCGGGTAAGGGCTACTTCTTTCGGTCGGATCATTTCCAGTTTGCAAAAGTGGGAATTCCAGCATTATACGCATCTGGAGGATATGAGCATATGACCAAAGGTGTCGATTATGTAGATAGCTTAAATCAAGTTTACCTTACTTCACAATACCACCGACCACAAGATGAGTATAACGCTGACTACTGGACCTTTGACGGAATGGTATTGGATGGTGAGTTATTGATGGAAGTAGGATTAAGGGTTGCTAATTCCAAAGAATGGCCATCATGGAAAAAGGGTTCGGAGTTCAAGGCCATTAGAGAGAGTAGTAAGAATTAATTGTCACTTTGTCATCCTGAGTGAAACGAAGGAACTCATAATTTAAATAGATCCTTCACTGCGTTCAGGATGACACTCCTTAAAATCAATACACAATGAAAAACCTAATCTTAACCCTTGTGCTTTCCGCACTTTTCTTTGGATGTCAACCTGTTCATGATCATCCCCATGAAGATCAGCCGAAAGAGCAAGAAGAGCTTTACAACTATAATGTAGAGGAGAAAATCACTTCTATGGGTATTGAGCTTGTGGAGCCTTCAGCGCCTGTGGCCAACTATGTGAATGCAGTGCGAACTGGAAACCTGGTTTTTATGGCTGGTAAGGGCCCTAATCTACCTGAAGGAGGATATGTTACGGGAAAGGTAGGGGTGGACCTGACTGTGGAAGAGGGCTATGAGGCAGCCAAATTAGTAGCTGCTGCACAGCTTTCAGCACTCAAAGCAGAGATTGGTGATTTGAACAAAGTAGTTCGAGTTGTGAAAGTATTGGGAATGGTCAATTGCACGCCTGAATTTGGAAATCAGCCGGAAGTAATCAATGGTTTTTCTGACACGATGGTGGAGGTTTTTGGAGAGCGAGGTAAGCATGCGCGAGCTGCAGTTGGTATGGGTTCCCTTCCTCGAAATATAGCTGTAGAGATTGAAATGATTGTTGAGGTGCAGGAATAGGTAATGAAGAAGGGGTTATTTTCAATTTTCCTGCTTGGTCTATTTCTTTCACAAGCGCAAGAGTCAGATACTATTGGTAAGAAAAACTCTTTTGTTGTTTTTCCTGCTATTAGCTACGCTCCGGAGACTGATCTTCAGCTGGGTGCTGTAGGAATCTGGGTGCTGAACAATGAGGATAACTTTCAGTCTGGTTTTCAGAGACAGTCTACACTCACACCATACTTTGTGTATACGTTGAAGAAACAATCCATAGCAGTCGCTAATCTCGATTACTATTTCCCTGAGGGACAAAATCTGAATACATCAGTCAGGTACTACAACTTCCCGGATTCCTACTTTGGAATCGGGAATGATAATGATCCGGATATTTCAGAGAAATACACCAATCGATTTTTTCAGATTGATGGTCAATACCTAATCCCAGTTAATGATAAGATATTCCTTGGCGGAGCTTTCGACTTGCACCTTACTAGCATTGTGAACGTCCAAGGAGCAGGCCTGCTTGATAGCCAGAGTCCTGTAGGAATTGATGGTGGAAATCTGTTTGGAGTGGGACCTGCATTTCGATATGATACGCGTGATTATACCGTTTACCCGACCACAGGATATTTCATTTCCAGCCGCATTGTCTTTAATGCGTTAGGTGATTTTGACTATACTACATACGTTACTGATGTTCGTAAATTCATCAACCTCAAAGACAAAAAGCACATTTTAGGCTTTCAATTCAGGGCACAGTTCACTTCAGGAACAAATGTGCCTTTCTACAAACTACCGCAGTTGGGAGGAGATGAACGATTACGTGGAATTGCAAATGCCAGTCTTTACCGAGATAGGCAAATGATGTATACTCAGGTTGAGTATCGTCGACCACTTTTCTGGCGTTTCGGGATGACGGTGTTTGCCGGTGTTGGGGATGTCGCTTATAGTCCTGGTGATTTTACTATTTCTGAATTTAAGTACATAGCCGGGGTAGGCGGACGCCTATCTCTTATTCCAGATAAACAACTCAATGCACGATTGGATATCGGTATCGGAAGAGGTGGACAGAAGGGTATTTACATCGGGGTGAGTGAGGCGTTTTAGTTACTTCATCAAGTATTATTTAAGTGCTGGAGAATTACTTCTTCAATTCCACCGGAAGGCCTTTTTGCATTCTTGTCAATTATTTTTCCTTCCTTATCGAGCAGTATATAATGTGGAATACCCATCACAACGAAATGTTCTATGATTTCAGATTCCCAGTCTCCTTTTGCATAAAGATGAGTGCCAGCAAGATTGTTCTCTTCAACCATTTTTTTCCAGGGTTCTATTGAAGAATCGATTGAGATGCTGACAAATTCAATAGGTTCTTCTTTATACTTATGAATTAAGGTCTCCATCATTGGTTGTTCGGCAATGCAGGGCTTGCACCAGGTAGCCCATAGATCTATATAGACCAATTTTCCCCTGAAGGCTTCAAATGAAGTACTATCTCCATTCATGGTATAAAAGATTAGATCAGGAACCTGAGATCCAGGTTGAAGATTTTTCAACCTTTCTATATCTTTCTCTAGTGAACTTATGAAAGGAGTGGGAAGTATCGTTTTATACCTATTCAAATGGTATTCTAAGTCCGAAACTTTCATGTTTAGTTTTGCTCCATTTAAATGATACTGAACGACTTCAGACAATACTGATTTGTTCTCAATCATTGTATCAGCAATAGCTAAAAAGTCATTGCTAAAGTTTGGGTAGTTGTTATAGACTTTGTAACTGTAATTCCCATCCTTCGCAATTGTTGATATTTCTCTGTAGAGCAGGTCAATATATGCGTAGAATGAGATTAAATCTTCTCTGTTGAAATCAATGTTTTTATTGAAATCATAAAAGTTGTCTGGGATTTCCTCATCACCATATTCATCATAGAAAAGGTATATTCCCATGAAAGCTTTCCTTTCATATTTTAGCTTGTCTCTTTCAATTTTTTTGAATTCTATTGGGAGATTTTCATATTTATCTAATAATGTGGTTTTGGCACTAATTACCGAATCAAGTTTGGAGATAAATTTATCTGGAGGAAGATTGGTGTGATCAAAGAGTGCGGGTAAGTTTTCATCCAGTAGGTATTGATCAAGTAAATAGTTGGAAGGTTCTGAATTGGTACCGGTTAATGCAATTGTTTCATCGAACTCCTTCGTGTCAATTGTCAGGTTTAATTTACTATCAGGCATCAAGTAGATCAATGAAGATTCATTACCATGGCTGAATCTTACAAACTCAGGTGATTCAATTGAAAGCTCGAGATTGAATGTGTTACTACTATCCAGAGAGGCTGTGTAGGTGGTGTCTGGGAATATGAGTCGAACTTCCCGTTCTTTAGGATTTGTAATTATCCCTTTTAAGTTAACGTTTGTCGATAGCGAACCGCATGAATAAAATACGATTGCAATACATCCGAAAAGGAAGCTTTTAAAATTCATTATATGCATTATTGATGAAGATTAGACTAAACTATGTAAAACATTACCTGCAATATAGATAGTTGATCTGTAAAGATTAATGCCTATAATTGAATGTTAACTTATTAAGTTCTTTGAGCTATTGCGATTATTAAAAAAATAAGCCCAACAGCAATCAGTCCGTACGCCAGGATATGAAAGTAAATGATTGATGTGACTAGTGAAGCAGTGACGAAAAAGATCAGCGTTGTTAACATGGCGCCATCAAACCTTTTCGCATGGAGTAAAAGAAACATTCCTAAAGTGATCATGAATAGCCCTGTCATGATACTGAATCCAAGATGGAATGAAAGAAGCGTATGCGTGCCGAATAATTCTATTTGATATTCCTTCATTTGCAGGATTACTTCCGGTACACGCTCACTACCTGAGCCCATAAAGTGTGCAAGTAGGTGAAGAACACCAAGAAGAGCAAACGAGATTCCTGCCGCTTTGATCCATTTAGTAGTGCCAGGCTTCATAGTAATTTTTTTATGAAATTACCGAATACTGGATTTATTCAAACCAATTCCTTCACTTTTTCTTTAATGACATGGAGCAGTAGATCAATCTTGTCTTTGTGAGTTCTGAATACCACAATTGCCACACGTATCCAGAACTTTCCATTTATAGTTGTTGATGAGAGAAATATTCTTCCATCATCCTGAATTGCTTTGATTAGTCGTTCATTAAAGGCATTGGCATCTCCATGAGCAGGTACATATCGAAACATGGTTATGGATAAATCAGGGACAGGAGCCACTTCAAATCCCTCTTCCTTTTTGATCTGTTCACGAAAATATTGAGCCAATAGCATCTTTTCTTCCAGTGCCGCTCTGAATGGCTTCAAGCCAAACAGTTTGAGCGGGAGCCACATGCGCAATCCTCTAAAATGTTTAGTGAGCTCAGGAGATACATCCGCAGCATTCACTTCGCTTTCAGAATCAACTAAATCCTGTAGGTAATCTGCAGTATAACGATGCGCTTTGTAAAGCGATTTTAGGTCCTTGATCAGTACGGCACCAGTTCCAAATGGCAGGAATAAGCTTTTATGAGGGTCTAATGTGACAGAGTCTGCTTTTTCAACCCCATTGGTTTTTTCCTGAACTTCCGGAAGCATACGAAAGAATCCGCCATAGGCAGCATCTACATGAAACCAAACCTTGTGCTTTTGTGCGATTACAGCCATGTCATCTATGGGATCGATGGTGCCGGTATTGGTGGTTCCCAGAGAGGCATTAATGAAGAATGGGATCAATCCGGAAGCTTGATCTTCTTCGATTGTATGTTCTAATGTGGAAATATCGAGACGAAAATCATCGTCTATTGGTAGGTATCTAATCTTGGCTTCACCCAATCCGGCAATCCGAAAGGCCTTTTGAAGCGAATGATGCGCCTGATCTGATAGGTATACGACCAGTTTGTTAAAATCCTTCGCTTTTACTTCGGCCGCCTCTCTTGCGGTAACCACCGCAATGAGATTTGAAATGGATCCACCCGAGGTTAGATTTCCGGTAGCATCTGATGGAAAGCCCATAAGTTCATTCATCCAGCGTATGAGCATGTTTTCCATGCGCGCAGCACCCGGTGCAGGAAAATAGATCCCTGCGTATTTGTTGCTTACTGCAGCCAGAAAATCACCAAGTGCTGAAGGATAAAGCCCTCCGCCTGGCACATAGCCCATGTGCCCACCTGATGCTGCATTGATACCATCATGCTCCACTCGGGTACGGAGAAACGCTAGTAGCTCATTGATTTTGGTAGGTGTCTCTGAAAGCTGATCTTGATTTCCAGGTTCAGGATTTTGGAAGTAGGCATTATCGCCTGGTAGATTGGAAAGAAAATCATCCACATGGTCAATGACCTTTTTAGTAAGCTCCTGCTGCTCTTTTTTGTCAGGCTCAAGTTGACGAGCGATTTTTTCTAAGACTTTGATTTTTTCGATCATAGGTGATTCAAATCTAATGAGAAGCGTGTGGTTATGACCCCAATTATTGGATGAATGAATGAAGGCTAATTTGAGTCCGTAAGCAGTTTTTAAGCATTACTCAAACTTATGCATTGGAATACGTATCTTAACAATGATTTCAATCTGCTATGTCTTCACTACGTGTTTATTCATCTCTAAAGTTATTGGTCCTGATCATATCATTCTTAATGGTGCTTAGGTTTCCATCATTGGCTGCTCAGCTGCCACATCCTGTGGTTATTGTTGATGGTATGAATCTGGTCTTGGAAGAGGATCACTTAATTGAATTTACCGGAGCAGATACCTTGCATTATTCTTCATTCCGAATAGATAGTCTAATCCGAACAACGGGATTAAATCTGGATCAAACCTACCACACAGATCCGATTTGGATGATTTTTTCAATCAGAAATCCATATAGTGAATCCAGGGAGTTGGTCATCCGATTTACCAATGATCATGCAAAATTGATTGCAATTGACTCAGTGGATCAATCCAAAGTGATTACTTCTGGCATTTATCCTGCCCCTTATGAATTGTCATCCATGCAGCAGCTCAAACCTGTCTTTGATCAAGCCAGCATGCATGTTTCAATAGGTGCTAATGAAACACAAATCTTTGCCTTGTGGGCGGGTGGAACTGCACTGGTGGGAGCCAAGGGAAGTATTGAGATACTGGATGATCAAACGTATGTTGCGAGGGTACATGATCTGAATAGAACGCATCATTTTCAGTTAGTACTCAATGGAATGTTTCTACTGCTTGCCGTCTTTAACTTTCTAATTTTCCTCGGTAACAGGGATAAAACCTATCTGTTTTATTGTCTTTATGTGTTGGCAATAGGCAGTTATTTTCTTTCATCATATGGATTGGATCGGCTATTACTAAGCCCCAATAGTTCATTCAGCTTATTGAAACTAAATATCGATTGTTATGGGATTATCATTTTTTACCCACTGTTTTGTTGGTACTTTCTTCATAAGAATGGTTGGAAACCTGGCATTCGAAAAGCGTATCAAATTCTGTCAGTTGCTAGCAGTATTTTTTGCCTTGTATCCTCCCTTTTTCTCATATTTATTCCATCATGGAGATATGAAGGAGCTTTTTACCTGAATATGATTTACACTCCTATTGCCATAGTGGCTATGGGAATTTTCATCTATACCTTCTTCACCTATATTTTCAGCAAGAGAATCCTCGCAAGGTATATAGGATGGGGTGCTTCTGTGATGGTGCTCTTTGGGCTTTTGCAGATTACGAATGCCATGCTTACTTCATTTGGGATTTTGGAAGAAGGGTTTCTAAATACATTGGATTATGTGTCCTGGCTACAAATCGCCTGTTTTATTGAGGCTTTCGTATTTGCATTAGCGCTGAGCTACCGAAGCAGGAAGATTGAAATGGAGAGCAAGGCACTTGCAGAAATTGATCAAACAAAAACCCGTTTTTTTTCCAATATCTCTCATGAGTTTAAGACCCCTCTTACACTCATTCTGGGTCCTGCTCATGAACTGATGCAGAAAGTATCTGATGCAGCTAGCAAGAAGTTGCTTACCAATATTTCACATAATGCCAATCGATTGCTTGGTCTGATTAATGAAATTTTGGACTTGTCCAAAATAGAAGCAGGCCATCTAAAACTTAACGATTCAGCTGTGGAGCTGAATCAATTTGTGCGAATCATACTTGAGCAGTTCAGATCTTTCGCAGAAAGCAAAAATCAACATCTCACTTTTGATTGTGACTTTGAAAATGCATGGGTCTATCTGGATAAGGATAAGTTGGAAAAAGTTATGGTCAATATCATTTCAAATGCTTGCAAATACACGCCAGAACGTGGTGAGATTCAAGTGCATTTGTCATCAGATAAATCTCATATTCAATTCGAAATAATAGATACGGGTATAGGGATAGCAAAAGAAGATGTTCCGAAAGTTTTTGATAGATTTTTTCACACCACCTCAGTTTTAGATAATAACCAGACTTCAACCGGTATTGGGCTAGCACTTACGAAAGAGTTGGTTGAACTGATGGGAGGTAGCATAACGCTCGCAAGTGAGGAACAAGTTGGGACACAGGTATTTGTCCGTTTGCCATTTGTACCTATTAAACCGGAAACGGATGATGGTAAAAGAATGATTGAACCTACACACGCTGACAATGGGGAGGGACCAACGGTTTTAATCATTGAGGATAATCATGAACTTCGATCGTTTATCAAATCTTGTTTTAGTAATGATATTTATATCATAGAAGCAGCCGATGGAGCGGAGGGGTTAACACAGGCGTTGACACATGTTCCTGATTTGATTATCACAGATGTGATGATGCCTAAGAAAAACGGTCTGGAAGTATGCAGAGCTGTGAAGAGTAATCACGCAACGAATCATATTCCGGTGCTGGTGCTCACGGGAAAATCTTCTCAGCGGAGTAGGATAGAAGGTTTGGAAGCTAATGCCGATGCATATCTCTCAAAACCTTTTGATCCAAACGAGCTTAGGCTTACCGTGCGTAATCTTTTAGCAACGAAGGAACAGCTTCGAAAACACTATAGCCAGACGCTAATGCTGGAGGCATCTAAAGTGGAAGTTGACTCTCGTCAGGAAGTATTTATAAAACAAGCGATTGAAGCAGTCGAAAAGAATATATCGAACGATGATTTTACGGTGGAGGATCTAAGTGATCAGGTGGCGATGGACCGGACGCAATTATTCAGAAAACTTAAGGCTTTAACAGGACACAGTCCGAGTGTTTTCATCCGCAATATTCGATTGCGTAGAGCCAGGCAACTGCTTGAGTCTGATGCAGCTTCTATTAGTGAGGTGGCTTATAGTGTTGGGTTTAATAGTCCCAGCTATTTCATTAAATGCTACAAAGAATTGTATGGTTTCAGCCCTGGTGATGCTATCAAAAAAGAAGTTGAAAAGTAGCTCTAAGTGTGTTAAAAGAGTGCTTACAACATATGTGCTACCTATTGCAACATGTGTTTTATCCTTAGAGAAGGGATTGCGATAAGCTTGCATGGTAATCAAACATTTATCTCATGAAAGTCCACGCAAATTTCTGTCGTCTGATTTTACTGCTAATCGTAATTGGTACTACTTCATGTAAGGAAGATGAGCCAACCTCTGCATGCAAGAAAGAAAACACTGGAACAGTTATAATAACGAATAACTACGAAGCAACTGCCAGTTCAAGTCGATCCATTATCATTTTTATAAATAGGGATCCTCTCAGCTCTAATTCATCCGGAGATCTTAGTGTTGCAGCTGGTGAAACAGGAAGTATTACTCTTCCGTCGGGCATACATGCCTTTAAAGTCTATTTAAATACAGGCTCCTGTTCAGGAAACCGGTGCTCTGTGAGTAGAGAATATTTAGGAGAACGTGAAGTTGACCTGGACCAATGTGAGGAATTGAATTTGGCTTATGGTGGTTGAGACCATCCTTAGATATAATAAGGGAGAAGCGTATATGCTACTCCCTTGTTAATCGATAAATCAAAAGGGCTGCTCTTTGAGTAAGTTCTTCGACTGTTCTTAAGTCTAAATATTCTTCAGGAGTATGTGCGCCACGACCCATCGTGCCCAAGCCATCTATTCCATCAACATACTCAGCCACAAATGAGATGTCAGCTGCGCCTCTTCTTCCAGGATCCCATGCTTCTACTGGACCATGGCCCATATCCTGGCTTACTTCGCTCAACGCCTCCAATACCTTCATGTTACCACTGGTTGGAGGCATAGCTGGGTAGCTATCAATGAAGGAAATCTCTGCGCTGGTTTGAGGTAGATTGTTTTTAACAATCTCACTCATTTTGGCACGGGCATTTTCTTTTTGTTCTTCGGTAATGAAACGTAAACCTCCTGTTACAATCACTTCCTGAGCTACTACATTCGACTTACCAAAAGCTGTACCTCTTTCTAAAAGTTTATCAAAATCTACTTTTGTCCCTCCTAATATTACCCCCGGATTGAAGGTTAGATACTCTTCTCCTTTTACTTCTTTATAGAATTGATGTAGGATTCTTGCAGTTTCAAAGATTGCACCTGCGCCCACTCGTTCACTAAAGATTCCTGAAGAATGAGCTCTTTTGCCTGTTACTTTCAATTCCCAGCCACTGGACCCTCTACGAGCGACAGTGGCATAGTTAAATCCGGTGGACGTTTCAAATCCCAATGCAATGTCACTGCGTTGTGCTGCTTCACGGATGTGTTTTCTACTCTCACTGATTGGCTTACCGCTAGCTTCTTCATCTCCATGTAGTGCTACAATGATTTGTCGATCTTTTAACGCTCCTGCTTCATGTAATGCTTTTAGTGCATAAAGGATGATTACATTTCCACCTTTCATGTCATTGGCGCCTGGCCCCCATGCGATGCTGTCTCCTTGTTCTATCCAGGTTTGAAATGGACTGTCTTTAGGAAAAACAGTATCGAGGTGGCCGATCAAAAGTAATCGCTTCCCTTTTGTGCCTTTGTTTTCTACAAATAGATGACCTGCTCTATTTACTTCCTCCGGCATGCTATACCAGGTAGTAGTCATGCCTATCTCCTTAAATTTCTCCTCAAAGGGAATTGCTGCTGCCCTAACTCCTTCGAAGTTCATGGTTCCGCTATTGATGTTGACATTTTCTTGAAGAAACTTCATCGCTTCAGTGTGGTTGTCTGAAACGATCTTCATGATTTTCTTTTCTGTTTTACTAAGCTGAGCATTGCTCAAAAAGCCAATAGTGAATAGTAATACTCCTATTAATGAAGTGTAAAACAATCGATTCTTCATAGTTGATAGATTTTGGATTCTGTTAAAAATAACAAACCCGAACCAACTGGTCCGGGCTTGATTCTTTACTATTCTAGAATAAGTTTTAAGATTACTCCTCTCCAGGTAAGCTCATGCTATCCGGTCCATCTTTCACCCAGTAGAAATCTGGAGCTTTCTTTTGTCTTGGATACACTTCATCTAATGTGTTTCCATCATAGAGTCTGCCATTTTTCATTACATGTGTGATCGAGTTGGAATTGCGAATGTTATCCAAAGGATTTTTATCCATAATCACCAGATCGGCAAGCTTGCCTGCTTGGATAGATCCAACATCCTTGCTAAGGCCAATCGCCTTGGCGCCAAGAATAGTTGCTACTTTCAATGCATCAAGTTCTGGCATACCACCCGATTGAGTAGCCCATAATTCCCAGTGATAGCCAAGTCCTTGTAGCTGGCCGTGAGAACCTACACCGGCAATTCCCCCGGCTTTAACAAGGTCTCCAACGAACTCACTGTGTCGAGGGAAAATATGCTCTTCCTCAATGAACCAGGCTCTTCTCCTCCTGGACTTACCGTCTAACTCTCGCTTCGGAGTAAAGAAGTTGATCTTAGCATCTCCTTGTACATCTTCTGTTGAGTAGTAGTACTCTTCTGCCCATGGCCCTCCATAGGAAACCAATAGAGTAGGTGTATAAGCCATTTGTGCCTCAGCTGTTAATGAAAGCACATCATTATATATCGGATAGATAGGGAAGGAGTGCTCATGTCCCGGATACCCGTCAATCAGCTGAGTCATGTTGAGCTTCATATCCAATGCACCCTCAGTAGTAGGCATCAATTTTTGTTCCTTGGCCGCCTGAATGATCCACTGTCTGTGCTGCCTGTTACCTGTGATGTACATTTTAATGGTCTTGGTATTGAAATACTCAGAGTATTGCTTCAGTATATTCTGCGCATGTTCCAGGCTTTTGATATTGTAATACCAGAAGCCTACGCCAGGACCTGTTGAGTATACTCTTGGTCCAAGTATGTCTCCGGTCTCAACCATGTCAGAGTAGGTAAGCACATCTGTAGTTGCAGTTTGTGGATCACGCGTTGTAGTCACGCCATATGCAAGGTTGGCAGCATATACCCATACCTGATTTTTATGCAATCCCCAGTTGGGCCACATGTGTGCGTGCGTGTCTACAAACCCGGGTGTAATAGTCTTGCCACTCATGTCCAAAACCTGTGCATTGCCAGCATCAATAGTACCTGAAGCTCCGACTGCTTTTATTCGAGCATCTTCAATCAGGATGTCTCCATTCTCGATTACCTCATCGCCGTTCATGGTAATGATGCGCGCACCTTTTAATAAAACTGTACCTTCAGGAATATCCTTCTTCACTTCAACTTTGATTCGGATTTCGTTTGGTTTGTATCCTTCATCTTCCTCCTTTTCTTCTTTGTCTTCGTCTTTTGAATCTTCAGCTACCGTTTCATTGTCGTCTTGCTCATCATCAGTATCTCCCTCTTCCTCATCGTCATTACCCTCGTCTCCATTTTCATCTTCGTCAGATTCTTCTTTCTTCTTCTTTTCCTCTTCTTCTTTTTTCTTTTTCTCTTCCAGTTCTTTTGCCACACGTTTGGCCTCTTCCAGGTCATAAGCGAAATAGGCATTGCCTAACGTGAAATTCACTGTATTTCCATCTTCATTCCAATGGGCAAATTCACCACCGAAGGTGGTAAGTTTCCAACTTGGGAAAGCTGCATTGTCCGGATTAGATACTGAAATTTTCACTGTTTCCGCACCAACAGGAGGCACGGTTACCACATATACGTCATTGTTGATTTTGGCCAGTGCTTTGTCGCCTTTTGGTGCCATGATCACATATTCAGCATTACTTGGTTTTCGCTGTGGTTCGGTAGGTCCACCGTTCATTAGCATGCTGTGATCGTGATCATGTATCAGGGCAGGGTAAGTCATGATACCGGATACTTTCAAGTGTTCTTTTTCATCCGATCCATCCCATCGCATCGAGATTAACCCTTTCCCTCCGTGGTACATGTAGATTCGGTCATCCTTTTCTACAAAATGAGGGAGATTCCTACCACTGGCTGCTTTGATCTTATTTACATTGCCACCATCAGCGCTGATCCATCCAATGTTTTCCTGAGCTCTAAATGCCCAGGGGCCAATTGCCTCTTCATATGCTTTTGCAGTACCATAGAGGAAAGCAATACGATTTGTCTTTTTATCCCATGCCATTCGGCTGTAAACACCTCCTAGGTTTGTGAGTTTTGATTGGCGGCCACCTGAAGCTCGCACTTTGTAAATGTGTCCTTCAGTGCCCTCCCATGATGAGAAGACGATGCTGCTTCCATCTGGTGACCATGTAGGCCATGCCTCTGTGAAGTTATTATTCGTTACACGTTTTGGAGTGCCATTTGGGTAGTCCATCACATACAAGCGATTGAGTACTGTGAATGCAATTTTAGATCCATCAGGAGAGCGCTGTGCATCTCTTATCTGATTAGCAATCATTTTGGTGCTGTCATAGATGGGGTAATCGAACTGTACCATTGGACCAAAATCCAGTTCTTCGTCTACTTCGAATGGAATTTCAGTAGCTTCTCCACCATTAATAGGAATGCGCCAGATTTTGCCCCCATAAGATGCAATTACTGACTGGCTATCAGGTGTAAATGACATAGCAGGATAAACGCCCATCCTCGCTCTGGACTCCTGATCGTCTCTTCTCACGGGATAGGCTAACCAGCTTTCCTCCCCGGTTTGAAGGTTTCTTTTTCTCAGTCCGGTTTCAGTATTGTATCTGGAAGCATACACCAGCCACTTCCCGTCAGGGGAGAGGGTAGGAGCGAATGCTGACCCATATTGATTGGTTTGTGTAGCAATCTCACCTGTTTCCCGATCATATGTTGCAATTTGGTATTGTGGCATCTGAGCATTGTAATTCCAGGCGCCATTTCTTCGAGAGAACCAAAGGTATCGATCATCTTTTCCGAATGCAGGTTCAATGGTTTGTAACCCGTCTGGCTCCTTAATGAGCTGGATGCCTCCACCACCATCTTTGTGGTACATATGCATTTTTAATGTTCGGATGCCTTTTGCAGCGAAGATGTAATTTCCGTCGTTCGACCATTCAGCTGCCTGGTAGTACTTGTCTTTGTCTTTGGTGATCTGATTAGGTTCTGCTTCTTCATCCGTCAAGTCCAGCGTCCAGATGTTCTCTGAGCCGCTTCGGTCTGATGAAAAGACGATATAATTCCCATCTGGGCTATAGCGAGGATGGTCATCAAAAGCCATTCCTTTCGTGATTCGTGTAGCTTTACCACCGGTGATTGGAAGGGTGTAAAGGTCACCCATCATATCAAAGATGATCTTCTGTCCGTTTGGGTGTACATCAAGTGAAATCCAGGTTCCCTCGGTTGTTTTTAGTCTTAAAGAACGCTCAGGTTCCAAAGGAAGCTCTTTTGTGGCTTTCTTTTCTTCAGTTGAGTCTGATTCAGATTTCTTTTCGTCCTGCGCAAAGAGGATTGTTCCTCCAAGAACGAGTAGGGTTATTAGTAAATTTCGCATCTAATTAAAATTGGATTAAGACTCCAATTTATCGTAAAAATTGAGATGACTGGAAATAAGTTACATGAATGGTCGTCTTTGGACACTGTTAAAACCTGTCGAGATAGGAGACAAGGTTAACATCTCTATTTATTCCCAGCTTTTTTCTGAGTCGGTACCTGGCTAGTTCTACGCCCCGAACTGTAATGTTCATCAGGTTAGCTATGTCCTTAGTGCTCATATTCATTTTTAGGTATGCACAAAGCTTCGTTTCTTGTGGCGTTAAACTTATTTCTTCTTTGAGCCTTTGTAGAAATTTTCCGTGCACCTGGTCGAAGTGATGAACGAATGTCTCCCAAGCCTCATCTTCATCAATATTCTTATCAATCGATTTTACAATTTTTTGTAAGGAATCATTATCAGTCTTAGTGTTAGATGCTACTTCATATAGTTTTTTCCTGATGGACATGACAAACTCATTTTTGCTGAGCAAGTGCATGGTTACAGATGCGAGCTGACTGTTTTTGTGGTCGATTTCCTTTTTAAGATTTTCGTTTTTTAGTTGCTGAATTTGTTGGCTTGTTTTTTCAGAAAACTCAGATATTTCACGTTCCTTCGATCGAATTTCTTCTTCTTTACTTTGATGGATGATTTCTTTTTCAGACTTATGTTTTTTCTCTCGAGTGTAAAGAACCGAAGTAAATACCAAAAGCACAACAAGGGTATATATGGCAACAGCCGTACTTGATTCATACCATCTTGGATTTACTGAAAAAGCGTATTGGCTTATTTCACTTTCAACACCGTATATATTTATTGCTTTTATCTCAAAGGTGTATTCACCAGAGGAGAGATTCGTATACTCTTTCCAGTTGGTGGCACTCCAATCAGACCAGTTATCTTCATATGGTAACAATCTGTATGCGAAGCGAATGTTATTTAGTCCATCATAATAAGGAGCCGAATATTCAAGCCGTATCCGTTTTGGTCTTTTTATGTTGACAGACTGAAAAAATGGACCAGATATCACAATGCTTTGATTCGAGTGATCAGTAACAGATGCCTGCTTCAAATAAGTTTTAAAGGATTCTTCAAACTGATTGTCGTGAAGAGGTTGGTAATGAATAAATCCTTCTTTGGCACCTACAAGAATATCTCCATCATTGCTTAAACTTATATTCTCAAGGTCATCACTGATGTAACTGTTGATTTTTTTAAACTGCTTTTCTTTAGGCTCATAGACACCAATAGATACTTTTTTGAGGAATCCTAACTGTCCGTCGGCGATGTAGAAAATATCACCGTTATCGAGCTCCTTTATTTTACTAACATGCCTACTTCCAAACCATCGATTAAGAAATGGATGTCGTTCAAAACGATCCGTTTTATCATTGTATTGATAAATACCCGTTTCTGCTGTAAAGATTAACTGTCCACTAACTTTATAGACACTAATCAAGATATCTGAAGGGAAGCCTTTATCTGCTCCATAGTGATTAACGCTGTAAATGCTATCATTTCTTAGACGCACCTTGAATACTCCTTTATAACCATGAGTCATCCATAAAGTGCTATCATTAATGAACTCAAATACACGTGATGATTCATTGAATTGGTTTGGGCTTTTATCTGTCCATGGCAAACCAGAATGTTGATTAAATAGTCGAAATCCTTCATAAGTTCCACCTAGTAGCTTATTATCAGATAACTTTTTAAAGGCCCAAACACCAGTTTTATCAAAAAATTGCCTAAATCCATTAGATGTTAGTATGAATGCGCCCTCATGATGACTCAATAAGATCTTGTTATCTATTGATTGAACGTTGTTGACGAGTCCCTCACTCCCAGATATCAATTTGTACCCTGCGATTCTATCTGTTTGCGTGATTGAACCGTGCGCTTCAAAAAGTCCACTGCTCGTACCTAAATAAGTTTTTCCATTCTGAAAAGCTGCTGCATAACCTGTCCCTTCCAATCCTATATCTTCATTTATCAGTGAAAATGGAGTGCCCAGCTCAACAACGCAAATCCCGTTATTTAATCCTACCCATAAATTCTTAAAATCATCCTCATATAATGCCGTAACAGTCCGGTGATTCAGCCCTTTATTTTTAGTCAAGTGAAGAATGGACTCCATCTGCTGATTAACAATTAGTAAGCCATTATTTTGAGTTCCGATAACAATATTGTTGTTCTTCAGTGTGAGTACCTTATTGATTTTGGCATCTCTGAGAAATACTTCAAATGGAGTGGTAATCCTCTTTAATTGATTGTTTTCGTAGGTAAGAACGTCTCCATCGTAAGTAAAAAACAAAAAGGAATCCGAGCTACTCTTTGAAACTCCTCTGAAGTTATAACCTTCACTGTTTTTTAATGCGATTAGTTTTTGATTGGATAAACGAAATAATCCCTCCTCAGACCCTGCTAGCAACTCATCATCATAGATGGTAATAAAATCAGTTGAATTCATACCTGGAAGAGGAATCAATTGTTCCTGATCTAATCGTGCAAGTGTTCCGTCAATATTGGCATAAATAGTGTCCTTGAACATGACAATGTCCCAAACTTCATCATAGCTAATGGAGTCTGGTATTAAATGCACAAGGCTTTTGTATGTGATTCCTGATTGAATTCTTTCGAAAACACCCAATTGCTTTTGCCCTCCAACAAAAATGCGGTTAGTCCGGTTGTCTACTAATACAGATCTTGTTTTAGTGGAACCTTCGATTGGGTAGTTATTCCAGCTAGCTCCGTCAAACTCTAGTAAACCATAATTATTGGCTATGTAAAAATAGCCGGAAGTGTCTTGAGTGATTGACCAATTCTGTATACCTGCGTTGTAGTCGGATGGCTTATATGTAGTAATTAAAGGGACAGAATTTAATTGAGTCTTCGAATTGTTTATGTGCTGAGATAAACTAGACTCTATTGAAAGATTTAATAAAATCAATATAAATGACAACCTCATAGTAGAGTTTTCATTTTTTAAGTAAGAAATTTTTGAGAAATTAAAAATAGCCCTAATTATTCAAAAACAAATATTTACTAAACCATTGATGTATTGAATAGTTTCTCATGATGAGTTTTTGATGTGGTAGATAAATTAGATTTTGGACTCTATACCTGTAGATTAGTCTAACCGATCTGCGGAAATAAGAAATCACGGATTGTAATCATACATTTAAATAATTAACCAAATGAAAAATTTAAAACATTTAAAAATGCTAAGTGTCATTGTGGCTTTTTCCACATTGGCAATTTTGATGTCGTGTTCTAGTGATGATGATGCCGCTCCTCTAGAACCAATCGCTAGTTTCCAATTTGAAATAAGTGAAGAAAACTTTTCAGAAGTTACGTTTACTAACTTCTCTACCAATGCTGTTGCCTATGCCTGGGCATTCGGAGACGGTGCAACCAGTATAGAAGTAAATCCTGTTCATACATATGCAGAGGCTGGTACATACACCGTTACTTTGATTGCTTCTAATGAGTCAGGTATTACTTCTGAGTTTTCAACCGATATTACAATTACCGATCCACTGGCGGCTCAGCGTGCATTGATTGGTGATAATGGTAAAGTATGGCAGCTTGTTGCTGACAATTCTACTGGTGTTAATCCAATTGAAGTGGGTCCAACAGATCGATCTGCTGTTTGGTTTGCTATTGCAGATTTATGTTCAAGAGAGTGTATTTTCGATGATACCTGGACATTTAATACTGATGGCACATTTACATATGAAAACAATGGTGATTACTGGTATGAGGGAGGTCTTTTTGCCAATGGATCAGAAGAGTGTTTTGCTGCTACAGATGCCGAATATGTTGGTCCTGCTGGCGAAGACCTTACAGACTGGAATTCAGGGACTCATGCATTTACGTACGATCCAAGTACTTCAACACTTACTATAGAAGGCGGTTTTATCGGGCTTACAAAAGCAGGAACTGACAAAGAATACACAGAACCACAACCTACCGTAACATATACTGTGGCGAAACTAGTTGAAGTTGAAGGTGCCGCTGATACCTTGGTATTAGAAACTAACCTCACAGATGATGCTGGTGCGGTATTTGGTTATTGGGGTTTCACGCTCGTTAGTTACGAAAATGCATCAGATGCAATCGTAGTTGATGAGTGCCCTCCAGTAGAGAAAACACTTATTGATGTTGTAGATATTGATTTTGAAACAACCTCTGCTACTTTTAGTCCATTTGGAGGAACTGATGATGCAGGAGGAGGAATGACTTTTGCAGAAATCACAAATCCAGATCAATCGGGAATCAATACCAGTGCAACGGTAGGAGAACTTGTGGAACCTGACGCAAGTAAATTTTACTCTGGAGCTTCTACGCAGCTAAGTGGATACATAGACTTTTCAGTCAAGAAAACCATTAAGTTTAAAGTTCGGTCTCCAATAGCAGGTGCTACGGTTAAGTTTAAGCTTGAGGATAGTGCAGACTCAAATGTAGCTACTGAAACAGACTTTACTGTAACTGCAGCAGACACATGGGAAGAGTTTGAGGTGCTTTACACAAGCAATGATCAGGCTTTATATGATGTGATTGCAGTCTTCTTTGACTTTGATCCAAATGGGGATCAATCAGACAAATCAGGAGCACGAACTCACTACTTCGATGATATCGTATTAGTAGAGTAATTTTAGGTTAATGAAATCGCGTCATGATGAAAATCTGACGCGATTTTTTTATACATAACAAAATGAAAACTAAATTTATCTCTCTGCTTTTCCTTGTAATATTCAACGTTTTTTCATGCAATGATTCATCTCCAACCAAATCCAATGATGAGCCAGCAAATCTCCAGGTAGAGGTTACTGTATCTGAGGATTCCAGAGCTATTTCTATTGTTGCAACAGCAGAGAACATCGTTGACTATGAGTTCGATCTGGGCGATGGAAGCGATATAATTTCAAATACGACAGGTCTTTTAGATTATACTTATTCAGATGATGGCACTTATAATATAGAAGTGAAAGCAATAGGTGCCTCAGGGAAATTCCTACGGGAAGAAAAATCGGTCTCAATCGGGCTGAATACAGGTCTCGGACCAATAGATGATACTGGGTATTCAACACCGACATCATATAGTGGTATGACATTGATCTGGAGTGATGAATTTGATGATACACTGTTAAATGAGGAAGATTGGAATTACGAAATTGGCACAGGAAATAATGGCTGGGGTAATAATGAACTTCAATATTATCAAGAGGATAATACTACATTAACAGAAGGATATTTAGTTATTGCGGCTCGAAGAGAATCAATCAGCAATAGCTCATATACATCTTCGAGATTGACCACAGAAAATAAATTTGAATTTCAGTACGGGAGGGTTGATATCCGTGCTAAGTTACCAAAAGGACAGGGAATATGGCCAGCATTATGGATGTTAGGCGCAAACTTCAGACAAGTCGGATGGCCAGCTTGCGGAGAAATTGATATTATGGAATTGGTGGGACAAAATCCTGACGAGGTATTTGGTACTTTACATTGGGCAGGGCCAGACGGAAATCGACAATGTACATGCGGGGATTCAAATTCCTATTATTCTTTATCCAACAATACATTCAATGATCAATTTCATGTTTTTACCCTGATTTGGGAGGCTGATCAAATTAGATGGTTAGTCGATGATCAACAATTTTATGTCATAGACATTACACCAGAAAATTTATCAGAATTTAGAAATCAATTCTTCTTCATATTTAATGTGGCAGTTGGAGGAAACTTACCAGGAAACCCTGATTCTACAACGGTATTCCCACAGCATATGATAGTAGATTATGTACGTGTGTTTCAAGATAATCAGTGACAAATAAATACTAAAATTTAAAAACACCTTCCAAATGATCAATAGATTAAAAATATTTTTAGCCACTGGATTGATGCTATTATTCTCTTTGATAGTTCAAGCCCAAGTTACCGTTTCTGGAACCGTTACAGATCCGAACGGCGAAACTTTACCAGGAGTTACTGTACTAGAGGTCGGAACTTCCAATGGAGCCATAACGGATATAGATGGAAATTACACGCTTAATGTCTCATCAACTGAAGCTGTTGTTTCATTTACCTATATCGGTTTTGAAAAACAGGAAGTATTAGTTGGTCAACGATCTGTTATTGATGTTACGCTTTCGGAGGATATGGATGAATTGGAAGAGGTTGTTGTTATTGGATATGGAACAAGGAAAAAGAAAGTATTAACAGGAGCGATTAGCAGCGTAAACTCTGAAGAACTTAACAAGCAGCCAGTAGCTCGAATAGATCAAGCGATACAGGGTAGAGTATCCGGTGTACAAATCTTAAATCAATCTGGACAACCGGGGGAAGCGCCTCAAATTCGAATAAGAGGAATTGGTACGAACGGCGACAATAGCCCGCTTATTTTGGTTGATGGAATCGCTGTTAACAGTATTGATAACCTGAATGCAGGTGATATTAAATCAGTTGAAGTATTAAAGGATGCTGCATCTTCTTCCATTTATGGAGCTCGAGCTGCAAATGGAGTAATTCTGATTACTACTAAATCTGGGACACCAGGTCAAACATCGATCACTTACTCAGGTTACATTGGAGTTCAGAATGTGGCAAAAACAGTAGATGTTTTGAATGCCTCCCAATATCAGCAATTAATGGCGGATGGGGGTGCCACCAACCTCAATGGGGTACCATTTGATGAAAATGAGATACCTCAAAACAATACTGATTGGCAAAAAGAACTTTACAGCAGTAACGTACCCATTGAATCGCATGAAATTTCCTTGTCAGGAGGTAATGAGAAGGCAACTTTTGCGGCAAGCGCATCTTACTTCAATCAGGAGGGAGTGATTGGAGGAGATAAATCGAAATTGGAGCGTTACGTTGGAAGACTGAAAGGATCGTCTAAACTAAATGATTATGTCAAAATAGGGGCGAGCGTGAATTACACTCACCTGAAAACCAGAGGCGTCACTAGTAATGGATCTTTCAATAGTGAACTAGGAAGCGCACTGAATCTGGATCCACTTACTGCAGTATTTGAAACTGATGCAGACGTACTAAACGATCCTACCAGGTTTTACTTAAATAATCCAGTCGTTAGGGATGAGTTCGGTAGGGTTTATGCTATTTCAAACAATGTTGGGCAAGAGGTAGTGAATCCGCTTGCCCAGTTGGAGTTGCAAAATGGAAGCTTCAGTAAAGACCAGATTCTTGGTCGAATGTATGCAGAAGTGTATCCCATTGAAGGATTGACATTCAAAACGGATGGAGGGATTGATTTAAGCTTGTTAGAAAATAATAATTTCAATGATACGTACTTCCTGTCGGCTACCAATAACAGGCCTTTCACGCAATTGTCGAAAAGCTTTGCAAGAAATATAACTGTTCAGTGGGAGAATACGCTAATGTACGAAAAGGAGGTAGGTGATCACAGGTTTAATGGCCTTGTAGGAACTACGGCAGTCGAAAGACGCTTTGAAGACCTCTTTGGTTCAACTCAGGGGGCCCCTGTTGAGAATCCAAATCTGAGATATTTAAGTTTAGGAGTTGATTCCACCTTTATAGCGGGTAGTGGAGCATTCAATAGCTCATTATTTTCCTATTTTGGCCGAATATTATATGATTATAAGGATCGAGTTTCTCTTTCGGCTACTTACAGAAGAGATGGTTCTTCAAACTTTGGTGCAAATAATCAATTCGGTAATTTTTGGTCTTTTGGTGCTAGTTGGGTGATTAATGAAGAACCTTTCTTTCCAGAGATTAACAACTTAAGCTTCTTAAAAATTAGGGCATCATGGGGACAAAACGGGAACGACCGAATTCCAGGGTTTGCATTTGAGTCGCCTGTGGATTTTAACATAGCCTACAACCTGCAAGGAGCGCCATTTCAAGGAGCCACTCCACAATTCTTTGCTAACCAAGATATAAGGTGGGAGTCGTCGAATCAACTTGATATAGCCATTGAAACCGGATTGTTTGATAACCGACTTACTGCGACATTAGACTATTATAAAAGAGTTACAGAAGGATTACTGCAATTTGAACGACTGCCGGGGACTTTAGGAATTCCAGGTACATTCAATAATGTAGGAGAAATGCAAAATGAGGGATTTGAGATTGAATTGGGCTGGAGAAACACCTCTGGAGATTTTAATTATTCGGTTTCAGTCAATGCTACCTATAATAAAAACACTATGACTAAAATTGCCGATGAGTCAGGATTCATTCCAGGGGCCACTTGGGCTTTGGCCGGGGAAGTGACCCGAATCATTGAAGGGCAACCGGTGACTAGTTTCTTTGGATACAAGACAGATGGTATTTTCCGAAATCAAAGTGAGATCTTTTCTTACATTGGAAGTACAGGAAATCCGATACAACCAAATGCTCAACCGGGTGATATAAGATACGTTGACGTTAATGGAGATGGTACAATTACAGATGATGACCGAACGGTGATTGGAAGTCCGCTACCGGATTGGATTCTAGGTTCTAATTTATCTGTTAATTACAAGAATTTTGACTTTAGTGCTTTATTGGCTGGTTCATTCGGTCTAGAAGTGTTCAACGGAATGGGTCGACCAGATATTCCAACTTCTAACCGTCACACAAACATTCTTGATCGTTGGTCAACTGACAACCCGACCGGAAGTTACCCAAGGTTTGCTGTTAGTGATCCTAATCGGAATTACACGCGTGTGACCGATATGATAAATATCAGAGATGGATCCTTTGTGAGGGTAAGAAATGTACAAGTCGGATACACTTTTTCTTCTGACTTGATTAATCGGTTTGGAGCTACTAACTGGAGAGTGTATTTCTCGGTAGAAAACTTAGTAACAATAACTGGGTATGAAGGGGCTGATCCTGAAGTTGGTGGACCAACTGTAGTGGATACAGGAATAGATCGTGGAATCTATCCACAACCGAGAATATTTAGGGTTGGAACAAGTATCTCGTTTTAATTAATCTGAAGTAAAAAGCTATGAAAATTTTAAATATGATAATCAACAAGAGATTAGCAATATTGCTCTTGGCAATCAATGCTATAGGCTGCAGTAGTGACATTTTGGATGTTGAGCCGCAGGGTTCTGTATTTGCAAGTAATTATTTTACTACACCGGAGAGAGTTGAGGAATCTCTTATATCAGCTTATGATGTTTTAGGTCATCAAAAGGGGAGAGACCTTCCATGGTCGCCATATCTGGTCATCTCGGAAGTTCTCTCGGATGATGCTTATGCGGGTGGTCAGGATGCCGGGGATGGTGCAGATGAAGATGAATTTAATCTATTCCAAATCGGTACTGCTAATGGAATTGTTCAGTCAATTTGGACAAGGAACTACACAGGTATATACAGAGCAAATTTTACTATTGAGAAAGCTGAGGAACTGGATGATATTTCTGATGATGAGAGAAATCAATTAATTGCCGAAGCACGATTTTTAAGAGCTTATTTCAATTTTGAACTTGTAAGGTTCTTTGAGAATATCGTACTATTGGATTTTACACCGACAAGTGCATCTGATGTAAAAATCCCTCAATCTGACCCTGAAGAAGTTTATGATTTTATCGCGGCTGATTTGGTATTTGCACTCAATAACTTACCACAATCTTACAGTTCAGGATTAACTGGTAGAGCTACGCGCTGGGCTGCAAAAGCACTGTTGGGCAGGGTTTTCTTGTTTGAGCAAGGCGTTTATGGGAATGGCATGAATGCAGATGGTACTGCAATCGATGATTCTTATGTTCTCACTCAGCTGGAAGATGTAATCAATAATAGCGGACATGCTCTGGAACCCAACTTTGGGGATTTGTTTCTTTCGTCTACAGAATTTGGAGTTGAGAGTGTTTTTGAAATTTCATATGCAGGTGAGCCTGTTGGTGGAGACTGGGGCACTGAACAATATGTTGAAGGTAATCTGGCAGCACAAATGATGGGTCCAAGAATTACCAATTCTGCCATTTATTATAGAGGTTGGTCTTTTGCTGTTCCTTCACATAAATTATTTTCTGATATGAGCGGTGATCCAAGAAGACCATTGACAATTCTTCAACAGTCAGATCTTGAAAGTGAAGCAGGTATAACATTAAATACTGGAGCTTATCAGCATACCGGATATTACAACGCAAAATATACAACGAGATTGGTTGACAGAGGAGGTCAAGGAACACCAGAACTACATAACATGAGTAACTATCGGGCTATAAGATTTGCTGATGTCTTGTTAATGGCCGCCGAGATTGGGAGTAACGTCTCATATATTAATCTTGTTAGACAAAGGGTTGGATTATCAGATCTTGGTAGCTACTCGGAAGATGCGCTTTTTGATGAACGGAGAATGGAATTGGCTGGAGAGGGAATACGGTATTGGGATCTTCTAAGAAGAGGACAGTCTGTTGCAGCTCAAGAGCTAACAGTTACAGGGGTTATCGGTCCAAATTACACAGGACCAGCACAAGTTTACGATCATTCGTTTAATTCTGCTACGAGAGGTTTTATCCCAATTCCTCAAACAGAGATTGATTTGTCTAATGGAGTTTTAGTCCAAAACGAAGGGTATTAAATAGTCCGATGTGTTGGGAAAAGTGTTTTGCCGGTGTTTTTGTCGGCATCACTGTACTAACTGTGCCCTAACCTGGATGAACAATAGATTAATACGTAGAAAAATTTGAAACTAACCGACCCAAAAGATATAGTCCCCTTTGGTCAGAAAATGGCATATGGTACAGGTAATTTGGTATTAAACCTTTTACCTGCATCATTGCAAATTTTCATGTTCTTTCTGGTTACAGCCTTTGGAATGGATCCATTGATGGCTGGTTTACTTGGTGGTCTTCCACGATTATTTGATGCGATAACCGATCCCATCATGGGCTTCATCTCAGATAATACGAAATCAAAATGGGGTAGAAGAAGACCATACATCGTAATAGGAGCAATATTAAGTGGTGTCATTTTCGCCCTTCTGTGGCAGTTAAATGTTGCCAATTCACAGGATTACAACTTCTGGTACTTTCTAATATTCTCATTGATTTTCACCCTTGGAAATACCATGTACGCTACGCCATTTGTTGGATTAGGGTACGAAATGACAACCGATTATAATGAACGTACACGCCTGATGGCATTCGCTCAGACGATGGGACAAATCGCCTGGATGGTGGTACCATGGTTTTGGGTAGTAGTAGCAGACCCTGACCTCTTCGCAACACAGGATGAGGGTGTACGAAAGATGTCAATTATCGTAGGTGGGACTTGCATTTTACTTGGCATTCTACCAGGCTTGTTTTGTAAAGGTCTCGATGCAAGTGAGATGAAGAACCGAGCAGAACTGAATTTTGCCAATATTTTCAAGAATTTAGCTAAGCTCTGGAAAAGTATCATAGAGATATCGAATAATGGACCTTTTCTCAGATTGTGTGGTGCCACATTTCTGGTTTTCAATGGCTTTCAGCTAATAGCAGGATTTGCCTACTTCATCATTGTCTTCCACATGTTTAATGGTGACTATGGGCTCACGGGCACATGGCCTGCCTGGTTTGCAACCATGAGTGCAGTAGCTACAGCGTTTTTGGTAATACCTATTATCTCGTTCCTGTCAGATAAGTTTGGAAAACGCAACGCCTTCATCATTGCAACGATTATTTCAATCGTTGGCTATTCTCTCAAATGGTGGGGTTTCAATCCATCGAATCCTTGGCTATTATTCATGCCAATTCCTTTGATGTCCTTTGGTATTGGAGGCCTCTTTACCTTGATGATGAGCATGACTGCCGATGTGTGTGATTTAGATGAATTGAGAAATGGCATGCCTCGGAAAGAGGGAACTTTTGGTGCCATTTATTGGCTCATGGTCAAAATAGGTCAGGCAATCGCTCTGATCCTCGCTGGTTTAGTTCTTAAACTGGTTGGATTTGAGTCAGGTGCGCCTACTCAAACGGTGGAAGCAATGACCAATTTAAGACTTGCGGATATTATTATACCTGCGTCCACAGCAGCACTGGCTATATGGGTAATGTGGGGGTATGATTTAAATGAAACGCGTGTCGAGGAAATAAAGGCTGAGTTAATAGAAAGAAGAGGGGATATTCATGAATAAATATTTGATATGGAAAAGCTCCTTAAGTATGTACTGGTTCTATTTATTTCAATCGTAATAGTGAGTTGTACTGATAATAAATCTATGAAGGCATCAAAATCGGCATCTGAAATATTAGGAAATCCGGATTATCCAGGCATGTGTTTTGGCGGTTTTCGAGAATTGACCCGGGATTCAGTGCCTTCGGTTGCTGACCTGAAGGAAGACCTGAATATACTCTCAGCAATGGGAGTGAAGATACTGCGTACATATAATACCACGGGAGATGAGCAGGTTGCTAATCTGTTGCAGGCCATTCGGGAGAAGAAAAACGAAGATGCTGATTTTGAAATGTATGTGATGCTCGGCGCATGGGTTGCCTGTGATATTGTAGATGATACTGCTGTGCATAATCAAGGAAACCTTAAGTGGATCAAATCAGAAATTGATGAAGCCATTCGGCTTACCAATGAGTATCCTGACATTGTCAAAATAATTGCTGTTGGAAACGAAGCAATGGTTCATTGGCAGGGATACCACGTAGCACCGAATGTTATTCTTAGGTGGGTGAACCTGCTTCAGGAATTAAAGAAAGAGGGCAAGTTGCCAAAAGATCTTTGGATTACCAGCTCAGATAATTTTGCTTCCTGGGGTGGTGGAGATCATGTGTACCACAAAAGAAATCTTGAGAAGTTGGTGAGTGCGGTTGATTTCATCGCCATGCACACTTACCCATTCCATGATACCCATTACAATCCACATTTTTGGTTGCGTCCAAATATTGATTCGCTATCTGCAGCAGAGAAAAGCGAATTAGCTATTCAGCGTTCAGTGGATTATGCTATGGCTCAATATCAGAGTGTAAAGAATTATGTCACCAACATTGGTTTTCCTGATAAGCCGATTCATATCACAGAAACAGGATGGTCCAGTAAAACCAATGATTGGTACGGGCCTAAGGGCTCAAAGGCTGCAGATGAATACAAACAAAAGCTATACTACGAAGGCATTCTAAAAAAGTGCGAAGAGCAAAATATTACCTGCTTTTATTTTGAAATTTTTGATGAATCGTGGAAGGATGATAGAAACCCCATGGGATCTGAAAACCACTTTGGTTTGATCACACTCCAAGGTGAAGCGAAGTATGCATTATGGGATCTGGTAGATCAAGGAGCTTTTGAAGGTATTACCAGAAATGGCTATCCAATCACCAACTCCTTTAATGGAGATAAGAATGCTTTGATGAAAACGGTGTTGCCACCACAAACTTTAAAAACTGTAGAAAGCGAGTAAAGATGCGACTTTTGAACCATATCGTAAGTGCTTTCTTAATTATCATGGCAATCTCATGCAATCAAAATAATAATGAAGATTTAATGGGTGAGGGGCCAATAAAAGTTGAGATAAAAAAAGAAAATGATGGGTATGTGTTATATCGTGGAGGCCAACCCTATAAGTTTAATGGTGCCGGACTAACTGGTGATATCAATTCATTACAAGTGCATGGTGGTACTTCTATTCGCACCTGGGCAGAAAATGCTGAAATACTGGATGAAGCATACGAGCATGATATGACTGTTTTAATGGGGCTGTGGATTTATCCCGAAAGGCATGGAATGGATTACGGAGATGAAGGTCGAGTAAATAAGCAGTTTGAAAGAGTCAAAAAGTTTGTATTAGAAAACAAAGATCACCCTGCATTATTGGCCTGGTGCATTGGTAATGAGCTTAATCTAAACTATTCAGATCCTAGCGTCTATGATGAAGTCAATCGTATTTCAGAGTGGATTCAGGAGGTAGATCCTAATCACCCTACCACTACAACCATTTCATCTGTTAATCCAGACGTGGTAAAAAACATCAAGGAACGGGCACCAAGCTTAGATTTTCTAAGTGTTCAGGTATATGGTGATTTGTTTGTGCTTCAGGATATGATTGAAGAGTCTAATTGGACAAAACCATACATGGTCACAGAATGGGGTGCTATCGGTCACTGGGAAATGCCGTCAACCCAATGGGGTGCTCCTTTAGAGCAAAATAGCACACAAAAAGCAGCGAACTATCTCAAAGGATACCGTAAGTCGATTGAACCATTTGCTGATCAATGCATAGGAAACTATGTCTTTTTGTGGGGACAGAAGCAAGAGAGAACACCTACTTGGTACGGTTTATTTCTTAAAGAAGGCGAAGAGACGGAGGTCATAGATGTCATGCACTATATCTGGAACGATGAATGGCCCGAAAATCGAACTCCTAGATTGGAATCTATGCTTCTGGATGGTAAGAAAGCAAATGAAAACGTTTACCTAAGTGCTGGACAAAGCTACAAAGCTACAGTAACTACAAAAGATTTTGAGAATGACACCTTAAACTATAAGTGGGTGATCATGAAAGAAAGTAGTGAAACCAAGGAGGGGGGAGATAAAGAAGAAGTTCCTGAGAGCTTGGGTGTTATTGAAAGCATGGCTAATTCGGAGACTGCAATCATAGCACCCACAGAAGCAGGTGCTTACCGTCTCTTTGTATATGTGTATGACGGAAAAGGTCATGCGGCTCATGCGAATATTCCATTTTTTGTTATACAACACTGATTAAAGATGAAACATATGTTTTCGAGATATGTAATCTTACTTATAGCTCTATTTATTGGATGTATTCACGAAGAGAATAATATGAAGATTGAGGTGTACGAAACAGCTGCTAGTGGCAATAAGCACACAAAACTGGAAGCTTACAGTTCAGAAAGTCCGACCGCTCATATGATCATTGATACCACTGAAACATTTCAGGTGATTACCGGGATAGGGGGGTCCTTTACAGAATCTTCTGCTTACCTTTTGAATCAACTTAGTGATGAAAACAGGCAAAAAATATTAGATGCCTATTTTGGCGATGAGGGTGCACGGTATTCCCTTACTCGAACCCACATCAATTCGTGTGATTTTTCTTTAAGCAATTATGCCTATGTGGAAGATGGAGATACTTCATTAAGTACATTTTCTGTAGATGAAGATCGCGATGATATCATTCCGATGATAAAAGATTCTCAGTCCATTTCGACAGATGGCTTTAAGATTATCTCTTCTCCCTGGACTGCACCTCCCTGGATGAAGGACAATAACAGCTGGGTGGGTGGCAAGCTACTGGAAGAGCACTATCCAACCTGGGCCAGTTATTTTTCAAAGTACATTGAAGCTTATAGAGAGGAAAGCATTGACATATGGGGTGTGACCTTCGAAAATGAACCGCTTGGGAATGGTAACAACTGGGAAAGCATGCATTATACTCCTGAAGAAATGGTGGACTTTGTACAGAATCATCTTGGACCGCAATTGGAGAAAGACGGACATGAAACCAAGATTCTTGGATATGATCAGAATCGGGATGAGCTCCTTGAATGGGCTAAAGAAATGTATGCAGATGAAGCTACATCAAAGTATTTCGATGGAACAGCCATCCACTGGTATGCAAGTACATTTAAATGGTATGGCGATACGCTTCAAAAGGTACACGAAATGGCGCCCGATAAATACCTGATTGAAACGGAAGGATGTGTTGATGCGGAAGTGCCAAGATGGAAAGACGATGATTGGTATTGGTCAAAAGAAGCTACTGATTGGGGATGGACCTGGGCACCTGAAGACAAAAAGAAAGATCACCCAAAATATGTTCCGGTATACCGATACGCTCGTGACATCATCGGATGTTTAAATAATTGGGTAGATGGATGGATAGACTGGAACATGGTTTTGGATCGCCAGGGTGGACCAAATTGGTTTAAAAACTGGTGTGTCGCACCTGTCATTGTAGATCCGGATGCAGATGAAGTTTATTTCACGCCTTTATTCTATACGATGATGCACTTCAGTAAGCACATTCGTCCCGGAGCGGTTAAAGTCGGATTGGAAAATTCTGATCCCTACCTCATGGCTACCGCTGTTAAGAATCCAGATGGAACTATTGCCCTGGTAGTCTTGAACATGGGATTAGAACCCAAAGGATTCACTGTAGCACTCAATGATGATGAAGCTTCCATAGAGATCCAAGCCAAAGCATTACAGACTATTTTAATAAAACCTTAATAAGAATTTAAATCAGCTAATGAATAAGAAAACTACCTTTTTAAATGAGCTTCAGCTCGCAGATTCACCTGGGGCTATAGAAGGTGAATATGTGCAAATTGGTGGAGAAGAATATTATAAAATCCATAATTACGACAAGATGCGACCATTCTTTATGAGTTTGGTTAGTCATTCTGATCATTGGATGTTTATCTCTACTACAGGCGGCTTAACAGCAGGTAGGAAAAATTCTGAATCAGCCTTATTTCCATATTACACCGATGATCGGGTACGTGATAATTATGAATCAACCGGGAGTAAAACCATTTTCCGAGTGCATAAAGAGGGAAAAGAATTAATATGGGAACCTTTCTCCATGCGTTATGAAGGGGGGTATAGAAAGCAAAGAAACTTCTATAAGAACCGGGTTGGAAATAAGATCATTTTTGAAGAAATCAATCATGACCTTGAGTTAAACTTTCAATACTCCTGGTCATTTTCTGAGACCTACGGATTTATCAGGGAATCCAGATTGACCAACATGGGAGCTGCTGATTCCAGAATTGAATTACTGGATGGTATCCAAAATATTCTTCCTTACGGCGTAGGTTCCGCCCTGCAGGCAAGCGCTAGCAACCTGGTCAATGCTTACAAGAAAAATGAGCTCCATGATGCATCAGGATTGGGGCTTTTTATGCTTAGCGCCATCATCGTGGATAAAGCTGAGCCCAGCGAAGCACTAAAAACAACAACTGTTTGGGGTGCCGGACTGAAAAAAGATCGGATTCTGTTATCAAGTCTTCAGTTAGACAAGTTTAGAAGGGGAGAGGAGCTTATTTCTGAAGATGACGTGAGAGCCGAAAGAGGTGCATACTTCATCAATACCGAAGTGATGATCTCTCAAAGCGAGACCAAAACCTGGGTCATAGTCGCTGAAGTCAATCAAGACCATGCCGATGTTGTGGAATTGATCGAAGAGCTATCCAATGAACGTTCGATCACTGAAGAGCTTAAGAAGGATCAGCAGGAGGCTACAACCAAATTACTCCGACTGGTTGCAAAAGCAGACGGTCTTCAATTGACCGGTGATAAGCTTAGTGTTGGAAGGCATTATTCCAATGTTCTGTACAACATTATGCGCGGTGGCATTTTTGATGAGGATTATTCTGTAGAGAAACGTGATTTTTTAAACTACGTTCAGGTGATTAACGCTCATGTATTTCAATCCAAAGAAAAATTCTTTGACCAGTTGGATGATACATTTAATTACATTGATCTTCTGGAAAAAGCAGAAAGAACCAATGACACGGACTTGATAAGAATCAGCCATGAATATCTTCCGCTCACCTTCAGTAGAAGACATGGAGATCCGAGTCGCCCCTGGAATAAGTTTACTATTGCGACCAAAGATGAGGACGGAAATAAGCTGAGGGAGTACGAAGGAAACTGGAGAGACATCTTCCAAAATTGGGAGGCATTAGCCATCTCCTTTCCAAATTATATCCTATCGATGATTACTAAGTTCGTCAATGCATCGACCATTGATGGATATAACCCTTATCGAATCACTCGAGAAGGTATTGATTGGGAAACCATAGAGCCGGATAATCCTTGGTCGTATATTGGCTACTGGGGAGATCATCAAATCATTTACCTGCAGAAGCTTCTTGAGATTGCTAATTCTCATCAAGGAAATGATCTAAAACAATTATTATCAAACTCGCAGTTTGTATATGCAAATGTGCCATACCGAATTAAGGCATTCGAGCAAATTGCTAATGATCCTCAAAATACAATTGATTACGATCACCATGCTGAGGAGGTTATTGAAAAGCGAGTAGAAGAAATAGGTTCGGATGGCAAGTTGGTTTTCAAAGATGAGGAACTTCTTAAAGCAAATCTGACTGAGAAATTATTGGTCACATTTCTGGCAAAGATGACCAATTATGTTCCGGAGGGTGGAATTTGGCTTAATACCCAACGACCGGAGTGGAATGACGCCAACAACGCACTGGTAGGTAATGGGGTGAGCATGGTTACGCTTTACTACATGAGACGTTTTGCCGCTTCAATGATCCCATTATTTGATGGCGTGACCGAAGAAATTACCATCAACCATTCAGTTGCGAGTCTTTTTAAAGGTATTAACAACTTGTTAGAGTCTAAGCTTGATGTTTTAGAAGGCCCAATTGATAATGAAGAACGCAGAGTCATTATTGATGGACTGGGTAAGCTAGGTGAAACGTACCGGACGTCTGCATACAAAGGATTCATCTCCACTGCCAACCAACTTAAGCCACATGAAATACAATCCTTTTTTAAGACGGTATTAGCACATATTGACCATAGCATAAGAGCAAACAAGCGCGATGATGGCTTGTATCATGCGTATAATCTTTTGACGCTCGATGGAAAAGAGGCCAGCATTGATTACTTATATGAAATGCTGGAAGGGCAAGTCGCAGTTCTTTCTGCTGGACTTCTTGATTTAAAGGAGTCCCTGTCAGTTCTGGATGCTTTGAAAAGAAGCGAAATTTTTAGAGAGGATCAGTACAGCTATATGCTCTATCCTAATCGAACATTACCTAAGTTTCTGGAAAAAAACATCATCCCACAATCGTTCATTGAGTCATCTAAACTAACTAAACAGCTTCTGAAGGATGGCAATAGGTCTGTCGTTTACAGCGATGTAAAAGGCAATTACCATTTCAATGGATCTTTCAATAATGCCAATAGCCTTAAAAAGGCTTTGGACAAACTAAAAAAGACGGATTACAAAGCACTAGTGGAAGCTGAATACGATCAGTTCCTTCATGTTTTCGAGCAGATATTTAATCATAAGGCGTTCACCGGGCGCTCCGGAACATTCTATGGTTACGAAGGTCTGGGTAGCATCTATTGGCACATGGTATCTAAGTTATTGGTAGCTGTTCAGGAGAACATCTATTGGGGATGGGAGACTCATAAAGGATCCACTGAAATGGGCCGTATGATTGATCATTATTATGAAATCAGGGCAGGTATCGGTATTAATAAAGATCCTGAATTGTATGGCTCCATTCCTACTGATCCTTATTCGCATACTCCAGGTGGAAGAGGTGCCCAGCAGCCGGGTATGACCGGCCAGGTAAAAGAGGATATTCTTAATAGGTGGGCTGAATTAGGAATCGTTGTGAAGGACTCGAAAATTCATTTTGATCCAATTTTTCTTCATAGCGAAGAGTATTTATCTGACCCTGGCGTCTTTGTATATTTTGATCTAAACGGAGAAAAGAGATCGATACAGATTGAGCCAGGTAGTTTGGCTTTCACTTATTGTCAGGTACCCGTGGTGTACCGTGGGGGAACAACCAATGAGATTGAGGTGATCACCAAAAGTGGCAAGGCAGAGAAAGTATCAGGAAGAATACTAGGTGAAAAGCACTCGAAAGCAATTTTTGACCGAACAGGAAAGATAGAAAAGATAAACGTGACATTTTCTTAATAAATATATATGGCAGCACGCTACGAAATATTATCCTTAGCAGGGGAAGACCTTAGTGGTAAATCAACCAAAGAATTATCTGAGCTGTATAATGAACTTCTTAACGACGGTATGCATGGACTCTGCTTTAGTCCGTATGAAGAAGGACAGGAGCCAGGTGATCAATTGAGTGAAGCACAGATCAGAAGGCGTATGGAAATCATCAAACCCTATACGAAGTGGGTACGATCATTTTCATGTACGGAGGGTAATGAAATGATTCCAAAGATTGCCAAAGAAAATGGTTTACAAACACTTGTAGGTGCCTGGCTGGGCAAGGACGATGAAATCAACCAAAAGGAAATAGAGGGAGTGATTGAAGTAGCCAAGGCTGGATACGCTGACATAGTAGCTGTAGGAAATGAAGTCCTTTACCGCAAGGATTTAACTGAAGAAGAGTTACTTGAATTTATCTACAAAGTGAAGGAAGCCATCCCTGACATTCCTGTTGGGTATGTAGATGCTTACTATGAGTTTGGCTTCAAACCAAAAATCACGGAAGCGTGCGATGTAATTCTGGCGAACTGCTATCCCTATTGGGAAGGATGCGCCTTGGAGTATTCATTGCTCTACATGAAGGATATGTTTCGAAGAGCCATGATGGCCGGAGAGGGCAAACGCGTGATCATCACCGAAACAGGATGGCCGGATCAAGGGCAGGTATTTCACGGGTCGGTTCCTTCTCATGATAATGCCATGAAATACTTCATAAACACACAACTGTGGTCAAAACAAGAAGACATAGAAATATTCTATTTCTCTTCTTTTGATGAGTCCTGGAAGACGGGAGATGAGGGAGATGTAGGGGCTTATTGGGGCATCTGGGACAAAGATGAAAAACCAAAATTCTAACTCAAGGCTGTTATGCTAAATACACTACATACTTATTCCAGAGGATTGATTGCCCTTTTCATCGTCTCAGTCTTGAGCTCGTGCGATACAAGCAATATATCAGGCAATTCCAAGACAGAAATTGATCAAAAAGTAGACAGCATTTTAGCATTGATGACCATTGATGAGAAAATCGGTCAAACGATTATGTACAATGGTACCTGGGAGTTTACCGGGCCAACTTCTGGTAGCAACCAGTGGAAGGCTGAAAAGATCAAGAATGGCGGAGTTGGGGCGATGCTGAACGTACTGACTGCTGATGAGATTCGTAGAACTCAGGAGTTGGCAGTGAATAACAGCCGGCTGGGGATACCCATGCTCTTTGCTTACGATGTAATACACGGATACAAAACCATGTTGCCGGTTCCCTTGGGACAGGCTGCCTCATGGGACCCTGAGGTTGCCAGGTTAGGTTCCGAGGTGGCGGCAAGAGAAGCCTCAGCAGCAGGTCTGCACTGGACGTTTGCGCCAATGATTGACATCAGCAGAGATGCTCGGTGGGGCAGGATCATGGAAAGTCCTGGTGAGGATCCATACCTTGCGTCGGTTATGGCTGAAGCCTGGGTGGAAGGATATCAAGGTGAGGATTTGTCGGCACCAAATACGATTGCTGCTTGCGCGAAGCACTTTGCAGGATATGGATTTGCCGAAGCAGGGAGAGATTACAATACCGTGGAGGTGTCTATGCAGACGCTATATAACGTGATATTACCGCCCTTCAAAGCAGCTTCAGATGCTGGAGTAGCGACTTTTATGAACGCTTTTAACGACTTAAACGGGGTGCCTGCCACGGGGAGTGAGTTCCTTCAAAGAGATATCTTGAAAGGCAAATGGAACTACGATGGGATGATGGTGTCCGACTGGGGATCAATACCAGAAATGATCTTTCATGGGCATGCCAGCGATACTGCTCAAGCTGCAGCCATGGCACTGAATGCAGGAAGTGACATGGATATGGAGGGAAGAGTGTATGAGAAAGGACTGAAGGATAAGATTACATCAGGAGAAGTTAATGAAGATTTGTTAGATGACGCAGTTCGAAGAGTGCTCAGGCTGAAATATCGACTTGGCCTGTTTGAAGATCCATACCGCTATTCTGATCCTCAAAGAGAAAAGGAAGAACTATTGTCTGCTGAGAATTTAGCTGCTGCGAGAGAGGCAGGTAGAAAGTCGATCGTTCTATTAAAAAATGAATCTAATTTATTACCCATTTCCAAAGAAGCTAAGTCCATTGCAGTAATTGGTCAACTGGCAGCAGATAAAGACATTCCATTGGGCAGCTGGCGGGCACAGGCCGTTCCTAACTCGGCAGTTTCATTGCTTGAAGGCATTAAAGGAGCAGTTACAAAAGACACTGAAGTAGCGTTTGCGAAAGGATACACATTGACAACCGGTCATCGAAGCTTTGGGAAAGAGCTTACTATAGTAGAAGAAGATAAAAGTGGATTTGCAGAGGCTATTAATCTTGCCAAAAGCAGTGATGTGGTGGTTTTAGCCATGGGAGAGGATTGCTACCAGTCAGGAGAGGGTAGAAGCCAAATAGATGTGGGATTAAAAGGCAGTCAGATTGATTTATTCAATGAACTGAAGAAAGTGAATGATAACATTGTTGTAGTGCTGATGACAGGTCGTCCGGTAGCTATTCCGGAAATTGCCTCTGATGCTAATGCTATTGTTGAAGCCTGGTTTGGAGGCTCAGAGGCCGGAAATGCAATAGCCGATGTACTTTTTGGAGACTACAACCCCTCCGGAAAGTTGCCTGTTTCATTCCCCTTTCATACAGGACAGGAGCCACTCTATTACAGTCAGAAAAGTACCGGCCGACCCATTAACCGAGCGGAAAATGTTTTTTGGACGCACTACACGGACGGACCTAACGATGCATTGTTCCCATTTGGTTACGGTCTAAGCTATACTACGTTTAATTACGAAAACTTCAAGGTATCAAAAGAGGAAGAAACGGTTAATATTTCTGTGGATGTGACCAATAGTGGAGATTTGGCTGGTGAAGAAGTTGTTCAATTATACATCCAAGATGTGGCTGCATCTCTGGTCCGACCAATCAAGGAGCTAAAAGGGTTTGAAAAAGTATTGTTAGATGCTGGAGAGACCAAGACAATTGAATTCACGCTATCAAAAGATGATCTATCATTTTATAATGAAATGGGACAACAGGTATTTGAACCCGGCGAGTTCCGAATTTCAGTAGGTTCAAATTCCAGAGATTTGACTACCCAATCAATCACAATCAACTAACTATGAAAAAGCAAAACTTACTTCTAATCACCGTTGTGTCTTCTCTTGGGGGATTACTGTTTGGGTATGATACGGGCGTGATCAACGGTACCCAGTTTTACTTCAGTAAATACTTCGAACTGGACGCCATGATGAAGGGGTGGGTTGTAAGTAGCGCCCTGGTAGGCTGCTTTTTTGGAGCACTTTTTTCGGGGTTGATTAGTAAAGCATATGGTCGAAAGAATTCACTTATTCTATCTGCTATTTTATTCACGATTTCAGCGTGGGGATCAGGATTGCCTTCATTCTTACCTCAATCCATTCCATTATTGGTGTTCTTTCGAATTATCGGCGGCTTAGGAATTGGTATCGCTTCGATGAATGCTCCGACGTACATTGCAGAACTTTCACCTGCTGCCATTCGCGGGAAAATGGTTACCTATTACCAGCTAGCCATTGTTGTAGGCTTTTTTGTCGTGTTTTTAGCTACTTATGCCATAGGCAACTCCGGCGATTATGAATACAATCTCAATCAAGGATGGCGCTTAATGTTCTGGTCAGAACTATTGCCATGTCTGATATTCTTATTCTTACTTTTTGTGGTGCCAAAGAGCCCACGATGGCTGATACTTAAAGGCAGAGATGATGAAGCGAAAATGATACTTGCCCAACTTCATGGGGAATCCATGGCAGAAAAAGAGTTCAGTGAGATTTGCCTTTCCATAGATAAAACAGTTAAGCCGAGCATTGGTGAATTGTTTGCCAAAGGAATTCTGCCAATTGTTCTGATTGGGTCAGCATTATCTGCCTTGCAGCAATTGACGGGAATCAATGCGGTCTTGTACTACGGTGCGGATATTTTTGAAAAAGCGCTAGGATTCGGGCAGGAAGATGTTTTAAAACAACAGCTTTTGCTGGCTGGAGTGAACCTGCTCTGTACGTTCATTGCCATGGGCACTGTGGACAAATTTGGACGAAAGCCGCTGATTTATTTGGGTTGTTTTGGTATGACCATTGGGTTTTTGATGTTGGGACTCACACTCATGAACAATCAGGTAGGGCTGGTCTCTTTGATCGGCATCTTAGTGTTTATTGGATCCTTTGCCCTTTCCATGGGACCGGTGGTTTGGGTATTGCTCTCTGAAATGTTCCCTAATCGAATTCGATCATTGGCTATGTCAGTAGCCGTAGCAGCTCAGTGGGGAATGAATTACATCGTATCGCAATCTTTTCCGGTAATCGTAGAGAGTGAGGCCAATCAGGGCCCTTTTTGGAATCAATCCTTGCCTTATTTTATCTTCATTGGATTCATTCTGTTGACACTGATCCTTACCTACAAGTTCATTCCTGAGACTAAAGGGAAGTCATTGGAAGAGGTAGAGCAGTTTTGGGAGAATAAGAAATAGTGCTGAGCAATAGTCACAAAAAAAGGCAAGTTGAATTTTAACTTGCCTTTTTGATTTTAAATGTTAGGTGACCAAATACTATAGCTATTTGGCGGACATTGGATTTCAACCCAACCGCCACTTTGCGTTGTTGGGTACCACCCGGAGTGCCCTGTAAAGTCCTTGATCTGTGTACTGTACCAGTTGGTTGGCACCCATCTTGTTTTCCATGAACTGGAATTATTGATGTAAACAATAAGCCCCGGATTGCCATTGTAGCCATTTCTTCGGGCTACATATTCATCATTATCTACATGGAGGATACTTGTATTTCCTGTGGCTTTGTTGTTGTGAATCCAAATCAGGTTATTGAGCTTATCCTTATCCAGCCATTCTTCATAATCTCTGTAGAAAATAGTAGGATACCCTTCGTGGGTTAGGATGTACGCATAGGCCAGCATCTTGTTCCAGATTTCATCTGTATCATGATTGGTTACAAATGTTACAGCCTTATATGGATTACGTTTCCACATCATGTCGTCATTGAGAATGTTGAGATTGTTGCCGTCAAATGCATCGTTCATTTTGTAGTAGCAGGCAAAATCAAATACGCTGCTATTTGCATCATTGGCCCAGGACTCCAGCCAGTTTACATCTGAATCCCACAATTCTCCCACAGAAAATCCACCCACTGCATTATTCCATGCAGCAACCACCCACGGGTCAAATCCTTTAACATAATCAAACCTCCAGCCATCAAAACCCATAGTGTTTTTATAGTACTTTGCCACTCCATCTGAGCGGTTCCACAACCAGTCCTGTACATAAGGTACATCATGGCATAAATCCGGAAACCCGCCAAAATATCCGGCATCATTTCCATGCACCCAGTTTGGATGAAAGTCATGCTGCGAGCGTAAAAATTTACCCGATGCTACACCAGAAAAATCTGTCCAGGTATTAGTACCTGTGTACTGGTTGGCTTCCAACTGACCGCCACTATTGTGGTTCAATACGATATCAGCATATACCTCCATGTTTTCAGCATGTGCAGTATTGATAAGGGAAATCAATTCGGTTTTAGATCCAAAGCGTGTTTCTACCGTACCATTTTGGTTGTAGTCCCCAAAGTCAAAGTAGTCTGTGGGATCATATCCCATGGAGTATGGACCATTTTGAGCTTTAGATACAGGTGGTAACCACACAGCCTGAATTCCGGCACTCGACCATGAACTTAGCTTTCCTTTTACGGTATTCCACCAGGTGCCACCGGCAGGTACATCCCAGTAGAAGCCCTGCATCATCACGCCTCCACCCGGACCGGGAGTAAAGCGACCTTTTTGACCTTCGGGCTGTGTACTGAATGGCTTGCCATCGTGAGTAGTGACCTGGATGATTTCAGTGGCTTTTTGAGCCTGATCCAGATCGTTGATAGCCTGATCTTCATCACAGCTAAATAGGAACATCATAAGTCCCGTTCCCAATAGGACTTTAGTGAGTCTTCTCATAACAATTTAATAGGTTGTTTATTTATTTAATATAAATAGTAATGAGAGAAATTTTATAAAAAATACAAGTTAAATGACTGATAATCAGTCATTTTTACATTTCATCTAATACGTAAACGTTTGCGGGTTGAGAGATTTGCAATAAAATGGCCACCTCAAAATCACTTCAAATGATTGAGCCGTAATTAGTTTGATAAGCCAGTTTATTTCGCATAATCTTGAGTACACTTAGTTTGTAGAACTATGAAAAAATGTGGAATAATTCTGATTGCTCTCTTGCTTCATGGATGTGGCATTCAGCGAGACTCAGGTTTTAAATCGAGAGGTGTACCCGAATGGTCTCGAAATATTGTCTGGTATCAGATATTTCCTGAACGTTTTCGGAATGGAGATATAAGTAATGATCCGAGACCCCAGGATATGCTAAAGACCTATCCTGAATCAATTCCTGAAGAGTGGAGGGTGTCCGACTGGACCACAGATTGGTACAAAGAAGATGAATGGATGCAGTCATTGGATATGGGCTTCCATGACAAAGTTCAGTTAAGAAGGTATGGAGGTGATCTTCAGGGTGTATTGGATAAGCTTGACTATTTACAAGGTCTTGGAGTTACGGGGGTTTATTTCAATCCCTTGAATGATGCGCCATCTCTTCATAAATATGACCCAAGACACTGGAGGCATATAGATCGAAATTTTGGGCCGGATCCAGATAGAGACCAACGATTAATTAATCAGGAGAACCCAATTGACCCCTCAACATGGATTTGGACATCTGCTGACAGTCTCTTCCTGAAAGTGGTGGAAGAGCTTCATGAAAGGAATATTAGGGTTATTATGGATTTTTCCTGGAATCATACAGGGCATGATTTCTGGGCGGTTAATGACATCAGGCAAAACAGAGAAAAATCTGCATTTAAAGATTGGTATGAAGTAGAGCAATTTGATGACGCTACTACAAATGAAGATGAAACTAAAATCGCCGGATGGTGGGGGTTTAAGTATTTGCCTTTGATTAAAGAAGATCTGGTAGATGAGCAAAGCCAACTGCCTCACGAAGGAAATGTTGCTTCAGAAAGTTTCAAGCAACACGTTTTTAATGTTTCTAAGCGCTGGCTGGATCCAAACGCAGATGGCAACTTTTCTGATGGGGTTGATGGTTTTCGGATGGATGTAGCAACAGAGATGACCTTAGGTTGGTGGAGAGAGTTTTCGACATTTGTGAAATCAGTAAATCCTGATGCATTACTGATAGCAGAGGCGTGGTGGTTTGATTGGCCGGATCTAAGAGGCCCTGAAAAAATGCTAACGAGAGGAGGATTTGATGGACTTATGAATTACCGTTGGTTTGTACTCTCAAGTGGATTATTTAAACAGGCAAATCCTGATATTAAACCATCTGAGTTTGTTGCCTGGTATGACAGCTTAGTTCGAGATATCCCTTTTGAAAAACAGCAGTCGATGATGAACATTGTTGCCACGCATGATACACCCCGATTGAGTACCAGTCTCTTCAACACCAATCGATTTGATCAGGGCTCAAAACTTCATGAGAACCCCAATTATAAAGTTCAGCGGCCGGATGAACAAACCTGGCAATTGTTGAAAAGTTATCTGCTGCATCAGTTTACATTCATAGGTTCTCCTCATATCTGGAATGGGGATGAATTAGGGATGTGGGGAGCCAACGATCCGGACTGCAGAAAGCCCATCTGGTGGGATGATCTGATTTTTGAGTTAGAATCTGCCCACCCTTACAAGGAAAGAAATGTGACTCCTGATACTGTAGTGCAGGATAAAGAGCTACTGGCCTTTTACCGTAGACTTATTCAACTCAGGACTGAGAATCCGGTATTTGCTTTTGGAAGTATTGAGTATACACTAATTGATGATGAGCAATTACTTTTCGGATATACCCGAAGGTTTCAAGGCAAGGAAGCCATTGCTGTTTTCAATTTATCTGATTCCAGCCAGGAAGTAGTACTAGAAGTGCAAAATGGTAGGTATAAAAATCCTATGACCAGTGAATCCCTCAGTTCGTCTAATGGAAAAATAAAGATCCACTTACAGCCGAAAGAAGGACGAATACTTTTGAGTAATTAATTACCTTTTCAGCTCAAAAATAGCAGTCTGCTTTGGACCAACTTTAAAATTGGTAGTTACATCAATGGCCTCATCGTTAATTACATTAATACCTTGAGAGTAACCGTCCAACATTTCGGCAAAACGATCCCGGTTCATTTCCACTTCCACTTCATTTCGGTTCATTACTACCATCACTGTCTCATTTTCTGTATGCCTGAAATAGACATAGGTATTATTCTCCGGTATAAAGTGAGTCAGTTTTCCATCATGGATTGCTTTAGCACCTTTTCTCCAATTAGTGAGCTTTGTCACATAATTAAATGCTTCATTCTCCTGTTCAGTCCTACCTTCTGCAGTAAAAACCGATCGTTCATCTTCTGACCATCCACCCATCATATCTTCCCGCTTCCTGCCGTCACCCTCTACCGGAGCATTTGCTTTCATAAGCTCAATACCATAGTAGACTTGTGGAATGCCTCGCATCGTCATCAGGTAAGCATACCCCATTTTAAATAGCTCAGGGTCTTCGCCCATTTTCGTGAAGAATCGCTCGGTATCATGATTATCGATGAATATGACATTCTTCATCGGATCTGAATACAGCCGGTCTTGCGACAGTACATAGTACAGCTTTGAGAGCCCGTTTTTCCAACCAAAATCTTCGGTTAACGCTTGATCCAATGCAAACATGATCTGAAAATCAGTGACGCTAGGTAACTTAGAATCATATCCATCATCTTGTCCGGCTTCATCTTCTTGCCAGTACGCTTCATGACCAACCTGCTCCACCCACGCTTCACCTACGATATTAAAGTTTGGGTAGGAGGTAAGCACTTCGTCCACCCAGTCTGCCAGGTAATCCTTGTAGGGATAAACATACGTATCCATTCGAATGCCATCCACGCCGGAATATTCAATCCACCAAATGGAGTTTTGAATAAGGTACTTAGCAAGAATGGGGTTACGTTGATCCAAGTCCGGCATTTCGGGCACAAACCAGCCTTTTTGAAGCTTGTTCAGATCGTATTGTGAGGCGTAGGGATCAGATTGCACCTCACCTCTAAAATTCGTGGTGCCATATTGCGCTATATCATGAAACCAATCGTCTGATGGGACATCTTTCATCCACCAGTGTTGATCCCCAACATGATTGTGGATCATATCCATGATCACCTTGATGTCATTGTTGTGGCATTTCTCGACAAATGCTTTGAATTCTTCATTGGAGCCGAATCGTCGATCTACTTTGTAAAGATCTGTTGCAGCATAACCGTGATATGCGCCATAGGATGGTTTCATGTCATTTTCAAAAGTAGGAGTTAGCCAAACAGCTGTCATCCCTAATTCTTTGATGTAATCCAGGTGATCTGATACTCCTTTGATGTCACCTCCATGTCGTCCATTTGGGTTGCTCCGGTCAGCTGCTTCCAGCATGCCTGCTATTGCATCATTGGATGGATCGCCATTGGCAAACCGATCCGGCATGAGGAGGTAGATCACATCGCTCGCATCGAAACCTAAGTTACGATTGGTGTCTTTGGTTCGCTCCTTCAGTTCGTAATTGATTCGTTTTTTCGTCTTCTTTCCATCTTTAAGTTCTATCTGGAAGGAGCCAGGTTCGTCATTCTCATTGATAACGAGATTCAAAACAAGGTAATTGGAATTAGGCAGCTCACTCACCGACTTGAGTTCAACACCATCATAATCAATGAATGGGTCGTATTCCCCAATGTTTTCACCATGAAGCATGATTTGAAGTTCATCGGTGGGCATATCAGTCCACCAGAATGGGGGATCGATGTGATTGATTTCCTGACCGAATAAATGGAAGGAAAAGAAAAGTAGAATGAATGAACAGTTTTTCATGGTCTCAGTCTTTCGATAATAAAAATGTTAATGGTACATACAATCGATTCTTCCAGGCATTTTCGTCATGGGCATCACCCTCAAACTTCATTGTTTTAAAGTTGTCCGTGTCATAGCCTGCATGTAGCACGATCGAATCAGCAGTCGGTTGTAATGTTTGATATAAAGCATCTAAAGTAGCTGTACCATAATCAAAGTATAGTTTATGCTTCTTAGGGTCCGGTAAGTTTTCTTTTAGATAGGTGAAGAAGGCATCTGGTATGGGATTGTTTTCAACCGTAAAAACACCCGGCCAGTGGGTGCTCAGACATGCTGCTCCTCCAAATACCTGAGGATATTCACAAATCGCATACATGGAAATTAATCCGCCCATGCTGGATCCGGCAATGAATGTATTCGACCGATCCGGTAACGTTCGATAGGTCGAGTCAATAAATGGTTTAAGTTCTTTGGTAATAAACTTCAAATAGTTGTCAGACTGGACGGCTGTTGCAAACAGAAGTATACCATCCCCACGACCCAGTTGATAAAGAGAATCCTGAACATCCTTTGGAAGACTTTCAAATGGTTTTTGTGGGAAGTATTCAGGGTGTCTTAGAAGTGTTCCTCCATTGGGTATAGCTACAACTATTGCTTCCCTGATCTTGTTTGCTTTTGACAGCTTTGCTATCGTTTCATCAACACCCCATTCCTGACCGTTCCAGGTAGAGGTAGAATCAAATAACATTTGACCGTCATGCATATAGAGTACCGGATACCTTCTCTCAGATTCATTGTAAGAGGCAGGAAGAAGTACTTCAATGGTGCGATCTTCAATGTAGTCACTCTGGATTTCATGGAGAACAGTCAATGTTTCATTGTCACCACTGCAGCTAGTGATATTGAAGATAATAAGCAGATATAGGAGATTTCTTTTCATAAATAAAAAAAGCGACCCCTTGAAAGGTCGCTTAAATTTCAAATAATTAACCAATTAACTACCGTATCCATCGTTTTGCTCAAGTTTTGGATTAGCAATCAAATCTGATGATGGAATAGGAAAAATATCCAGATGAGCAGGTGTGGAAGTACCCTCTTGAACGCCTCCTTTCCATGGCCAGATGTAATCACCACCTGTGAACTTTCCATGTCTTATTAGGTCCGTTCTTCGAGTTGCTTCCAAATAAAGCTCTCTTGCCCGCTCATCGAGAATCCAATCCAGTGTAACATCACCAATTGTAACATCGCCACTATTATCACCATATGCTCTTGTTCTCAGACTATTCAAATAACCTAAAGTTGTACCGCTTATAGAACCATTTTCGTGGATTTCGGCTTCTGCTAACATCAAATAAGCTTCGGCAAGACGGAAAACCGGATAGTCGGTACTTACCCATTCTGTGCCGGGTGCTCTCACACCTGTAGATGCCTCGATGTTATTGAATTTAGGCACGGCCCATCCATTAGTGAAGTTGGTGAAATCGGCAATTTCAAGGGTTTGTCCTTCAGTAAAGAATATGGCTCTTCCGTCTGGACTGTTACCATCAGGGTCTGTTGCCGCACCAGGGAATAAATTCACGAGTGCACTGGTGGTACGGTAGCCAGCCCACCCGTTTGGTACACCATAATTTGCTTCAGCCTCTCCATCACCATCGGACATGGCTCCACCGATTCCTCCACGAATAATGGTGGTAGTCCCTCCCCAGGTTTGAGCCACCAGTCCATCATGCACAATCGGCCAGATGATTTCGTCGGTTCTAAGATGATTATCACCCATAAATAGTTCCTGATAATTTGGAGCCAAAGAGTAAACTCCAGAATTAATGACTTTATTTACTTCAGTGATTACATCCGAATAACGATCCTCTCCAATGTATACCTCTGCATTAAGGTAGAGCTTTGCCTTTAACATCCATGCCACCGCTTGGTCTACTCGTCCATATTCATGAGTTCCCTGACCTGGAGGCAAGAGGTCTCCATCAATTTCATTAAGCTCTGATTCAATGAATTCAAAAATTGTTTTTGGGTCTTCTTGTGTTGGTAATTCAGCAGTAATAGAAGTTATCAGAGCAATATTCCTATAGTGGTCCAGCGCATGCCAGTAACTAAACGCTCTAATCAATCTAGCCTCTGCAATATATTGATCTATTGTTGAACGTTCTTCATCTGTTAAATTATCGGGCAGAGTACTGGCTGCACGAATGAAATCATTTGCTAATGAAATAGTGAAAAATATGCGATAGTATAGTACTCGCACAAATTGATTATCTGCTCCCCATGAATGATTATGTAAATCTCTAATTCCTGAATCAGACCATGCAATAATCGCTTCATCTGTGGTGAGTTCTTGGGCTTTCCACCACACCCGTAGGTAGCTGGAAAAACCTTCATCATTGATAATGGTAAGATCTGCATTCCCAGCAGGACCTTGTTGGCCAGTTAGGGTTAATGAAGCGTAAACTTTTGCTATATAGCTCTTATAGCCTTCAAAATCCTGAAATGTGACTGATCCTGTATTTCCAAATTTAGGATCCAACTCAAGGTCAGTACACCCAATTAGGAGTATTGCTAATACGGTTATTATACTTTTTACTTTCATTTTCTGTGTTGTTTAGAATGTCAGATTGAGTCCTAAAACATATGTCCGTGAACGTGGGTACGGATTATTATCAATACCTCCTAAACCCCCTGCTTCTGGATCAATTCCTCTGTAACCCGACATAGCGAGCAAATTGCTTGCTGTGAAATATATACGCCCGTCAAACAACTCATTTGCTTTGAAAGAGTAACCCAGTGTGATATTATCTAACTTGATGAATGACGCATCTTCTACATAAATATCAGAAAGCAGCTGTTTCTCATCCCTTTCTGTAAAGTCATAGGTGTATGCAATGGTGTGAATATTGTTAGGTGAGAAAATGTTATTGGTGCCATCATAGGTGCCATATTGAGAAAATACATTGTTGTATACATGGTTTCCTATAGACGCTCTCCATGTCATTGCGAGATCAAACTTTTTGTAAGTTATATTGGACGTTAAACCAAAAGTCCAGTCCGGCAAAGGGCTTTTGTATGCGATCAGATCCGATTCATTAATGGTGCTGTCTCCATTTTGATCGACATAGAGATCAAGATCATTTGCTGAACCGTCATTATTAAAATCATCACCATCAGGTATGGGATTTCCATTATCATCCCTTCTGCGTTGATAGACCAAAAAGGCTGGATTAGCTTGTCCTACTCTTAATATTTGAATGGTTTGACCAACATCACCGGAAATTCCACCATCCTGTATTCCAAATCCATCTGATTGAGCTGATTTGTTCAGTTTTAGAATTTTATTTTGATTGTAAGCGGCATTGAATGATACATCAACCCTTAGATCACTCTTATCTAAAACGACCGAATTGAGCATCAATTCAAAACCTTTGCTTTCAAATTCAGCCACATTTGTAACTGCTCTATCACCTGGAAGTTGACCGATTGGGAATGTTATTTCTAAGAGTAGGTCTGATGTAACTTTTTTGTATAGATCAATTGAGCCATTTAATCTCCCGTCCATAAATCCAAAATCTAACCCAACATTCCAGGATTCTGTTTCTTCCCATTTGATATCAGGATCCACGGCGAGAGGCCTAACAGTATTGATAGTATCATTACCGAAAATATACTGGGCCCTGTCATCACCAAATTCATAGATTGGTTCATATAAGAAATTACCAATTTCCTGATTTCCTGTAATTCCGTATCCCACACGCATTTTTAGATTGGAGAATACGTTAGTCATTTCATTCATGAATGGTTCATCGATGATTCTCCATCCAACCGCTGCAGAAGGAAACAAACCCCATCTGTTCGATGGGCCAAATCGACTGCTACCATCTCTCCTGAGAGTCGCGGTAACTAAATACCTATCCTTGATTGATAAATTCACTCTCCCCCAGAATGAAATGAGTCTGTTATCAGTGTCGAGCCTGTTTTGAGGGACTATTAGTTGGTTGCCGTAAGCGTCCAGTTCTCCTCTTGAAAGGAATGCCAATGGATCTGAAATATTAAGGTCGTCTATAAGAAGTGTGTCAGGTTTCTGGTAGGCTACTTTACGCCTTCGATCAAAATCCTGAAATGAGTATCCACCCATTACATCTAGTTTTCCCACTGAGATTTCTTTTACATATTTAATGTAACCTTCAATGAGGTTACTTTCGGCATAATCTTCAAAGTATCCAAAGAACCCATTGTCACTGCTAGATCGTTGGAGTGAAAAATTGGTTTGCTGACTTAAGCCATCAGATCTGTCTAGAGCATAATTTAAATTGACCGACAAGCCTTCAATAAATGGAAGCTGATAATCCAAATTGATCCCTATTAAATTTCGGGTAGATCTCCCTATATTATGTGTGCTTTCAATGACACTTACGGGATTTGATGGGGCAAGAGGATTAGTCCATTGAAAGAAGCTTCCATCGTCAATCCGTATAGGTTGTGTTGGTGCATAAATAAGTGCTGATCCAACTACATTTGGAGCAAACCTGTTGTTGATCAAGGAATGTTTAGTGTTGAGTTTTATGGTTAGGTCATCATTGAGCATTTTATGAGATATGTTGACCGATCCAGCAATTCTTTCTGTGTTGGATGTCTTTAAAATACCATCGAGGTTTTGGTAGTTTACTGATACTCTTGCAGATGTATTTTCTTTAATACCGAATGATGCACCAATATTATGATTATGTCCAATAGCGGTTTGTAATACCTCATCTAGCCAATCGGTATCATACAATTGATTGTTGTATCCAAGCAGGGGGAGGTTTCGTGGACCTTTTCGTTCAACGGTAAAGACAAACTCTTCTGTTGAGAGCATGTCAACCCGATCTACGATACTACTCACCGATACTGAGCCATCATAAGTAAATTGAGGCTTGCCGGACTGACCGGATTTCGTTGTGATTATGACAACTCCACTTGCAGCTCTGGAACCATAAATGGCAGCTGCAGAAGCATCCTTAAGAATGGTTATATCTGCTATGTCTGCTGGATTGATAAAACTTAAAGGGTTTCTGGATCCTGAAACTCCATCTGGATTTAATGGAATCCCGTCAACCACATAAAGTGGTGAATTACCACCACTTAATGATGAACCACCTCGTATTCTGACTGAAATACCTCCACCAGGCTCACCACTATTCTGAGTCACTTGAACCCCTGCTACTTTTCCAGCTATTAATTGCTCTGGAGAGGTGAGCATTCCTTTATTGAATTGTTTTTCATCTACCTTGTTCACCACTCCTGTCACATCTCCTTTTTCTACCTGACCATAGCCGATTACCACAATTTCAGATAATTCTTGAATTTCGGTTTCAAGAAGTACATCAATTGTTGTTCGATTGCCAACATTGCGTTCTGTGGTTTTATATCCTATGTAAGTAAAAACGAGTACATCTTCGGATGAAACGGATATTGTGTATCTTCCGTCTATATCTGTTGCAACTCCGTTTTGTGTTCCTTTTACCTGAACTGTGACACCTGGTAATGCTGTTCCGTCACTGGCATCTGTGACTAACCCTGTGACTGTTTGCTGGCCTGCTGCTGAAAGCATGCTTCCGAGTAGCATAAGAAACAGAAAACCCTTTAGTCTCCATCGACTGTTGATAATCCTATTGCTCTTCATTGATTTACTATGGTTATGATAGTGGAATGGCTGGATGAAATCCAACTAATCCTTGTTGATTTCAATTATCAATTTTACCAAATTAGAAATCTAAATCCATGATTTTCAGGGGTTTTTGACTTTTTTTTCTACGCAAACGTTTGCGAATTAAGAAGATTTAATCGCACCGATTTTATGCGGATTAGTCGCAAACGTTTACGGTGAATAGCTAGTTTATTAGGACCTTTGATTTAACCGTACCTTTTGTTGTTTCAAGGGTAAGATGATATATCCCTGAAGGGACGTTCTGAATGCTAATTTTATTGTCATTATCAACAGCTCCTTTTTGAATTGTTCTACCTAACAAGTCAGTTAAATAGTAAGAAGTAGCCTGAATAGTAACGTTGAGGTGATTGCTAGCAGGATTAGGATAAATGACCGATTCGTTGCTTTCAATCGAATGACCCAAGGTAATTTGCTGATCATCAATATAATTTTCTATAAGGGTAGAGGTGAATATATGCCATTCACCTGGCCCTAATGTCACCTCTTCATTTGCATTGGTTACCTCAAATGATTCACCGGTAAAATAATTATACCATGTTCCTGTCTTTGTAAACGAATGATTAGCTGTTTTAGCCTCATCATCAAAGTTTCCAAGGATGTAAATATCTACATCCGGGTGAGTAATGTTGATTGTTTTAACATGCCCCAAAGTGTTCCATTCAAAATATTCTGGCTGGATATAGTCAGTTTTTGTTCGCAGATTTATTAATGATTTGTACAGGTCAAATAATTTTTTTCTGTTTACATCTTCCAGATACTCCCAATGCGTGGGTTTGATCCCTAAGCGATCATTATTCAATTCTTCGGCGTATCCAAATTCTCCAAATTGCCAAATCATCTTAGGACCAGGGACAGAGAGGAAAAATGCTGTAGCTAATTTTGCACGCTCGATTGACTCATTTTCACCTCTACTTTTTTTCAAGTCCCACATCAGTCGTTCTTCATCATGACTTTCCATGTAGGTGATCAAGTTTGGGTTGGCCCATCCTCGACTATCAAAATAGGCCCAATTTAGAGAGGTAGAGCCTCCTTTGGCGGCTGTTCGATAGGTATGGTTTAGATTACCCCAAAGCATCATTCCGTAATCTGATAATTCTTCTTCTTCATTATTATCCGCAAAATGCTCCAGAATGATGTATGCGTCCGGATCATTGGCCCAAATAACGTCAGCGATCCGTTTCCAAATGGCAACTCGGCTAGCGTCGTAATTGCCCCATCCACTTACGTTACCCAACGTATTTCTTTGGGTGAATCCCTTGGATAGATCAAACCGATAGCCATCAATGTTGTATTCATCTAACCAATAAGTGACTACCCTGTCCACATAATCTTTGGTGTACTGACTTTCATGATTCATGTCGTATCCAACATTAAAGTCGTGCTTAGCTGATGTGTTGAACCAGGGATTCTCTGATGTAGGGTTTCCATATAATCCTTCGTTATATAAACGCACTAATGAATTTCTTCCAAAGTGATGATTTAGCACAATATCGAGGATTACTGCAATCCCTCGCTTGTGAGCCTCATCGATCAAGGTTTTAAGGTCTAGTTCTGTACCATAATATTTATCAATGGCGAACATGAAAGCTGGATTGTATCCCCAACTAAGATTACCTTCAAATTCCTGAACGGGCATTAGTTCGATTGCATTGACACCTAAATCTGATAAATAATCCAGTTTTTCAGTAACTGCATCGTACGTACGTTCTTCAGTAAAGTCTCTAATCAGTAATTCATAGATTATCAGGTCTTCTTTGGAAGGTCGTGTAAATTCTGACCAGGAAAAAGTGGGTTTATTCGTTTGGATATATCCGGCGGCCTCAGAAGTTTCATTCGAAGGATAGGGTTTGAGGTTTGGATATCGATTATCGGCAATTATTTCAGAATCATCAAAAGCAGAGGAAATTTTCTCAGAATAAGGATCTGCTATTTTGATTTCCCCGTCCACCAGGTATTGAAAAATATACTCAGTGCCTGGAGTTAGATCATTTATTTCTAACCAAAACACTTCACCATCTTTGTTCATTAAGTACTCGTTACTTAATGTCCAGCTATTAAAGTCGCCAATTACAAACACATGTGCTTTGTTTGGTGCGCGTAATGCCAGTGTAACACTGGTGTCGTCAGTTCCATAATTGATTCCATCTACTATGTCTGAAGGTAAAGTGACAGAAGGCGGTGTAGGTGTTAGCGTGTATGAGTAGGTTGTTTCTATAGTTTCTGTTGCATTGGTGGCCCTTGCTGTAATGATATGTACATTTCCATCATCAATGATGGTATGAGTAGTGCTGATTTGTGTATCATTCGCCACACTTGCAATAGGTGTATCATCTACGAGTATTTCTATGTTGGCACTTTCTGAAGTGCGCGCGTCCACATTGATAGTTGTGGATGAGCTGTAAAATCCATAATTCCCTGAAGGATTGTCCATCACAATGGTGAAGCCGTCGGAGATTTCGGCAATAAAATCTGTCGATTGTCCGTCACTCCAATCATTGCCTTTTAAGAGCATACCTATGCTCTCGATATTTTCTGCTGAGGTATTTAGAAAGTCGGTAGGGGTGAGTGTCAAAGTGAAGTAGACTTCTCCTGAGGATCCGGTGGAACGAGCGAATTTCGCAGGATTTGTTGCTGAACTATTGGAGTTTGCAGGGTTGACATTAGAAGGTGCATCTATTCCTTCACCTGGAATCCACATCCAAATCCATGCTTCATTTAAATTTTGTAAGGAGGTACCTGTTACCTCATAGGTAATAGTGATTTCTTCATCAGCGGCAAAAAAACCGGGCTCGATAGAAGGATCAATACTGGTTTGACCAATTGAATAAATAGATAAGAAGCAAAAAAATAGAGTGAGAATCCGGTTCATATAGAGAAAATGAAAGTTAAAAAAAAGCTGCCCCTTGGGGCAGCTTTTCTATTGTTTATTATGAAAGAATTAGTTGATTGTTCCAGTACCATTTACAAAATCTAAAGAAACAGACTGACCAGAAGTTACCGCAGCACGAGCTTGGTCTCCACCAGTTCCTCTATATTCAATTAATCCATCAAGCACGATAAACTCTGCTTGCCACCAGTCGATATCAGGATCTGATCCTACTGGAGTAAATGTTGAAGATGTTACATACATTCTTAAATCACCATCAGCGGAAAATGTTGGTGAGACAAGGAGTTTATTTTGCGTGTCTTCAGTAAATAGATTTGCGGCGGTTTCTGCATCCCAGGTTCCAAATGCATCTCCAATACCATACACGGTTGCTGGATTTACCTCAATAGTTTCTGCTCCCTCCTCAAGATTAACTACTACAGTGTAATATCCAGAGGTCGTTGGTGAAGGAACGTTATTTGTACCCTTACTATAAATACCATCACTCTCTAGAGCAGTTTCGGCCACTCCAAAATCACCAGTCCAATCAGCCTGAGGCGCAAATTTGATTCCAGGATCAGTTGCATCTGCATCTATCCACACAATACGCCAGAATAAATGAGGGTTACTGTGAACTGGAATCATCTGAACACCGTTATCGGCCCAACTCCATCCACCAATAGATGCGCCAACCATCCATACTTCCTCTAAATATTCAGGAAGAGGAGCTAAATCTCCGGTTTTAGTAGCTTCTGCACTAAATCCAGAAACAGGATTCCATGTCATCACGACTGTATACTCACCTCTTACGGTATTTTGAATGTTTGAGCCTTCATTTCCTGGCTCTAAAGCGGCAAGTGTACCACCAAAGTTGGTGAACATCGAGTATCCATTTGCATTATCAAATGCCATGGTTGCATCAATTCTTCTATCTATCGCCCAGCGACAATTAAATCTAAATTTCCACTCCCCTTCTTCAAGAGCTAATCCATCTACAGTCCATACTCCTCCAGTTGATGACACTGACCCAGTAAGTTCTGTATCTGATCCCCATCCACCTGGAGTTGCTCCTCCGATTACACCAACGGATACTAATTGGTCAAATACGATTTCAGAAGTTGTTTCATCATAGGCTATGACGTATAGTCCGTCTGCAGGGATGTTGAAAGAAGCCCCATCTACGCTAGCATCTACAACATTGAATGAAGAGCTGCTTTCATCACATTCCATGTTTCGCGTGACACCATCTGATCCAGTCCCATCTTCACCTTGCACCTCGCTGGCGGATCCACCTAATGTTTGAGTGATTTCTCCATCCTTAACTTCAACAATGTTGTAGCTACCGGCAGTCAGGTAAGCGTATGCTTGATAGAATCCTTCTCTCTCCATTGCTGAGAAGTCAGGACCATCTACTGTTGCAGATGTCATTTGTTGTACAGCGATAGGATCTTCTCCATCTTTTGCAGGATAAAATCCATCAGCAACAAGCAACCCTCCATCATCATCCAAATTAATTCCTCCACCGTCATCGCTACCGCACGATGTGATGAAAACCAGTGCCCCTAACACCATCAAAAAACCAAGGGATTTTAGTACATTCTTCATCTTAATTAGTTGTTAATTTTTAAGTAATTTTTCTCGAGTTTTTAGGCTAAAAAATTGATTATTTCTTAACACTCACTTACCGAATTTTATGAAATCATAAATTCCAAACAACACTTTTCCGAAGTTTTTACGGACTTTTTTTTCTGCAAACGTTTGCGTTTCAGACTTTTATAATGCCAGTGAGCAACATTTGCCCTATTTGAGTAATTTTCTTGCATGAAAAGGCAGACTACAACCATCAAAGACATAGCCAGAGAACTGGGTATATCACCTTCAACGGTATCACGCGCTTTAAAGGACCATTTTGAGATCAGTGAAGAAACAAAGAAAGCCGTTAGGCGTGTTGCTGAGGAAATGAACTACCAGCCAAACTCACTCGCACTGAGTTTGAGGTATAGTAAATCCAACACCATTGGGGTGATCGTGCCGGAGATTGTGCACTTCTTTTTTTCTACAGTGATAAGTGGTATCGAAGACATTGCTCAAAGCAAAGGATACAATGTGATTATCACCCAATCTAACGAGTCAGTAGAACGAGAGATGATGAACCTCCAGACACTGTTCAATAATCGGGTGGATGGCATTCTGGTATCCTTGTCAAGAGAGTCATTCGATTATACGCACTTTGAGGTAATGATGCAGAAAGGTTTGCCTATTGTATTCTTCGACCGTGTAGCAGATACACTTGAAACAAGTAAGGTGACAGTAGATGATTTTCTTGGCGGTTATCAGGCCACCGAACATTTAATCAAACAAGGATATAAACGAATCGGACATTTGGCTGGTCCAGAAAATCTTGACATCACCAACCAACGTTTAAATGGTTTTCGGAAAGCACATGAAGATGCTGGAGTTACAGTCAATGAGGATTTGATAGTTTTTAATCAGGCTTCAGATGAAAGTGATGCTTATAATGCTACTTATGAGATGCTAAAATCAAAAAATCCGGATGCTCTGTTCGCATCCAATGATTTGGCTGCCATGGGAGCAATCAAGGCTGCTCAAAAATACGGGAAGAACGTTCCTCAGGATTTTGGGGTGGTTGGATTTAGCAATTGGCAATTCACGGCACTTACTAACCCCTCCATCAGTACGATTGAGCAACCAGGCTTTGAAATGGGACAACATGCGGCCGAACTCTTAATCAAACAGATTGATGGTGGGGAGGAGGACGTGGAATTCGAATCCATGAAATTACCAACCAACCTTTTGGTAAGGGATTCCTCTCAAAAGGTATGATTTTTACAAAATCTTCATAATCAAGGCGTTCCGCAACCGTTTGCGTTATTTTTTTTGAAATAACAGTGCTATGCCCTGTCATAATATTCATTAATTTGACCCTGACACGCAACTTAACTCAGTGGAAAAATTATGTTGAATATCGCCAACAGAGAGACAAATAAGCGGATAGAGCTGGGCGGAGATTTTGGATCTTTCACAGAGACTGATCATGGTCTTGATATAAAATCTGATAGATATACCTACGAACTCAAATTCTATTCTAGCACCATTGTAAGAATTCATCAGGTTGGAGAAAACAAAGATGAAAATCCTTACTCAGTAGTTCAGGAACCCCAAAAGATTTCATTTTCTATAGAAGAACATGATGCATCGATCATAGCCAGCTCGGACTCACTGGATGTGGTTATTAATAAATCCCCTATATCATTCACTTTTCTAAATAAAGACGGAAAGGTGATCAATGAAGATGATGCAGGCCTGGGCATTCAAACGCAGGGGGAACAGGTGACGGTTTATAAGAAACTACAGGAAGGTGAACGATTCGTGGGTCTCGGTGAAAAGACAGGCCCATTAGATCGAAGAGGAAAAGGGTATCAAAACTGGAATACCGATCACTTTGCATACGATATAGAAGCGGATCCACTTTATGCTTCTATTCCATTTTACATTGGTATCCATGGAGATCTTAGCTACGGCATCTTCCTTGATAACACCTACAAGAGTCATTTCAATTTCGGTGCTTCAAATAACCGATTTTCGAGCTTCTCGGTGGATTCGGGAGACATGAACTATTATTTCTTTGCTGGTTCAGTCGCTGATATCATTCAATCATATACCTGGCTCACTGGCCGGATGTCCATGCCACCCATGTGGAGTATCGGTTATCAGCAGTGCCGCTATAGCTACTACCCAGACACTGAAGTACTTGATGTTGCTAAGAAGTTTAGAGACAAAGATATTCCTGCGGATGTGATCGTGCTTGATATCCACTACATGGATCAGTACAAGATATTTAGTTGGGACAAAGAGCGCTTTCCTAATCCTGGTCAGATGCTTGATTCTTTGAAAGAAATGGGTTTTGAGGTGGTTGTGATCTGTGATCCTGGAATCAAAATCGAAGATGGCTACAAACCCTACATTTCCGGGAAAGAAAAAGATGTTTTCTTAAAATATTCTGATGGCTTATACTATGAAGGAGAAGTGTGGCCGGGGTGGTGTCACTTCCCTGATTTCACCAATGAAGAAACGAGAAAGTGGTGGAAAGAAATGATGAAATCCTACACCGATATCGGAATAAAGGGATTTTGGAATGACATGAATGAAATTGCTACCTGGGGACAAATGCTTCCGGAAAATATTGAGTTTGCGTTTGAAGGAGAGGGAGGCACGTCCAGAAAGGGAAGAAATATTTACGGCCATCAAATGACCAGAAGTGCTTATGAAAGTGCTTTAGCTAACTTAAAAGGAGAACGACCTTTCATTCTGACCCGAGCAGGTTTTGCCGGAGTACAGCGATACAGCGCGTTATGGACCGGGGATAATGTGGCTAATGATGAGCATATGCTTTTAGGTGTGAGAATGGTCAACAGTCTTGGACTTTCGGGAGTGCCTTTTTCCGGTTATGATGTAGGCGGTTTTGCCGGTAATGGTCAGAGCAATCTTTTTGCCAGATGGATTCAGATTGGAGCGTTCTCACCTTTCTTTAGGGGACACTCCATGATCAACTCGCATGATTCAGAACCATGGTCCTACGGAGAAGAGGTAGAGGAGATATCCGCTAACTATATCAAGCTTCGCTATAAGCTGCTCCCTTACATCTATTACACGTTTTTGCAAGCATCAGAGCAAGGATTGCCAGTGGCAAGAAGCCTGTGCATTGATCATGCATCGGACGATAAAATCTATGAAACTGATTTTGAAAATCAGTACCTCTTCGGAGACAATATCCTGGTTGCTCCTTTAGCCAGCGATCAGAGATATGGGAAAGTGTATTTGCCTGAAGGTCAATGGTATGAGTTTTTTACCGATGAAAAATTCGATGGAACTCAGGAAATGATCCGTGAATACTCAATTGAGCATCTTCCGCTCTTTATCAAAGCATCAGCAATCATTCCGGTATACGGTGATGTATCCCATAATTCTAAGAATGTTGGCAGTACACTTGAACTCCATTTTTATAATGGAGAAGAAAGAAATCAAACAGAGTACTATGAGGATGATGGAATCTCTTATGAAAATCAAAAAGGTGTTTTTCATCGTCGATCCATCCAGTTCAATCCAGAGAAAAAAACCATTAGAATCGCAAAAGCATCAGGAGATTTTATCTCTAAAATTGAAAAACTAAAAATCATTTTACATGGATTTGAGTCCTCTGATATCAAGAACTGGAATGGTGGAAAACTAGGAAATGGTGAATACACATACGTTCGTCCTATTTCCAATTTTGATCCTTTCGAAAAAGACCGAAGAGATAGTCTAAAAGCAGAAAATGTATTTATAACCGAAATGGATTATTCCAATGAGGAAATCACTTTTAATTGGTAGTTTGGTAGCTCTTTTTAGTTGCGGATCAGACCGCAACCTATCTACATTGGAGCAGCCTCTCATCATTGGACAGGCTACACCCATTGCGCTTGACCTTCAAAACACAGCAGTTGTTTTGGAGGATTACTTATTGGAGCCCCAAAGATTAGACTCTGTGACAACAGATGGTCCATTTAACCTGCAGATAGATAATTCAGTTTTAAAAATCAGCGGTCGACCAAAGCAAGCGCTTTATAACCTAACCTTCTGGTCTGAAGGAGTAGGTGAAAGCGTGCTAATGATTAGGACTAAAAAGACCTTGTTTTCATTTTTATATCAGCCCAAGGGGAATGAAAAAAAGGTGATGATCAAGGGTGAGTTTAATGCCTGGAATCCCAATAATACCGTGCTTGAAAAGAAAGGAAACTCATTTTCCACATATGAACTTCTTACACCAGGTGCGTATCAGTACCTCTATGTGGTGGATGGTGACGAAATGCGAGACCCGAGCAATCCCGATTCTATTTCAAATGGAATGGGCGGTTGGAATTCAGTGATCAATATTGCAGGGCCGAATCCAGCAAAGGTGCCAACGATTACAACGGAAAGTTATGGCCGTTCCTCCATTCATCTGACAAGCAATAATCCTGTCGACGGAATATACGCCTATTGGGAAAATACGTTGATTCCAAGTGAACTGATCACCGTCGAAGGAACAAACATTAAAATCAACATTCCTGCAAATGCCAAAGAGGTCAAGCGATCCAAGATTCGTTTATGGGCATATAATGATGAGGGCATGAGCAATGATGTGCTTGTACCATTGAATCATGGAGAAGTAATTTCATCACCTGATCAGTTGGATCGAAATGACTATGAAGCAATGGTCATGTACTTCCTCATGGTTGATCGGTTTAATAATGGGAATCCTGCTAACGATAAACCACTTAATATCCCGGAAGTACACCCAAAAGCAGATTATTTTGGAGGGGATCTGACCGGAATCACACAAAAAATCAAGGATGGCTATTTTCAGGATTTAGGTACCAATTCAATCTGGTTATCTCCAATCACTCAAAACCCAGAAGGGGCATTCGGAAAATACCCTGAGCCGGAGACCAGTTTTTCAGCTTATCATGGATACTGGCCTATCTCCAATGTGCGAGTAGATTATCGGTTTGGTACGAGCGAAGATTTTCAGAATTTGGTGAATGCGGCACATGAAGCTAACATGAATGTATTGCTTGATTATGTCGCTAACCATGTGCATGAGCAGCACCCAATTTATCAGGAAAACCCGGACTGGGCTACCAATCTTTATCTGCCGGACGGATCATTAAATACAGAACGATGGGACGATCACCGACTGACTACCTGGTTCGATACGTTTATGCCTACGCTGGATCTTTCCAAAATGGAAACAGTTGATCCGATGACCGACTCAGCGATTTTCTGGCTCAAGGAATATGGAATCGATGGGTTCAGGCATGATGCCACCAAACACATTCCTGAGATATTCTGGAGAGTGCTTACTAAAAAGATCAAACAGCAGGTGGTCGCTGAGACAAGCAAGCCGGTTTTTCAAATTGGAGAAACGTATGGTAGCCATGAACTAATAAAAAGCTATATCTCCACAGGTATGCTGGATGCCCAGTTTGACTTCAATATGTATGATCGGGCGGTTTCTGCTTTTGCTGGAGCTGGTTCTTTGCAAGACCTGGCAAACTCATTGAAAGAAAGCATCAAATACTACGGTGATCATAACCTGATGGGATATATCACCGGCAATCAGGATCGTCCACGCTTCATTTCATATGCGGATGGTTCATTGGAATTTGGTGAGGATACCAAATATGCAGGCTGGAACCGAGAAATAACCATGCAGGATACGCTGGCTTACAGAAAGCTTTCTTCGATGACAGCATACATGATAAGCATACCAGGGATTCCATGTATTTATTACGGAGATGAATATGGCTCTGTGGGAGGTAACGATCCAGACAACAGGCGTCAGATGCAATTTGAAAACCTGGATAAACATCAGCTTGCAACACGGAACAGGGCAAAGAAAATGATTGGGATCAGAAATAATAACCTGGCATTGATTTACGGTGATACGGAGATTGTAGAGGCAGGAGCTGACTATATGGTTCTGTCCAGGAAGTATTTTGATAATCAGGTTGTATCTGTATTCAACACAAGCGATCGACTCCTTGAAATTGAAGTGCCAATGAATGGAAGGACGAATTTCTTCGGCACATTAGACGGAGAAATGCTAAGTCTGCCTGCAAACTCATTCGAAATGATTACTTATAACTAAATATGAAGATCATAACCAACCTAACTTTTTTGTTAATACTCATTGCTTCCTGCTCTCAACCCAAAAATGAGGAGAAGCAACCTGATACCACTAGGGGCTTTCCGGAACGAGCCAAAGACATGGTGATCTATGAGGTGAACGTACGTCAGTATACGCCTGAAGGCACATTCAATGCTTTTGCTGAGCACTTTCCACGGCTGGAAGAATTAGGTGTTGACATTCTTTGGATTATGCCGATTCAGCCAATCGGAGAGAAAAACAGAAAGGGAGGATTGGGGAGCTACTATTCTATCAAAGATTACACTGCAGTAAATCCTGAGTTCGGTAGCATGGATGATTTTAAAAGATTGGTCGCGGAGGCTCACAAAAGAGGGATGTCGGTGATTCTGGATTGGGTAGCCAATCATACCGCATTTGATCATGCCTGGACGGAGATAGAGGGGTATCACAATACGGATTCTTTGGGTAATGTGACCTGGCCGGAGGGAACAGACTGGACAGACGTTGCAGATCTGAATTATGATAACATGGACATGCAAGATGATATGATCGAAGCACTTCGGTTTTGGGTGAAAGAAGCCGATATCGATGGATATCGATGTGATGTGGCCGGTTTTGTTCCGATGGAATTTTGGAACAGGGCAAAGGATTCGCTGGACCTGGATAAAGATCTATTCATGCTAGCTGAGTGGGACGAACCTAAAATGCATGAAGATGCATTTCATATGACTTATGGTTGGGGGCTTCATCATTACATGAATGAGTTAGCAAAAGGAGAGAAGAATGCAGATTCGCTAGTCTCCTTTATCAAAAAAGACCTTGATCGGTACCCTTCAGATGCCATCAGAATGAACTTTACCACCAACCATGATGAAAATTCATGGAACGGGACTGTGTTTGAACGATTCGGCGATGGGCATAAAGCGTTTGCGGTTTTTGCTTTTACGGTTCAAGGCATGCCATTGATTTACAGTGGACAGGAGGCCGGCCTGAATAAGCGATTGGCATTTTTTGAAAAGGATACCATCGAGTGGGGTGATGTAAAGTATCAGGACTTTTATGCTTCTCTTGTAGATATCAAGAAGTCCAACCCTGCACTTTTCAACGGTGATTATGGAGGAAATCCTGAATTTGTTGATGTTTCAAATCCAATGGTGATTGCATATTCCAGAGTAAAGGATGATAACTGTGTCAATGTAATCATCAATTTATCAGGAGAAAATCAACCTGTCAAGATTCCTGCCACATGGAATTTTTCAGACATCTTTTCAAGTCAGCAGGTTGATTCTTCAATAACCGAACTGCAACCCTATCAATATTTTGTTGGATCAAAATCAACCAGATAATGAGTAATGTTTCGTTGAACTCCGATAAACCAAAGCTTAGCTTCTGGCAGATTTGGAACATGAGTTTTGGCTTTTTGGGAATTCAGTTTGGCTTTGCCTTACAGGGTGGATTTATGTCCAGGATATTTCAAACGCTAGGAGCCAGTAAAGATGAGATTCCCATACTATGGATAGCAGCACCGCTTACAGGACTTATCGTTCAGCCAATTATTGGGTATATGAGTGATCGAACCTGGAATCCCAGGTTAGGCAGACGAAGACCTTTTTTCCTGATCGGGGCTATTCTTAGCTCAATTACATTGATTTTCATGCCATATTCATCCGCGTTGTGGATGGCAGCTGGGTTTTTATGGATACTGGACGCCAGTATTAATATATCCATGGAACCTTTCAGAGCACTTGTTGCAGATAAACTGCCTGATTCTCAACGATCTTATGGATTTGTGGTTCAAACCTTGATCATTGGTGTTGGTACCTGGATTGCAAGCAACCTTCCTGCTTTTGTTACGAAGCTTGGAGTTGCAAATGAAGCGCCTGAGGGGATGGTGCCTCCCAGTGTTAAACTTGCCTTCTTGATAGGTGCAATTGTTTTTATTGGGACCATACTATATACCATCCTTACAACGAAAGAATATCCACCAGAAGACCTGGATGCCTTTAAGAAAGCCAATGAAGAAAGCAAAGGTTTAATAAATGGCGTCAAGGAGATATTTAGCAATATTTCGGGTATGCCACTGGTAATGAAAAAGCTAGGTGTAGTACAGTTTTTTTCATGGTTTGCTTTTTTCACGATGTGGAGTTTTGCTACACCAGCGTTAACAGAGCATGTTTTTAATGCAGGGGATCCTAAAACAGCAGCATACAATGATGCGGCCAATCAGGTAGGTTCCTATATGGGTACTTATGGGCTTTCTTCGATGGTATATGCCCTGCTTCTGGCATTCATTACTAGCAAGTACTCCATTAACAGGAAGTATTTACATATGATAAGTTTACTTATTGGTGGTCTGGGGTTTATGTCAATGCTCATCATTTCAGAGCCATGGATGCTTCACTTATCCTTCATCGCAATCGGTGTTGCCTGGGCCAGTATTCTGTCTATGCCTTACGCCATGCTATCGAGTGCCATTGACCCTAAAAAGATGGGAATTTTCATGGGGCTATTCAACATGTTCATTGTAATTCCCCAGATTGTAGCAGCCATTGGGGGAATTAATTTCACCTATAAATTACTCTTCGGTGAAGCCACAATAAATACCATGCTTTTAGCAGGATGTTCTTTAGTTTTGGCTGGACTAGCAAACCTGATTATTGTAAATAAGAAAGCCATTAGCGGATGACCAAACTAGCGGTAGGAATTGATATTGGAGGGACCAACTCCAAGTTTGGATTAGCAGATCGAGAAGGGAATATTGTAGCCCAATCACGTATTAAGACTCAACAATACGGCGATTATCATAAATTCATAAGAACCTTAAAGGAAGAGATTGAAAAACTACATCCGCTGGATGATGTGATTGGAGTAGGTGTAGGAGCACCGAATGCCAACTATTATGAAGGCACGATCGTGGATCCACCCAACTTGCCATGGAAAGGTGTTTCCAGGTTTGCGGCAGAGGTTGAGAAAGAGTTTGGACTGAAGTGTGTACTCACAAATGATGCGAATGCAGCGGCGTTGGGGGAAATGGTATATGGCAAGGCCAAAAATATGAAGGACTTTGTTGTTCTTACTGTGGGTACCGGTCTTGGTAGCGGAATCGTAATCAATGGGGATTTGGTGTATGGAAAACACGGTTTTGCAGGTGAATTAGGCCACACCTTAGTAAACGCCAATGGAAGGTTTTGTGGATGTGGAAAAAGAGGATGTTTGGAAACGTACGTGAGTGCAACAGGAATCCGTAGAACGGTCTACAAACTTTTGGCAGACTACACAGAACCAAGTATGCTACGCTCTATAAGTTTTGATGACTTAAGTACGAGAACCATCACTGAAGCGGCAGAAAAAGGAGATAAAATTGCTATCGAAGCTTTTAAGTATACCGGCAGAGTATTAGGAATGAAATTATCGGATTTTATTGTTCATACTGATCCTGAAGCCATATTTTTGTTAGGAGGATTATCCAAGGCCGGTGATCACATTTTTACCCCAGCTCAGGAAAACATGGAGCATTTTTTAATGCCTCTTTTCCTAGACAAAAAAATACAACTACAACCCTCAGGTCTTAAGGATGATGATGCCCCTATTTTAGGTGCTTCTAGTCTTGTTTGGAAATATTTAGCCGGCTAAGCCGGAGTGATTTAACAGATAATTAGAATGAAAAATATTGGAGTATTTACTTCAGGAGGAGATGCACCCGGCATGAATGCTTGTGTGAGGGCTGTAGTTCGATCCGGCTTAAGTCTGGGGCTCAATGTCTATGGAATTAGGTATGGGTACAATGGTATTATCAATGGTGACATGTACCTAATGAAGTCCTATTCTGTAAGCAATATCCTACAAAAGGGAGGTACGATTTTAAAATCTGCCAGAAGTGAAGAGTTTAGGACAAAGGAAGGTAGAAAAAAAGCTTATGAACAGCTGAAAGCGAAAGGCATAGAAGGACTTGTAGCAATAGGTGGAGATGGCACATTCACAGGTGCGAATATCTTCTATGAAGAATATGGAATTCCAACTGTCGGTGCACCGGGCACCATAGACAATGACCTTTATGGTTCAGACTACACTATTGGATTTGATACTGCTGTAAACACCGCGCTAGAAGCGATTGACAAAATCAGAGATACAGCAAACTCTCACGACCGGGTATTCTTCATCGAAGTTATGGGACGTCATTCAGGCTACATCGCCATTCATTGCGGAATTGGTGGTGGAGCAGAATTAGTTATGGTACCAGAAACTTCTACAACGATCCAGGACGTGATAGATACCCTGAACCAGGGACGTGATAAAGAAAAGACCTCTGCCATCGTGATAGTGGCCGAAGGAGATGAACAGGGAAACGCTCATGAGATTGCCAATAAGGTAATGAAAAAGCTTCCAAAGTTGGATATTCGTGTATCCACATTAGGTCACTTACAGCGTGGAGGCTCACCTACCTCACTAGATCGTATTTTAGCCTCAAGGCTTGGTTTAGCTGCCGTTGAGGGTCTCATCGATGGAAAAACCAATGTGATGGCTGGGATCATCGATGATGAAGTAGTTTACACCAGTTTCAAACTGGCAATAAGTAAAACCAAGCCAATCAACAACGAATTAATGCGGTTAGTTGAAGTGATGAATATTTAGTTTGGTATATAGGCTGACTCATATTTGTTAAATTGGCTGAAAAACAACTTAGCCGATGAAATTACTTTTATTCTCAGCTCCTGTGCTGTGTTTGGCGTTTTTGGCCATTCTTTTTTTACAGTCCGGACTCGATAAGGTTTTCAATTATAGAGACAATAAAGAATGGCTTTCCGGTCATTTTGAAAAGAGTCTTTTAAGCAAACTGGTCCCGGTGATCGTACCCACCATCACAATTTTAGAGGTATTCTCCGGTTTGTTTTGCGCCCTTGGGATTATTCAATTGCTGGTCGATGGGAGTGCTCAAATGGGATTAATCGGAGCGCAACTCTCCACCTTGTCCATTTTAGCCTTATTCTTTGGTCAGCGCATGGCACAAGACTATGTAGGAGCTGCAACCCTCACTACCTATTTCATTATCTGTATCATGACCATTTATTTGCTCTGGCCACAGGTTTTGTAGATGCGTGAGACTCAGGATGTACTTATCCCGATAGCGATCGCTATCATCATGTGGGGGATTGGTCTCAATCTCACATTCAATAGCTTCAAACGGGTATTCATTGAGCCAAAAGCAATCCTGACCGGTTTGACTTTACAGTTGATTATGTTACCTGCTGTGGGTTTATTGATTGCCTGGCTTTGGAATCTTGATCCTGCATTTAAAGTTGGCATTGTCCTGATTGCTGCATGTCCGGGGGGCACATCCTCTAATCTGGTCACTCACATGCTGAATGGCCGAGTGGCACTTTCTATCTCACTTACTGCCTTCAATAGTTTTTTAATTCTTTTCACCATTCCAGTGATTATCGGTGGTGCAATGGAGTTATTTATGAATAGCAGTCAGGAGGTACAGCTCTCTTTCTGGCAAACTTTTCAGAATATTGGACTAACTGTGATCTTGCCGGTGCTGGCAGGGTTACTTATTCGGAATTATGCTACTGAATTTGCAGAGCAATTAAAACCGTATTTGAGATATGTGCTTCCTGCTATTTTGCTGATAGTTTTCTTAGTTGTTGGGATAGATTCACTGGGGAAGGAGAGCTCCGGTTCATTGGGTGAAAAGTTAGCAATTGCGATTCCACTACTATTACTCAACCTAACCACCATTTTCATGGGTTTTATCATCGCAGGACGCCTACGTATCAATCACGATGGAAGATACACCATTGCGATTGAGATGGGACTGCAAAACAGCGCCCTGGCCATCTTTATTGGATCACAGATTATCCAGAATTCACAAGTGGTTTTGGTAGCGATCATCTACAGCAGTTTTTCGTTTTTTACAACGCTGCTTGCAGGTTGGGTGCTGGGAAAGAGGTTTGCACCAGAGTGAGAATTTTCAATCATGATTGTGATACTGAGCCGGCCTTGGCAGGCAGGCCTATTGAAAGGTAGGCAAGCATAAACTCATATGAATGAGGCATTGGCCAACTCCCCCTTTGAAGGGGGGAGTGATGGATGTGGAGAGGGAGGGGGATGTAAGACTTGAGGTAGTAAGTTTGATCGTATTGCCCCTCATTTTGAAGTCATCCCTTTCAATTTTCCGTTTTCCATTTTTTTGAATAAAATTAATCATCCATGTCAGTCACCATTTCACAAGCACACCCCAAAGATTATGAAGCCATCGGTCGGCTGATGGTAGAAGTATACTCCAACCTGGAGGGCTTTCCGTCACCCGAAGAACAGCCGGCATATTATGACATGCTCGCCAATATTGGTGAGTTCACGAAGAAAGAGAGCGTGGAATTGTTGGTGGCTAAAAAGGAGGATGAGATAGTGGGTGCGGTGGTGTACGTGGGAGATATGAAAGACTATGGATCCGGAGGTACGGCCACCCAGGAAAAGAATGCAGCTGGTTTCCGACTGCTGGCGGTTAGTTCCAAAGCCCGAGGGTTGGGAGTAGGGAAGAAGCTTACGGAAGCATGCCTTGAGAAAGCACGTAAAGAGCAGCGGGAACAGATGGTGATCCATACCACTGAGTCAATGAAAGTGGCATGGAGCATGTATGAGAAGATGGGGTTCAAGCGCTCGGTGGACCTGGATTTTCTGCAAAGCGGATTGCCGGTATTTGGGTTTCGGTTGAGGTTGTGATGTATTCATGCTCACCTACTCGACCCGTTTACAAACGGGGATGAGAAAGGGTAATCATTGTTGCTTTTTCTTTTCTATCCACCTAAAAATTACCCGCTCTAAATGGGTAAGAGGTATATTGCCATGACGCAAACACTCCCTATGAAATTCCTTAATATCAAAATCATCACCCAGGATGTTTTCAGCATGTATTCTTAGTCTACGAATAAATGAGTTGCCTATGCCATAGTTTAATTGATAGCCCAATAACGTTGAGCTAGATACAAAATGGTTGTTGGTCAATTGTTTATTCAAATTATATTTCTTTTCGAATATTTCGTAAAGCAGGTCAATCTCATTCTCTCTATATACAAGGAAATTGTTAAGAAATACATTTTCATTGAAGGTATAGAAATATTGTGTTAGTACACTTTTCGGTGAACTATACCAACCAAGTTCTTCAGCCACAGTTTGAACATACACGGCCCATCCTTCCCCATAGCCTGCATTCCAAATCAATTTGTTTATAGGATGAATACTGTCTAATTGATTCAAATAGGCATGTTGAAAATGGTGACCTGGAATCCCTTCGTGAAATACAGTGGCTTCTAAATAACCTTTAGGTGCAAAACTGTGCATCAAATAATCAAAATACATGGTTGCCGTATCTCCCTCTTGTTTTGCGGATGTGTAGTATGCATTGGCATCAATTCCCTCTTTGTGTTTCGGAATTCGCTTTACCTTAAGCGGTTCCGATGGAGGGTCAACTATGAAGTGGGCTTCTTCACGCTTTGATAAATTAAATGAAGACTTAAGCTGTTGCTCAAGTTCATTGTAATCTTTAAAATAGTTTTCAGGATCATTATAAAAAGCGTTCAAAATAGCTTCCTGATCGCCAACTCCGTAAATCTTTTCCCCCAGCTTCAATAGCTTTTGCTCATTGCTTTGGATGAGACTATCTCCAATACCTATTAGCTCATTTTTAGACATTTTCAAGGAGGTGTAGTATCTGGCATAGGCCAGATAGCATTCCGATCCGTTAGGAATATTTGTTACAGAATAGTTTTTTCTGGCTTTAGGAAGGTAGTCATCGGTGAGATAGGCTTTGAGCTTTGAAAATGCCGGGTAGATTGAGTCTATAATTATTGCTTTTAGCTCCTCTTGAAAAATAGAGTCATTGCTGCCAATTGCTGGTTGGTAAAATATACTTTCCTCTATAGGAGAATCGAGGTAATATTCTATCTGATCAATCAGGATTTCAATAGCTGGACCGGGTAGGACATACCCTTGCTCAAGCCCTTTGGAGTTATTAGCAATTTCAGTATTTATCAGCTCCGGTACTTGACTCCATCGGCCTAAGAGAGCCCTTTTTTCTGGTTCATTCTCTGCCTTTTGTTTATTTGACAAACGTTCCAATTCGACCTGAAACCCTTCCATATAGTTAAAACTCCACAAGTGTTGATTACAAACGCGTAGTTGCTTTGAGGCCTCCAGTCGTTCCCGTAAATTATAGTAAGTGGTTTGATCTAACTCATTTAGATGATCAGGTTCAATCAACATTAATTGCTCGTATAATGAATCCTCAGCAGCTTGTTCTTCCATTATCCTGCTCTCATAGGGTATCCAAAGCCTATTGTTATTTGCTTCTGGAAGAGCTTCCAAAGTGCCTTTTTCAGGGTGGAATCTGATGTAATGATTATACAAATAGATGTCGGCCAGGTCATTAACCGTGGGTGCGGAAGTTTGCTCATCCGTTGTATGGCTGCACGCGAGCACGGCAAGGAGAAGCCACAGGGATAAAATGGTTTTATTCGTTTTTCTCATGACAAATGTATTCTAGGTCCATTCTAGAAAGAATACTGTTAATGGAAGCTGCTAGTGATCCAGTCCATGCTTTAAGTCTTAATCTATTTCGTTTCCAATGTGTTTCTTAATTGAATTCCTTAGATTCCAATCAAGTGCTTTACATAAAACATTCAGTTTCTCATCATCATTGAATAATACACTCGTGTAACCTTTTACTATTGCATTAATCACTAAGGTAGGATTGTCTTTAAAAATATAGTGTCCGCTTCCCTTTGCGATAATTCCTACACGATTAGGTACTGCTTTGACGAAATTTTCATGTGTTTCTATAAGTAATTTCCATTCTTCGTCAGTATGATGTCTTTGAATAGGTGACCAAATATCAGTTACAGGAACAGTTGATGGAAATTCAACATTTCTCATATACCGTATGGTGTTTGTATAATTCTTCACCAGGTAGTAAATCCCAAGATTTTCATCTGTTTTTGGTGGGACATTTTCACTTTCAATTTTTTCAAGAATTTCATCAGTAAACCAACCTGCCAAATTTGAATCTATTCGAATGTTGTATTTTACTTTACTTGGATTTCGTTTGGTAAAAAGAGTCGCATAAAAACCACCATAGGAATGTGAAACGATGATTATATCATTGAAATACCCTAATTTCTTTAAGGCCTTTTCCAGTTCTTCAATTCCATTTAAAATGCTGTGACCATCTTCGGACCTTATTTCAGGATTAATTTGACTCTTACCAAACCCTGCTCTATCGTAAGTAATAATAGTTGCTCCTGTTATTTCATGTATTGGCTTTATTAAATCCTTCCACACTGTTCCATCATCACCAGCACCTGATTCGAATAGGATTGGAGTTCCATTACCTTTTATAATGTTGCAATGGATTTTATATCCTCCAATATCAACTAAAGTATCTATCTCAATAGATTGAGCGTTTGTTATGCAATAATTAAAGACTAAGGTGAGGAAAATCAATGTTTTCATATAGCGTTTAATAGCCTAATCAAATATAGGTCTAAATAGCGCTCATCTTGCTATGTTGGTGTTAAGCGAACACGTTTTACCCCTCCGTACTTTTCGAATTCATCTCCCTCACCGCTCGTTCTATGCCATGGGGAGTGAGTGGAAACATCGGCACGATCTGTTTCATGGCCTGAATGGTATAGGTACCCGGCCAGTACCTTAGGGGTTCGGGATTCAGCCAGACAGACTTTTTAAATTTTTTCACAATGGCCTGAATGTTTCGGATACTCAATGCACTGAGCTCATAGGGCGCCATCGCAGAATCTCCGATAAAGAATACCCGGTAGTCTTTGTTGTATTTCAAGAGCTTTTCTACGGACATATAGGTGGATCTACGCTCATCTATCCATACCCGATCATAGATGGTGTTATGGAAGTAAAATACCTCCAGATCATGTGCAAAGCGTGTTTTCATCTTTCGAAAAAGCTGCTGAACCGTCCGCACGTAGGGAGCCATGGAATAGCCTCCATTGTCTATCAGCACGATGATTTTGAGCTCCTCATTTTTCTCACTGGTGAGTTCGGGAATAAAAAGTCCTCCTCGCTTCAGTCCGGATTTGATCGTATGTGGCACGTCCAGCTTTTCGATGGCGCTTTCTTCTATCACCCCTTTGATGGAGGCGAGTGCCGCATCTACATTGTTGTCATTCAGGATTGCATCCCGATCAATCGGAAAGTAATTTTTATCACCCATCACTTTTCGGGCCATGCGTCCGCCTCCCTGTCCACCAACACGGATTCCGTTTTTAGCTGCACCCCCATGTCCATAGGGGGAGATACCTCCGGTACCGATCCAGTGGCTGCCACCGCTGTGATTTGTCCGTTGCTGGTCTCTCACTTTTTCCATCCGCTCAAGCAGCTCCTCCAGGGTCAGATCGGAATAGTCGGCCATTTTATCCAGCACGCGCTCTGCCGGCTGTCCATCTATTTCCTGCGGGTCCTCATCTTCCAGATCGGGGTTGTCTTTGTCCCAGATCTCTTTACCATTGATGACTTCTTTAATATCGTAAGAGGTCAGGTGCACCTGATCCAAAAATGTGTTGACCAAATCTTCCTCGGTCAGGTCAATGTCTTTATCAGCCTCATCGATGTATTGGGTCTTCCATTTTTTAAATGTTTCGGACCTCAGAATGGCATCTTCCAATGTCTGCCCCGGAGCGATGGGTACATGCAGGAAATATTCGTAGTACGCTTTAGTAAACGGCCCGATATCTGCCGGCTCTTTGACAATGATGCCTTTGAGCACATTATGCAGGTCTCCCAATGTCTTTACCAGTCCTTTCATCATCACCTTTCTCAAGGTGAGCAAGGTGCGCACATCGGCCTGGAGGCCGTGTTTTCTAAAGGATTCTGGTAATGAGCTTAGCATATTAATTCCACGAAGGTCCGCCAAAGTTGTTGTCGGCACCAATCATCCGATTGACACGCTCCAAATCTGTTTGCGTTTTGATGAGGGCACCAATTCCCTCTAACCCTTCAATTTTTTTGACTGCCTCCTTCGGCGTAACATCACTCATGTATTTCAGCCAATTCAGGATTTCCCGAGTAGTCGGAGATCGTTCTAATCCAAGTCTGCGTAGGTGGTAGAACACATCCAGAGCTACTTTAACTACGGTTTCATCTAATCCCGGATGATGCTTCTCCACAATCTTTTCCATTACCTCTTTATCTGGAAAATCAATGTAGTGATAAATACATCTGCCTTTGAAAGCCGTTGGTAACTCCTGTTCCCGGTTTGAAGTAATCACAATAGCAGGCATATCCTCTTCGGACACCTCAATCACCTCACCGGATTCCGGCATGATGAATTTCCGGTGACTCAACGCATAGAGTAGATCGTTTGGAAACTCTCTCGGAGCTTTATCTATCTCATCGATCAGTAATACAGAATTAGGCTTGCTATAAGCGATAGCAGCAGGACCTTTCACCACATAATCGCCCAGGTTTTCCGGGTTTCGATCGCTTGTCATTCGTGCTTCCAATCCTTTTTCTTCCCTTTGAGCATTGAGTATCTCAATCTGTGAGTCTCGGAGATACTTTACATGATCAAATCTTGCTACAAACTGTTCAACATTACTTTTTGAACCAACGGGATAGACTTCAATATCTAACCCTCTATCTTTTGCATAGTGGATAGGAAGCTCCGTTTTGCCTGTGCCTGGTTCACCTTCGATGAGTAAGGGCATCCCTAAGGTTCGAGCCATGTGGAATGCCTGTGCCAACTCTGGGTCACATAAGTATTTGTCAGATCCTTTCCAGTGTGTGGTTTCTGCCATGTTTTTTCTTTAAAGTAAGAATGAGTTTTCTTTTAGGTTTCGATTTATCTCAATCCTAAAAAATTTATTCCTTTCATTCAACTATGAAATCCTTCACTTCGTTCAGGATGACACTTCGGAATTTGTTGTCATGCTGAGGTAACGAAGCATCTCAGGCTACAATTTTAGTTCACCTGCCTCATTCAAAAGACTCTCCAGCTTTGGATAATTCTCTTTCATGTTTTGCTCAATGAATTCCAGCGGAACATCTGAAAATGATCCGTAATCATCGATGTATTCCATGAATTCTTTTCCTTCGACATTGAATTCCTGAAAAATAGAATCATCTTCCCCATTGAATTCTAAAGGTTCTACACCTGTTTTGATGCACAACTCCTTATTAAAAGCAGGGGTGGCCTTCACCCATTTTCCGTTCAAATAAACATCTACCATTCCATGAGGGGTCAACTCGTTGGTGCCAAATTTTTCTGTGAGTCTATCTACCGCAATGTGATTTTTCACCTTCGCCAGATGGAGCTTAGCCGGGATGCCCATAGCCCTCAGTCCAGATATATACAGAATCGACTTATCGATGCAATGACCGTGATCTTTTTGAGCAATGGTGCTGGACTTTAAGGCTTCTTTTCGAAAGCTAATATCGTACGGGTTGTACCTCCAACCATCTCTAACTTTTAGATATAGTTGGTTTGCTTTTTCAATTTCCGACTGGTTTGGATTCTTAAACTCAGCCACAAGTTCTTGGATGGCTGGGTGCTCATAATCAAAATAATACGTGCTTTCTAAATTTTCCTCTAACATCAATACTCAATAATAATCTTCTTGTTATAAGTCAACTCCCCTTCCTTGGAGTGGTTCGATGCACCGAAGGTAGGGACGTACTCAGTCCCCTCCTGGGAGGGGTAGGGGTGGGTTAAATCAAACTTTTTCAAAAATGACTACTCCTTAAGACCCACCTCTTTCTCTCTCCTCCCCAGAGGAGAATAATGTGTCATTTTTGAATCAACCCTTTAACCTTAATAATCGTTCTGCTGCAGCCTGAATGGTTTCTTCTTTTTTAGCAAAGCACAAACGGATCACCTTATCTCCCGGAGGATTGGTATAAAATGGAGACATAGGGATCGCTGCTACACCAATTTCCGACGTTAGATATTTGGCAAACTCCAGATCATCCATGTCACTCACATCAGAATAGTCGTAAGCTTGGAAATAGGTCCCTTTTGCCACTTTAGGAAGTAGAGGTACATCCTTAAAAAAGTTATTCATCGCATCTCTTTTCTCCTGAAAGAAGGAGGGCAGGTATTCATAGTTTTCAGGTTCAGCCAAATAGTCTGCAACTGCAAACTGCACAAACGAATTGGTGCAAAACACATTCCATTGATGAATTGCCTTGAACTCTTTGATCAGGTACTCGGGTCCTACGATGTAACCCAATTTCCATCCGGTAGCATGAAGGGTTTTACCAAAAGAGAATACGGCCATCGACTGCTCAAAAAGCTTTGGCAAACGCATGATGCTTTGATGAGCCTCACCATCGAAGATCAGGTGCTCATATACTTCATCACTTAAGACAATGATGTTGGTGCCGGATACGATTTCCTCCAGCGCCTGCATGTCTGTCTGACTAAGCACTGTCCCACTTGGATTGTGTGGCGTATTGATAACGATCATTCTTGTTTTTTCACTGACCATGTCTTTCACCTTATTCCAGTCAATTCCATAATCCGGATAGGTCATGTTATACGGCTTTACAGTACCACCTGCCAACTGGATTTGTGGCTTATAACAGTCATATGCAGGCTCAAAGATGATTACTTCATCTCCCGGACTCACAAATGCCATGATTGCGGTGTATAATGCCTGGGTAGCTCCGGCCGTCACGCAGATTTGCGTGTTGGGATCAATGGACATATCGTAGACATGCTCCATTTTTTTGCTTAAGGTCTCGTTTAGCTTTGGCAAGCCAGCCAGAGGAGCATATTGGTTTTTTCCACCTTTCACATGCTTGGCTACCAGGTCTTTGAGTTTCTCATCACATTCAAAATCAGGGAAGCCCTGCCCCAGGTTGATGGCCTTATGCTCAGTGGCCAGCTTGGACATGATGGTAAAAATGTTGGTGCCTCCTGATGGAAGCTTCGGGTTAATAGCTACTTGATTTGGCATGTTTCAAAATTAATTGATGTGAGGAACTCCTGGTTGGTATTTATACCTCAGAATTATATAGGGTTAATTAGCTTGAACGCAAGGTTTTATTCTATCTAGAAGCACTTTTTGTCTGAAAATTTAACAATCCCTTTACTTTAGAATCTTTGAAATTTATTTGACAACAGATTCATTTGCTTAAATTTAGACCCGTAACAACCCTCAACCTAACAAAACAATTATGAGAAGATTTCTTGGCATTTTATTGCTTATTGGCACCAGTGTGTCGATGGCGCAGATTCCTGCAGGCTATTATGATGCAGCGCAGGGCAAAAATGGAGCTGAACTAAAAACAGCTCTTTACAATATCATTAAGGGACATACCGAATATCCATATTCTGCATCCACCACAGATACCTGGGATATTTTGAAAGAAACAGATGTAGATCCGAATAATTCCAATAACGTAATTGGTTTATATTCCGCATTTTCCATGAATGCTGCAGCTGAATATGATGGCGGTAATGGATGGACCCGAGAACATGTTTGGGCAAAGTCTCGTGGTGATTTTGGGACATCACCAGGGGCAGGGACAGATGTTCATCATCTACGAGCGGAGGATGCTTCGACTAATTCAGCGAGAAGCAATCGAAATTTTGATGAAGCTACAGATCAATACATCGATGCGAGTGGCCAATATTCAGGCCCGACACCTTCATTCACTGGTGGCTCCACTTCATTCACCTGGGAACCACGGGATGCGGTAAAAGGAGATGTTGCTCGAATGCTTTTCTACATGGCAACACGGTATGAAGGAGAAGCTGGAGAGCCCGACTTAGAATTAACAGAAACATTACTTACTTCTTCAGATAAATCGCCACTCCATGCTAAACTATCCGTGTTATTAACATGGCATGAGCAGGATCCGGTCGATGCATATGAGCAGGCTAGAAATGACATCATCTTTGGATATCAGGGCAATAGGAACCCATTCATTGATCATCCGGAATATGTGACCTCAATTTGGGGCAGTGGAACTCCAACAACCCCAGGCTTTACTTCAACTCCGGTGACAATAGCAACAGAAAACGTATCGTACACATACAATATTACAGCTTCCGGTGGAAGCGGAACATTGACATTTTCGGCACCCGTATTGCCATCATGGTTGACACTGAACGATGCTGGTAATGGAACAGGCTCTCTTTCCGGAACACCGGCCACCTCAGAAGTGGGTTCGCACTCCGTAACCCTCGAGGTAACTGATGGAACGGATGTTGATATGCAAAGCTTCACTATTACGGTAAATACAGCTTCTTCAGGAGGAGGAAGTGCTACCGACTTATTATTCTCGGAGTATATCGAAGGCTCATCTTACAATAAGGCAATCGAGATAGCTAACTTCACTGGAGCGAACGTTGATCTTTCCTCGTATGTGGTAAAAAAGCAAACAAACGGATCGGGCAGCTGGTCAGGTGGAATAACGCTTTCTGGTACGTTGGCTGATGGTGACGTCTATGTGCTTGCTCACTCATCCGCATCAGCTGCGATCTTAGCAGAAGCTGATTATACCGGTACTTCTACCGAGTTGACCTTCAATGGCAATGATGCCTTATCGCTTCATAAATCTGGGGTACTTATTGATGCAATAGGAGTGTTTAATAGTACAGCTACTTATGGTCAAAATGTGACCTTGGTGAGAAATGCAGACGTAACCAGTCCTAACACAGCCTATACTACCTCTGAATGGACTTCCTATGCTACGGATGATTTCAGTCACCTGGGTTCACATACAATGAATGTCGCACCTCCAAACCAGGCACCTACTGTCAGCATCACTGCGCCTGCAAATGGATCGACAGTAACATCCGGTGATCTTGTAACTGTTACTGCAGATGCAAGTGACTCAGATGGGATGGTGACGTCTGTGGAATTCTTTGTAAACGGCAGCTCTGTTGGCGTGGATACTTCTGCACCTTACAGCAGCTCTTTTACTGCTATTGAAGGAAGCATGAACATTACAGCAACAGCCACAGACGATGGAAGCGCTACAACCAATTCTGTGACTGTTAACATCACTGGGGAGGCGCCTGCCGCTACTGGTGTGCTTTACTTTTCTGAATACATCGAAGGAAGCTCATACAACAAAGCATTGGAAGTCGCTAACACTTCAGGTTCAGCTGTTAGTATGGCTGGTTATGAAATTAAAAAGCAGACGAATGGTTCCGGGAGCTGGTCTGGAGGAATTGCATTAAGCGGAACGTTAAATGATGGTGAAGTTTATGTTCTTGCAAATGCTTCTGCTAATTCTGATATTCTTTCTAAAGCAGATTATACCGGAGGAAACTCAGAACTGACCTTTAACGGAAATGATGCGGTAGGGCTTTTTAAAGATGGGACACTTATCGATATCCTCGGAACGTTTAATAGCGCTGCAACCTATGCCCAGGATGTTACTCTTCGTAGAAACGATGCGATCAATGCTCCAAATGATACATATACGACTTCTGAGTGGACTTCTTTTGGAACAGATAATGCTGCTGGTCTAGGATTAAGGTATGGGGAGGATGTTCCAAATACAGCTCCCACTGTATCCATTACTTCACCTGCTGATGGAACCACCTACAATGATGGTGATAATGTGGTCATTACTGCCAGTGCCAGCGATGCAGATGGTTCAGTTACATCTGTCGAGTTTTTTGTAGATGGTGTTTCAATCGGTGTGGACGCATCATCCCCATACTCGATGAACTGGACGGTAGGAGTAGGCACCTACTCGCTTACTGCCAATGCTACTGACAATGAGGGTGCGGTGAACACATCTTCAGTTGTATCAATTACGGGAGAAGCAGTCACTTCCGGAGAGACAGTTCTTTCTTATGATGGCTTTGAGTCTGGATGGGGCAATTTTTCTGATGGAGGCAAGGATGCCTATCGCTCAACAGATGCATCCAGGGCCTTTGCAGGCACTGCATCTGCTGGTATTCAGGATAATACCAGCTCCTCTGTTATAACATACACAAATGGCATTGATATTACTGCGTTTGATCAGGTACGTATAGATTTCAATTTCCTGGCTATTTCTATGGAAAATGGCGAGGACTTCTGGGTTCAGATGTATGATGGATCATCCTATGTGACTGTAGCAACCTTTGCCAGAGGTACGGATTTTAATAATAATACGTTCTACGCTGCAACGGTAGTTGTAGATCCTTCCAGTGTGAATTTTGCTAATAATATGAAAATTAGATTTAGATGTGATGCATCAGGAAATGGGGACGATATATACTTGGATGAAATCACTGTTACCGGGATCAACACGGGTGGTGCACGTTCGGCAGGTTCTATTACCGAACTTATAGCATTAGGACAAGCTGAAGTGGATCAGGCACAACATGCTGAAATCATTGAAGAGCTGATGTTCTTCCCTAATCCGGTGGTTGATGTCTTAAATGTGCGACTGGAGGATTCTGAAACTGAAACCATGCTGAAGCTGACAGATATGAGCGGAAAAGTGTTGCTTCTAAAGCATTTGAGTAAAGCTAAGGCAGCTGTTGATATAAAATTGGATTTGAGTGTTCTCAAAAATGGAATATATCTGCTTCATGTATTGCAAGGAGATCAAGAGGTTACTCAGCGAGTTTTTAAGAAATAGTCGTAAGCCTTTTAATGTTAGAAAAGGTACACCTAATCAAGTGTACCTTTTTTAGTTCTTAATCTGCGCATACATTCGAATTAATAGGATTTCACTTTGCTAATTCTTGTGATTCAAATCATTAAAAGAATGGATGAAAGGCATTCTATGAGTGAAGTTTAGTAACTTTTCTTCATATCATTATATGAATTATGCCTAAAACGATCATCGTTTCCAATCGTCTTCCTGTAAAGATTCAACGTGAGAATCAGTTATTTGAGTACAAGCCGAGTGAGGGAGGTCTGGCGACTGGATTAGGATCTGTATACAAAGAAGGAGATAATATTTGGTTAGGGTGGCCGGGATTGCCCGTAAATAAGGCGGAAGAGCGTGAGGAGGTAACGAGACACCTCAATGAACTTAATATGCACCCGGTATTCTTAACGAAAGCTGACATAGAAGAATATTATGAGGGTTTTAGTAATGAGACGCTGTGGCCAAATTTTCATTATTTCAATCAGTATATCATTTATGATGATGTTTTTTGGAATGCCTATCAGCGGGTAAACCGAAAGTTTGCGAAAGAACTGGAGAGATTGATTGAGGAGGGTGATACTGTCTGGGTTCATGATTATCAGCTGTTACTCCTGCCTTCGATGATTCGTGAATTGTATCCCAATATCAGCATAGGATTCTTCCTTCATATCCCATTTCCATCATTCGAATCTTTTAGACTCTTGCCGTGGAGGCGTGAGCTTTTGGAGGGTATGCTTGGATCTGACTTTATTGGATTTCATACTTATGATGATATGCGTCACTTTCTTTCATCAGTTAATCGACTGGCAGGGATAGGCAATACCAACGGGCAGATGAAAGTGGGAAACCGATTGGTTATGGCTGATGCCTTACCTATGGGTATCGATTATGACAAATATGCTGAAGTAGCGTCCCATCCGGATACGCTGGCGAGAGAGGTTCGGTACCGCACTTCCCTTGGGGATGTAAGGGTGGTATTGTCCATAGATCGGCTGGATTACTCGAAAGGGATTCCGGAGCGCCTAAAGGCCTTCGAAATGTTCCTAACGGAGAATGAAGAATTTCTTGGCAAAGTTTCTTTGCTCATGGTGGTAGTGCCTTCTCGTGATACGGTTCCTATGTATGCAAACCTGAAATCGGAAATAGAACTTCTGGTGGGACGAATAAACGGGAAATTCGGTAGAATAAATTGGGCACCTATTCACTATTTCTATAGAAGTTTTCCGTTACATGCACTGAGTGCTTTTTACAGGATGGCTAATGTGGCGCTCGTCACACCGATGCGTGATGGTATGAACCTGGTTTGTAAGGAATACATTGCGAGTAAGCTCGATAAGAAAGGAGTTTTGATCCTTAGTGAGATGGCGGGATCTTCGAAAGAGCTCTCTGATGCTATTTTGATTAACCCGAATGATGAGGGGCAGCATGTAAAAGCTTTAAAAGAGGCACTTACCATGCCTGAGTCTGAACAGGTTTCTAGAATGGAGATCATGCAGAAATCACTCCAGCGATACAACATACATGCGTGGGTGAAGCTTTTTATGCAGCGCTTGAACCATGTGAAAGAGGAGCAGGAAAACCTACAAACCAAGCCTTTAACAGAATCAGTAAAAGAAGAATTGCTGGCTAGCTATAACAAAACCAAAAAGCGGGTGCTCTTCCTGGACTATGACGGCACATTGGTTGGTTTCAATGCCAATCCGCTAGACTCTAAACCAGACAAGGAGCTAAAGAAAATCATTGCCGGTTTATGTGCAGATGAAAAGAATAGAGTGGTCATCATTAGTGGAAGAGACAAGGAGATATTATATAAATGGCTTTCTGAATTTCCTGTGGATTTTATTGCTGAGCATGGGGTTTGGCACAAAAAACATCAGGGAAAGTGGAAGAAGTTTGTAGAAGTGGATAACAGTTGGCAGGATGAAATACACAGCATTCTTGAAAATTATGTGAACCGAACACCGGGATCCTTCATCGAGAAGAAGGATTACTCATTGGTTTGGCATTATCGAAAAGTAGAAACTGGACTTGGAGAGTTGAGGTCCAGGGAGCTTACCAGTCATTTGAAGTACGTTTCTGCTGAAAGAGACATACAGGTTCAGGAGGGTGATAAAGTGATCGAGGTGAAAAACTCAAACGTAAATAAAGGAATAGCAGCAGCTTCATGGATCAAGAAAAACAGCTTTGATTTCTTCTTAGCCTGTGGAGATGACTGGACGGATGAGGATACGTTTAAGGCCATGCCACCCAAAGCTTTTACGGTAAAAGTTGGTGCTGCATCCAGCTCAGCTAAATACCGGGTGAAGGATTATCATGATGTCAGAGAGCTCCTTGAATCTTTGGCTAATCAATAAAGTCAGGCTTGTCCAGTTTTCGTGAAATTCTGCTTGCGGCATTGAGAAGTCCAACGTGACTGTAGGCCTGCGGAAAATTACCCCACATGCTGCCATCTTTTGCATTTACATCTTCACTTAGTAGCCCTAGATGGTTGCTGTACTCATTCAATTTCTGGAAGAAAGTGAGTGCTTCATCAATACGACCAACACAAGCTAACGCTTCCACATACCAAAAGGCGCAAATAAGGAATGTGCTCTCAGGCTTTCCAAAATCATCTTCGTGTAAATACCTGTAAAACAGGCCTTCACCAGCATGTAGTTCTTTCTCCATCGCTTTCAGGTGATCTTTAGCCGCTTGTGTATGTCCGGGCAGGTAATTCATCAGGATGAGCTGAAGGTTACTTGCATCCATTCGGTCAACGCCCACAGCTTGAGCATAGGCTTTCTTCTTTGGTACATAGCACTTTTCAATCATCTCAGTTGCTCTCGCTTTGAGTTTGGTCGCCAGCTCTCCAATTTTTTTGTCCTTGAGTGTTCGTGCTATTTTGATTGCTGCACTGCTTCCTGCCCAATGAAACAAGTATGTGTAGCAGTGATGTTGAGCCAGGTTTCTAAACTCCCACAATCCGGCATCCTTCTCATCAAATGTCTTTTCGATCATTTTTAGGGTCTTGTAGATCAGCTCTGGTGTATTGTATCGCTCATCAAAGATGATCCGCATGTCATTGAAAAGTGGGAGGAGGGAGACAAGCACCTGTCCATAAACATCATTTTGAATATGTGTATAAGCATCATTTCCGATCCGCACCGGCTGATTATCCAGGTATCCCTGAAGGGGTAGTTCTTGTTCAGTTAATATTTTTCTGCCATCAATGCCATATAGTGGTTGGAATCGATCGTTTTCCCCGGATGTTGTATTGAGAATAAAGTGGAAATACTTTTCAGACTCCTCAAAGTGGCCAATGTTATTGAATGCATTTAGTGTGTAGTAGGTATCACGCATCCAGCAAAAACGGTAATCCCAGTTTCGGGTACTGTCTGGGCTTTCCGGCAAACTGGTGGTGGTAGCAGCTACAATGGCTCCTGTATCTTCATATTGATGGATTTTAAGTATCAGTGCCGAGCGGATGGCATTGCGCTGGTAGAAATTGACAATGTTGGCTGATTTGATCCAGCCTTGCCAATACTTGGTTGTTTTGATCAAAAATGATTCACTGGTTTCCTCTAGGGCTGCTTCTAATGGTGGACCCCACGTGAGCACCATGTATTTTGTTTCGTTCAACACGAAGCTTTGCTCATCCAGGATGTGTGTGAGCGAAATGTTGGTGGTCAAACGGACGGCCGAATCCAGTCCCAGGAACCGAATATGGTTACTGCCAAAACTAGGCTCAGGTGTGACTTCACCGTAATTTCCTTTGGGTTTGCATCGAACTACCAGATTGGGAGACCCTTCCAGCCGTTCGATTTTTCGGATCAACATCAAAGGCTTGAAGTATCGATCTTGTTGAAAAAAACGTGGAGCAAAATCTGTAACGCGATAAGATCCTGAAGCACTGGTAATTTCAGTACACAGGATGTTGGTGTTTTCAATATAATACTGATGAGTCCGTTTGATTCCTTCTGAAGGCGATATGCAGAAAGTTCCTCCCTTTTCAGGATCCAGCATTTTACCAAAGATGAAACTGCTATCAAATTTGGGCCAGCACATCCAGGAAATATTGGTGTCTTTATGAATATGTGCGGTGTAAGCGCAATTTCCTATTACTCCATAGTCATATGAATGTCTCGTCATGCTCAGTATTAAAATGAAACATGTGGGAAAATTATGGAGGAATGATGAGCTATTTTAATCTGCAAGTAGAATTCTATGCAATCGATTTAAATAATGTGATACATTTCTGCAGATATCAAACAACTGGCAGCATTATGAAGCTAAATAATCTTTTGCTTCTTCTTCATCATCAAAAGGCTGTACGTCAGTTTTTGTTACCATGGCATAACCTTTAAGCATGATCTTTTTTATTCCACTAACACCTAGAACAGCTCTTTTTTTCGATCTTCCACTGAAGTATTGCTTGCCGTAGTGTTTCAGCTTGTCCATCACTTCAGGATCCGTAAATGTACCTCTTACATCGAGTAGCAAATAGATTTTATCTGTTGCTTCCAGATAGAATTTTTTCATCTCCTCAATGTTGGTAAGAACTGCTTCTTTGGATTTTATGTCCTTAAAATCGACATATAGAATTTTTCTTCCTTTGTGTGTTATGTATGATACGGGCATGGGTTAAATGTATATTTTATTTAGTGAAACTATAAAGGGTGATTGATGTTTGTCTGATTACAAAGTTGGGGCGTTAGAACATGCCAAGAAGTAGTGTTTACATTGCTTTAGTTCAACCTTGCTGAAATGATTATAAAACCATGAAAAAAGCAGATAAAAAAGGTATGCTTGCCTAATAAAATGCTTCCTTCGTCAAAATGAGGATAAATCCCTCGCCTAAAATCTCCATAAGCAACAAGACCCTACCAGATAGCAGGGTCTTGCTGTTTGTGGGCCCACCAGTCCCGATAGTTATCGGGACGAACACTTTACGTGTAGTGATTTAGTAGTCTTTGTTGCAATTCAGGATACTGAATCAGATTTTCAATGAATTTTGAGCTCTTCATCCTTTTTTTAGCGACTTGCTGTAAAGTATGTAGCAGTAGGTTTTCATAAAACAAAAAAAAGCACAACTTCTTTCGCTGTGCTTTATGTGGGCCCACCAGGGCTCCCTGTGCTCGTCACACTCCACGGGGCACGCTTCTCGCCCATAATGAGGTATAAAAAAACCCAACCTTACGGTCGGGTTTATTGTGGGCCCACCAGGGCTCGAACCTGGGACTTACTGATTATGAGTCAGTTACTCTAACCAACTGAGTTATAGGCCCATATAATAAACTTAGGGACTTACTGATTATGAAGCTACGCGCTCCGGACTATGCGTCCCAGTCAGTTACCCTAACCAACTGAGCCTGCCTACCTGTGGTAGGTTATAGGCCCATGAAGAATCGTCCAATATAGAATATTCTTCTTTTAAAACGGAGCGCAATATTACATATTTGCGACTTAATAGCCAACGAATGTCAGACCTACTACAAGGCATTGATGCCGTAATTTTTGATTTTGGAAATGTACTGATCGACCTGGATTACCCCAAGGTCATCCGGAAGTTTTCAGAAGTAGCAAAAAAGAATCAGGATGAGATCGAAGAACTGGTCGTCACCGCTCCTGTACTTCAAAAATTCGAAATGGGGATGATCGGTCCGGATGAGTTCCGGGCCAGCATCAATTCACTTTTAGGTACCAAGATGGGTGAGCGCCAGTTTGAGAGTATCTGGAACAGCATGCTCAAGTCCATCACGAAAGAACGCATGGACAAAGTGTTGAAAATAGGAGAGAGGTTTGACACGTTTATTCTTTCAAACACCAACATGATTCATGAGATTGCCTACGAGGAGATGATCATGGAAGCGACTGGTAGGTTTAGTCTTAGGGACTTTGTGAAGGAGGTATACTATTCTCACGAAATTGGTATGCGAAAGCCAAACCTGAACTGCTTCAAGTTTGTTATAGACGATATCGGTCTTTATGCATCCAGGATGCTCTTTCTGGATGATCGCTTAGATAACGTAGAAGGAGCACAACGTGCGGGAATGAAGGCTGTTCAAATTTTTGATCCTGACACACAATTAAACCAAATATTTGGGCTTGAATAAACAACGGAAGACACTTTTAATTCAACTCGGTTTATTCATAGTTACACTCATAACCACCACATTTGCTGGTGCAGAGTGGACCCTTGGGAAGTATGTGATTTTTGGGATGACTTGGGATGATTTTCTCTTTGGATTCAATTTTTCAATCCCGTTTTTGCTCATTCTTACTGTCCATGAATTTGGACACTATTTTACTGCACGTTATCACAAAATCAACGTTACACTTCCTTACTACATACCCATGTGGTTTGGATTTGTTGGACTGGCTTCTCTTGGTACCATGGGCGCTTTCATACGCATCAAGGAAAATATTTTGAGTCGGACCAAGTATTTTGATGTGGGTGTTTCAGGACCCATTGCCGGATTTGTAATAGCCATTGCTCTTTTGGTTTATGGCTTTCAAACACTACCAGAGACGGATTATATCTACGAGATTCATCCGGAGTATGAGGTATTTGGAGAAAATTTTGAAGAACGAATGGAGGGTCTGGACACACTCATTCTTAAGAAGGATTTGAATCGGGATCGGCTTGCATTTGAAACCCTGCAGGATACCATTGATACTGGTAGAGAAGGGTCTGTTTACTTTGGGGATAATATTCTAATGAACCTCGGCAGGCAATACCTGGCTCCTGATGATCGATATGTCCCGAGCTCAAAAGAGCTGATGCATTATCCGGTACTTTTAGCTGCTTACCTTGCCTTTTTCTTTACTGCACTAAACCTACTGCCGATTGGACAACTGGATGGGGGACACGTACTATTTGGGCTATTTGGCGCAAAAAATCATGCGATCATTTCCAGAGTACTATTTACTGCTTTTCTTTTCTATGCTGGTTTAGGATGGGTAACCACGGCGGATCTGCCTAATAACTCCATGGAAGCCATGAGTAACTTCGTCATCAGTATAGCGCTATACCTCTTTGTGGTTTACTGGAGTGCGTTTAGTGTGTTTAAGCAGAAACGAGATCGGCTGCTCTTCGCAACCGTATTGTTTACTGTGCAATTTTTTGTGGCCTCCATTTTCAAGGTGGAGGGCTATACCGGCTGGTTGTTATTCTCTATTTTGATTGGACGATTTATTGGTGTAGATCACCCACCTGTTGTGGACAATTCTGAACTGACCATCGGAAGGAAAATACTTGGCTGGGTAGCCCTTATCATATTTATACTGAGCTTCAGTCCCCAGCCATTAGTAATAGAGGGACTTTAGAGTTCCAGGTAGGCTGTGATGCCGCCTTCCATGTTTCTGACGTTAGTGAATCCCTGCAAATTGAGAAATTTCTTTGCTCTTCCCGATCTTGCGCCAGACTTGCAATGAACGATTACTTCATCATCTTTCATGTGTTCTATTTCTGAAAGTCTGCTCGGTAGATCTCCAAGGGGTATCAATTTTGCGCCGATGTTGGCTTCTTCATATTCCCACTCTTCTCTTACGTCAATGAAATTGAATTTTTCGCCGTTTTCCAATCGTTGCTTTACTTCCTGGCAGGTAATGTCTTCGTTCATTTTTTGATGATTTTTATGGTTTGGTCACCTTCCTTTCGGTGAATGGTGAGCAAATATAAGCCCGGCTTCAAACTTGTAAAATCATGGATTGATTGTGCATGCTCGCTATGCAGTTTTCTTCCCGAAAAATCGATAACTGAAACTGCCTCATATTCACCCTCAATGGAAACCATTCCAGTTGTAGGGTTAGGATATACTTTTAGCTTTTGTTCTGGTTTTGCATTCAGCACTATGCTGTCTATTTTGGCGAAGACCGGGCGAACCATAAGCGCTCCGGAAAGGCGTACATTCTGCTCCCATTCACCCGTTTTATTTTCATAGATATACTGAGAGGCCTCCGGATTGCTGCGGTCAAAACCTACCCCGATATATTCATTTTTACTTTGCTGATACCCAAGATAAAAGGTATCTGAAAGTAGTATTGGCTTGCTCAGTTCATACCGGGTAAACTGATTAAGAGCGCCTGCGTTGATCACCAGGATGTCTTGCGATTGAATAGGGTCATCATTCAGGTCCTTAAAAATGTTAAGATCCAGTGGACTTCCATTGCTGATCGGATCAATATTCGGAAAGTGGATGTCTACATGGGTTAGCGTATCGGGTGCTTCCAGCCAAAATTTGATAGCTACCTGTCCACCACTGATATTGGTACCTGCAGCATATTCAGCCGTCCCATCATCAAACGCATAATAATTATGAAGGAGGTATTGAGTTCTGAGAGTATCGTTGATTCGTAGATCAACGTTGGTTCCATCAAGAAACTCATCGTCAGAACTCTCAAGATACACCTCAGAAAGCAGGTTAATTGAATCTTCATTAGGAATGGTTGACAGGTCAATTCCATCTAATTCGATGAATCGTTCAACGCTGGCTTTTAAGGGATTAGGGTTAGGAAATAGGGGGTCTTCGTCACCATATTCTATCGAATCGATCTGAGTTCCATTATTTGAATCCCTAATAACCAGAATATACTCAGTAGGTTGGAGTTGTTCATCTAGGTTGAATCCCTGTACAAATTGACTGTTGGTTAGTTCAGCTTGATTTAATTTGAATTGATGAATAGGCATTGATTTGAATGGGGCAATTGGAGAGGTTAATTGTCCTGTTAAGCCTCGATCCAAGTAGTAAAAATCATCGTCCTGTCTGTTTTCATTCAGGTAAATCCAGTCCACGTGCCAGGCATCAAAAGGGCCATCTTTATCTCCATAGGATTGAAACCGGAATACGAATGCGTCTGTCAGGAAGATGGATTCAACATCCGCTGCGACCTGGGTAAAGACTGAATCCTGATCAGACTCCAGGTCTCCTCCATCTTTTGACCAGACGGTTCTCCAGCCCTCATTTGTTTCGATGTTTGGACTGTAAAACTGAAGGATGAGTGAGTCGCCCTCCTCCGGTATTTCTACATTACCACCAGCCTGCCAATAGAATGATAATACCACATTGGCTTTTCCTTGCAGATTTATGGTGTCCGACACCAGTTGATCAGCCAATCCAATATCACTTCCGTCGTGAAAGCCACCGTTTGCATCCAAACCATCAAAGGTGGCTACCTTGTAAGTGGGAGGATTGATTGCTAGCGTAGCGTTTACATAGACATTCTTGCTTAAGTCATAATTCCACTGTAAGGAGGTGTCGCTTTCCCAAACTCGTATGCTATCAGGGGAATCTGCAGTAATAGAAAAATCATCCCAAAATGGTAGATTAGATGGGTTTAGCGTTTGAGTAGCGGAAGTTCGTGCACGAGTATTCTGCTCTGGTTTTTGGATAGGCTTTATTGTTAGCTGAGTAAACCCTAGCTGAACAGCCAAAACGAATGTTGCAAAAACGAATTTCCTCATTGATTATCTAAAATCGTTGCGGTGTTGCTTACAGAGTCCGGCTTATAGATCCAGATATCTACAGGATCACCGATTTTCACCCTTCTTTCCGGACGAGGGTACTGTTGCTGAACGGTTCCGGGAGCGATCTGTCTATATTCCAGGATGTCATTTCCAGCAGAATCAATCGCAGCAAATCCAGCTAGTGACTTATCTGTGATTTCAATCTTACCAATCTTTAAACCTGATCCAATGATGGCCACCTCTGCTTCTTCTTGCTCCAGACCTATTAAATTAGGTGACTGGAACTGTGTATTTCCATATCCATCACCAGCTACCAGATTAATAACTGATCCCTTTTCAATCTTTTCACCTTCCAGAACAGTTCTGCCATTCATTTTGGCTTCATGTACAACACCAAAAAATACATCTGGAATGTATTTTACTTCACCTAACTTCAAATCATATGACTTGAGAACCATCATTGCACTTTTAAGTGAAAGGTCTTCTACTTTAGGCATCCGTACTTTTGGTGGGCTTTCTGCATTAAGGGTAACGTAGATTTTTCGATTTTCTTTCACCTTGGTATTTGGCTTAGGTACCTGCCGGAGGACTGCCAGTGGTGGATGATTGGGAGAGTAGCTCGAGTCTGCAGTTGCCTCGTATCTTAGGTTTCTCTTACCCAGAAAATCATCCAATTCATCCACGGTCATTCCTTGAATATCAGGTACAGTGATAGTTTCGCCATGATTGGTGGTGATCGGTAGCCACACATAAAAAACGATAATGATAATTAATACAGAAGCGCCAATCAGAATCGCAAGGTGTTGAAGAAAGTCTTTAATACTGGTTGGTTTTTTAAATGACATAGCTCTTTTTAATGAAGGGATAAACCTAATGAATTAGCGACTAATAAACAGCTTTTGAGAGTTGCAGAATCCAGTACCTGTCACAGTAAGGAAATAGAGTCCTCCCTGACTTGGGGCCTTATATTCCAGAACTTGGTTAAGTGCATTATCAATGCGCTCTTCAAAAACAATTTTTCCACTTATATCCTGCAGCCGGATAACCACTGATTCTTTTTGAGGTAAGTTCAATCCAACGTTAAATTGTAATACGGCCGGATTTGGGTACGTTCTTACAAAATCCACATAGGTAGGGGGATCATTACCCCGGATACTGATGTCGTCTATATAGAGATCATTTCCTCCGCCGGGTGTAAAAACAAACGCAATTCGAATATCTTCATCGAAGAAAAATGTTTGCGAAAGGTCTATTCGATATTCTTTCCAGTCTGAGTCATCAGAAGGCACCCATTTTTCACTAGAAGTTGTAACTGCCAAGGAATCAGAATCGGCATCCAATAGATGTGTTTGATAATAATTTTGTCCGCAATCAGTAGATAATAACACTTCTAGGCGATCATCAAAACCATCTCGAGAGGCGTAAGAAGCTCGAAAGTAAAGCCCTGCACTATCCAATCCACCGGTATTTAACCTTGGGCTTATAAACCAACTTTTTTCTCCAAGCTCTGTCGCATCAAAACCATTAGCTCGGAGTGTGCCATTTGATGCAACTTCGACTCGCTCCCATAGGTTGTTCTGACCACTTGTAGCTAGTTGCCAATTGTCCTGAACTTCAAAATCTACAGTAAGCGGATATTCATCGTCGATATTATCCCGATTTAGAGGGGTCTTTATAATATTTTCATCCACCGACTCGTCTGCGACATTGTTTACCGTGGTAATCTTAATACCCACTTCATTTTCACCAACATTTAAATCACTTACCAGAAACGAAAAACTTCCTGATTTTTTAGAGGAGAGGTTTAATCCATTAAAGGAAGCTGTTAACGTATCACCATTTACGAAGTACTTAATACCAAAGGAAGTAACAGTTTCAGAACCATTATTACGGGCAGTCAAACTAATCTCAGATGTTTCGGAGCATATAATTTGAGGTACTGATAATGAAATAGGTTTTACATCATTTTCAAAAAGATTTGTTTCTACAACTTGTACATCGTCTAGGTAAATATTATTACCACCTCCATTCATTCCTACAAAGGCAAATTGGACCCCATCAATTCCTCGATAATCCGTAATGCTCACAAGAGTGTCTATCCATTCTAGTTGATTGGCTGGAATGAAAAAATCATCTGTTTCATTAGCTGTTGCCAGATCAGGTCCAAAAGTTGAAAACAGGATGTCAGGAAAAGTGTTACCACAATCGACACTGGCTTTGATCATGAAGCCATCGTAAAATGCGTCCGGCCTGTTGGCATGTGCATAGCTAAATTGGATTTCCCCCGAAGTGATATTTGTCAGGTCAAACACGGTAGTTTTTAGTATTGTTTCTTCGCCAAACCACTCGGTATTATTGTGTGCCTTGAAAATTAATGCATTATTTGAAGGGCTTTCTTTGGGAGCAGTGGTCACTTCCCATGGCAAATCAGTTCCAATATTTCCCAGTAATCCTGGTGCAGATTCCATATCCTGAATGAATGGTAGCGTAGTAGAAGAAGTAGATGTTAGTAATTGGCTAATGGAATTATTGCCTGTATTACCATCTATTCCGCCATTCACATTGCTGATTTCAAAGGAAATAGTGGAGTTAGCATTGATGGTTTGAGAGCTAAACGAAACGGTATCTGAGTCTAAAGGTTGGAGACTGGTAGAGATGCTTTGTGGGCTTCCTATAGGACTGGAATCTATTAATAATTGGACATCATAAGATGTGATTTCCGTGTTGCCGTAGTTGACCACTCTCAATTCTGGAGTCAAAGTGGTTTCACATTCTGCTAAAGCCGGACTCAGGATGTCAACTGCAGCTAAGTCATCTGCAAAACGACTAGGTTCTGAAAGGCCAGGGCTAGAAATAAGTGAGGTTCGGTTGGGAGCATTGTCCATCACTGTTCGCATTCGAGTTTTCTGACCTTCGGTAAAAAGGTTCATGCAGATATCATCAGTGTAGTCCATGTAGTTTTGAAACATTTCCGGCTCACCCATGACGCAAACAATGTTATCATCTGGGTTTGGGAAGGTGCATGGAGAGGAGTAATCGCCATTATCCGTATCAGCAAGTGGTGTATCATCTACAAAATCATCCACGGAGCAGCCGCCATCGCCCCAAATATGACGCAACCCAAGGTAATGTCCAACCTCATGTGTTAGTGTTCTTCCATAACTTTCAAATGCAGGGGCAGAAGGGTTTACACCAAAATACTCGTGATCAATAAGTACACCGTCTAAAATGTAGTCTTCTGTACCATTCGTTATTCCTTCAAGTGTAATCAGGGGAAAAGATGCATAACCCAGAAATACTTCCAGGTCTGTCACAAAAATGTTGAGATAATGTTCTGCAGGCCAAAAGCTTTCGGAACGAAGCAGTGGTCGATGCGAATTTGCACGATAGCTGTCTCTTGATCCCCTTACCCGGACAATTCCGTTTGTAGGATTTCCATCCGGATCTTGCTTGGCTAGTACAAACTCAATTTCTACATCTGCAGCGACAGCATCAAACTCCATCGGAGTATTTTCTGCATCTGCATTCATCCGTCTGAAATCAGCTGTCAATGAGTCTATCTGTGCTTTGATTCGCTCTTCGGAAAGGTTCACACCTGTTCCTACCGGTTCTCCTTTGTGGAATACATGTACTACAACCGGAATTTGATAAAGTGGAGCAAGCGGTTGTTCGGCTCTGGCCTGACGCTCAGCTATTTTGGTACTGATCCAGTTTTCAAATTCACCAGTTGTAGGTGCCTGAGTTCCACACCTTTTCTGAGCGTTAAGGTTGAATGTGGCAAAAGTGAGTAAAACAATGAGTAACCCAAATCGCATGGGTTCATCAATTTGCGAATGGAAGTTTGGCGTTTGGATCATCAGGCGAGGTAATGTTGACCGCTTGCACGCTTTTGATTTCAGGGACTTCACGTTTGATTGCTTCTTCTACACCAGCTTTTAATGTCATTGTAGACATGGGACAAGATCCACAGTTACCCATTAGTTCCAGCACCACATTCATGTCTTTGTCCACTTCCAGCACTTTCACATCACCACCATCTGCTTCCAGGTATGGTCTGATAGTGTTGAGAGCTTTTTCTACTTTTTCTACTAATTCTGACATATCCTAAACGGTCACTTCTACTTTTTTAGTCTCAGGAGCGGAGGCATTTCTGATTGCAACCTGTCTGGCCACATTTTCAGCCAGGTTTTTAAAAGCATCTGCCAATTCTCCATCTTTCATAGCTGCGGGATATCCGTTATCACCACTTTCTCTGATGGATTGTACGATAGGAATTTGTCCCAGCAGTTCGACTTCATTTTTCTCAGCCAGCTTCTGCCCCCCACCTTCACCAAAGATAAAGTATTTATTGTCAGGAAGCTCATCCGGCGTAAACCAGGCCATATTTTCAACTAAACCTAAGATAGGTACGTTGATTTGTGGCTGTTTAAACATCGAAATTCCTTTTTGTGCATCTGCCAGGGCTACTTTTTGAGGAGTAGTTACCACAACAGCCCCAGTAACCGGTACCGCCTGAACCAATGTCAAGTGGATATCACTAGTTCCTGGGGGCAGATCGATGATGAGGTAATCCAAATCACCCCATTTAGCATCTGATATAAATTGTCTTAATGCAGAGCTGGCCATCGGACCTCTCCAAACAACAGCATCTTCACTGTTGGTGAGAAAACCAATGGATATCAGCTTGACACCATACTGTTGAATCGGTACAATCTTGTTTTTTCCATCTTCCTGTACAATTCCAGGCTGTTCAAATTCACAGTTGAACATGGTAGGAATAGATGGTCCATAAATATCTGCATCAATAAGGCCTACATCCGCACCGGAGCGTGCCAGTGAAACAGCCAGGTTAGCTGCGACAGTAGATTTACCAACGCCACCTTTTCCGGATGAAACGGCAATGATATTCTTTACTCCGGGCAGAACCGGTCCTTCATCCCTTTTCGTTGTAACATTAGACGTCATATTGATGATCGTCTTCACATCACCTAAATGCTTTTTAATTTTCTTTTCACAGTCTTTCTTGATGACTTCTTTTAACGGACAGGCTGGAGTCGTTAAGACGACATCAAATGCTGCCTTATTGCCATCAATGTGAATATTCTGAATCATGCCGAGCGAAACCAGGTCCTTTTTTAGGTCCGGATCAATTACTTCACTCAGTGCTTTTAGTAGATTTTCTTTCGTCAATTCCATTCGCGCCGCAAGTTAAAATGAAAAGTGCACATTAGCTCTCTCTGAGGTAGCCCCAGGCGTGCAACTTGTCACTATCTTCAAACCAACGATTTCCAATATCAGTTCGATAATACATGTTTGGAATCATAATATTTCTGATGCGGGCATAAAGCTGTTGCTGGGCTTGCTTCATTGTGAGACCCAGTCCGGTGACGATAAGCGCTACACCACTACCTCCGGTTATCAGCCATTCATTATTCACCATTTTCACATCCTCGATATGAACACCTTCAGCCATCGGTTTCTTAAATACGATAGCAGCATCTTTTGAGAAGGCCTCAAATGTTTTTTGATCCTTGTAGGGAAACGGTGGAACGACCACCCTGGCGCCTACCTGAAAACCACTTTTTACTTTCAGGTTTGGCTTCTCACCTTTCGCAAGTTGGTAGAAAAAGTCACCAATCCCACTATTCATTCCATCTGCCTGAATGGAAATGGTAGGATAGCCGAAACGTGAGGTAAACTCCAATGGATATATTCCATTGCTGTTTACAATACAATTAATATCAATGTACCCCACATAGCCTTCTTCAGCCAGGGTAGGCTCCATTTTTTTCAGGGTGGCATTGAAAATCTTGTTGGGCCCACTCCAAAACATGCTGGTACCCATTTCTCCTGTTGCGACACCTAGTTCACCGGGAAATAGTTTTTTGTGCTCGAAATTGATGTTGATTGGATAAATAAATTCCTTTCCATTGAAAAATGCTCCTACACCTATTTCAACCCCGGTATCTACCTTTTTCTGAAGTTGATAGATCTTCACCTCTTCACTCCAGGCATTTTTATACGCACTCAGGATTCGTAGTACGTCGCTACCATCCTCCTCCATTCCTACAAACAGCAATCGTTTAATGTTTTGAGCTTCACCACTGGGCTTCAATACATACTTGCCGGGATTAGCTTTAATGTGTTCAATGCCTGCATCAAAGGAATCAAACTCGTGATAATTGAGAATATTGACTTTATGCTTCTTTAGCTCACTTTGTCCAAACGACCGATCGTCTTCCAATTTATCAGTGTAGGGGGTACCACCTACAACATATTTACCTTTCTCACGAAGCTGCTTCGCTTTTTCACCCTGACCTAACACGTCATCAAAAACGATCAGATCAGCCCAGTCTATCTCCGATTCCCAGTCGTCTACCTTTGGCAGAAACCCATTCCCAATCTCTTTTTCACTTTCCTCTTCTATAAAATACTTAACCTCATGGCCTTCTCTCACACATTGCCAGGCTATGTCACTGATCAATCCGGAGATGGAAACGAATAAAATATTGACTGGATGAGTGGTTTGTTTTGGCATTGATTTTTTTATTCAAATGTATGTGTAAATCCTGATGATTTTGTATCCTATTTATCTGGTAATTTTGCATTCCAATTTCGCGTATGATCCATCCCTCTACCATCGAAGAAATTAAAAACCGAATCGACATAGTCGAGGTGGTTGGGGATTTTGTAAACCTCAAGCGATCTGGCTCAAGTTACAAAGCATTAAGCCCTTTCACGAACGAGAAGACGCCTTCTTTCTATGTGGTACCATCAAAGGGCATCTTTAAAGACTTTAGTTCCGGAAAAGGTGGTGATGCCATCACTTTCGTGATGGAGGTAGATGGGCTGAGTTATGTAGAAGCGCTGAAATACCTGGCCGGGAAGTATGGGATCGAAGTAAAAGAGGAAGAACAGTCCGACGAAGCTCAGCAGGCCCAAAACAAACGAGAGAGCTTATACATCGTTCTCAATTTTGCCAATGAGTATTTTCAGAATGTGCTCCATGATTCTGAAGAGGGCAAATCCATCGGACTTTCTTATTTCAAAGAAAGGGGGTTTACCGAGGAGACCATCAAAAAATTTGAGCTTGGATACTCAAAGGAACTATGGGATGGCCTTTTAAATGAAGCTACAAGCAAAGGTTACAACAAGGAGTTGCTGGCAGAAGCTGGATTGGTCATTGACAAGGATGGAAAAAATTATGATCGGTTTCGTAGTAGGGTCATGTTTCCCATTCACAACGTGTCAGGTAAGACCATTGCATTTGGAGGCAGAAAACTTTCCAGCACCGACAAGTCTGCCAAATACATCAATAGCCCGGAGACAGAGCTATACCATAAGAGCAAAGTGCTCTACGGGATGTCTCAGAGCAAAAACGCGATTCGAAAAGAAGACAATTGCTACCTGGTTGAAGGTTATACGGACGTCATTTCCATGCATCAGGCAGGAGTTGAAAATGTTGTGGCTTCATCGGGAACCGCACTCACAGAAGATCAGGTTAAGCTCATTCGTCGCTACACCGAAAATGTTACCGTCATTTTTGATGGTGATCAGGCTGGCATCAAAGCTTCCATGAGAGGGATTGATCTTTTGTTGGAGGGAGATTTGAATGTGAAGGCGGTCGCTCTTCCGGAAGGTGAGGATCCTGATAGCTATGCCAGGCAATTGGGGGCTGCAGGCTTCCGTGAGTATGTAGCTGAGGAAGCGCAGGATATCATCCGGTTCAAGACAAAGGTGCTCCTTGACGAAACAGGAAATGACCCGGTCAAAAAAGCGGGTGTCATTAAAGATATCGTTTCCAGTATTACCAAGATCAATGATCCGGTAAAACGCACGGTCTACATCAAGGAATGCAGTGATTTACTGGGAATAGCGGAATCGGTTCTGGTTGCTGAGCAAAATAAGATTCTGATTGAAAACCGTAAGAAGACTCGCTCAGATCAACCATCCCAGCCTGAAGTGGAGATACCTCCATTTCCGATGGATCAAAACGAAGACCTGGTTGATCAGCTGGACATTGGAAAGATTATTGAGTTTCAGGAAAGAGAAAGTATCCGTGTGCTGGTAAACTACGGAAAAAACAAGATCCAGACACGTGAGATGCAGGATCAGAACTTAATTGACTATTTTCTGAACGAAGCGGATGAAATTCAGTTTACCAATGAGACATATCGGAAAATCATTGATGTATTTCGTGAAAAGCTAAATGAAGGTGAAGTAATTGACGGAGAATATCTGTTAAATCATGAGGATGAGGATGTACGGAAAACGGTTATTGACTTAAGCGCTGATAAGTACGAAATAAGTGAAAACTGGAGTGAAAAATATCAGATCCATGTTCCCAGAGAAACGGAGTTTTTGAAGGATGTAACGTACACGAACGTACTACGATTGAAATTTAGAATTGTACAGCAATTGATTCAGGAGGAAACCGAAAAATTGAAACATGCGACAAATGAAGCTGAGGTAGATGAACTTTTGGACGACATAAATGAGTTGAAGAAGGTGTCGGTGGAGATTGCCAAAATATTAGGAAACGTATTAGTAGGATAATGCTAGATAAAATAGAAGAGGCCATTGAGGCCATTAAAAATGGAGAAGTGATCATCGTGGTAGATGATGAGGATAGAGAAAATGAGGGAGACTTCATTTGTGCTGCGGATAAGGTTACTCCGGATATTATCAACTTCATGTCAAAGGAGGGCAGAGGGTTGATCTGTGCTTCCTTGTTGGAAGATCGTTGTAAAGAGCTGGATTTAGACCTGATGGTAGGCAAGAACACAGCTACTTTCGAAACACCCTTTACGGTCTCTGTCGATTTAATTGGACATGGAACGACCACCGGTATTTCTACTTCAGATCGGGCCAAGACAATCAAGGCATTGGTTAACCCAGATACTAAACCGGAAGACCTGGGGCGCCCCGGGCACATTTTTCCATTAAAAGCAAAGCAAGGAGGAGTGTTGAGACGTGCAGGTCATACAGAAGCTGCTGTTGACTTCTCGCGTCTGGCCGGACTTACACCAGGAGGTGTGCTGGTAGAGATTCTGAAAGACGATGGAACAATGGCGCGCCTACCCGATTGCCGAAAAATAGCTGATAAATTTGGTTTAAAGCTTGTTTCGATTGCCGATCTCATCAAGTATCGCATGGATAAAGAATCCATGGTTGAAGAAGAGATTGAGGTGAGTATGCCAACCAATTGGGGAGATTTTCAACTAAAAGCATTTAAACAAAAGAATACCGGAGAAGAGCATTTGGCATTGATAAAAGGAACCTGGAAAGAGGGAGAACCAGTAATGGTTCGAGTGCACAGTTCGTGTGTTACAGGAGATATCTTTGGCTCATGCCGATGTGATTGTGGTGGTCAGCTGCATGGAGCGATGCAAATGGTGGAGAAAGAGGGTAAAGGTGTTGTTTTGTATATGAACCAAGAGGGGCGTGGAATCGGACTGATGAACAAATTGAAGGCGTATAAACTACAGGAAGAGGGAAAAGATACTGTAGAGGCAAACCTGGAGTTGGGCTTTAAATCTGATCAACGTGACTATGGGGTGGGAGCTCAGATCCTAAGAAAGCTGGGAATTTCTAAATTGCGCCTGATTACCAATAACCCTAAGAAACGAGTAGGGTTGATGGGATATGGCCTGGAAATTGTGGAAAATATTGCAATAGAAATAGCTCCAAACCAGCACAACCAAAAGTATCTTGAAACCAAAAGAGACAAACTGGGGCACGAAATTTTAAAATGAGAAAAGTATTTTCGATTGTTCTGTTACTCGTTGCGTTTGGTATTTCAGCGCAGACGTTTTCTTCGGAGGTATTTCATGAAGGGTTCATGGTGACTACTGACAAGGATACAATCAAAGGAAACCTGAAATATGATCTGGATGCAAATATTTTAACTGTGATCCATCAGGGAAAGACCAAGTCATTTTCCAGCCACAAGGTTTTTTATTTTGAGATTTTTGATCAAATCCTTAACAATTATCGTCAGTTTTATTCCATACCCTATACTGTTAATATTGATTACAAAATTCCGGTTTTCTTTGAGTTGGTGTATGAAGGAAAACTGTCCTTGATGGCGAGGGAGCATATAGTTAGTCAGACGGTAAATAGTTCTTCTGCCTATTGGGGTGGTGGAAATACCTCCCGGTTGGTGATTAAATATTCATACTATTTCATGGATAGCAAAGGAAACATCACCTTCTTCAATGGAAAGAAGAAAGACCTTCTTCTATATATGCGAAAGAAGCAATCTGACATCAAGAAATTCATTAAAGACAACAGACTAGATACGGATGAGATGTCTGATCTTGTTCGTATTACCGCATTTTACAATTCAATTTGATCTATGGCAAAACCACTAATTCTTGTAAGCAACGACGATGGTATCACTTCCCGCGGAATCAGGAAGCTGGTAAATGTAGTGAAGGAGTTGGGTGAGGTTGTGGTAGTGGCTCCAGATAGTCCGCAATCCGGGATGGGACATGCCATTACTGTTGGAGATACGCTACGATTGAAAAAGAGTGAATTGTTTGAAGGCATAGAGGCATATGAGTGTACAGGCACACCTGCAGATTGTGTGAAACTGGCTAAGCACTATGTGCTGAAAGATCGAAACATCGATTTAGTGGTTTCTGGAGTGAATCATGGAAGTAACAGTTCCATCAGCGTACTTTATTCCGGGACGATGAGTGCAGCGATAGAAGGAGCCATCGAGCACCTTCCGGCGATCGGTTTTTCGCTGTGTGATTATGATCCGGATGCGGATATGGATCACATCGATAACTATGTGAAGAAAGTAACCGGGGAGGCGCTCAAGAACGGGATTCCGAAAGGTATTGCCCTAAATGTCAACTTTCCAGCCAGACAAAAGGAAGAGATCAGAGGCATTAAAGTATGCCGTCAAGCCAACGCCAACTGGGAAGAGCAATTTGATGTGAGAAAAGATCCTTACGGCAGAACCTATTTCTGGATGGTAGGAAATTTTGTAAATCATGACAAAGGGGAGGATAACGACGAATGGGCCCTTGCCAATAACTATGTTTCTGTAGTGCCTTGCCAATTTGATATGACCGGGCACCATGCTATTTCCCAGATCAACGAGGAGTGGGATATTTAGCCTTTCCAAATGTGTTTAATTCTGAACGTATATTAGGTTTTAGTTCAGCTTTCTGAATGTCGTGTTGGTAGAGTTTTGCTGCTTTCTTTAGCCTGGCATCCGATGCAACTGCTGTTATCAATCCGGCAATCAGCAATGTGCCACCATAGAAAGTAGTTAGTATAACATTCTTTTCGTCTGATGGATTTTGACTCATGAGGGTTATGAAACCACTACCAAAGAATACGTAAGAAAATATTCGAGAAGTATTGTGCTTTTTGATCATTTCCAAAGCCATTTCTGATTCAGTTTGTGTCATCAGGTACCTTCTAATTTCAGTCTGCTTCATCCCTTCAAGGCTTTTTGTTTTTTGGCCAATACATATGGATTGGAGCAGAAGAGCCAAACTAAATAATACAATCTTTTTCATGGATGTGGATTTACTGAAAAATAATATGATTAATACTGACCTCATCCCTAATGACAGGAGATAACCCTCTTTTGTCCAAGAGACCAATTTCCATATTAGAGCCAACATCATCCAGGTATATTTTTTTGGCCTTCTTCATTCGTTCACTTGCTGAAATGGTACATGCAAGGCTGATCAACCCACATGACCAGGCGCCCACAGCAGCTAAAATGGAATCTTTATTGTCCTCATCAGGGTTCACGGAGTTGTTGGAGATGATTGCAAGAAGTATGGTTGAGCCAAAAAAGACAAATGCGCTTTTTCTGGACCGATTGTGTTTGATGATCATTTCCTTAGCTTCATCAGACTCATTCTGAGTCATTAAAAACTTTCGGATTTCTCCAGGATTCATGTCTTCAAGGCTTTGTGTTTTCTGAGAATAAGTTTGACATGTAACCAGTAATACTAGCAGAGAGGTGAGTAGGGACTTCATAATATAGTTGTTTGTGATAGGTTGTGTATTAGTCTAATGAACCTATCATACCCCCTAAAAACCCCTACTTCTTTTTTAACTCGTACACATCCTTCCTGCGATCCTTCAGGTTGTTGACACTACCAAATTCATGAAGCTCTCGCAGATCATCTACGTCTACATCTGCGATCAGGATCATTTCGGTATTGGGTGTAGCTTCAGCTTTGATGCCATTGGTTGGAAATGCAAAATCACAAGGGGTAAAAACTACCGATTGAGCAAATTGAATGTCCATGTTATGTACGTTAGGTAAGTTCCCAACACTACCCGCAAGCGCGACGTAGCACTCATTTTCAATGGCTCGTGCCTGAGCACAGTTTCTCACTCTGGAATATCCATTTTGCGTATCGGTTAAGAATGGGACAAACAAGATGTCCATATCTTCATCAGCTAGAAGTCTGCTGAGCTCTGGAAACTCCACATCATAGCAGATCAGCACACCAATCTTACCACAGTCGGTTTCAAATGATTGTACGGTTTTTCCACCTTCCATACCCCATATCTTAGATTCATCAGGTGTCACGTGGATTTTTTCAAAGCGCTCAATGGTACCGTCACGTCTGCACAGGTAACCAACATTGAATAGCCGCTCATTTTTTATCTCCGGCATGCTACCGGTGATGATATTGATATTATAGGATACCGCCAATCTGGAAAAACGATTAACGATCTCATCGGTATGCTTTGCCAGCTCCCGAATAGCATCCGGCTCAGACATGTGGTTGTTTGGAGCCATCAATGGGGCATTGAAAAACTCAGGAAATAAGGCAAAGTCCGATCGGTAATCGGAAACTGCATCCACAAAGTATTCAGCCTGTTGCATGACATCATCCAGGTCTTTATATGGGCGCATCTGCCATTGAATCAGCCCTAATCGAACTACACGCTTAATGCTGCTGGCCTGATCCGTCGGTTCCTCATAGTAGATATTATCCCACTCCAGCAGCACGGCATATTCCATCGACTCCTGATCCCCTTCTAAATATCCTTTTAGAATCTTCGAAACGTGAAAATCGTTGTTGATTTGAAAATTGAGGACCGGGTCATCTATTTCCTTTTTTCTGACTTTATCGATATACTGACGAGGGGTAAGTTCGTCTGCATGATTGTGATAATTAGGAATACGCCCGCCAAAAGCAATCCCTCTCAGATTCATGCGTTCGCACAATTCTTTCCGATAATCATACAGTCTTCGACCCAGTCGCAACCCACGAAACTCCGGCTTGATAAACAGATCTACACCATAAAGCATGTCGCCCTCCGGATCATGTGTGCTGAAGGAATAATTACCGGTTATCTGTTTGTAGGTATGTCGCTTTTGGGCCAACCTGCTTTTGACGATAAGAGATAGGGCACAGCCGGCCAGCTGTCCATTGATTTTAAGGACCACCTGACCTTCCGGGAAAAGGTTGATCAACTTCTCAATTTCATGTTTTTCCCAGTAGTTATCCTCTACCTTTTGGTAGGACTCGATCATGGCTTTTTTCAGCTCCTGGTAATCCTCCAGACCCAGGTAAGTCAGCTCAATGTTATCAATGTCAATGTCTTGCATGATGCAAAGGTAGGGTGGAACCTAAGTAGTTTTCAAAACCGCTGATTCATACGTATTCCTACATACTTGTGAATGGTCGCTTCGGTGGTTTCTTTGGTGCGTCGGTAGTAAAGGAGAGCAAAATCGAATTTCGTCCAACTCGCCATGATTCCTGCTCTCATCTGGTAAATCCAGGGCTCACGAGTTTCAGTATAGATGGATTCCTTTCCAAGCCAATTGCCCTCAATCGTGGCATTGTAAGCGGCATATTCTACCCCTGGGCTAAGAAAAAAGTAAAATTCGTGGTTGTCAGTACCGGTATTTTCTATACCGAGAACGCCATTGTATTGGGTGGAGCTTTGGATCGGCTTGAACGTGCCAATACGAACCATAAATTCCTGCCTAATGTGAGTAAAAGTTGTTCCAAGTGCCAGATTGGATTCAGACGTGAGATCCAGGATCTTTCCGTTCAGGAGTGTTTGAGCGTATGTTCCATAGGTGTTAATAATGGGTGCATCATTGATTTCATATTCCCATCCAAGTGGCAGCTGCATACCAAAAGCTTTGTGCCATTCGAATTGTAAATCGCCGGTTCTCAAGGAGGGGCCCATCCAGCCAAGTTCGAGTTCAGCTCTTAGGTATGCTCCATGCTTGTAGTAATATTCATTTGAGGCAGCCAGTGTGATTTGTCCAGCATACGGACGATCCATTTGTGATGAATCTTCCCAAAACAAATGACGGGGACTGTAAATCCTATGATTTAACTCATAGGCACGAATCACTTTCTCATGATTATTGCTCCAATTGGAAGAGTCAGTAAGCATGCGGTAGCGGAGAGCTACGCCGTTACTGTAGTATTGGTCCCGAGTTAGGTTTAGTGTATAGGCATCATTGTCATTTTCCACCTGCAGTTCATGCGTGAGGAACTTTTTTTGTCCAAACCCAAAAAGGGATATGAGGCCTAGCAGAATGACGGTTAAGAGTTTCATTGCTGCGAAATTAACACGGATCGCAGTTTTCATCCTGTGTTTCAAATTCGATTGTCGTGTGATTGATGCCTAACTTAGAAACCCGGCTCTTGGTTTCTTTCTTGATGCTTTCCAACTCTGAGAGAGAAAGGTCTTCTGAAATAACTAAATGAATTGAGAGAATGTGGTATTCTCCGTCCATCGACCAGGTATGGCAGTCGTGTACGTCCAGTACCTTTGGAATGTTCTTAATTGCTGTATGAATTTGCTTAATGCTGATGTCTGTAGGAGTGCCCTGCAGGATGATACGGAAGCTCTCCCGTAGGTTTTTGATGACATTGTAAAGAATAAATGTGGCAATAAGCACAGAAAGGATAGGGTCTAAAATTGGCAGGTCCCAGAAATTCATGACCACTGCTCCAATCAATACGGCTACCCAGCCAAGGATGTCTTCAAGCAGGTGCATGTATACCGCCTTTTCGTTCAGACTATGCCCCTTACTCAAACGGAATGCTGCTGCACCATTCACAATTACACCACCAATGGCCAGGTAGATCATCCCTTCTGTGTTTGGTGTTACAGGATTTAATAGACGAGGAACTGCTTCGATGATAATGAAAACGGATCCGGTAACCAGAACAATTGAATTGATAAGTGCTCCCATGACGGAAAAGCGTTTGTAGCCGTAGGAATATCTTTGATTTCGATCCTTTTTGGCCACTTTGGCAAAGTACCAGGATACTCCAAGGGTCAGGCTGTCGCCCAAATCATGGAGTGCGTCAGAAAGGATGGCAACACTGTTTGTCCACAATCCGCCAATGATCTCAATGATGGCGAAACTGAGGTTAAGAAAGAAGGCAACTTTAATGTTGCCTTCCGAGTGATCCTGATGGTGGTGCGTGTGCCCCACTTGATGTGATTAAATACCTCTGTTTAGGTCGTATTCTTCCAGGTAATCTGCTACTTTTCTTACAAACATACCTCCAAGTGCTCCGTCCACAACTCTGTGATCGTAACTGTGGGATAGGAACATTTTACTTCTGATTCCGATCATGTCCCCCTCCGGAGTTTCTATCACCGATGGTTTCTTCTGGATCGCTCCCAGTGCCATAATCGCTACCTGAGGCTGCATAATGATCGGTGTACCCATCACATTTCCGAATGAGCCTACGTTGGATACTGTATACGTTCCGCCTTGAAGCTCGTCTGGCTTGAGTTTGTTCTCTCTTGCTCTTTTAGCCAGATCGTTTACTTTCTTGGTGATTCCTACTAAGCTTAATTGATCGGCATTATGGATGACAGGAACAATCAAGTTGCCGGTAGGTAGTGCAGTAGCCATGCCGATATTGATGGCTTTTTTCTTCACAATGTTGTTTCCGTCCACTTGCACATTGATCATCGGGAAGTCTTTGATAGCTCGTACGATCGCCTCAATCAGGATTGGCGTAAAGGTTAATTTCTCACCTTCACGGTTTAAGAACTCATTCTTCACCTTATTTCTCCAGGCGACAACTTTTGTGACATCTGCCTCAACGAATGAGGTCACGTGAGGAGAGATGTGCTTGGATGCAACCATCCGTTCAGCGATCATCTTACGCATTCTGTCCATTTCGATGATCTCATCACCACCGTCTACGGCAACTGGCATTGGCTGATGAGAAGCAGAAGGCATAGTAGGAGCTGCTGCTGGTTGAGCTGATGGGGTAGGAGCTCCTCCAGGTTTTCTATTCTCAACGTAGCTTAGAATGTCATTTTTGGTTACTCTCCCGTCTTTTCCGGTTCCGTTGATCGACTCAAGTTCGGCAACTGAGATTCCTTCTTCTTTGGCGATACTTCTTACAAGGGGGGAGAAGAATTTACCAGAATCTGATGTTCTTGGTACGGCAGTTCCATTACTGGATGATACTGTGCTCATGGCAGTTTCAACCATCGCCTCTGCTTGCTCTACTGGCGCTGGCTCTTCCTTAGGTGATTCTGCTGGTGCCGGGGCTGCACCATTTGAGTCTCCTTCCGTTTCTATTATGGCAATGGGCTTTCCTACTTCCACTACATCACCTTCCTGTGCCAAAACTTCTTTCAGCACTCCGGCATGGGTAGCAGGTATTTCAGTATCTACCTTGTCAGTAGCTACTTCCAGGATTGATTCGTCTTCTTCGATGGTTTCGCCCACATTTTTTAACCATGCAAGCACGGTTCCTTCCATCACACTTTCGCCCATTTTAGGCATTACCATTTCTACAGTTGCCATATTATATTCTGTTTTCGGTTGTTTATTTTATTCTCAAAGATAATAATTTCGTCAATTCTTATCTAGGTTTATTCTAATCATGTTTAAAGCAGCAATAGCACTATATTGAATATTGATGCCTCTATCTTTAGTAAACTGGAATTTCTTTGCAACAGTTTTGTCTTTGTCTGAATAGCCAATCCAAACAGTACCTACAGGTTTTTCTTCACTTCCTCCTGATGGTCCGGCTACACCACTAATCGAAACGGCTACATCCGCATTAAACTCTTTTCTCACATTCTCCGCCAAAGCTAAAACAACGGGCTCACTGACAGCCCCTTGTTCCTGAATGATTTTTTTGTCTACTTTCAGCTGTTCGTTTTTCAATTCATTTGAATAAGGAACAAAGCCACCATGAAACCAGGCAGAGCTCCCAGGTACAGAAGTAATCTTATGAGAAAGAAACCCTCCGGTACAGCTTTCTGCCACCGCTAGCTTAAGTCCTTTTTCTTTTAGCATCCTCCCGATCGCTTCTTCTATTTCTTCATCATCAAAGCCATACACATATTTTTCAATCTGTGGGAGCACTCTATCTATTTGTTCCTGAACTTCCTTCTTAGTTGCTTCATTTTCACCAGATGTGGTTAGTCGAAGTTTTACACTACCCATGGTTGGTAGGTAGGCAAGCTTAATGTGCTTGGGGAGGCTATCCTCCCAGTCTTTGATTTTTTGGGCAAGCACGGACTCAGGGATGCCAATGGTTCTGATCATTCGATGATAGATGTTATCTCCGGTAAACATCTCTTTGATCTTTGGCAGGATGGTTTCCTGCATCATGCGCTTCATCTCATAAGGAACGCCAGGCATGGAGACGATGACTTTCCCATTTCTTTCAAACCACATACCTGGTGCAGTACCAAGTGTATTCGGAATAGGCGTGCAGCTTGCTGGCATATCTGCCTGTTGTTCATTGAGTTCTGAAATCTCACGCCCTGCCTTTTCAAATAATTTTTGAATATTTTGAAGCATCTCCTGGTTCCTCACCAGATGAGTGTCGAAATATTCTACCAGGCATGGCTTGGTCAGGTCATCATTAGTCGGTCCCAGACCACCGGTTATTAATACCATGTCGGCCAGATTTTCAGATTCTTCCAGGTAATGAAGGATCTCCTCTCTCGTATCCCCGATGGTGATTTTTTTCATGACTCGTATTCCAAGGCTGTCCAGCTCTCCGCTGATCCAATGTGAATTGGTATCGAGGGTTTGTCCGTAAAGAATTTCGTCACCGATTGAGATTAGTATGGCTTTTGAAGGCATGCGATAATAAATATGACAGTGAAAGAATATTCACTACTTTTATAAAGCCCCAAAAATACGATTAAGCAAATGAACTCACGAGTGAAAATCTTACTATTAGGCATCCTTTTTTTTGGATGTACTGCGCAACAGATTCAGTCCATAACTGATGCGATTGGATACGAAGATGAATTAACTACCGATCAGGTGGCAAACGGACTGAAAGAGGCCCTGATTAAAGGTGTTTCTACTGGGACAAAAAAGGTGGGAAAAGTGGATGGGTATTTTAAGAACCCTCAAATCAAAATTCCGTTTCCACCGGATGTGCAAAAGGTCGAAAATACGCTTCGGGATATTGGTTTAGACAATGAAGTAGATCGTTTCGTGAAAACGCTGAATAGGGGAGCAGAGGAAGCAGCAAATGAAGCAAAGCCTGTATTTGTTAGTGCGATCAAACAGATGACAATCAATGATGCATGGAATATTTTGAAGGGTGAGGATAAAGAAGCTGCTACCAACTATTTAAAACGAACTACCAGCACTGAACTGAGGAGTAAATTTTCTCCGATAGTGCAGAAAGCATTGGATCAAACGAATGCCACAAAATACTACTCTGATATAATTACAAGGTATAATAAGATACCTCTGGTTGACGATGTGAATCCGGATTTGGAAGCTTATGCAACCGAAAAAGCTATGGAAGGATTATTTGTGATGATAGCGGAAGAGGAGAAAAAAATTCGGGCAAATCCTGCAGCACGAACTACTGATTTATTGAAAAAGGTCTTCAAAGAGCAGGATTAATTATTTTCGCAACAAAATCACTACAATGCTGACTGAACTGCAAATCAATAAGTTAGAGCGATTTTTCTACGTGTTAGACTATGATCGCAACGGAATCATTGAGAAAGACGATTTTCTTGGGATAGCCGAAAACCTGTGTATCCTTTGGCGAATCAGGGAAGGAGATCCAAAATATGATGAGATTAAAAGCAAGTTTGAAGCAGGCTGGAATCATTTCGATTTGTTTGTCAATAACAATGACGGCAAGGCAAACTGGGATCACTGGATTCATTTTGCAGAGGAAGTAATCATCAATGGTGATGAGGATTTCTTTAAGCACTATGTGGATGAGTTTGTAGGTGAGATCTTCGATAATTTCGATACGGATAATGACGGTTACATCAATCTGGATGAGTATATCGACTTATTAGTTGGATACCGTATTGAAGTGCGATTTGCTGCAAAATCTTTTAGAAAGCTGGATCGAAATAAGGATGACTTGATAAGCCGTGGAGAATTGATAAGCGCGGTAAAGGAGTTTTTCCGCAGCAATGATCAAGACGCCCCTGGCAATTGGTTGTTTGGGATGGGAATACTCCCTGACTAATTTTCACTAATCAAAAGTATTTGAAAAAGGCCTTTAACCATATCTTAAAAACGGTTGCAGGCTTTGTGCTGCTGTTCAATATCATCTCATTGATTTGGGTGATTATCTATGCGCTTATACCTATTCCAGTTACTAAGCTGATGGTGAGTGAGGGGCTAGATAAAGAGATACGCTATGAATGGCGTGACCTGGAGCAAATATCCGGACGACTACAACTGGCCGTGATGTGTGCGGAAGATCAGTATTTTCTGCTTCACAGCGGCCTGGATTTTAGATCTATCAAAGAGGCTGAAGAGGCTAATATGCGAGGGGGAAATATGCGTGGAGCAAGCACAATCACGCAGCAGGTCGCCAAGAATGCCTTCCTGTGGTCTGATCGTACCTATATTAGAAAAGCTGCAGAGCTCTATTTTACATTACTTATAGAAATGATTTGGAGCAAGGAGCGCATCATGGAAGTTTATTTAAACATCGCGGAGTTTGGTGACGGCATTTTCGGAGCAGAGGCTGCCGCTCAGACTTATTTCAACCGATCAGCAGATGGGTTGAGTATCGCTCAAGCCGCACGGCTGGCTGCTATTTTGCCTAACCCCAAACGATATTCGGCTGTGGCTCCCAGTCCTTATGTCCAGCGTCGTGTTGATTGGATCAAAAAACAGATGTGGTATTGGGGATATGAAATGACGTATGAAGAGGACTTTGTTAAGAAAATGATTCAATGATCACCGAATGATCAAAGTAGTTTTAATTTCTTCACTTTCAGTATTGATTTTCAGCAGATAAACACCACCAGGTAGCTCCGATAGGTCTAGCCTTACACCTGGATTGTCCAGCTTCCACACCACCTTTCCTTGAAGGTTTATGATGCGTATCGATTCAACCTTATCTTGTCCTTGTATATGAATGAAACCATCTGAAGGATTTGGATATATGATTGTTTGATCAGGGCTTGCTAAGCCAAGAGGAGTAGTGAAATCAAGCTGAAGGGTATCACTTTCCGAACACCCAGCCTCAGTGGTGACGTTGAGTACAATTTCAAACTGTTGACCATCGTTCAGGAAAAATGTAGGGTTGCTGATGGTTTCTGATAACTCACCATTGATAAACCATTGATACGAGTCTATCACATTATTGGTAACGGCAAATAAATTTACTTCATGTTTGCTACCAATCGGATTGCTGACCAAGGCAATATCCAGCTCAATGATTTCCAGCTCAATATTTACTTCAATGGGCATTCCCGGCAGACCATCATCGAGGCTTACCACATAAACCTTATCGTATGCTGAGGTGGCTAATTGAGTGCCCTTTATAATTAGTTGGGTGAGGTCAGGGTCAGCATAGAATCCAAAGTAACTTCCATTCTCCGGCACAAGCATGGCTTCATCTGTACATGTGATAATATCCGGATGTGAAGCAAAGGGAGAGGAGCTGATGGTAATGCTTTTGTCTATTGTCTTTATGCAATCATCTGCACTTGTGATCTCCAGCGAGATATCGATATCTCCTTCAACTGCCGGCACTGTAAGTGTGCTTGTGGTTCCTGATAGTTCACCATCAACGAACCAACGGGTGGTGGCTCCAGCCTCCAGATTGGTAGCTGAAAGGAGCATTTGGTGAGCCTCGGAGGTGGTATCTGGCTCTACTTTGAGGTTCCCGCTAACCTCCAGTACATCAATCCCAAAGGGAACTTTTGCACTTTCGAAGGAGCCATATACCCCACTGACATATATAGTGGTGTCGTATATGATGGATGGAATTTCCAGATTGCTGCCAATCAGTGTAGGTTCCTCTTGGTCTTCAAATCGATAAATATGGATTTTTTCAGCTGACGGATCGTCTACAATTACACTTTCACCGGGACAGATGGTTTGATTAGAAAGAATCGGAGGATCCGGTCTATTTGCAACTAACAGATCTTTCGTGATCATGTCAGTGCATCCCTGAGCGTTCTCAATGGAAAGTGAGATTTGATAAGTTCCGGCTTCAGAAAAGGATAAAGATGGATTTTGTAGCGTAGTGGTGGTCCCCTGGTCAAAATTCCAACCCCATGAAACAGCATCCAAACTTAGATCGGTAAATTGAACAACATTGGTAGTGGGGTGATCGAGGTAAAGCGTGTCAGTGGACATTTCGAAATCAGCAATATCGCTCAAAAGGTTAACTCGAATCTCGAATATCTCAGAGGGATAACTTTCATCTGTGTTCTTTACAAAGAAAAGAGAATCATTAGAGACACTGACTGCTAAACTTGAGCCTGAAGAAATAAGCGTTTGAGCAAGCGGATCTTCGTAGAAATCATAATTCGTACCTGCAGCAGGATCGATCGTTACTGAGCCATCACAGGTATAAAATATCTCAAGTACCCGTGGTTTTTGAATAAACTGATTGATGCGAATTGTTGCATCCTGTACTTCTGCATCCAGGTTTGCTTTGGAATCTGCAATAGCATAGATCACATCAATGTAAGTTTCGTCATAGGCCTCTAATTGTGTGATAGTCACACCATTGATGGTAGCTACATCATTCCCCGCACCCACGCTACCAGCCATCAGTTTATTTTGATTAACCAGAAAATGATATTTAGTCGCGTCACTAAACAGATCGTTGATATCCTGAGTGTTTCCGTTGAAAGCACCCATGTCGAGTGCGCTGTATTCGAGATTATCTCCACCTATAACCTTCACTGCAGCAAACAGATTGCTTGTAGCATTTCGGGCAAAAATATATTCATTAGTTCCATCAAAAACCGCATAATTACTTGTGGGATCATCCAGGTCCCAGTCTGCGAATACACCAAAGGAGAGGTTGTTTATCGGAGAGGCAGAATTATTGACAATTCGGTACCTGATGATCAAATAATCTTCACTACCCCAAGTCATGTTTGATTGTTCAATGATGAGTGGATGATTTGAATCTGTAAATTCAGAATATCCAAAATAGTCAGCAACCTGGTGATGATAGAGTTTATAATATTTTCGCTGATCAAAGTCTTGCTCTCTCGATCGGTCGTTATAGTCTAATATTATGTTATCAGAAACTGTAGTTGAATTGGTAGCTAACATTATTCCGGTGTAATCCATTAGCTGATTCATTTCATATACAAATCCGGATCCTTCAAAATCATTGTATTTGTCATAGCCGAGATTTCCATTCCCGCTAATGGTCATGCTAACCTTAGCATTTCCAAAATCCGCATAATCAGGTGAAGTTGTTACTTGTAAATGCTGAAAATCTGAATATCCCGACTCAGTATAATCAATCCGGATGTCAACCATAGATTCTGGCTCAAGGTTCTCGTCGATCACTATTTCAAATGAGATTTCCTTAGTCTCAGCAGTTCCGAGATATCCGGGAAAAAAGGTTCCCTTAGATATACTGAAATCATTGCTGGGAGAAGAAATAGTGAGGGTAGGATTATTGACAGCTGATAAGTGATTTGTGATAGTAGCAGTAACCCGAACAGTGTCTCCAAAAAAAGCAACGTTTCCATAATTTGACATGAGGCTAGGGGTAGATACTCTTAACGATTTCACGTTCGACTCACTTACAGCGCGAAAAGTGTTTAATCTTCCTTTTCCTAGCTTCCCCTCATAGTTGGAATTGTTACCGATATCATAAATATCATCTGCTGTCGCCCGTACGCGTTCCATTATTTGAATAGCCGAAAGGTTCGGAAATACATCTTTCACCAAAGCTGCTGTTCCGGCTACCAGTGGTGCGGCATATGAGGTGCCGGGACCTCCATTTGCATAGCCATTATTATTCACTGTTGAATACATTGAAACGCCCGGAGCAATCAGATCTACGGCATAGTTGAAAGTAGAACCCGAAGATTTGTTGTCGTTGGCGTCTGAGGCTCCCACGGAAAGGACATTTTCATAGCTCGCCGGGTACCAAAGGTTTTCTTCTGTGGATTTTCCTCCTTCATTTCCGGCAGCAGCCACAATGACTACATCGTGATTCAAAACCGCGTCATTGATAATGTCTTGCTCGGATTGAAGCGGAGTACCCATTCTACCCCACGAAAGATTGAGCACATCAATGCCATTTTCTGCGGCATAGGTGATTGCCTCGTAGAGACCACCATCTGTACCAGAAGAGCTTTTAAAGCCTTTAAGTGCAGCAATTTTGGTGTTATATCCTACTCCTGCTATACCCTTGCCATTATTCGCTGAAGCAGATGCAATCCCGCCTACGATCATTCCATGGTTTCCATTCTGGATGCTCGGATCATTATCCTCATCTGCAAAATCATACCCATAATAATCATCGATATAGCCATTCCCATCGTTATCGTTTCCATCGATAGGGTCGGCTGTGTTTAGCCACAAGTTGTTGATGATATCTTCATGATCAAGATCCAGCCCTGAATCAATAATGCCAATTGTGAGATCGTCATCACCCTGTGTAATGGTCCAGGCTTCAAATGCCTGAATATTTTCGAGATAATATTGATTGTCAACTAACGGATCTGAGGTACTTAAGAGTTCGTATCTAACAATAGGGTCTGCGTAGACATAACTGGTTTGCCTTCTCAACTTATTGCAAAACGTGATTGGATCCATGCCATCTGGCACACGCATCTTTACAGCATTTCTGAGTGGTCCATTTGACTTTGAACCTTTAAGGTTTCGAATGTTTAGATTCTTAGCTTGTAGATCCACATTGGGTTTATACTTGACATAAACCCACTCACTGTTGATTTCCTGGTCTTCGAAATCTTGCGGTTTTAAGAGTTGTCGACTCTGGGAGTAACTTTTCAAAAGCGTACTACATAGCAGCAGTATGGTGATGAGTCGAATCACGTTACTCTAAGTTTTCTTACGGCTTTTGCAGCAGCTTTAGGCCAGAACCTTTTCAGGTAGATGCCCATTTTCTCTTTTAATCCGCCGATATACACTTCATTTCTATTTGTTTCGATCGCTTTGATGATCAATCTTGCACATTTTTCAGGGGACATGCCTTTTTCCTGTCCCGGATCCATTTTATTCTGCTGCCTACCATCTCCAATCAGTGCGTTGTAGGAGATGTTCGTTTTAATATATCCGGGCAGTACAATGGTAACCTTTATATTGTCATCGTGATGCTCCGCTCGGAGCGCATCGTAGAATCCATGTAGTGCATGTTTTGAAGCTCCATACCCTGACCGGTAGGGGGTATTTATGATACCTACGGTGGAGGTGACTATGACATGGTGGCCTTTTTTACGCTCAACCATCCCTGGTAAAAGCATTTTGGATAGGGTGATCGACCCGAAGTAGTTGACTTCCATGAGCTTTCGATCCACTTCCAGACTGGTATTGAGAATAGTGTCTCGCTGACTGATGCCTCCATTGTTGATCAAAATATCAACCTCTCCAAAAAAGGTATCTGCTTCTTTGGCTCTTTGTTTTAGTGAAAAGCTATCCTCCAGGTCCAAATTGAGTATTTCTACAGTATCCGATTTACAGTTTGCTTTTACTCGTTCTAATTCATCTTTCCTTCTTGCTGAAATGATCAGTTTAGCACCTTTTTCTGCCATTTGATAAGCCAGATGCTCCCCTATATCCGAACTGGCTCCAGTGAGCCAAACCACACTACTCCTGATTTTGGTCATTCTTGTATTTATTGTTTTCTATAAATACGTATATGCTATAAATACCCACTGCTGTGCCAAAAGGGAAGCTAAATATGGAAACACATCCAGCGATCAGTGCTATCACTACGCCCCAGCTTTTCTTTTGCAGCAATCCAATTCCGGCAATAATGGAGGGAAGTGCTGAGAAAATGAGAAGTAGTATGAAGATTGTTCTTATTAAAGAGCTGACCATAAAAAGAATTTCATCTGCATCATTGCCCATGTCTTTGGCAATCTCCTCAGAGATAAACGGAAACAGAATTGATATAAGACTGCCAATGAAAATGAATGCTACTGTAATAAGCGAACCATACACGATATGTAAAATACCGAGTGTTCGTTTGTGTGATTGAATGTCCATGAGTTGATTATTTCTTTGAATATACAACGAAATCAAAAGAAAACTTATGTTTTTCGTCTGACGGGTGATGCTCTCTTGACACCTCTTTCCATATATTCTTATCAAATTCGGGGAAGGTCACTTGTCCATCAAACTCTCCATCAATTTCGGTAAGGTAGATTTTATCGGCATACTTTAGCCCCATTCGGTAAATCTCACCTCCGCCGATTATGAAGGCCTCTCGCTCTCCGTTTTCTTTGGCTACTTCCAGTGCTTCTTCCAAGGAGTTTACTACTGCTGCCTCCTCTAGAGGATAATCCTCCTGACGGGTAATGACTATGTTGGGACGACCTGGCAATGGCTGGAAAGAATGGGGCAAAGACTCCCAATTTTTTCTCCCCATGATGACGTGATGACCCTTGGTAATATTTTTAAAATACTTGAAGTCATCCGGCAGATGCCACGGAATGTCATTGTCTTTTCCTATTACCCGGTTGCTGCCCATTGCAGCTATCATTGAAATGATCATTATCAAACTTTTATCTTATTAGAACGTAACATTGAGAAAAAACAACAATGGAAATTATTTTCACTTTGTTCGCTGTAACTATTATTCTTAATATTATTATTTCAACTTACAGAAAAGAAGACTGGTTTCGCTGGGTACCATTATCAATCATTGTAGGACCACTAAGTCTTCCAATTCAACTATTCTCCAAAGACTAATCATAAAACGAATAGCCCCTAAGAAAGTCTTGCACTTTCATCCTTTTTTTACCCTCCAACTGGAGGTCTAAAACTTCTAATGTGCCATCCTTGGTATTCACCCGGATGTGACTTTTTCCATCAGAGTAAAACTCCCCAATCGGCTTATTTGTGCCCTCACTAGCAGGTTCAACTCCAAAGACCTTGAGTGTTTTACCATGCAATTTCGTCCAGGCAGCAGGATAGGGTGATAACCCTCTAATGAAATTTCTGATGTCTTCAGACTTTTGTTGCCAATCGATCTTACAGTCTTCTTTAAAAATCTTGGGTGCGTGCTTGATTTCCTGATCGATATGTTGTGGGATTTTTGGATAGTCTCCAGCTTCCACAGCTTTCACTGTCTTTAAAACCAAATCAGCACCTTTATTCATCAGTCGCTGGTACAGGCTCCCCACATTATCCTCTTCATGTATGGGTTCCTTTTCCTGAAAGATGATTTCTCCGGTATCAATTTCATGCTTTAGGAAAAACGTTGAGATACCTGTTTCTTTTTCGCCATTAATAATTGCCCAGTTGATAGGTGCGGCTCCTCTGTACTGAGGCAGGAGGGAAGCATGCAGGTTGAAAGTGCCCAAAGGAGGCATATCCCAAACTGCTACAGGAAGCATTCGGAATGCCACCACTATTTGAAGGTCTGCCTCATAACTTTTGAGCTCTTCGAGAAATTCTGGAGACTTAAGGTTGGTAGGTTGTAATACGGGAAGGTCGGCTTCCAAAGCATATTCTTTCACTGCAGAAATACCCAGCTTCTTCCCACGGCCCTTTGGTTTGTCAGGTGCAGTGATAACCGCTACGATGTTCACATGATTTTCAACAAGCTTTTTCAAGCTGGCAGCTGCAAAATCGGGAGTCCCCAGAAAAATGATTCGAAGTTCTTTGCTCATAGGTGCAAAGAAATCAAACCTGAGGATTAATCAATCAATGATCGTAGTTTCAATGAGACAGTTTTTTCTTTTCCACCCTGATTTACTACCAGCTCAACCGTTTCGCCTTCCTGCTTCAGCATCTTTTTTACCTCAGCCAGGTTTACCTCCAGCATAGATTTTCCGTTGATTTTTACCAATTCATCGTTCACGTTGATTCCAGCCTCTGATGCAGGACTGTCGTCGAAAACCTGGTGGATCAGTATCCGCTCTTTATCCTTAGAAAGTTGTACGTCAATGCCGCTGCAGTTTACCTTGAAATTTGCATCATAGGTGTGGTCCTTTTCCAGATACAACATCTTTGTGCCATAATCTATGGTCATGTTATACATTCTCAATATTTGTGAACCAATGATCCCTGCTACCTTCTTATCCGCTTGAATCCCTGAGGTAGCAGTGCTTATTCCAATGGGTAGGTCTTCAATTGTCTGGTTGCCAAAACTGAATGATTGCACATGGCCTTCATAGTGTGGTGTTTCTTCATCTGAAAGCCCTTTTACCAGATACGAATAATGCTTTCCTGTTTTATGGATTACGTCCCATTCTTCCGCGTAAGGAGAGTTAAAATCCAACGTAGTGCCGGCACCAGTCATGACGAAGAAAGTACCTTCATGAGGCTCCCCATTGTTTAAAACAACCGTTCCTTTAATCACCGGAATAGATACATGCAATGAGAATGGGATAGCATCTCCTCGTTTTGGAGAGTTACTGTGGTCATAAATATTCATCGTTTTTGTATCAAAGTTGATGTATACAGAATGATGACGTAAAAGATCGTATCCGATGATACCATCTAAATCCATGCCCAGGCTAATTTCAAGATGATCAAGATCAGTCGCATAGACCTTTGTATTTTTTTCCATTAAAAAATGATTAATGGCAATGGTGTTATGTTTAATTAGATGCCAAGCAGATGATGCTTGATTCATTTCAATGTTTTTTCCTTCCAGACCCAGTTCTTTTTCCACATCAGTATCGATCACCGTATATCCTGATCCAGTATCAAAAATGAAGTCGAGAGGTTCAGAGTCGTCTACACTCACCTGAATGATGATATGGTCACCAAACAGTTCAAAAGGTATTGTTGTAATAGGTGCCTGTGCGAAAACAGTGCATGAAATAGCAAGTGATAATAGGTAGGTTAGTTTCTTCATGACGTGGTTATTTGAAAAATGACTGGATGAAGTTAAAAAGTTTAGGTGACATTGGAGATAAATCCTGAATATTAAAGTTGCAACCGAACAATTTGCATTATGAGTGCGTTCTCGATTGAAACTGAAAAATTTATGAGTAAACGAGTTTGGTTAATCACGGGGTGTTCAACAGGATTTGGTAGAGAGCTGGTTAAAATAGTAGCTGAGAAAGGCGAAATAGCGATAGGTACTGTAAGGAAGGAAGAACAAATTGCAGAGTTAGAAGCTATCAATCCTGATCTGGTAAAAGGAGTGATTCTGGATGTACAAAAGCAGGAAACGATTGACCAAACCGCCCAAATCATTGAAAAAGAATATGCCAGACTGGATGTGTTGGTGAATAATGCAGGTTATGGTACGCTCGGCCCAATCGAAGAGACATCTGAGGAGGAAATTCAACGTCAGTTTGATGTGAATGTCTTTGGTTGCATACGTATGATGAAGCTCGCCTTGCCATTCATGAGAAAGCAACGGAGCGGAAATATTCTAAACATTACTTCTATCGCTGGACTGAATGGATTTCCGGGCGTTGGTATTTACAATGGAAGCAAGTTTGCTTTAGAGGGAATAGGTGAAGCTCTTGCGGCAGAGACAAAGCATATTGGTATTAAGGTGACCAACATTGAGCCCGGACCTTTCCGAACAGATTGGGCCGGAAGATCAGCAACATACAATGAAGCAACGATAGATGAGTACAATGAGACCGCTACCAAAAACATGGAAAGCATTCGCGAAGTGAGTGGCAACCAGATCGGTGACCCAGAACGTGCCGCAAAAGCGATGTTTGAAGTGACGACATTAGATGAACCTCCTGTTCATCTGCCATTGGGTGGGCCAGCTTATAAGCGTGTAGGTATACGTCTGGAAGAATTCAAAGATGAAATAGAGAGGTTCAGACACCTGGGCGAACCTACTGATTTCACTGAGGAGGAATTGGCAAAGATGGGCGAATAGCCCAGCCAGTGCTTCAACTTTTGGATTTCAGGAAGTTTTCAATGGATCTCTGATCCAAATTCAATGCTTCCAGCATCTTAATAGCAGACGCCTTGTTCTTTTTAAGCGCACGCTTGAAGGCCGCATACTGACCGGTAACTTTTAAACGCTGCATAATGGTCATGCCGACAAAATTGGATTGTATGGTGCTCATATATGATAATGTTATTTAACAGTTTATAAAAAATGAGCTGGTTGTGTTGTCTTTATTAGACACCTAATATAACGAGGTAGTTTGATTCTTGTTGGAAGAAATTTAAAGTTGTAGATGATGTCCATCGTTTGATCGATGAAATGCAATTAATAAGGACATCTTTCTCAATCGAATTAAGAAACGGACTGATGTAGCGCTACGCGATTTCCTTCAGAATCTTCGAAGTGAGCAACAAAACCATGCTCACCAATGCTCATCTTTTCATTGATGATCTTACCTCCATTGGATTCGATTTTTGGAAGGACATCATTGATCTCCTGCACAGAGAAATAAACCAATGCACCCTCATGTGATGGTACATACGTTTCTTGCTTTATCAACGTACCGGTAGCTCCATCCTGATCGGTTTCAAATGGGAAGAATGACATGACGGATGTGCCCATGGCAAAATCATCGCCCATGTCAATATTAAAAATGGAAGCGTAGAATTTCTTTGCACGGTTCATATCATTGACGGGAAGTTCAAACCAGTTTGCTCGCATGATTGTAAGTGCTTAGTTTGCTATGAAGTTACTTAAATCTGCTCAAAAAATAGATGAGCCTGTTATCTCGGTAAGCAATTCCAACGCACGCATCCCTGCCGTACTGTTCCCTTTTTCATTGAGTTTAGGACTCCAGACCGCCACGCTGTACATGTTGGGGTAGACGGCTACTATTCCACCGCCTACGCCACTTTTGCCAGGCAAACCAACACGGAAAGAAAACTCACCTGCCTCATCATAAAACCCACAGGTCTGCATGATGGCATTGATACGTTTGGTGTGGACCTCACTCAGTACCTTTTCATCTTCTTTCAGCAGTTTACCCTGATTAGCAAACATTAAAAACGTTTGTGCCAGCTCTCTGCATGACATACTCAAGGAACAAGTATCGAAGTAAAAGTCGAGCACTTCTTCTACATCATTGTGGATGTTTTCATATCCCTTCATCAGGTTAATCATTGCACGATTATTGAAGCCCTGTTCTTTTTCAGAAGCAGCCACCTTTTCGTTGTAGTCGATGGTACTTTTTCCGGCAATATGTCTGACAAAATCAAGGTATTCTTTTTTTGGATCCTGAAGATGAGTGACCAGAATATCACAAATGACCAAAGCCCCTGAATTGATCAACGGATTTCTTGGAATGCCATTTTCGTACTCTAGCTGTACCAGAGAGTTGAACGGATCGCCGGATGGTTCAACATCCACTCGCTCCCATATCACATCATCTTTCTCCTTTAGCAAAGCCAAAGCAAGTGATAGGACCTTGGTGATACTTTGAATGGAGAATCGTTCCTCAGAATCACCAAAATGAAATTCTTCGCCGATCACACTGGTAAGGTGCATGCCCAGTTTTTCAGGTTTTACCTTGGCCAGTTCTGGAATGTAGGTAGCTACCTCTCCATATAACTTTTCGCCTGCCAGCTGATCTTCAATTACGTTTAGTATGCCTTGATAATCCATTAATTACTCGTACAGTAAATACTGTTCTCTCTTCTTTTTAAAATTTGATAATTCCGGTTCCCATGAAGCCCGAATCTCTTCTTCGGTTTGTCCTTCTTCTATTTGTTTTTGGAGTGAATTAGTTCCAGCTAGGCGCTTAAAATAATTATTAAAGAAATCCTCACGATTCATTACTTGGTAAGCATCGATAAGTGGCTGGAGTGTAAATTCATATTTTGGTTCTTGATCTATCCAGGATTTACCATAACAAAGCTGATCCTCATACGGAGGCCATTTTGCTCCTTTTCTTGATTTTGGCGTGAAGGAATAGGTGGTATCTGGGTAATCAGGATGACCAATCTGCTGAAAGGCATAGTCCGTTCCCCGACCAACTGACATGATGGTGCCTTCAAACAGGCAAAGGCTTGGGTATAGTGCAATGCTCAAATCATTAGGAAGATTAGGAGAGGGGTTTACTGGCAATGAATACCTCATGCGGTGATTCCAATTTTTCATTTTCACCACCCTTAGATCAACTTTCGCCTGACCTTTTAGCCAGCCCCCCTCATTGATCATTTGTGTCAGCTCACCTACGGTCATTCCATGCACAATAGGGATAGGATGCATCCCAACAAATGACTGTAATGCAGTATCTAAAACAGGACCATCGACATAGCTTCCATTTGGATTTGGCCGATCCAGAACGATGAATGGAATATTGTTTTCGGCACAAGCTTCCATCACGTAGTGCATGGTACTGATGTATGTATAAAACCGGGCACCTACATCCTGAATGTCAAAAACCATAATATCCAGGCCAGTTAGCTGTTGATCTGTAGGCTTTTTATTTTTTCCATAAAGTGAAATGAGTTCGAATGAGGACTCTGTGCTGTCATACTCTACCAGGACTCCATCGCTAATAGTCCCAGTGAAACCATGCTCCGGAGTGAACACTTTAGTTATCTGTATTCCATGTTTGAGTAGTGAATCCGTCAGATGAGTGCTTCCAATAAGTGAACTGTGATTGACGGTTAGTCCTACTTTTTTATCTTCTAGCAGCGGGAGGTACTCTTCTGTCTGATAGGCTCCCGGAAGAATTTTCGAAGTACGTTCCTGGGCTTTGTTTGCACAACCCAGAAGGATCAAAGCAAGTAAGAAATAAAGTCTTTGCATATTAATTCACCAAGTTAACTTGTTCTTACAGGATTGAAAACCCTATTTTGCAGAGCAGCAATGAATCTCCCATTTTTTATATCGAAGCGAATCTCTAAGGAAGAAGCAGGCTCCTTTTCAAGTATCATCAATCGCATCGCTGTGGTCAGCATTGGTTTAGGTTTAGCCGTATTGATTCTGGCGTTCATGGTACTGTATGGCTTTAAGAAGGAGATCAAAGACAAGATATATAGCTTTAGCGGTCACCTTATCATTAGCAAATACACGCTTTCCACTTCATTTGAGGAGGGATCCATTACTGTAGATGATTCATTGGTTCAGCAATTAAAGAACTACCCTTTAACTGCACGCATACAACCTTATGCGATGAAGGCGGCTTTACTCAAGACGGACGAGGAGGTTCAGGGAGTAATTGTCAAAGGGGTAGATGAGTCGTTTGACACGCTTGGATTTAGCAAGCATATGGTGGAAGGGAGGTTTCCTGATCTGTCGGCAGACGAGTATTCTACAGAAGTAGCATTGAGTAAGCGGGTATCCAATTATTTAGAGCTTGGTGTGGGGGATGAGGTGCTTATTTATTTTGTGCAAAACCCACCTAGATTCCGAAGATTGCAGGTTACAGGGCTATATGAGACCGGTCTGGAAGAGTTTGATGAAAAAATTATTCTTGGAGATCTGGATTTGGTTAGAAGAATTAATAATTGGCCAGATTCGCAGGCTGGTGGGGTGGAGGTGTTTCTATCGGACACTGATCAATTGGAAAGAGCGGAGAATGACTTATTCAATTCACTCGATATTGATTTATATGTTGATAAGGTCACCGATCGATATGTTCAGATTTTTGACTGGCTTAACCTACTGAACCGGAATGTGGTAATCCTGCTCACCATAATTCTGATTGTTTCCGGCACCAGTATTATTTCTATACTGTTGATACTGATCATGGAGCGGACGCAGATGATTGGCGTGCTCAAGTCTTTGGGAGCACCCAATAAATTAATAAGAAGGGTCTTTGTCTTTAATGGACTTCAATTGCTCGTGAGGGGTCTTTTTTGGGGCAATGTAATCGGGCTTTCTTTAGGTCTCATTCAATATTACTTCAATATTATACCTCTGGATGCAGCCAATTATTACATGTCTCATGTGCCTATTGAAATAGACATTCCCACTATTATCGGATTGAACCTTCTGGTTCTTACATTGATTGGGTTGACGTTGTTAATTCCGGTTGCCATTGTATCCAGAGTAAGTCCGGTGAAGGCAATCAGGTTTGATTAATAAACCGGTTCGTATTTTTTGAACAGGCTCTTAATTTTCATCTGAAGTACACCAAAAACGGCTTCTTTAAAGATACCTTTTGACATTTTGGATGTGCCCTTGGTACGATCGGTAAAAATGATGGGAACTTCTACGATTTTGAATCCATGCTTCCAGGCATTGAATTTCATTTCAATTTGAAAAGCATAGCCAATGAAATGAATTTTGTTTAAGTCAAGCTTATCGAAGACCCTTCTGCTGTAACACTTAAATCCAGCCGTGCTGTCTCTAAATGGCATTCCTGTGATAATACGCACGTAGAAGCTGGCAAAATAACTCATTAGCACCCGGCCCATTGGCCAGTTCACCACATTCACTCCCGTAACGTACCTACTACCGATGGCCACATCAGCTCCATCCACACATGCAGCATGTAATCTAACTAAATCATTAGGGTCATGAGAGAAGTCAGCATCCATTTCACAGATGTAATCATATCCTTGTTTCAAAGCCCATTTGAATCCGGTGATATAAGCAGTGCCCAGACCAAGTTTACCCTCACGCTCGATCAGGTACACACGATCAGGTGTTTTTTCCATCTCCTCTTTAACGATCTTTGCAGTCCCATCCGGAGAGCCGTCATCCACCACCAAAATATCAAAAAGTGGAGAGAGAATTCGTGTCACATTGATTATGTCACGAATATTTTCGCACTCATTGAAGGTTGGTATGACAACTAAATTTTTAGACATTTGGTAAGATGTCGGACTGATTGAAATCCAAAAATAACTGTAATTGATTTACGCATTTGCTAAATGCGTATTTAAAATCAATATCCCAAAATTTTCATCATAGCATCGCTCTGTTGTTCCGGTGCAAAAAGCTCGTGATGAATGTTTCCGTTTTCATCTCTGTCGATGATGATGTGTTTTGGAGCAGGGATCAGGCAATGCTGAATACCTCCATATCCTCCCAGTGATTCCTGGTAGGCTCCTGTATGGAAGAAACCAAAATAGAGGGTTTCATTTTCATCGTACTGAGGTAAGAATACTTCACCAATGTGGGCTTCTGAGTCATAATAATCCTGACTGTCACAGGTGAGTCCTCCCAGGTTAACCCGGTGGTACGGATTCTTCCAGTGATTAATTGGCAGCATGATGTATTTCTCGTTGAGACCCCAAACATCCGGCATATGGGTAATGAACGAACCATCCATCATGTACCAAAGCTCTTTATCGTTTTGAAGTTTCTGATCAAGCACTGAGTAAATGGTCGCTCCACTTTCACCTACTGTGAAACTGCCGAATTCAGTGAAGATGTTAGGAACCGGGACATGGTTTTTCTTGCAAATCCACTGGATGTTTTCAATGATTTGTTCGGCCATGTACTTATAGTCATACTCAAAGTGAAGTGAATTTTTAATTGGAAATCCCCCTCCAATATCCACTGTATCCAGTTCAGGACAGATCTTTTTCAGTTCGCAGTATTTGTAGATAAACCTGCTAAGCTCACTCCAGTAATACGCCGTGTCTTTGATGCCTGTGTTGATGAAGAAATGAAGCATTTTCAGCTTAGCCTTCGAGTCTTTAATCTGCTCTTTATAGTATGGTAAAATATCACTGTATCGAATGCCCAGCCTTGAAGTATAAAAAGCAAAATTTGGTTCTTCGTCCGCGGCAATACGGATTCCCAAACTAAAATCCTCTTTTACATGCTCCTTATAATGATTAAGTTCATTCAGGTTGTCGAGAACAGGAATACAATTGGTATAACCTTCGTTTAGCAATGAAGCAACTTCCTGTAGATATAGTGGCCTTTTAAAACCATTACAAATGATAAAATGGTCCTTCGTCAGCTTTCCGGCCTTTTCCATACTTCGGACGATGGGGATATCATAAGCTGAGGACGTTTCGATGTGTGCCTTATTGGATAAAGCCTCTTCTACGACAAACCGAAAGTGTGAACTCTTAGTACAGTAAGCATACGTATATGAGCCTTCATAATTATGTTTCTTGATGGCATCATTAAAGATTTCATATGCATATTTAATGTTCTGCTCAATCTTGGGAAGGTAGCTGAGTTTTAATGGAGTGCTGTACTCCTTGATGATTTCCATCAGATTCACCCCATGAAAGAAGAGGTTATCTTTTTCTACTTTAAACTCTTTGGTGGGAAAGTAAAAGGTCTGATCAATCAGGTCGGCGTATTTTCTCATTGGCTTGCTGGAAAAGTCGGTGCAATTATCAATTAAATTCAGCATTCTTGAAAGGATTTGCTTTTGATTTTGGAATAATCAATCGCTGAAGGCACTCTTCCAGAATCCTTTAATCCTGATGATACTAACCTTGATTATTAAGATTAATTTTGCGTGAATTTTTAAACAACATGATCACCGTTAAAATCTTAGACGAAACAGCACCCCTTGAAGCGGTCATTTTAGGCACAGCTGAGAGTATGGGGGGTACACCAAAGTTGGAAGAAACATATGATCCTAAATCGAAGGAACATATACGTGCCGGTACTTTTCCAAAAGAAGCTGACTTGATTGATGAAATGGAGGAAGTTGCGAGCGTTTTAAAGAAACATAACGTTAAGGTTTACAGGCCTAAAAGCATTCCTGATCTCAATCAAATTTTTGCAAGGGATATCGCCTTTGTCATAGATGATAAGTTAGTAATACCATGTGTTACTCCGGAACGAAAGCTGGAATCTGATGGGATTGATCACATCACTGGTGAGGTACAACATGTTTTGTTACCAGACGAGCATGAACGAATGGAAGGAGGGGATATCATGCCCTGGAGGGATCATATTTTTGTAGGCTACTCTAAATCAGAGGATTTTGAAAAATACACTGTGTCCCGGACGAATGAGGCTGCTATAGCGTATTTGAAAAAAACCTTTCCAAACTTCACTGTCAAAGCGTTTGAGCTAAATAAATCGGATGACGACCCTAGAGAAAATGCTCTGCATTTGGATTGTTGCTTTCAGCCGGTAGGGAAAGATAAAGCAGTGATTTATCCTGGAGGTTTTAAAAATTCCGAGGATGCTCAATTTCTGATTGAATTTTTTGGGAAAGAGAATGTGTTTGAGATAACACGAGATGAAATGTATGAAATGAATTCCAATTTCTTTTCCATCAGCCCTGAGGTAGTCATCTCAGATAGCAGCTTTACAAGATTGAATGAGCAGTTTAGGAAATGGGGCTTAAAGGTGGAAGAAGTAAAATACAGGGAAACAGCCAAAATGGAGGGCCTATTAAGATGTTCAACCATGCCATTAAGAAGAAGATATGAGTAAGCAGATTACAAATTATATTATGATGATTCGGCCGGTAGCTTTTCACATGAATGAGCAAACAGCAGTAAATAACTATTACCAGAAAAGCGAGAAGGGAATCAGTCCTGAAGAAATACAAAAGCAGGCGCAAGATCAGTTTGATCAGTTTGTGGAAAAGCTAAGATCTGAAGGGGTAGATGTCACTGTTTTTGATGATACTCCAGATCCTTCAACACCAGATTCAATATTTCCTAACAACTGGATTTCTTTTCATCAGGATGGCGTCTTGAGACTGTATCCAATGTACGCTGAAAACAGAAGACTAGAGAGAAGAGAAGATATCGTGGCAGGTTTGAAAGCGAAGTTCAAGGTATCAGATGTAGTAAGCTTTACGGGTTGGGAGCAAAAGGCTGCTTACCTGGAGGGAACAGGCAGTTTGCTGCTTGACCGACAAAATAAGATCGCCTATGCTGCAATCTCTGAACGTACCATGCCTGAGGTGCTCGAAGATTTCTGCGACGAGGCAGGGTATGATCCGGTTACTTTTCACGCGCTGCAAACTGTGAATGGTAAAAGGCTTCCAATTTACCATACAAACGTGATGATGTGCCTTGGAGAGGAGTTTGCGGTAGTATGCTTGGATAGTATCGATGATTTGGAAGAGCGTGAGAATCTGGTGGAGACGCTTGAGGAAACAGACAAAGAAATCATTGAAATTACCGAGGAGCAAAAGGAACAATTTGCCGGCAATATGCTTCAGGTTTTAGGTAAAGATGATCAAAGACTGGTAGTAATGTCTTCTGCGGCATTTCACTCTTTATCAGATGAACAAAAATCTCAGCTTTCGAAACATGGAAAGCTTGTATATAGTGACATTCACACCATCGAAAAGCTGGGAGGCGGAAGTGCCCGGTGCATGATGGCTGAAATTTTTAATCCATTAAAATAGAACCAGGTAACATGCTGGAACAGCACTTACAAGAATCAATTTCAAAGGCTTTTAGCGAATTATACAGTCACGATCTATCAGTAGATCAGATTATCCTCCAGCCTACCAGAAAGGAATTTGAGGGGAGCTACACCTTTGTGGTATTTCCATACTTGAAAATTACCAGAGGAAAGCCTGAAGATTCCGGTGCACAGATTGGTGAATGGTTGAAAACTAATACGGATTTTATTCAAAGTTTCAATGTGGTAAAAGGATTCCTGAATCTGGAACTGACAGATCGTTCATGGGTAGGTACCTTACACGACATTGCTTCAAATAACGATTTCGGAAAGCTTCCATCAAATGGTCAAAAGGTGATGGTGGAATTTTCATCACCTAATACCAACAAACCTCTTCACCTGGGCCACTTGAGAAACAACTTCCTTGGGGATTCTGCATCCAGGATTCTGGCAGCCAATGGATATGAAGTGAAAAAAGTAAACCTTGTGAATGACCGGGGGGTTCATATCTGCAAGTCGATGCTAGCCTACCAAAAACTAGGAAATGGAGAGACGCCAGAAAGTGCAGGGATGAAAGGAGACCATCTGATTGGTAAATACTATGTGAAGTTTGATCAGATGTATAAGGAGGAAATCAACACCCTTGTTGATCAGGGGATGGATCCTGAGGAAGCAAAAAAGGAAGCACCCTCGATCAAGGCAGCACAGGAGATGCTTCAGAAATGGGAGAAAGGAGATGAAGAGACAGTAGCTCTTTGGGAAAAAATGAATAACTGGGTCTACGAAGGGTTTGATAAAACCTACGAAACCATGGGCATTCATTTCGATACCATGTATAAGGAATCCAACACGTATCTTCTAGGTAAAGAGTTGGTAGAAGAGGGGCTGCAAAAAGGTGTCTTCTTTAAAAAGGAGAATGGATCAGTATGGGTAGATCTGACTGATGAAGGAATGGACGAAAAGCTGGTGCTGCGAGCCGATGGCACTGCTGTTTACATGACGCAGGACATGGGAACATGCGACATGAAGCATCGTGACTTTCCATTTGATAAGTCTGTATTTGTGGTTGGAAACGAACAGGATTATCACTTTAAAGTGCTTTTCGCCATCATGAAGAAGCTTGGAAGAACCTACGCTGATGGGCTGTATCATCTTTCTTACGGCATGGTGGATTTACCCTCAGGAAAAATGAAGTCCAGAGAGGGAACGGTAGTAGATGCAGATGATTTGCTGCAAGAGATGTTCGATACAGCAGAAAAACACACAAGGGAGTTGGGTAAGATCGAAGGAATGGATGAAAGTGAAGCTCAGGAGCTTTATCGTATGCTTGGTCTTGGAGCATTAAAGTACTTTTTGCTTAAAGTCGATCCCAAAAAACGGATGCTTTTCAATCCCCAGGAGTCGATTGAATTTCAGGGGCACACAGGGCCATTTGTTCAATACACGCATGCCCGTATCTCAGCTATTTTGAGAAGAGCTAAATCGCTGGAGGTGAAAACAGATTTTGATGTTGACAAGGTTGGAGAGCTCAATAAAAGAGAGGTGGATCTGATCTTCCGAATTACTGAATTCACTAAATCCTTGCGGGAAGCAGCCAAAGAGTATTCACCAGCAGTGATGGCGCAATACGCATACGATCTTGCAAAGGAATATAATGGGTTCTATCAGGAGGTACCGATTTTCAATGAGGACAATAAGGATAAGCTGGCTTTCCGTGTGTCCCTTTCTTCAATTACGGCAAAACTCATCAAAGAAAGTATGCGGTTGCTGGGAATCGACGTTCCGGAAAGGATGTAAAATGAAATCCTGGATTCAAGCCTTTCGATTGAGAACATTACCGCTTGCCTTTTCAGGTTGGCTGGTTGGCATTTCTTTGGCTACTATTGCAGCCACCCTCAATTACACCGTTGCTGGCTTGACTCTTCTCACTGCGATTTTTCTTCAAATCCTCTCCAACCTCGCGAATGATTATGGAGATGCTACCTCGGGGGTAGATGAAAAGCGCACAGGAGAAGCACGGATGGTCAGTTCCGGTCAGATCTCATCGCATGCGATGAAGAAGGCGATGATTGTATTCTCCTTACTATCACTAGCTTCCGGATCATGGCTACTATACCTCGCATTTCCCAATGATTTCATTAAGGCTGTCGTATTTCTTTCAATCGGACTAATTGGGATTGTTGCAGCGATCAAATACACCGTAGGAAAGAATCCTTATGGCTATGCCGGATTTGGTGATGTGTTCGTCTTTGTATTTTTCGGTCTTGTATTGGTTTTCGGTACCTATTATCTACAAGTACAACGATTGGACTGGCTGGTTTTTCTACCGGCAACATCTTTGGGACTCTTCAGTGTGGGTGTCTTAAACGTCAACAACATACGTGATATAGAATCTGATAAGGCAGCAGGAAAAAACTCCATTCCCGTAAGGATAGGAAGGGTAGCCGCCGTTCGTTATCACTCAGTCATTTTGGTTCTTGGCTTATTACTTAGTGCTCTTTATGTTCATCTAACGTTTAGCACCTTATGGGGCTTTTTGTTTTTGATGGTGGTCTTTCTGTTTCAAAAAAATATTCGAGCCGTAAGCACTCTTCCATCAGCCAAACTTGATCCCTACCTTAAGCAAATGGCTATTTCCACTTTATTGTTCGCAATTCTTTTTTCAGTCGGGCAGCTTGTTTCCTTACTGGCCTAACAAAAGTTTTCCGACGTTATGATTTTCATCAAAAAACAAAGATGGATGTCATTTTTCATTAAATTGGGTGTATTAAAAATTGACGATACACATGAAACAAATATTAGTACCCTACGATTTTTCAAAAGTGGCTGAACATGCCCTGGATTTCGCATGTCAAATAGCAGATAAATCTGAAGGAAATGTTCTACTTCTCAATGTCATTGAGCACCCTACGGCCGACTCATTCAAAACCATGGGAATCCAGAGTGATGATCCGATGGAGCAGCTGTATATCAAAAAGATGTATGAGCGTGTGCAAGATAAGCTCGCAGAGGTGGTTTCAAATGCGAAATATGCAGATGACAAAATCGCCACAAAAATCCAGCTAGGAAATGCATTCAATACCATCATTGATCAGATTACAGAAGAGCATGTAGACTTGTTAATTGTTGGAACTGAAGGAGCAGAAGGTTTGAATGAGTTTTTTGTTGGATCGAATACGGAAAAGATTGTACGCAAGGCACAATGTCCGGTTATTTCTGTAAGTGAGAAGGTAGACCTTGAGCCGATTGAAAAAATTGTCTTTGCATCTGACTTTATAAACACCGATGATTTCTTGATTGAGAAAGTCAAGAGCCTACAAGCTATGATGGATGCACAGTTGAAGATTGTGAAAATCAATACGCCGGCAAGTTTTACCTCTACCCGGCATGACCTCAAGCAAATGAATGAATTTGTAGAGAAATACGGAATTGAAAACTGCACCACTGAAATTTACAACTACAAGAATGAGGAGGATGGCATTATTTACTATGCAGAGGATGTGGAGGCAGATATGATTGCGCTGGGTACACATCAGCGAAGGGGAGTGGGACACTTCCTGGCTGGTAGTATAGCTGAAGACGTAGTAAATCATGCAAACGTCCCTGTGTGGACAGCCCACATTAAAGACTAATTATTGGTGAAAAAGTATTTTTCATTTTTGACATTGTGTTTGAGCCTCTGTTTCGCAGAGGCTCAGTCATTTCAGGCAGTTATTCAAAAAGGACATGGTGAGGCTGTGAAGTCTGCTCGGTTCACCCCTGATGGGAAGTATCTGATTTCTGCCAGCAGAGATAAGACAATAAAAATATGGGATGCGCTATCTGGCAAGGAAATTCGCTCCCTCTTTGGCCACAATCATACGGTCAATGGTTTTTCGTTGCATGGTAATATGCTTGCCAGCAGCAGCGCCGACGGTACAGCAGGTGTCTGGGATATCTCTACAGGGGAGATGCTCTGGCGAAGTGAGAAATTCAGGGACTATGTAACATCCGTTGATTTTAGCAATGATGGAAAGTTACTGGCGATTGGGAGTTACGCTGATTCCGTTTCTATTTACACAACCAGGGATTACTCACTGGTAAAAAAAATAAAATCGAATGCAGATCGTGGGACAGGCTATGGCGTAAGTGTGAAATTTAGCCCGGATGATAAATACCTCGTCATCGGAGAGGATAACAGAGCAGCAAAGGTCTATTCTGTGTCTGATTGGAGCCTGCAACATTATTTTAAGCCCTTAAAAGGCTGGTGTGGGGGTTGCGGAACGTTGACAGACCTTTATGGTGATGAACTCATCAAACTCTCGAATGGAACTACACTGACCAAATACCATCTAACCACCGGTGAACGAACTTTTGAAGGCACACGGGAGTATGATGATATTACTTCAGTCCATTTTCAATCATCCGGTAAGCACTTTCTGGCTTCCACTGAAGATACGGTATTTCTGTATGAGAATCGTAGTGGCATCCTAAAGCGCAAATGGTCTATGGATGGAGAAATTAATGATGCTGCATTCCATCCCACAGAGGAAGAGATTGTCATTGCAGTTGATAAGGTTATTGTAATAACAGATTTTGACGGAAAAGAGCTGAGGAGATATGACGGTATATTAAATCGCTCCAGCACCGGACTCGATTATGATTTGGGTAGTTATTGGGAGCACTACATAGCCATGTGGGTAAAGTATAAGCCGGCCAGAGCACTCAGTGGAAAGTCTTTTCTGGTTGGAAAAACAGGCAATAAAGCCCGAAAATGGAACGTAAATAGTGCCTCCATCGAAATGGAGTACCTGGGGCATGAGAAGGGTGTACTCTGCTTTGAAGAGCTGGATGAAAACACAATAGCCACGGCTGGAGGAGATGGGTCTATCATGCTATGGGAGAAATCTACCGGCAAGCAGATCAGGAAATTTAAAGCCCATCGTGAACCGATTTTTGATTTAGCGTTGAGTCATAATGGTAAATATCTGGCAAGCACAGGTTGGGATGGAGTGATTAGTCTGTGGAATACCAACGATTGGAGCCGTTACAATTACACCTATAACGAGGGAGCTTCTACCTATTCATTGGCATTTACCGAGAATGATGCCTATTTAGTGTTAGCCATGCTGGATAAAACACTGAGGCTGTATGAGGTAGAAACACGTCGATTGGTCAAGGAATTTATTGGACATACGAACAATGTCACTACCGTTTCTGTGGATGGAAGTGATATTGTGTCTGCCGGATGGGATGGAAAGATCATCGTTTGGGATCTCTACAGTGGACTTATCAAAACGAGAATGGATGCAGGGAGTCCAGTGTTTGGTGTTGCTGCCTATAAAGATCATCTTATCTCGGTTGGTGCAGACCGAATGGTCACTTTCTGGAACAGGTCAAAAGGAACATTTATCCGATCGATGGACGGTCATCAGGCGGAAATAAACGGTTTGGACATAAAAGAAGATCTAATGATTACATCAGATGTGGATGGGGTGACGAAATTTTGGAATCTAAAAGAGAATAAGGAGCTTTTTGAGCATATTCAGATAGGAAAAAATGACTGGATGGTCAAAACCCCGGAAGGCTACTTTGATGCTACGGATGATGCCATTTCTAACATCCACTTTGTGAGAGGAATGGAGGTTTTAGGAGCTGATCAATTGATGGATGAATTTTATGTGCCCGGACTCGTGGAAGAGATATTCACCTCATCACGATCGGGTAAGAAATCCGTTGGCAGTATCATGGATCAGGCACCACCACCTACGCTCAAGCTCTCCGGACTGTCAGAAAATGAGGTTGCTAAGCTTTACCTTAAGGCAACAGATGAAGGAGGTGGGATAGAGGATGTCAGGCTTTTTCATAATGGACGAAGGGTTTCATTGGAACCTCAAATTCAAAAAGTACGATCGGACAAAAACGCCAAAATTTATTCCATTGAATTTCCACTGGTGGCAGGTCATAATGAGTTTGTAGCGGTGGCTTCATCCAAATCCAACCTGGAGTCAAATAGAGCCTCCGTGACGCTTTTTTCTGATTCCAAAGTACCAGGAAGCACCTGTCATATTCTGGCGGTGGGTATCAATGAGTACCAAAACCAGGCATTGAATTTGAATTACGCCCGATCGGATGCCAGTTCATTTTCCAACCAAATGAAGCAACAAGGGGATGCAATTTACTCCGAAGTAATCCTGCATCAAATTTTTGACAAGCAAGCGACCAAAGAGAACATCCTAAGTAAGGTCGCAGAGCTGAAAAATAAAATCTCAGTCAATGATGTCTTTATTTTCTATTACGCTGGTCATGGCAGCATGATCGATGGGAACTTCTATTTGGTCTCATCAGGAGCAAGCAGGTTGTATGATAATAGTAGGATTGATGAGTACGGGATAGATGCAGCTTCTCTTCAACAAGCCATGCTTGAAATCAAAGCGCTGAAGCAGTTGATTGTGATGGATGCCTGCCAATCGGGGGGCTCGGTAGAAGTGTTGGCTCAGCGAGGCGCACCTGAAGAAAAAGCCATTGCTCAGCTTTCCCGAAGCTCCGGCATCCATGTAATGGCGGCAGCAGGAAGTGAGCAGTATGCAACGGAATTTGAATCACTCGGTCATGGTCTTTTTACATATGCATTACTGAAAGGGCTCTCAGGTGACGCTGATGGAGCCCCGAAAGATGGCAAGGTGACTATTTATGAGTTGAAATCATATCTGGACGATCAGGTTCCGGAACTTAGTATTCTTTATAAGGGTACTCCTCAATACCCTCACACATTTTCCAGAGGGCAGGACTTTCCAATTGTGATTGTAGAAGAATAAAACGATGAATTTGAAGCCTTTTAATTTTTTTTTCGTAAAACTGTAATAAATCTGTTCCTTTGGGTACTAATAGGATAAACACCATAATCATGAAAACCGCAATCACCAGAAAATCTTCACCTTTAAAATTGGTTCTAGTTCTTATAGGGTTTGTCATCAGTGGGCTGATCCTTGCTGAAGGGTTAGGTAAAAATGACAGCATGGTAGCTGATGGTGGAAAATATGATTCCCTAAAAACAAGCATTGAATCGAAGAAGAGCTTAATCGTAAATACATACCTGATAGGCGTTTCCATTTATCAAGAGGCCGTAGAATAGGTGATTGTAAAAGAGATATTTTGAAGGCGAAGAAAAATTCTTCGCTTTTTTTATTTCACTCCTTTGCTAAAAAGGGTTGGAATTCTATATTTGCACTCCCAAAACAAACACGGCGGTAAAGTTCGTCGGTGTATTTGGGAAATTTTATTGAAAAACGGTCCGTTCGTCTAGGTGTTAGGCACGGCCCGGTCAGGGCGACAGGTTTGCAAAATCTGGCTTTATTAAAAGCAATCGTACTTGGCGAAAAAGACATTTATTGAAACACGGTCCGTTCGTCTAGGGGTTAAGGGCGGACGGCTAGTCACGACAGGTTTTCATCCTGGGATGAAAACATCATATAACCCTCAGGCAGCTTAAAGGAGTTGCTGTAAAAATATTCGGTCCGTTCGTCTAGGGGTTAGGACGCCAGGTTTTCATCCTGGTAACAGGGGTTCGATTCCCCTACGGACTGCATTCTAAAAGCCACTCAACTGAGTGGCTTTTTTCATTTCGTCCGTAGGGGCCTAACGCGCAACCTGTCTCCTCACTAAAATGACCCACCGGGTCATTTCTTGACGCTCGGTCCTCCTACGGACTGCAAGAATAAGCCTCTCAGGAAACTGAGGGGCTTTTTTTGTATATAGGTGTCGTTAAAGGTGTCGTATAAATCGATGGATTCTATTATTTGAAAAAATCATTTTGCTAAATTTAGCGTTGAATTACACGGCATAATTAATAATTATCATATGGGTTGGATTTCAAAAACAATAGAATCAGGTAACAAGTCTGAGTTTCTAAAAATTGATAATTCAAAAAGAAGGATAGAAGGACGTTTTAAAATTTTCACTTTTGAAGATCATGGTAGAATAGTTTGTTATAACCCATCTCTTAATGTGTCTGGGTATGGAGATACCTTTGATACAGCTAGAGAAATGATGCATGATATTATTGAAGATTGGTTTTTAACCATACTGGACTTACCGCCTTACGCCCAAACCAAAGAACTATCCAAATACGGTTGGAAGAGAGAGCTGTATAGGAAGAAGCAATATCATTCAACTGTAACTGTGAGTAAAGAGGGCATTCTACAAAACTTCGAACTTCCAGAAACTACCGAAATCCAAGAGGAAGAGATCGCTAGAGTTATGGTATAGTGATATGGGTAGGAATGCGCCTATTAATAGAAAGTGCTGGGAGAAGTTTCTAAAGAGTAGAGGGTGTTATGAAGATAAGGGAACGAAACATGTTAAATGGAAGTGCCCTGGATGCACTCGTTCTATTATGTTTAGGAACGAAAAGGAAATCATTATGCCACATATTAGAACAAACTTAAGAGACATGGGAATACCTGTGGCTGATTTTTTTGAATGGATTGATGAAAACTGCTAATCCAATATTAACACCTCCAACTAAGCAGCAGTTTAAAAAAAAATTTCTTGTCATAGCTTGTAGCTGCCTTTTTTATCTTGTTGCTTTCATAGCAACATGTAATCCAATCCATGTCACAGCAATCAAATCAGGGATCACAAGTACACTTGCTTTCTCTCGTGACGGGCTGTATGGCAATGACTCTGAGTAGGAAAAGTCTGGCCCCTCACTAAAACCATCCAATTGAAGATTTCTTAACCTGCCTGCCGGCAGGCAGGCGCTCGATCCTCCTAAGGACTGCAAAAGGCTCGAGCACCAAATGATAGAGTATTTGTTTCACTTTATTTACATAACATTCGAAAATTTTCCAGTCATCTGGTGCTGGTGCTCGCCGACCGGCTCCTCATTAATGGCCTACTGATTAATTAAATTAGGTCATTACAATCGTTTTTAATTTTAATGAATACGTATTAGGTTTGGTGGCTTGTAACGCAACTAAGTTACTGTAACATCTTTTTTACCTACTGAACCTAGCCACTGTATGAAATTACTTTCTATACTACTATTGTTGTTATCTACCTTTTCAACAATAGGATATGCTCAATCAAATGCTAGACAACAATTTATTGGTAGCTGGGATTTACACGCCGCTGAAACAATTGACCTGATGTCTTATGCTAATAGGGCTAAGTTCGATTCCCTTGATGTAGATACGCAATCCCAAATTATCGCTCAACTGGAAAGTCAAAGATTTATTTTTGATTCAGATTCTTCATTTACGGTTTCGACAAATCAAGGATCAAACCAGGGATCTTGGAATGTTAATGATGATCAACTGACACTCACTTTTCAAAATGGTACTCAAACCACTCAGACAATAGAGGAATTACTTGAGGACAGGATTATTCTTAAGATTGTTTCAAATCCAAATTCACAGGCCCTTATCCAACGAATTGCTTTGCTACCCGCTATAAATTAATCACGATGACTCGCATTCTATCATTACTCTTCTTCCTTCTATTCGTTACGTTTTCTTCCTATTCCCAGTGTATTATCTGTCCTCCGGATTGTAAGAGAGATATAGAAGGTAACTGCATTGAAGATGGTGGAGGATCAGGAGGTGGAGGATCAGGAGGTGGGGGAGGCGGCTCTGGCGGAGGGGGTACCTTCACCTACTCTTTTGTCGGGCCAACCGATGTTGACTACAATGGAACGTATACTTACAGTGTAGAGGGAGGTGGCATAGTTCAGAATACGGATTACGCTATATCCGGAGGTATTATTATCTATGAAAACAATTACTCTGTCCAGGTTAAGTGGACCTCCTATGGTTCAGGCTGGGTAAGGGCAAATTCAACAGTGAGCAATGAGCCCTATACAGAAACGGTCAACGTGAATGTAACCGGCCCTCTTTCAGGCGGAAGTATCAGTACCTCCTCAACCAATGTATGCTATAATGGTAACCCATCTAATATAAGCAATAGTGCTAGCGCTACGGGAGGTGATGGGAATCATTCCTATTTCTGGCAGCAAAGTACGAATGGTGGCAGTTCTTGGTCCAATGCGGGAGGAAATGGAACAGGTTTTAATCCTCCAAACCTAACCTCTGATAGAAAATACCGGCGAAAAGTCACTTCGAATGGACAAACGGCCTACAGTAATGTGATCAGTTATAACGTTTATAGTAATTTAAATCCCAGAACCATTTCTTATAGCGGGGGCAATGTGAATCCCGGTGGCTCCCTTTCCATTGCCGGAGCGGCGGCCACTGGAGGCAATGGATCTTACAGTTACCAATGGCAAAAAAAGACGACTGGCGGATACAGCAACATTTCCGGTAAGACCGGAAGGGATTTAGGGAGTGTAACCCAAAGCGTTACAACTACTTACCGTAGGAGGGTACAATCTTGTGGGACCAAATATTCTAACGAAATAACTGTTACTACGAATCTTGTGGCGGGGGGCGTGAGTTCTGGGTCTGGTACGCAACTCTACTATGGTCAAGACGCTGCGCCCATCACCAGCGATGCAGCCAGAGGTGCTTCAGGAAGTTATACCTACCAATGGCAGGAAAGTAATGACAACATCACCTGGAGCAACCTGGGTAGTGCAAGTTCTTCACCCCAACCTTATGATCCACCTGCTCTCACAGCAGACAAGTGGTATCGTATGAAAGTAACTTCTGGGGGGCAAACGGCTTACAAAACCATTAAGCTTTCTGTTTATCCTGAATTGGTCAATACCGGTATTTCATATAGTGGTAGCTCAACGATTTCTCCTGAGGGAACAATTTCAATTACGGGTTCCCTACCAAATGGAGGATCCGGGTCCTATACCTATCAGTGGCAGAAGAAAGAAACCTCTGGATACGAAGACATTCCGGGGGCTACTTCAAAGGACTTGGTAGATTACCCGCAAACGGTTACAACAGCCTACCGAAGAATCACATCCTCCGGACAGGTACTAGCCTCTAATGAAGTTGTCATTACCACAGCATTACAGGCCGGGTCAATTGGAGCGGATCAACTGATTTGCCCTGGGGAACTGACATCTATACCCAGCGCACAAGACGCAACTGGGGGATCTGGAATATATGAGTATACATGGAAGAAAAGATCTGCAAACAATCCAATTGATGAATGGGAAAATTTAAATGGGTTTGTCACCTCATACCCTCACTATGACTTTGACCTTACGCCGATTTCTGAACCCACGGAATACATGCGTGAAGTAACATCAGGCGGACAGACGGTACAGTCCAATGTGATTACAGTCACACCGATGGAATTGGAAGCGGGTCAGCTGACCTATACCTACGGAAATGTATCAGAAGGTGAAATTCCCGGACCAATTGCAGGCGAAGAACTCAACGATCGTTCGGGTCTGACAGGGGTGACGTACGCCTGGAGTAAAAAAGGTACTTTTACCGGAACGAGTTTTGAATCCATTGCGGGTGCTACAGGTGCTAGCTATACGCCAACCGATCCCATCTATGAGCCTACGATCTTTAAGCGGACAGCCTATGTGTGCGATCAAAATGAGGAAGCGACCATCCATGCCGATATTCAATATCCAACCTTGATAGCAGGAAGTCTTAGTACGCCTGATGAAAGAGTGTGTTTTAGTTGTGATTTAAATGAAATCACAGGAACAATTCCCTCTGGTGGCACAGGAGAATACGCTTACCAATGGCAAATGCTGAATATCGGTACAGGTATCTGGGAGGACGTAGCATGCCCCTTCAGCGAATCTGACGTGACAGGGGGAGGCCCCAGTGACTGTGAGCTGGAGCTGATCGCTGATCAAAAAGATTTTGATCCTCAGCCTTCCCTTATCGGTGCAGCGAAAATCATGAAATTCAGACGACTGGTCACTTCTTACAATCAAACGGCTGCCAGCGATACTGTGGTGATTTTGCGGGAAGACCCTTTAGTTGCAGGAAAGATCACTTATGGAAGCAATCCTTGTCAGGATGCACCACTGGGATTAGTAAGTGGAGCCGAGCCTACCGGGGGCATGGGTGGATATGCCTATACCTGGGAGCAATATGATGGAACGAACTGGATCACTGTTGGGAATGAACAAAACTATTATTCCGAAGAGCTATTGTCCGGGGAGGTGCAATTCAAGCGAACGGTTACGTCTTCTGACGGTAGCACATCCACAAGCGATGTACTCACAATCACTCCAATAACATGCAAAAGAGAAGACTTTAATTACGTTCGTGTGGAGGTTCCCAAGCAACCGGTGACTTCTCACCTGCAACTTTCTAATTTGCCGTACACTGAGAAAGCAACTACTTACAGCTATTCGGATGGCTCAGGCCGACCACTGCAGACCGTGGTAGTTGCGGCCGGGCAGAATCAGGAAGACGTGATTTCCTTTCATCATTACAATGCGTATACCGGAAAGCAGGATAAGACCTACCTGGCGTACTATCAGGACACCACCGTGCCCGGTATGATCCAAAACCAGCCCGAAGTGGGGCAAGCGAATTTTTACGCCAGTGCGGATGGGATCACGCATGATTCACATCCGTTCTCCAAACATACTTTCGATGACCGGGGCAGGCTCAAGTCCACCACCTCGGTGGGGGAAGAGTGGCATACCAATAACAAGAAAACAAGATTTGATTATCAGTTTTACGTGCCTGGCACAGATGCCGCGATTGGTCAGTGGAAGATCAATGAAAACGGTAAGCCTGAAAACCATGCGATCTATGGTGCCAATGAGGTGCGAATGACCATCACTACGGATGTGGAAGGACGCAAGTCCCGAACCGCCATCGATCCACTGGGCAGGCAAATCACGAGCCAGTTATTTGATGAAAGCAATGGGAAATGGTACGGTTCGTATAACGTCTATGACGATTACGGACGTGTGCGGTTTGTGATACCGGCGGCCATCACAAGCACCATCACAGACACTAACCTGTTGGGCGAGCTTTCTGATCAACAAATTGCCGAACAGCTATTTCAGTATGAGTATGATCGCTTAGGGCGGGTCATCCGAAAGAAAGATCCCGGTGCAGGATGGGTGGAGATCATCTACGATCAATGGGACCGGCCGGTGCTTACGCGTCATGCGGCGCAACAGCTTGACGGTGCAAACGCCTGGACCTTTACCAAATATGACTCGTGGAACCGTCCGGTCTTCTCCGGACTGGTGGTGACCGGATTATCCACTTCCGAGCTTCGTAACGAGGCATTATTGGATTCCGATCGTTTTGAGATTGAGGTGAACAGCGAAGTGGGCTATTCACTGAATAGCAGCTTTCCGCAGCTAGGTAGTACGGACTTTCCAACCTATAAAGTGCTCTCAGTAAGCTACTATGATAACTATGATTACCAGAGCAATACCGATTGGGATGTTGAGGGTGAAGATTTTTCATTCGGCCTTCCTGCCGGGTTCACAGCAGACAGCACTTCTAATGTGCTAAACCAGGTGACGGGCGGTAAGACCCGAGTACTTGGGTCGGATAAGTGGCTCAATTCTGTGGTGTATTACGATGACCGCCTGCGGGTGATACAGACCATCACTGAAAACCACCTGGGCGGCACGGAGCGAATGACCAACCAGCTGGACTGGAAGGGAGAGCTGCAAAAGATGATCGTGGAGCATACCAGTGATACCGAGACCGTATCTGTATTGACAGAATATGAATATGCCCACAATGGACAACTGCTAAAAACCTGGCAAACCATCGATGAGCCGGGCAATGCCGGTGAGCGTGTGTTAGTAGCTGCATACAATTACAATGTGCTGGGCCAGCTTACCGAAAAAAACTTACATGCACTCCAACCAACGGGCCAGCCTGAGCCTGTCGAAGGCTTCCTCCAATCCGTAGACTATGACTACAATATCAAAGGCTGGATTTCATCAATCAACAATGCCGGATTGGATGATGGTGAAAATGATGTCTTCGGGATGGAGTTCAACTACACCAACCCAGTCACCGTAAATGGTGAAACGATGGACGGTCGATACGATGGTAATCTTACCTCCTCTGTTTGGAATGCTGATAACTCCCCCCTTGAGGGCGGTCAGACGCCTCTGGGGCAGGGGGGTGTTGGGGGAAAGACCATCACGGCTTTTACATATGACGACCGAAACCGCCTCACCCACACCTCCTACGCCACGGACAATGCCGGATCGTGGACCGGCGATGCAGGCGCTTATGACATGAGTGCCTCCTACGATGATAGCGGCAACATGAACCAGCTCAGCCGCAAAGCAGGAGGCGAAACAGTGGATGACATCAGCTACCAATATGAGGCTGGCACGCACCGCCTGGAGAAAGTAGCAGAACTATCTGCCAGCCCGGATAAGGGCAAAGGCTTTGATGACAAAAACGATATACTGACGGAGTATACCTATGATGTGATGGGCAACATGACCTCCGACATGAACAAAGAGATCGTGGAAGTGACATACAACCACCTCCAGCTGGTGGAGACCATTGCATTTGGAGATGGAACCACCATAGATTTCATGTATGATGCCGGAGGAAACCGCCTGTCCAAGACCATTACAGATGGTGGTGGAAACGTCTTAGGTAAAGTAGATTACGTAGGATTGATTGAGTACTACAACGATGAAGTGAACCAGGTGGCTACCGCAGAGGGGAGAGCCTATAAGCAAAACAACAAGTACCACTATGAGTACTTTCTGATGGACCAGCAGGGCAACAACCGGGTGGCATTTGGTAACCTTCCAGAGCGGAATATTTATACGGCTACTATGGAAGATGAAAATCCGGAATTTGACTGGACGGGTGTAACGAGAGTGCCTACCGAAAATCATACCCCAGCTGGAACTCAAAGTACAGCGCTTAATAATGCCGCAAACAGAACATTGGGGCCTGCAAAAGTGCTGGACATAGCTGCAGGTGATGAAGTGGAAATAAACGTTTGGGCAAAGTATACGGATGATCCACTAGGGTCAGGAACGGTCTTTGGAAATGTGATAGATGCCTTACTGGCTATGACCGGAGGGACTACTACAGACGGGGGAGTGGGAGAAGCGTTGAACAATACGGTAGGATCAGCAGGAACGAATCCATTTCCAATTGATGGAAATGCTTCAAGTAATGAAGATGCACCTGATGCATACTTAGCGTATTTGTTTTTTGATGAGCATTATAACTTTGTAGCAGACAAGTCAAGCTTTCAATCCGTGACTGAGCAATCCTTTGAGCAATGGAGTGAACTAAAGACGCCTGAAAAGCTGGTCTTTGACCAGCCGGGTCATTTGTTTGTGTATGTAGCCAACGAGAGCCAGGAAGACCAGGAAGTGTATTTTGATGACTTACGCATCATTCATGAGAATGAAACGCGAAGTTTCAAGGTGACTCAGGTGAATGAGTACTATCCGTATGGCATGCAGACAGATAAATCATGGAGAGCCGAAGGATACATTGATCCGGGACTGATGTATCAAAGTGCCTATGCAAGCTACGATAGCATATCTGGCTATTACGACTTCTTGTACAGAAGCTATGATCCTGCACTGGGTAGGTTCTTTGCTACTGATCCTTTAGCTAGTAGTACTCCGAGTTATTCGCCTTATCATGCGAACTTTAATAATCCGGTGATGTTCCGAGATCCTTGGGGCCTAACTCCAGAAGGGTCAAACGGAACAGATGATGATTGGAGTAGTATTAATAATATGATTAATTCATTTCTTCGAAGTACATCTGACGATGGTAGCAGTGGGATGACATGGACGGCAGGACTTGGATGGGGTAGTCCATATGGTGGACAAATGGCCTTTATTAATGCAGCCTCTTACAATTATAATTTTGGTTTTTGGGGAGCTGTTCCAGGTTCAGCAGCGAACTGGGATGCAGCAGCAGGATTATATAATACCGTTGTAGGTGCAGAAGTAATTGGACCTGAAGTAACTGTAAATGGAAGGAGTGGAATTCCTTGCGGATGTAATGAGAGGGTAAGTACGTGGCAAGTGATAAGAGGTAATGGTTACATTGGTGCAGTCCGTGAAAATATTGCAATGGATATGATTAATCAAGATATGATTCGTTTTACATTAGGATCTCACGTCAATGGGAATGATATTTCGGACTATTCTATTCAAGTTCTAGCTGATAACTTAATTGCCACAGGAAATCATAGTGCAACAATTTCAAGTGCATATCGACCACCTAGTCATCAAGCTAGAGTTATGTTCCAGAATGCACATTCTGGAGGAAGTCAAGAAAGTTATGATCTGTATGCTCCATCCGGAGATAAAGTAATTGACACATATGTATTAGGGAAAATTTTGCAGGGTGTTTCTAGTGACTTAAATTTAGGATCAGTCTCCAATTTGGATATTATTCGAATGATGACACATAGGATTTTGGAGTTAGGTCCAGTAAATGTTTCTAATCATGGAATGAATCCGGCTATCAGCAATGTTCTAGATTTAGCTCCCTCATCATTACGAAATACTGAAGCATTGCATAGGTCTTTTTTGAATGATCCCAGAATTAATAGAGAAAAGTTTTTTACTCCTTATAATTCAAGAGATAGAGCTTTTCATATACAAATTCCTCAACTTAAAGTGCCATGAGTTTAAAATTTCTAGTAATAAGTACAATGCTCTGGATAGCGTGCGAGAGTCCTGCTGAAAAAGAATCAAAAAAGCTAAAGACTGAAAATCCCAAACCAGTTAAAGTATCTGAAGAAGAGAAAAATGACTCTACATTAAGCGACACCTTAGTTAAGGAAACGGTTAATGAGCATGAAATCCAGGAAAGATTTGAAAAGGAGCTATTAAATGGCATTTGGGCCGAAAGTGAAAATGAAAATGCCTTTTATAAAATTGAAGGTGATTCAGTTTATTATATAGAGGAACTTAGTAAGGGGTATTATTTGGAATTGAAAAATGGCTTCTTAATTTATCATTTGGATGGAATATCACCCAAGTTCAAATTGATAAAACTTTCGAGGGATAGCTTAGTAATGAAGAATTTTAATGATGAGGTAATAAGGTTATACAATCGAAAGCCAAACTAGAAAGTCAGTCATACGAAAACTAACTTGGCCAAAGTGTAGGAGAAGCGTTGAACAATACGGTATGTTCAGGCGGCACCAATCCATTCCACAGCTACCGCAAGTTTGTAACTTGCGGAAAAAGAAAGAAGAAGATAGCTTTTCTTACAAGTTTGTAACTTGTATTGCATGAGCCGGAATTATAAGATTCAAAACAATACAGGAATCTATTTCATCACTT
>NZ_JBSWYW010000003.1:0-157500 GCF_056161305.1 Ekhidna sp. ABH4_415
CAATATTTTCATCATCAAAACCGGCATCCTTGTTCTGCAGGAAGTTCAGTTGACTTAGGACAATCAGCGTACCGATAATTAGCATGATAGAGATGGCAAACTGTGAGGTAACGAGTAACCTTCTGAAGTTTAGCCCACTGGTTTTCAAGTGATTATTTTTAAGGACAGATACGGTCTTGAAAGAAGAAAGGACAAATGCGGGATAAAACCCGGATAGTAAGCCAATAATTAGTCCGGCTGCTATTAAACCAAACAAGAAAATAGGCTCCAGTAAAATAGCCAGCGAAACGGTCTTTTCTGTCAACTGGTTAAAACCAGGTAGTACCAATGCCACAATGGCGATTGCAACAAAAAGTGAGACAAACGTCAGTAACACGGACTCAAAAATGAATTGGTTAATTAGCTGGGATTTCGCACTTCCTAGTGATTTTCTGACTCCCACTTCCTTAGCTCTTTTATTAGCTCTGGCTGTACTGAGGTTGATGAAATTAATAGAAGCGATGATCAGTACGATAATCGCTACCAATCCGAAAATATATACGTTTTTGATATCGCTATTTGCAGTGATTTCATAGTCCAGTTTGCTGTGAAGGTGAATATCTTCCAGTGGTTGAAGCTCAAGTGTGATATCATCTTTCACAAAGTCAGGAAAGTATTTCTGGACGAAATCCGGAAACTGAGTCAGGAGATCTTGTTTGTTCGTGTTTTCCTCTAGTACAATGTAAGTCCAGCAAGGGTTCCAATACCATGTAGTTGGGTAACCACCTCCAAATGAACTCTTGAGGCTTGAAAAGGAAACGATGAAATCAAATTTAAAATGGGCATTTGTGGGAGTGTCTTCAAGTACGCCTGTTACCTGGAGGTTTTGACTTCCCTGAAACTCTAAAATTTTGCCCATTGGATCCTCATCCTCAAAGTATTTTTTTAACATCGAGCGTGTAATCAGGATAGAATTTGGTTCGTTCAGAGCTGTTTCTTTATCTCCGGTGATTAGTTCAAAATCAAAAACTTCAAAAAAGGCAGAGTCTGCAAAAAATATGTTTGGTTCATTGAAGCCTTTATCTGCGGCTTTATTAGCCAGTGCAAGAGAAGGAGATTGAAAATTAAAAAATCGGACTGCCTGCTCTACCTGTCTACCAAAATCAAGCTTCAGTGCAGGACCGGTAGGGAATGGTAGGCTGGCAGAGTGTTCACCTACTCCTTCACTTTCAAATTTTTCTAATACACGATAAGTACGATGAGATTTTGAATGGAAGGTGTCATAGCTAAGCTCATCATAAATGTAGAAGCATATCAGCATGCAACATGCAAGGCCGATAGCCAGGCCACTTACATTGAGGAATGAGTACACTTTTTGCTTGATGAATGTCCTGTAGGTGATTTTGAGATAGTTTTTAAACATGGCAATTTGAGTTGAGTTTTGACTTCTTTTTTTGAAAGCAAATGGGCGACACAAGCCCAAAATGTCGAGGATGAAGAAAAAATCTGCCTTCCATTTCTTCATATTTTCTAGTCGCTCTTCATACAGTTCATACACATCACCACGTAAAATATCCAGATGATCCTCGTGGCAAAACCAGCAGAGAAACCGATCTGCCCACTTTGGTGGATTGGTGGTTTTTATGTGATCAGTCCCCGACATAATTGACCTGTGGTAATGTGTGATACAAAGAGGATCTTAGCTCGTAAGACTGATCAAGTGCTTTTCTGCCATAGGCAGTGATTTCATAAAATCGCTTTCTTCTTCCGCCTCTTTCTGCAGTAGCACCTCCTTCGTGAGATTGTATGAATCCTTTCTTTTCTAATCGGTTTAGTGCAGAATGCAATGCCCCTATGCTGGGTTTTCGATTCGTTTTTTCCTTCAATTCATTTTTGATGGAAATACTATAAGCATTTTGATGAAGTGACCCCACCACGAGTAGGACTAGCTCTTCAAATTCTCCCAGCTGCGTATGTTTCATGAAGACTTAATACGAAGTGAGATTAAATTAGTTTCCTAATCGTATAACATATATAAAAAATAGAAGCCCACCCAAATATGGGTAGGCTCTATGATGTGAATTAAAATGATTTTTAAAAGTCCAGTGCTACGTATAGTTGCAATACTGAGTTTTTGGCATTATCAGCAGCCTCACCTGCGAATGATCCTGATTTACCTATTTCTCTCAATCCATAGTTATATCTAAGACCGATTTGACTAGCATCAAAATCAATGGCTACTCCACCGGAGAGACCATAGTCGAAGGCATGGAAATCATCTCTGTCTAGTTGTGCAACACCATTCACATCTCCATCAGAGTCTACATCTTTGATATTCGCTCCAACAAGCAAAGCGGCATATGGGCCAACATGAAGATTGAAGTCTCCTACATGCCCAACAAAAAGGAGCGGCATCTCAATATAATTAAGGTTGTATCTGTACTTTCCACTACCCAATGCTCCATCATAAACGATTTCCGCGCCTTTGTTGGAATAGTTTAGCTCGGCCTGAAATGCACCGTTTGCTGCTTGATGCCATATACCCAGATTCAGACCGATTTTCATGTTTTCATCACTCACATCATCAACATAAAGGTTGGAGAAGTTTGCTCCACCTTTTATACCACTACGTTGTGCCATCAATAGGCCGACTGTAAGAAAAAATATGCTCAGTAATATGCTTCGAGTTTTCACAGTATTATATAATTAAGATTTGAGAAAAATTTTTAAATAAGGGCCCGCAGGATGCGGACCCTAGAGTCACCACAACCCATAACTGATCCTAGCTTTTGACAGCTACAACCAGGTATTTTGAAATTTCCCAGAACTTGTCCGGGTTCTTGATGTCTATATACTTTACTACGTCACCTTCTTTTACTATCTCATAAGATTCAGAAGGATGTTCCGTAATCAAGTCTACTTTTTCAGCATCGACGATTAGCCTGTTGGTGGTTCTGATGTCTATCTCGCTGAATTTATCCTTGGAAGCATCCGGATCCAACTCATTGGTTTTACCAAACCATAGAAAACCACCTTCTTTAGAGACAAGGCCATCCTTTACTAGTGACTTTTCTGTACCAATTGCGAAGAAAGCCTTGTTTAGCTTTTCTTGCTGCATGTTGATTTTAGCCATTTGTGTATCCAATGTTTGCTCCTGTGTCTCTACTCTATACTCCAATGACTTGATATCTGCAGTCATTTCAGCTATCTCTACGTCTTTCTCCTTCAGCTCTTCTCTTAGCGTGGCAATCGATTGCTTCCTATCTTCAAGTTCTCTAGAAAGCTGATTCACGCGGTTTTTGAATGAACTTAGATTGATATTTGCATTGTCAAGCTTAGCTACTAATCGAGCTACTGTTTCATTGGTTTGAACGATTAGGCTATCAATCATGCTCATATCTTCCACCATCTGCTTTTTGTCAGCAGTGGTGAAATCATTGCTGCTACTGACATCAGATAGTAAATTTTCTCGTTTCTTTATCTTTTCAATTTTGCTTTCCACACCGAACATGATGTCGATTATTTCATTGTAAGCAGAGTCACGCTTTTGTAGCTCCTCTTCCAATTGTATCGACTGTACGGTCAATTCTTCTTTCTCCTCTTGCATGGTAATAAATACCGCTGCAAGGCCCACTGTGATGATTAGTCCAATCATCACGGCAAGTATGTTTTTGTTTTGTGTTTTCATAACGATCTATGGTTTAAATTTTTAGGTTTAAAATTGATTTTATCCACCTCTTAAGTCGTTCGAATCGGAATATGACCGGCACCTTTTCCTGATATTCATCACCATAGGTGCTAATGTGAGCGATGCTACACACGGTGATTCCGAGGAGGATATATGCAAGTGCTACTAGTTCCATAATGATTTGATTAAAAGGTTACCTTAATCCCTAGTCCGGGATCAAGTGCGATGAAGGCATCACCATCAGTTGCCACTTCAAAAAATGGCTTAAAGTCCAGACTCATGGCAATGGGCACTTCCTGAATCTTATATTCAATTCCGAAGATTCCGTCTATTCCGAATCCTAACTCCGAAGTTTCTCTTCGGTACAGTCCTTCGTTATTAACTACATCTGATTGGGTGGCAATATGACCACCAATCCCGTAGTACCAGTTTAATCCCGGCTCAGAAAATGCCGGAGCATACCGCTCAACTAATAAAGTGGCTGTAAAAGCATTGGGGTAAAAACCAACAATACCTTCCAGTGCCTTATTAGCTCCCGTAAAATGTTTAATTGTCAATCCTGAGGTCCCAAGTCCTCTTACTCCCACTGCCGTTTTGTATGAGGTTCCAGTTTTGAGTTGTTGCGCTACAACGGGTGTTGTAAGTAGAACACAAAGAATCAGAATTGGTATAAGTCTTATGAATCTCATAGTCATTTCTCAATTTTGTTTGACTATAAGTATTCAATTGATATGCCTTAAATGTAATTAACTATAAATCAGATAGTTATGAATTATTGATGTGTGAGTTTTTTCTCGATTTGAGAAAATGTATCTTACTGAGAGGATTCTTTTTCTTCTTTTAAGAGCCTGTAAATGGTGGATTGACCAATATCCAGCTTATCTGCTACCATCTTGATGTCATCGTTATACTTCTTGAGGTAAGAATGGATGATTCGCATTTGATATTCACGCATGCTCATTTCTTCTGTCAAAATATCAGTGAGTACATCTTTTTGTGCGAAAGTGATGTCATCCGGAAGGATCTCGTTTCCATCGGCCATCACCATAGCTAACTCTACGATAGACTTCAATTCTCTGATGTTTCCCGGGAAAGGATAATTCATCAACTTTTGAAGGGCCTCTTTACTGAAAGATTTGAGTTCCTGATCATTTTCGTGTGCAAAACCTTCGGCGAAGTGTTTAGCCAAAATAATGACGTCTTTGTCACGCTCTCTGAGCGGAGGAAGTTCTATTGGCAGTCCGAAGAGGCGATAATAGAGGTCTTCTCTGAAGTTTCCATTTTTCACTTCTTGTTGAAGATTTCTGTGTGTTGCCACAATCACCCGACAGTCCACTTTGATTGGTGAGGACCCGCCCACGCGAGTAATTTCTTTTTCCTGAAGTGCACGTAAAAGTTTTGCCTGGAGTGAAATGTCCATTTCACCGATCTCATCAAGGAAGAGCGTGCCTCCCTGTGCCTGCTCAAATTTTCCGATGTGCTTTCCGGTTGCTCCTGTGAATGAACCTTTTTCGTGACCGAAAAGCTCACTTTCTACCAGGTCTTTCGGAATAGCACTCATATTTACTGGCACGAAAGGTTTTGTTTTTTGCTTTCCATTATAGTGGATGGATTTCGCCACCACTTCTTTTCCAGTACCCGTTTCACCGGTAATCATGACGGTAATATTGGTCTTAATGGCCTTTTCAATGAGCTTGAAAACACGCTTTATTCCAGCACTCTGACCAATCATGTTGGTTGAAAATTCATATTTTTTTTCAACCTCTTCCTGTAGCGATTCTACACGCGCTTCGAGTTTTTTATTCTTGTCCAGCTTATTTAGAACATGGATTAATCGATCCCTGATGTCATCCGTTTTTGTGAGGTAGTCATAGGCACCTTTTTTCAGTAGATCGATTGCGGTCTCAATATCTTGTTGCTCAGAAATGATGATCACTTCAATGTCCGGGTTATAAGCTTTGATTTTATCGAAAAGCTCTGATCCGGTGTGGTCTGGCAGTCGAAAATCGAGTGTAACCAGCTGCGGCTTTTCCTTAAGTGCATTAAGCATGGATTCACCATCTGCAAAAGGCTTCACTGAATGGTCAGGATTTAGCTCGAGTGTATGAACAAGCAGCTTCCTGTACCAATCATCATCTTCAACAACAAAAATTTTGAAAGGCTGATTGCTCATTTATTTTTTGGTTTTCTGTAAATGTAACTGAAGCGCTTCAACAAGCTCTTTGGTAGATGTTTTAATGCTTTCAAATTCTTCCTGAGGAATTGGATGACCATCTCTGGCTCGCAGCTCATGCTTTTTCAGGAGGTTTACAACCTGCTCTGCTTTAAGGTGCCTTGCAGGTGCAATGATCTTGTGTAGTACCTCTGCAGCATTTTCCCAATCTTCCTCGTCTACACTTTTGTCAAGGACCCGTAAGTTTTCTTTGGTGCTGGAGATGAAGGTTTCTATCATATCTTTTACGAAGACCTCATCTCCCATATTTGAGAGTCCGTCCAGACTGAAAACTGTATTTTCTGATGCCATTTTTTCAAATTTAGTATCGGATGGTTGGTTTTCCTTCATTAGAGCAAGGAGTTCGTCAGTGTCAAACGGTTTTCTTAGCACGCGATTAATGCCCGCACTGAGGGCTTGCTTCATGTCACTATCTGAGACGGTGGCTGTCAGACCAATGATCGGTGTTTCCGCATTCTTTTTGTTTTCCTTCCTGACTTTTTCAGCCACCACAGGACCATCCATTTCAGGCATGCGAAAATCCATCAAAACAACATCATATTGGACTTTTCTCAGAAGATCATAGGCTTGTTTACCATCTTCAGCAATGTCATAGGTGATGTTGTGCTCTTTTAGGATGGCTTCCAGAAGTTTTCTGTTAAACTCCTCATCGTCGGCAATAAGAATGTGCATGTTTTGCAGTTGCGTGTCGCTCTTTTGTACAACAGTGCTTTCCATTTCGCTATCAGCCAGCATGTAGGGAAGTGAAACGGTGAACGTACTTCCTCTGCCTACGGTACTATCAACTTTGATTTTACCACGATGTATGGTTACAAGCTTTTTAGTAATTGAAAGTCCAAGTCCAGTGCCTTTGCGTTTATCCTCACGGTTTACCTGCTCAAATTCGTTAAAGATGTGTTTTTTTCGATTTTGTGGAATACCTATGCCAGTGTCCATAATTTCGAAAGAAAGCTGTACCCCTTTTTTTGATTCTTTTTCTTTTTTAGCGGTCACATATACCCCTCCTTTATCGGTAAACTTGATACCGTTGTAAATGAGGTTCAGAAGAATCTGCCTTAGACGATAAGGATCCCCGATCACAACATCAGGGAGGTTTTCTGTTTCATATTCCAGCCTCAAGCCCTTTTCTTCAGCCTTATCTTCTAAAAGTTTAATGGTATCGTTTACTAAATCGGCTGGACTAAATGCTTTTTTTTCCAGCTTGATTCTTCCACTTTGAAGCTTTGAGAAATCAAGCACATCATTGAGGATGTGAGTAAGGTGCTCGGTGGATTTATTAATGATTTGAAGCTGTTCTTCTTGTTCTTTTGTTAGATCACTTTTAAGAAGCAGTTTGGCAAATCCTCCAATAGCGTTCATTGGAGTGCGTATTTCATGGCTCATATTAGCTAGAAACTGCTCCTTTTCCCTCGCCAATTTAAGCGCGTTGTTTCGAGAAGCGTTTAGCGCGTCCTGATGTTTTTTTGTTCGGAGGATATAAATGACCAGCACTGAAAAGGTGATCAATAGAAGAACAGGAACAACAACACTAAAGCGAGTGACATACTTATTTGTATAGCTGGCTATTTCACGTGCATTGGCCGCATGACTCCTTATTCGATCCAATTCCCAATTTTCCATATCGTTTAGCAAAGTGGATATCTGGGCCTGTATTTCCTGATGATCCTTTTGCAGTGTGAATTCCTTTAGTTTTTGATTGTAAGTCCTTCGTTGGGATTGATTCGCAATCGAGTCTAATTGACTGTTGATGATGTTTTTGTACTCCGCTGAGCTATAGACATCTATTGTGTCAGAAGTTATTATTTCCTTTCTCTGTCCGAAAAGGCTTTGGAGAAAGCCTCGCTTTTTCCTTAGTAGGGTATCTTCAAGAATTTCTTTTGTCTGAATGTCGTTTAATTGGAGTTTCAGGTTAGCAAAAGTTTCTTCCATGGATTCATAGTCCAGATCGGCTACTTGAGATAAAACGGTTCCTTTGGTTAGTATTAAGTCCTTTAGCTTATCCATGGAAGCAAGTATTTTAGGATCGTTGTTTTGCTCCTTTAGGGTATCCACGATTCGAATTGCATTGGCAATGCCTTTTTGGAAGCTTTGCATATGAATATCTTCATTCGTATACACATAGCGTTCCATAGCATGCTCAACTTCCTGTAGCTCCAGGTCTATGTTATTAAGCAAAAGAAGGCTCACATTGGGCTCAACTTCCTTCTCTAAAGCACCAATAATCTGATTGAGATTTTTGTAAGCAAAAAAACCCAGGAACGAAGCACCAATGGTAAGCACCAAAAGTGACGTGCCCAGAATATAAGGGAATCGACTTCTTTTCAAAGATGTTTTTTTGGACAAAAGTGGAATAGTTTAGGATAATAAAAAAAAGGGGCACAATGCCCCTTTTTTTTATTATTATTTCAATAGAATGTTCGCTGTTATAGTAGAATTAGATTCTACACTAATTGTATTGAAAAGCGATCCATTGATCATAATGTCTGTTGTAACTCTTCCCTGGAACTCAAGATCTTCATCATCGTCCGTGTTGGAATATGATGCTACATAAACTTCATAGTCACCTTCTTCCATAAACGCTAGCGTGTATGATCCATCTTCAGCTACAACGGCAGAGTTTACAGAACCTTCATATCTGGTTCTACCTTCTGCAGGTTCACTTTCTTCAGACGAAGAGAAGGTTCCTTTTTGATAAGCATATACTACAAGCTGTTCGCCAGAGTTAGCTTCACCTTCTACTTTACCTTTGATTTCACCAGTAGCGTTCTCTACTACTACTCGACCATTCGATCTTAGTTTGAAAGCAGTCTCTGAAGAACTTTGAGCCTCAGTTACAATTGCTTTTCTCAAGTCAATGTCAGCTACAAGGTTAGTAGTACTATTAGCAGCTACTTCAAATGCACCACTAATTTGATAACCAGTAGTAGTAGCATTATCAATGATTAAATCTCTTCTAGATCCATCTTTCATTTCTACGTAAGAATCAGATTCTCCCGATAGGATAAATCTCAAATCAGAATATGATCCTGCTTCTAGTTCACCTTCTCCTAAGAAATAGGTTTCACCATTTTGGTATGCCATCAGGTTAAACTGCTTAGGCGAACTGAATTTGGCAACTGTTCTGGACTCTCCATTTGCAGTGGCTTTAACTTCACTTACTGAGAGGTTAACACTATTTACATTTTGTGCATCTACCGCGGCATCCGTTGCAGATACTCTAGCGTTACCTTTTGAATCTACTTCTGAATCTCCATCGCTACATGCGAAAAGACCTGTCAATAATAGAATTCCTAAAAGTTTTGTTATTCTTAGCTTATTCATTACGAGTAATTTTTAATTCAACATTTATTTTCGCCATATGGATGTGCCAAGGCTGTGCCAAGAGGACGAAACTGCCGATTTCATGGTTAAAACGGCTAAAATCAACGATGAAGCATGTTCATATTTTCTCAAAATGAGAATATGGGTATTGAATTGAGAAAATTATCGGGGTTCAAATAGAAAAATAACCTCTCCAGAACTCGAACCGGCGACCCGGCGGAATAAAGGTTTAGTAAACTTTTATTCCCTGCCCGCCCCAGTGGCCTCTCTAGGAATCGAACCTAGATCTAGAGTTTAGGAAACTCCTATTCTATCCATTGAACTAAGAGGCCAATATTGCCATACTAAGGCAGGCGGGTATCCATTGAACTACAGGGCCATAAATACACGTATAAAATTAAATAGATAAGTAATAATACTCTCTAGGACTCGATCGCAGCGGCGAACCGCCCTGGATCAAGCGTTTAGGAAACGCCTATTCTTTCCCTTGAACTAAAGAGGCCGATTAAATAAAAAGCAAAAATATAAAACTAAGGTTATAGGAGTGGTTGGCTAGAAAGGGGTTATGTTCCCACCCCTTTTTCTCAGCCTTTTTTCATTAGATGGTATTATCACCTTTTTCAATTTACGCAAATCTTTCCCTTCAATTATTCCAATAGCGTTCATCAGTGTTAAAAAGAAGATGGTAATAACTAATGTGATTAATGTTAATCCTAAAGCAAGCTTTCCCATAATACCTCCTTTTGATCAGAAACCCGTTCAAAATTCTTTCCAATCTAAGGTTTAACTTGTTCAGAGGGTATATTAAGGTCATTTTGTCATAATGGAGGGTTAGTAAACCTCCTGCTGCATATAATTGGGATAGATTCTCATATGCACTTTCTTAACTTCGGAAAAGATCAAATCCCTCAGTTCAGGAATGCCTTCTTTTGATTTTGCACTGATTTGTATAGACAAGCCATTTCCATTTTTAGCAACAGCTTCCTCTACCTTATCAATTTTATTAAAGACTTTAATTGTGGTAATATCTCCTGCTCCAATTTCAGCCAGGGTTTCATCTACCACTCTAATATGATCCTCGTGAGACGGGTTTGAGGCATCAATCACGTGGAGTAAAATATCAGCTTCCATCACCTCAGCTAGCGTGGATTTAAAGGATTCGATCAAAGAATGAGGTAGCTTTCTTATAAAACCAACCGTGTCTGAAAGCAGGAAAGGAATGTTATTTAAAACCACTTTACGTACTGTTGAATCGACCGTCGCGAAAAGCTCATCCTTTGCATAAACCTTTTCCTTACTCAGTAGCTTCATCAAAGTGGACTTCCCAGCGTTTGTATAACCGACTAAAGCCACCCGGGCAATGCCGCTTCTGGATTTTCTTTGCGTGGTAGATTGCTTCTCAATTTTTTCGAGTTTCTTCTTCAGTACGTTGATTTGATCCCGAATGATCCTTCTATCCGTTTCAATCTCTTTTTCCCCGGCTCCACCCCGTGTGCCTGTTCCACCTCTTTGACGTTCCAGGTGAGTCCACATTCGTGTTAATCTTGGAAGCAAGTACTGAAATCTTGCAAGTTCAACTTGAGTCTTTGCCTGAGCGGTTTTGGCTCGCTTTAAGAAAATATCAAGTATGAGTAAACTGCGATCATAAATCTTAACCTTTAGTTCTTTTTCAAGGTTACGGAGCTGGGAAGGAGAGAGGTCGTCATCAAAAACCACCACGTCGATCTTGTCCATTTTACACATGGTCTTGATCTCTTCCAGTTTTCCCTTGCCTACGAATGTCCGGGGATCAGGATGTTCCAGTTTCTGAGTGAACTTTCCTAAAATGTCTATTTGCAGTGTTTGGGAGAGAAACTCAAGCTCATCCATCATCTCCTGCATACGCTCGTCGGCTTCAGACTTTTCGCCGACTGCTACGAGTACGCCTCGCTCATTCTTTTTTGCAGTTTCTATCATATTTTACGCAAAGTTTGCTAAATAACCCTAGCTTACAAAAGTTTGCTAGCCAAAGAGTTTACACTGTGAAGGTCGCTTTTGTTGCCAATACTTGTTGGAATATCTACAATTTTCGGAAAGGACTCGTTCATCACTTTCTTTTGAGAGGGGATGAAGTGATTGTATTGGCTCCCGAAGATGAGTATGCTGAAAGCATACAGGAGTGGGGAGTAAAATGGATTGATACGCCTCTTCAGGGCACAGGTGCAAATCCGGTTAAGGATTTAGGCTACCTGATGAAAATTCATTCAATCTTCAAAAAAGAAAAACCGGATGTGGCTTTGTCCTACACTATCAAAGCTAACATATATACGTCACTCGTTGGCAAATTCACGTCCGTGCCAGTCATCTGCAACGTGAGTGGATTGGGTACGGTTTTTTTGGTTAAAGGGTTAATTGGAGCAATAGCTTTACGATTGTATAAAATCGCATTCAAATCTGCTAGTCATATCTTCTTTCAGAATGAAGATGATAAGAAGCTGTTCATAACTCACGTTCATCTGTCAGATGATCGGACTGGAGTATTGCCGGGTTCAGGGATTGATCTGACTCATTTTAAGCCGACTACTCTACCTAAAAAAGATAATGTCCAATTCTTGATGATTTCTCGTGTCATCATCGAAAAAGGCGTTCGGGAGTATACTGAAGCAGCAGCCTGTTTCAAAGATGATAATAATGTGAGATTTACATTGGTTGGGAAGTTTGATGAAAATCACTCAAGATCTGTTTCAAAAGATGAGCTCGATGAATGGGTGTCTGAAGGTATCATTGATTATCTGCCTCACTCTGATGAAGTTGAAAAGTTGATTGCCGATTCTGATGCAATTGTTCTACCCTCTTATAGAGAAGGTACACCACGAACATTACTTGAAGGTGCGGCAATGGGTAGACCGCTTCTGGCGTCCAATGTTCCGGGGTGTAGGGAGGTGGTAAAAGATGGTTATAACGGATTTTTATTTGAAGTAAGAAATGCAAAGAGCATAGTTGATAAAATTAAGCTCTTTTTGGCACTCGATTTTGAAGAAAAAACCCAATTGGCAACCAACTCACGTAAGTTGGTAGAGGAGACCTTCGATGAAAACATTGTGATTGACATGTATGATCGTACAATACGTCGAATCATCAGGCCATCATAGATTATTTCTTCTATTTTTACGATATATAAACACTTATCTGTGAACCGTTTAGTATTAATTGTTTTAATAGCTGTTTTAACTAGCTGCAAAGCTTACAAGCAGGACATCATGTTCAGGCTCGATGATGACTTTACTGAGGAAGATCTTTCGACTGTCACCGAGGAAATCGAAGGTAACTATGCATTGAAACCCAATGATGCACTTTTGTTGGATGTTTTCACGAATGATGGGGAGCGACTTATTGATCCGAATCAGGAGCTAATGACAAATCCGGGTCAGCAGCAAGCTCAATTCAGAGATCGGTTTCAATACATTATTCAGGCAGATGGTACTGTAACATTCCCGATGATTGGGGATATGAATCTGGAGGGAATGACACTGTTTGAGGCGGAACGTGCAATTGCGGAGCGTTTCGATAGTGTCTATAAAGGGTCGTTTGTCAAATTGAGAATTACAAACAGAAGGGTGTTTGTGCTTGGAGCACCCGGTGGCAGAGTAGTGCCAATTCCTAATGAAAATACAAGTATTATAGAGGTGCTAGCATCAGCTGAGGGCTTAGAGATGGGTGCTAAATCTCAAAATATCAAGCTTATCAGAGGGCGAGATGTATATCGCATAAATCTGGCCACAATCAGTGGTATGAGAGAATCAAATATGAATGTAGCTCCCGGAGACGTCATATACATAGAGCCGTGGCGAAGACCATGGTTGCAAACATTGAGAGATGTTTCTCCAGCCCTTAGCCTTGTTTCCAGTGTCTTAACTCTAATAGTTGTCGTTCAGAATCTGTAATGGAAAACAATTCACTACCGCAAAACCCATCGGACACAGAAAAGGATTTTTTTGAATCCTTTGATGTCGAACGATTTTGGTATGTGCTAAAAAGTAGCAAATTCTGGTTGATTGGTTTTGTTCTTTTAACTACCTCCCTGGCTTATGTGTATGTCAGATATACTAAGCCAGTATACAATTCCGAGTCGATCATAAAACTGGATTTTGAAAGTGAGGCAAATGTTTTAGGTTTAGTAGAGGTTGTAAATACCCAAGAGCGTAATGAAATCTCCGGTGAAATTGAATTAATCAAGTCCAAGTTGTTCCTCTCAAGAGTTGCAGATGCCGCTAAGATGGACGTTTCCTATCATGTGTACGGAAGATACCTTACAGATGAGCGGTACCGAAACTCGCCTTTCATTGTTTCATATAAGATTCATAATTCAAGCTTTTATAATCGTCCTTTTGATATTGAGTTTGGTGCAGAAGACTCATTTAGTTTGTCGTATCTGCATCAAGGTGAGGAGGTAAAAAAGATATTCAATTTTAATGAGGAGATAAAAACAAAAGACTTTAACCTGCTTATTCAGAGAACAGAAAATTTTAAACCTGAAGATAAAAATAAATACTTTTTTGTCATCTCAAGCAGGGATGCACTTGTCAATACTCTACAGCAAAGTATTGAGATTATACCGGAAAATTTCAATGCCAAAACCATTAAGATTTCATATTCTGATCACAATAAATATAAGGCACGTGATTTAGTAGATTTAATTGATTCACTTTATCTGGATTACACCAAAGAAGTAAAAAATGCAGCTATTGAGCAGAAAATTAATTTTTTGAATGAGCAGATAAAGAGCACGGAGACCAAACTCTCGGAATATGAGGATTATTTTGAGGAGTTTACCATAGAAAACCGAACAACGAATCTGGATGAGGACCTGAGTCGCACCATCGTGCAACTCGCCCTTTTAGATTCACAAAGATTCACCCTCAGAAGAAGCATCAACGATCTGTCTGTGATTCAAAAACAGGTTAATGTAAAAGGAGCGATCGCGGTTAACCCTCTTTTATTGGAGCAATTACCACGATCACTAGCAGATGCAATAACTGAATATTCTGACTTGCAGCAAGAACGGGAGTTAAAGCTTGCATCTTACAATGAGACCTCTTACATAATCGAACAGATCGACGTAAAGCTGGAGAAATCCAAGGACTTGCTCGGAGACTTATTGGAATCCTATGATCAAACTCTTGAAGATCGCATGGCTCAGATCGATAGAAGGAGAAATATTCTTGAGAACAACCTATCACAAATGCCATCTATGGGGACGGAGTATGGAAAGAATAGAAGGTTTTATGAACTTCAGGAAGAATTTATGCTGTCTTTACAAACCTCTAAAATGGAGCTAGAGATTACAAGAGCCGGAACAGTCACAAAAAATGTAATATTATCTCCCGCCTCTCTTCCACAAGCCCCAATAAAGCCCCAAAAGGCATTGATCATTGGAGCAGGCTTTATGATTGGGATGATCATCAGCGTGGTGTACCTATTGATTAGGTACCTGGCTCATAACAAGGTGTCTGGCGTCCGAGAGTTGGAAAGATTGGTTAAAGTTCCTGTTTTAGGAGCCATACCACAATACAAGAAAGAATCGCTTGATCATACTTCTTTGGTTGTAACCAAAGACTCAAAGAGCTCACTAAGTGAGGCTCTGCGTACCATTCGAACCAATATGGACTTTATTCTCCCAAAACCAGGTTCGAAAACTATCAGCGTGACCTCAACAATCTCAGGTGAAGGAAAAACATTTGTTGCCGCCAATATGGGAGCTATAATGGCCATGACAGGCCAAAAGGTTTGTGTGGTTGATATTGATATGAGAAAGCCAAAAGTTCATCTTGCTTTTGGGGTAACAACTACACAAAACGGAGTTAGTACAATACTTTCAGGGAAGAGTAGTATTAAGGATAGTATTCAAGAATCCAATATTGAAGGCTTGTCATTTATTTCAGCAGGACCAACACCGCCAAATCCTTCTGAACTTTTGCTTCAAAATGACTTTACCAAGATGCTTGAAGAGCTTAGCAAGACCTTCGATGTTGTCATTCTGGATACTCCTCCGGTTGGACTCGTTACTGATGGAAGGCTAGTGATGAAAGCGTGTGACATTCAGGTCTACATTGTTAGAGCTGATTACTCGAAGCGAGCGTTTATCAAAGTACTGAATGATCTGAAAGCTACAGGTCAATTTCCAAATATGACCACTATTCTAAACGCCATTGATTCTACGCCGGGTTATGGGTATGGTTATGGTTATGGTTATGGGTACTATGCAGATGAAAGCTCTAAAAGAAAAAAGGTAGCTAGCAGTATTAAAAACCTATTCTAATGGGCCTTTTCGGTAAGAAAAGCAATCTATCACTAGATGTAGACATTCATTCACATTTGATACCTGGTATCGATGATGGCTCGCAATCCATAGAACAGAGCCTGAGTATGATTAGAAGCCTGATAAATATTGGTTTTAAGAAAATTATAACCACGCCACACATCCACCCTCGTTATCCCAATACGGCCGAAGATATCATGTCTGGTTTGAGCAGGCTTCAGAAAGAAATAATATCAGCAGAAATTTCAATTGAATTGGAAGCTGCGGCCGAATATTATGTTGATGAGGCTTTTCACGCCAAGATCAAAGAAGATGATGAGATTCTCTTTTTTGGTGATAAATACGTGCTTGTAGAGTCTTCTTTCATCAACAAGCCAGCTATTTTTGAGTCAGCAATGTTTGATTTGCAGAGTAAAGGATACAAACCGGTACTAGCTCATCCGGAGCGATATCAATTTCTGGAAGGAAATATTGAGTGGCTTAAGGAACTAAAAGGAATGGGCATTCTGTTTCAGGTGACTTTGGGTTCTATGGGTGGGTATTATGGAGATAAACCTTTGAAGATAAGCAAGCAGCTTTTTAACGAGGGAATGGTTGATTTTCTTGGATCGGATTTGCATCGAGAGACTCATCTTCCATACCTGTCTAAAGGCCTGAAGTCAAAGGAAATACAGCGATTAATCAAATCAAGTCAGCTAAAAAATAGCCAGCTTTTATGAGGGTGTGGAAAACTTTTTAGCCCTTAACTCACAGGTTTTAAATACATTTTCGTTTAAATTCCTTCAATCATTTACCACCGAATTTAATCTTTTGCGATGGCCGAAGAACATAAACGTAAGGAAGAGAGAGAGTTGATAAGAAAGTTTGAAGCATTCCTTAAAAACAGGGAAAATCATTTCTTTGATGAAGAGTCGCTCATTCAAATCATTTGTTACTACAGTGTGCATGACAAACTCAATCAGGCACTTAAGGCGGCCAATATAGCGCTGGATCAGTTTCCTTACTCCGTAGATATCACCATTGAGAAATCTGATGTGCTGGTGAAATTGGAAAAGTCAGACGAGGCTGTAGAGCTTTTGGATGAGACATTAAATATTCAGCCTAATGATCCCGAGCTTCTTCTTCAGAAAGGAGCTATTCATTGCCTGCTTTCCGAATTTGAGGAGGCTATAGAAGCTTATGAACGAGCCATCTTAAATGTGGAGGATAAGGATGAGGTGTATTTCAGTATTGGGATGGCATATCAGGGACTGGGTAAATACAAGGAAGCGGCCCAGCAGTACAAAAAGGCGATTGAGATTAATATGCTTAATGAAAATGCCTTGTATGAACTGGCTTACTGCCTGGATGTCTCAGGCGAATTGGAAAGCAGCCTTTCTTACTATCAAAAGTTTATCGATCAGGATCCATACTCTGAGTATGCCTGGTACAATCTGGGTATCGTTTACAATAAACTTGGAAAATTTGAAGAGGCAGTTGACGCTTATGAATATGCAACTGCCATAGACGAGGATTTTAGCAGTGCCTGGTTTAATATGGGCAATGCGCTCATGAATTTGGGCAAATATGATCGAGCGTTAGCAGCTTATCTTAAAACATACGATCAGGAGGGTGCTTCTCCTGAAACATACTGTCATATTGGAGCAGCTTATGAAAAACTTCAGCAACTTGATTTAGCTATCAAGTATTACCAGAAAGCTACTAAGCTGGATCAGATGTATCATGAGGCCTGGTATGGGGTTGGAGTTTGTCTTGCCCTTCAGGATAAATGGTATGAAGCCATTCATTTTTTGAATAAGGCTTTGAAAATCGATTCGGAAAACGCTCACTATTGGAAGGCTGTTGCTGACGCAGAGTACAAGACAGGGAACCTTGTTTCAGCACTTGATGCTTATCGAGAAGCATGCGAGATGAACGCAGACGATCCACAGGTATGGTTGGACTGGTCGATGGTATATTATGAACAAGGAGATTTTAAGCAAGCCATTGAAATACTGGAAGATGGACTCAATGAGTGTCCGGACAATGCTGAAATGTATTATCGTGGAGTTGTGTATCTAATTGGTTCAGGAAGCTATAAGAACGCAATAAATAGGCTAGAAACTGCTCTAATGCTTGATTTTGAGGGCCATGAGGTACTTTTTGACTTCTTTCCGAACCTTCCTACTCAAAAGGCATTGTACAGAATTATTGATCAGTTTCGTCAGGATAACAAATAATCTTTGACCATCTAAAGATAATTTGTGATTTTTGGGGCTGTTTTGAATTAAGCACCAGATATCCTAAATGAATTATCATCTAAATAACCTACCGGAGCGAACTAAGAAACCAAGAACTGAAGGCTATACTATGGTCATGGACAAGGGTCTCAGCTTGCGTGAAGTCGAAGATCTGATTGAATCTAGTGGAGAGTACATCGATATTATAAAGTTCGGCTGGGCTACTTCATTTGTTTATCCAAAGCTTAAAGAGAAAATAGCTCTTTATAAATCGGCTGGCATCCCATGCTATTTTGGTGGTACTTTGTTTGAGGCATTTGTAGTGCGAGATCAATTCGAGGATTACCAAAGGGTACTTGATGAGTTTGGTTTAGAGCATGCTGAGGTTTCCGATGGATCGGTAGAAATGGATCACGATAAAAAGTGTGAATACATTAGTACGCTGGCAAAGCAGGTAACTGTTCTTAGCGAGGTAGGCTCTAAAGATGCTGCCAAAATCATTCCTCCATACAAATGGATTGAGCAAATGAGGACGGAACTGGAAGCGGGTGCCTGGAAAGTAATCGGAGAGGCTCGTGAAAGTGGAAATGTTGGGCTTTTCAGAGATTCCGGCGAAGTGCGTCAAGGTCTGGTAGAAGAGATTTTAACGCAAATCCCATCAGAAAAAATTTTATGGGAAGCACCTCAAAAAGCACAGCAGGTTTGGTTCATTAAGCTTAGCGGACCAAATGTGAATCTTGGGAACATTGCACCAAATGAGGTAATCCCTTTAGAGACTATTAGACTTGGTCTCAGGGGAGATACATTCAGCCACTTTTTGTAGGCATAAACGCAGCATGATCAACTTTAGACTTTTCCTGAAAGGAGCCGCCATGGGTTGTGCGGATTTAATTCCCGGGGTTTCAGGTGGCACGATTGCCTTAATAACCGGAATTTATGAGGAGTTGATCAATTCTATAAAATCAGCGGATGCACAGGCCTCAAGACTCTTATTAAGATTACAATTCAAAGATCTCTGGCTTCACATCAATGGACCATTCCTGGCGCACGTTTTTGCTGGAATTTTCCTTAGTGTTTTTTCTCTATCGAGTTTGATCACCTATCTATTGAGTGATCATCCGATCCCATTGTGGTCATTCTTTTTTGGACTCATCCTGATCTCTGCTTTTTATGTGATGCCAAAGAAGATGAACCTGTGGAGTTTCGGTTTTGTGATCTTTGGAGCGCTTGCTGCCTATTTAATCACATCTTTAACACCAGCAGAGACAAGTGAGCAGCTCTGGTTTGTTTTTATCTCAGGGGCCATAGCCATATGCGCCATGATTTTACCAGGTATTTCAGGGTCTTTTATTTTGATTTTACTTGCTAAGTATGAGTATGTACTGAATGCGGTGAAATCGTTTGACATTAAAGTCATATTAGTGTTTGGACTTGGGTGTGTGGTCGGGTTGCTTTCATTTTCCAAGTTGATTCACTGGATGCTTCAAAACCATAAATCATTTACAATGGCTTCCCTTGCAGGCTTTATGCTAGGCTCACTTAATAAAATCTGGCCTTGGAAGATCGAGACGGATATTTCATTTGTTAATCTAAGTCCCGCAGAATATGCACAATCTACCAGCACACCGAGTCAGCTAGTTCTGGCAATTACTTTGTTCCTCGTAGGTAGTGGAATTGTATTGCTTTTGGAACGTATGGGCAGAACAGCAGAATAGTTTCTTGTTTTTCTACTGCTTCATTTTTTCACCCTAACTTTAGTCATTTATGAAAAAGTATGGATTGATAGGATACCCGGTTGAGCACAGCTATTCTCAGGATTTTTTTCAGAAAAAGTTCAAAAAGTTGGGACTCAAGGACCATTCGTACGAACTGTTCGAGATGGAGTTTTTGAATGAATTCCCGGCACTTTGGTTGAAGCATGGTGACTTGCATGGAGTGAATGTCACAGTGCCACACAAAGAGCAGGTTTTGAAGTATCTGGATAAGCAAGATGCTAGCTCAATCAAAGTTGGCGCAGCAAATGTGATTCAGAAAAAAGGAGGGAAGCTCATTGGTTTTAATACGGATTTCATGGCATTTCGTGAATCTCTGAAAAACTGGATTGGAAATTTCAAAGGAGAGGCTTTGATCCTCGGTTCTGGCGGAGCTTCAAAGGCGGTACAGGCAGGTTTGACGGATCTCAAAATCCCTTATAATCAGGTAAGTAGAAGCTCAAAAGGAGGTGATTATACCTATGATCAGCTAAAAACGAATCCGGAGGTTATCGAGCGATTCAAACTAATCATCAATACCACTCCATTAGGCATGTATCCAAATATTGAAACCCTACCGGATATTCCCTACCAAAGAATTGTAAATGGAAGTTATTTGTATGATTTAGTCTACAATCCTGAAGAAACAGCTTTTATAAAAATGGGGAAAAAGCAGAAGGCAAAAACTAAAAATGGGCTTGAGATGTTGGAGCTGCAGGCAGAAAAATCTTGGGGTATCTGGACAAGCTAATTCATGGATTTTAAACTCAGCTCAGAATATAGCCCGACGGGCGATCAGCCGGAGGCGATCCGACAAATTGTAGAGGGCCTACAAAGTGAAGAGGCGGCTCAAACACTGCTTGGTGTAACGGGCTCTGGTAAGACGTTTACCATGGCGAATGTGATAGAGCAGGTTCAACGACCAACACTTGTTTTAAGCCACAATAAGACACTTGCAGCGCAGCTGTATGGAGAGTTTAAACGCTTCTTTCCTGAAAATGCGGTTGAGTATTTTATCTCTTACTATGACTACTACCAGCCAGAAGCCTACATACCCACCAGCAACGTGTACATTGAAAAAGATCTTTCAATCAATGATGAAATAGAAAAGCTGAGATTGAGTGCTACTTCTGCTCTTTTATCCGGCAGGAGGGATGTGATCGTTGTGGCATCTGTTTCCTGTATCTATGGTATTGGGAACCCGGAGGAGTTTGGTAAAAATGTGATCCGTCTTCAGGAAGGAGATCAAATACCCAGGAACAAATTCCTTTTCGATCTGGTGGACATCTTGTACAGCCGCACCGAAGCGGAGTTTAAACGAGGAACGTTTCGTGTAAAGGGTGATACGGTAGATGTATTTGTTGCCTATGCTGATTTCGCCTATCGTTTCATTTTCTGGGGGGATGAGATCGAATCGATTCAGCGTATTGATCCTATTACTGGTGAGAAGCAATCAGACGAACGTATTGTGACCATTTTTCCAGCTAATCTTTTCGTAACCGGAAAAGACCAATTGCAGGTAGCCATTAAAGAAATTCAGGATGACATGGTGGAACAGGTTCAGTATTTTGAAGATGAGCGTAGATTCCTTGAAGCAAAAAGATTAAAAGAACGGACGGAGTTTGACCTGGAGATGATCCGTGAAATTGGCTATTGCTCAGGGGTAGAAAACTATTCCAGATATTTTGATCGACGAAATCCGGGAAGTAGACCCTTTTGCTTGTTGGACTATTTCCCTGATGATTTTCTGATGATCATAGACGAAAGTCACGTGACTGTGCCACAGGTGCGCGGAATGTGGGGTGGGGACAGAGCAAGGAAAGTGAATCTGGTAGACTATGGATTTAGGCTTCCATCAGCAATGGACAACCGTCCACTCACTTTCAATGAATTCGAAGACATGCTCAACCAGGTGGTATTTGTGAGTGCAACTCCAGGAGATTACGAGTTGAGAAAGTCTGATGGTGTGATCGTGGAGCAACTTATTCGACCAACCGGCTTGCTAGACCCTGTGATAGATGTGAGACCAAGTCACAATCAAATCGATGACCTGATGGAAGAAATACAGCAGCGAATCGAGATGGAGGATCGGGTGTTGGTGACAACATTGACCAAGCGCATGGCTGAGGAGCTCACCAAATATTTATTAAATGCCGGTGTGAAAACACGCTATATTCATTCGGAGGTTGATACACTCGATCGTGTAGAAATTCTTCGTGAGCTAAGGCTTGGTGTCTTCGATGTACTTGTTGGCGTTAATCTTCTCCGTGAAGGCCTTGACTTGCCTGAAGTGTCATTAGTGGCAATACTGGATGCAGACAAAGAAGGATATCTGAGAAACGAGCGATCGTTGGTGCAGACCATCGGGCGAGCCGCGCGGAATGATAGGGGAAAAGTGATCATGTATGCCGATAAGGTGACCGGGTCAATGAAGCTGGCGATTGATGAGACCAACCGTAGGCGTAGTATCCAAATGGAATACAACCAGAAGCATGGAATTACACCTGTTTCACTGAAAAAGAATCGGGAAGAAATACTGCGTCAGACCGGGGTGGCCGACAAGAAAAAAGGCACCAAAAAGTATTATATCGAGGAAGAACAAACACTTGCCGCAGACCCGGTTGTTGCTTACATGGATAAGGATCAGCTGAAAAAACTGGCTAATGAAACCCGAAAGAAAATGGAAAAGGCTGCCAAGGATCTTGACTTCATGGAAGCAGCCAGGCTAAGAGATGAGTTACAGGAAGTGGAGAAAATGATGAAAGAAAATAAATAGTTCTTTGGAAATTATCACATCCTGTTTCAACTTGCTTTTGAAATAGACACAAGACCCAAAAGATTTATCTATTTCAAAATAAACTTCCACAATATTTCTTATGTCACAAATTACCGCATTTGGTACGTATGTACCTGAAAAAATTGTAAATAATCAATATTTCGAAGACTTCATCGACACGAATGATGAGTGGATCATTTCCCGAACTGGCATTCGAACCCGACGCTTCGCCAAAGATGGAGAGTATACCAGTGATCTGGCTGTAAAAGCTGTAAAAGATCTGGTTGAATCCAGCGGGAAAGATATTTCGGATGTAGACTTTATTGTAGTATGTACCACGTCACCAGACCAGCCCATGCCGAATGCGGCCTCTCGGGTTCAGTACAAGCTGGGAATAGAAAGCTGTGGATGCAACGACATTTATGCAGCATGCGCAGGATTTATTTATGGATTGCAAATGGCCCATGGTTTTGTAAACTCAGGTATTTATAAGAAAGTGCTGGTGATTGGGGCTGAAACCCTCTCAAAGATTACGGACTTCAAGGATCGAACGTCGTGTATTTTGTTTGGGGATGCAGCTGGAGCAGCGTTAGTAGAGCCGGGAGATAGTGAACATTTCATCGCTTTTAATTCAGGAACAAACGGTGATCTTGGTCACGATCTTTACCTAAGTCATAAGAAAAACAGTATCAATGGAGTGGGCATTAATCCACATGGGAAGATCGTTCAAAATGGACGATCGGTGTTTAAATGGGCTGTAGGTAATATTCCAAAGAAAATTAGGGAGCTCGTAGATAAAGCAGGCATGACGCTTGACGATATTGATTACATCGTGCCGCATAGTGCCAACCTCCGTATCATTGAGGCGATAGCCAAAGATTTGGGTTACCCGATGGAGAAAGTGCCGGAGAGCGTGACTGAATTTGGCAATACTTCATCTGCTTCCATTCCTCTGGCGATAGCTAAATCCAAGCGAAATGGGGGCATAAAGAAAGGAGATACCCTATTGATGATCGGTTTTGGGGGAGGCTTAACCTTTGCTGGCACAATCGTTAAATGGGAAATTTAATTTTAATATTTTGAAATTTAGTTTTGGCTGAATAGCACGATGTATTTACATTTGTGATACTACTAGGCGGTAGTAAGTTTTTTCCCGATGCTAGTCGGGATTGGTGGTGAACAGAGCGGGCAACATTGTCCGCTCTTTTTTTGTGCCTTCGGTCAACGCCACTCTTAGAGCACCATCTGTGTTCATACAGTGGATATCCAGGCTCGTTTCATCCGCTTTGGCTTTCATTTTGTTCATATAATAGCTGGAATTCTTGTTGCTTAAGATCAATTGGTCAAAGTCAAAATGTTTGTTTAGCCACTCCAGACTTTTCACCGCTCCATTATTGATAATAAGATAATCTGTCTTTACCACTCCTTTGAAATTAAGATGAAAGGTGGTAGAGTCGAAAATCAGAAAACGCTTTCCAGCTATTTGACCAAATCGGATTGCCTCTTTTTTAGCGAAACCAGCCTCTTCAAAAGTTAAAATTGATTCTTTAATGGGTCTTAGATGTGAGGCCAGTCGATGGGGGTTAATTTGAAATGATAGAAGATCTAATTCACTTTCTTCAAAATCATCGATGTAAAGCATTCCCTGATGCCCTTTGATATGATCGATTGCAATCTTATCTGATATTTCATAGAACACAAGCTCATCCCTTTGGGATTGGATTTGATGAGAGAGTAATCCCCATAACATTAATATGAGGCCGAGTAAACTAGATACCACCAACGTTTTGAAGTAGCAATAATGCAACCCCACAATAAGAGTGATCACAATTAGATAAGTCATAATCAGACCAAATTGGTCCATATAAATCCACTCGATCAGGCTACTTGGAAGAATGTGGACGTAGCTAATGATTTCATTAATAACCCACATAAATTGACTCAGACACAGTCCAATGATCTCTCCAGCCTGGGGAATGATTGGATCGATGAGCAGCATGCCGATACCGCCAACCAGCATTAAAAAAGAAGCTGGAATGACAACTAAATTTGATACGAGGAAATAGGTTGGAAACTGGTGGAAGTAGTATGCTGAAAGTGGGAAGGTGGCTAGTTGTGCAGCTATTGATACACATGTGATTGCCCATGCTTTATCAAGAAGCCAAGGCCTGAAATCCAGGAGGCGATAGAGTTTAGGTTGTAGATAAACGATCCCAACCACTGCAGCAAAGGATAACTGAAATCCGACTGAGTAGATCAGATACGGATCGAAAAGAAGGAGGATGAATGCAGCAAAAGCCAGTGTGTTATAAATATTCCCCTCTCGTGTAGATGCCTGACTAAACGCCACTAATGAGAACATGGTGGCAGCTCTCAACACTGACGGACTCAGCCCGGTTAATGTTGCATACAGCCAAATAATACTAACGCTTAGTGCCCCAAAGGCATACTTGCCCCACTTGCCTGATTCTCTTAGTTTACCAAATAAGATAAGGATAATTAGATAAATAATACCTACATGGAGACCTGAAACCGCCAAAACATGCATGGCTCCAGCAGATGAATAGGCCTTTTTGACTTCATTGTCTAGATGATCTTTTATGCCAAGGAGTAGGGCTTTTGCAATACCATTTTCACGTGGTGCAGGGATATATTTATCAATAGTCGTTGAAGCCTTTTCTCGTAACGTATACGCCACGTTTAATAATCGATTGGGTGGATTATTTGCTATGACCTTGAGATCACTGTGACGTATAAAAGTATGGCTAAAGATGTTCTGTCTTTCCAGGTATTTTTTATAGTTGAATTCATTCGGATTGTCGGGACCGGGGACGGTATAAAACGCTCCATAGACCAAAATCCTGTCTCCATACTTAAGAGGAGTAACCAGGCTATCCTTTCGAATGTATAGGTGAATTTTTCCTGATGTATCTAAAGAAGAATCTGCTTTTGTGAAGACCCTGGTCAACTCAAAGTCATATCTAAGGTGATTTGTCCGCTCATTCACGGGACTGATGATGGTACCCGAATACCCTTCGATTTGATTGTTAAGGTTAGTGTAGTGGTTTGAGGGATTATGGTGATACTTGGTCTTTGCAAGGATGCCTCCTATAAAAAATAGAATAGACAAGGCTAAAGCTCCGTTGATGTGCCTTAGCTTATGAAAGCTAGTTTGTTGAGATTTAAAAACCGAAACCCCATAACAACAGATCATTACAATGAGAATTGTAAGATCATATTTCCATAGGTAGTTATTGAAATCAAAACAAACAATACCTAGAATGAGGGCCGTAGTAAACCGGACGAAGGGATATGTATTCCAGAAGTACATTCCGTTGCATAATAAAGATCTGATTGTTTTATTGAAAATGCAAAAATGTTATTCTAAATCTGCCCTCTAGCACTGCAGGAATCTCTATCTACTTTGATGAAGAAATGGGTATTAAATCTCGGTAAGAATAAATAGCAGCATGAACAAAACAAAGAAGCCGGGCACCAATCCACATGACAATCTGAAATCTGTGTATTCTTTATTCTTAACTACAATCGCAGAGAAAATGAGAATAATGACAGAAAATACGTTCCGAAACGTGTAAATCGACCCAGTCACAATAAAGTCTTCTGATCCATTGGCAGACTGAATCCTAACTGGAAATCCAAACAAGCCTGAATACTTAATTAAAACATCAGCACTATTTTCATTCATCATTACACTATAAAATAAGCTGGAAGTAGAAAGCCGGGTGCCATTTTCAGTAACTACACTGGTAGAGTACTTTTTGTACTTTAGTTCTGTTACATGTTCAATTTGCTGATTTGGTTGATAGTAGTAATCTACTGTTAAGATGATTGCGATAACAAAAAAGACCTTATTAGCCAATCGTTCGTACCGGTAGAATCGGGTCTTCAGCTTTACCAAATAGATAATTCTATCTCTTTCCCGCTTAACCCTCTTCGCTCTGTATTCTTGTTTATATCGCTGGTAGGGTGTAGCCTCAACAATATCCGTTTTTACAGCAACGCCCTGTAAAAACATATCGTAAAGATTTCTTGAGGTAGGGCTTGATAGTACTTCATACGCATCATTTATGATGACCATTTTATCAGCTGCAGATATATCGGCATTGATATCCGGATGGTATTGTTTAACAAGCTTCCGATATGCTTTTTTTATTTCAGCCTGAGTTGCTGCAGACTTTACCCCAAGTACTTCGTAGTGATTCATAAATTCATAAAACTAAAAACAGAATTTTAAGTGACTGTCATTATTAAGTCATTATTAGTCGGGTCATAAACCTACCTTTGCGCCTCACTTAAAGAAGCACGCTTTTGAGCAAGCCAGACATTCGGGTCATTATCCCGGCATTTAATGAGCAAAATGCGGTAGGCATGGTCATCGATGAGATACCCAAAGACTGGGTGTCTGAGATCATTGTCGTGGATAATGGCTCCACCGATGACACGTTCGAGCAGGCACAATCTAGAGGTGCAACTACACTTAAAGAGCCAAATCGTGGTTATGGGAATGCCTGTCTGAAAGGTATGGCACATGTTGCTTCTTCTCCTACTAAACCGGATATAGTGGTGTTCCTGGATGGCGATCATTCAGATTACCCGGAACAATTAGTCGATTTGGTTAAACCAATCATAAAGGATCAGGTTGATTTAGTGATTGGCTCTCGCGCACTCGGTCAAAAAGAAAAAGGAAGCATGACTCCTCAGCAGGTTTTTGGCAACTGGCTGGCAACTGCACTGATTAAACTTTTTTACGGGAAGAAATACACGGATCTTGGACCATTCAGAGCTATCAGATATGAAACCTTGCTGACAATAGATATGAAAGATCGTACATATGGCTGGACCGTAGAGATGCAATTAAAGGCAGCAAAGTTAAATTTGCGGACAATAGATATTCCGGTGAATTACAGGCAAAGAATTGGGGTTTCCAAGGTGAGTGGTACAATTAAGGGGACCCTGGGAGCCGGGTATAAAATCATCTATACAATTTTTAAATATTTATAAAGGTGGAGTGGTTAGTTATCGTGCTTTATGGGATCACATTGTTGATCATTTGCCTTTTCAGTTTAGGTCAGTTTAATCTTACCTGGCATTATCTAAAATCAAGAAAAGAGAGCGAAGAGTACTCAGACGAACTTGCTGAATACCCGCATGTAACCGTTCAGCTTCCGGTGTTTAATGAGCGGTATGTCGTAGAACGCCTGATCGATGCAGTGACGAACATCGAGTACCCAAAAGAAAAACTTGAAATTCAAATTTTGGATGATTCCACAGATGAAACGGTTCAGATCATAGGGAATCGTGTAAAAGAATATCAAGCAGATGGCTGGGATATTCACCAAATCAGGAGACCTGATCGCATCGGCTATAAAGCTGGGGCTCTTGCCTATGGTCTCGAGAAAGCTAAGGGAGAATTCATTGCCATCTTTGATGCGGACTTTGTACCTAATCCGGAATTCTTGATTTGTACACTACCGAAATTCAAGAATGACAAAATAGGTATGGTGCAAACCAAGTGGAGCCACCTGAATACAGATTATGGCTGGCTTACCAAAATTCAGGCTTTTTGGCTGGATGCACATTTTACTGTGGAGCAAAAAGGTAGAGAGCATGCAGGCAGTTTCATCAACTTTAATGGCACAGCTGGTGTGTGGCGAAAAGCTTGCATTGAGGATGCAGGAGGGTGGCAATATGATACGATCACTGAAGATCTTGATTTGAGTTACCGGGCGCAGCTCAAAGGATGGAAGTTTGTATATCGGGAAGAGATTGAATCTCCTGCTGAACTACCAGTGGTCATTCCTGCGGTAAAGTCTCAGCAGTATCGTTGGAATAAAGGGGCAGCAGAAACTGCTCGTAAAACCTTGGGTAAGGTCCTTACTTCAAATATTGGATGGAATCACAAAATAAGAGCGGTGCTTCACCTGCTAAATAGTTCTGTATTCTTATTACTTTTAATTGCTGCGGTATTGAGCATCCCCATGTTGTATATCAAAGAATACAATCCAGACTTAGCACTTGTCTTTGACCTGGGGAGTATATTCATCATCGGATTTTTGGCCATGGGATTTTTCTATTGGGTGGCAGCCAAAGCCACTCATCCGGAATACACCTTGAAATATTTCATGAAGAATTTTCCTGTATTCCTGGCTTTCTCCATGGGAATGGCATTGCACAATTCCATCGCTGTAGTCGAAGGATACCTGGGTATTAAAACACCTTTTGTACGGACGCCTAAGTTTAACGTACAATCCAAGGGCGACTCATGGAAAGGGAATATTTATCTGAATAATGTGCTGACACCTGTGACACTTATGGAGGGTTTGTTATCCATTTATTTTATCTATGGGATTTTCTCCGGTTTCAAACTGGAAGATTATGGTCTCATGCTTTTCCACGCAATGCTTGCCATTGGTTTTGCATACGTATTTATCTTGTCGGTGAAACCGATGAATAATGCCTAAATACAACCAAACGGGCTACTATACTTTCCTGGTCGTTTACATATTGGCCATTTTTTCTATCGGCAATTGGATTGAACGATATCAATCTCTGCCATTAATGCTCGCATATGCAAGTGCATTCATGGGGTACATTTTGTTGCTGCAAAAGGCAGAGGAGACGAAAGCACTCTTCACCACTGGATTGATTGTCAGAGCTTTGTTATTTTTCACCCAGCCGTCACTTTCTGATGACCTGTATCGATTTATATGGGATGGTACGTTGATTAAAAATGGCATTCATCCTTTTGCTGAACTGCCAGGATACTATCTGGAGAAAAATATTGATGGAATTTCAAGTGAGCTTTATGGGTTGCTAAACTCACCCAATTACTTCACGATATATCCACCTATCAATCAGACTATTTTCTGGCTCAGTGCAGTGATCGGCAATGGTGATTGGCTGGTTTCAGGCAATGTGATTCGATTGGTCTTATGTGCTGCAGATGTGGGATCATATTTTTTGATGAAATCGATTTTAAAAACACATGGGAAACCCGTCTTTCTTGCAAACTGGTTTTGGTTGAATCCACTGATGATTCTGGAAGGTGTTGGGAATCTGCACTTTGAAGGACTAGTTGTATTTTTTGTTTTGTTCGGAATCTACGGACATCAAAAAAGCAAGCACGTGTTAGCTGCGGGTGGATTTGGGCTAGCCATTGGGACAAAGCTCCTACCGCTCATTTATCTTCCAGTGCTTTTTTTATCTGGTTTAAGGAACAAAAAGTGGTGGGTAGCACCATTGGCAGGATTGGTAGCGCTGCTTACAATCATCCCTATGTTGGATGTTACTTTCCTTTTGGGCATGCAGCAGAGTCTGGAACTCTACTTTCAGACGTTTGAGTTTAATGCAAGTATTTATTTTCTGGCCCGCCAGATAGGCTACTGGATTTATGGGTACAACAACATTGCTTTGATCGGTCCACTTTTATCTCTCTTGTCGTTCTTTTCGATTTGCATGGTGTCGATAGTAGCTTGGAAAAAAGAATGGAGCCTGAGTAAAAGCTTTCTTTTTGTTTTGACCATCTATTTGCTTTTTGCCACCACGGTTCATCCGTGGTATATCATGCCACTAATTGTATTCGGAATTTTATCGGGCTATTGGTATCCAATTGTCTGGTCCTTCATGATATTTTTAACATATGTAGGATACGATCAAAAGGGTTTTGAACTTCCACTGTATCTCGTTGTTGTCGAGTATGTGGTTGTTTTATCAATCATGATTATCGAATGTGGAAACACCCCTATAGTCCCCTCGAGGGGACATTCCACTAATAGCAACGAAGGGAAATCCCCCTTTGAAGGAGGATAGGGGGGTGTTATTTTTGTAAGTGAATGAAAATCAAAGCGTGAAAAAATATCTTCCACCATTTTTACTAATCATCATTTCCACCTTCACTTCATGTGGACAAAAGACGTTTGATGAAAAGATGCAAAGTCTGTACAAGAACACAGTTCCTTTAATCAAAGCGGATTCCTTAAAACCCAGACTTTCAGAAGTTGTCATGTTAGATACCAGATCTAAGGAAGAGTATCAGGTGAGCCACATTCAGGGTGCAAGATTTGTAGACTATGATAATTTTGAAGTAAAGCAGGTCAGCGACGTTCCAAAAAATCAGGAAGTTATTGTTTACTGCTCGGTTGGCTATAGAAGCGAGCGAGTAGGAGAGAAGCTTCAAAAGGCTGGGTATACCAATGTTAAGAATCTGTATGGTGGTATTTTTGGCTGGAAGAACGAGGGGTATGAGGTGGTTGATCCAAACAATTTGCCTACTGATAGTGTACATGCTTATAACAGATTGTGGGGCAAGTGGTTGTTTAAGGGAACAAAAGTTTACTAAGAAAGAGAGAAGTATATGAGTGATAGTTTATTAATGATCTTCGTTAAGAACTTGATTCCGGGCATGGTAAAAACACGCCTGGCTGAAGATATTGGAATTGATAAGGCATTGGATGTATACCAGGAATTGATTCATCACACGCATAAAATCACCAAAAAACTAGAGGTCGATAAGGCAGTGTATTATTCAGAATATGTGGAGATCGAAGACATTTGGGACAATGGTGATTTTAAACTCACCTCGCAGAAAGGCTTTACACTTGGTGAAAAAATGTTACACGCTTTTGATGAGGCATTTGATTCTTACAATAAGGTCATCATCATTGGGAGCGATTGCTATGATTTGTCTTCAAAACACATCAAATTGGCCTTTGAAATGCTGGAAGAAAACGATGTGGTGGTTGGACCTGCCAAGGACGGAGGATATTACCTTTTGGGGATGAGTGAATTCTTTCCTCAGCTATTTCAGGACAAAGAGTATAGTAACAACAAAGTGCTGGAAGAACTCCTTGAGGAGGCAGAAGAGCTGGAACTATCTGTTTATAAACTTCCTATGCTCAGCGATGTGGATACACTGGAAGACCTGAAAGAAACTAACATTGACTGGACGAAACTGGGAGCAGATGCAGAGGTGGATGATGAAGAAGATGCCTACTAGAAGTATTGCCCGATTCCAAGAACAAATCCATTCATATTCTGATCTTGCAGGTTTATGCCATAGTCAATTCTAAAAATTGCGTTGTAGATTTTCTTGTGAATAAGACGTAAACCTCCGCCGGCAAATAGTTGAAAATTTTCACTGTCAACAAAATCAGCAAAATCCCCTGTCGGATTTCTCCACGAACCAGAATCAGAAAAGATCACACCTTGTATTGCTATCTTTCTTTGATTAATAAATGCATGCCTGTATTCTGCATTTAGAATAATAGCTCCCGTCCCACGATCTACCCGATTCCCAACTCCCCGGATGTTTACGTAGCTGTCGAGTACAAAAGGTGCAAAGGGACTTTCTTCATTAGAGCTTAGCCCCAGCCGTAACCTGGACGCTATATTTCCATAAGCTCCTATTCTTTTAAAATACTTCAAGTCATTGAAGATGATGTAAAAAGCGGGATCATTATTAAGCGATTGGACCGTTTGAAGATTCAGCTGATTGTGCCAGCCATCCAGATAGAAAAAGTGGTGGTTCACTCTGTTTTGGATTAGCCTGATCTTTCCCAGTATCTTATGCTTATTGACGTTCTCTGGAGCTCCTTCAAAAGCTCCAGGAGTATATTTCTGATAGTCCTCGATAAAAAATGCACTTCCGAATTCGATCCGATCCCTGAAATTGAAGTGGCGGATCGCGTCGATACCTAAGGTGTAATTATCATATTCATATTCGACTACATTGTTACTAAAGAATAATGGCTCCAATGTTGACCATTTTATAAAATTGAAGTTCAATCCCCATTGACTTTGTTTGATGCGATCGAGTGTCAAATGGGTTGCAAATGAGCTTCTGTCATAAAATTGGTAATACATCGTAAGCTTATTTCCCCTTCCCCCCAGGTTAACTTCAGAAGCACCAACCTGAAACCAGAAATTTTCTTCGATCCCGCCAAAATTAAATATGGGCAGGAGTGTATATAACTCCAACATTTGAAAGGTGATGGCTACATCTCCACCTTCTTGTTTCACTTGATAAGCGACATCTGCGAACATCTCCAAATTAACGAGACGCTGCTTAGTCTCTTTCAGCTTGACTGAGTCCAACTTATCCCCAATTTGAAAAGGTAGAAATTGGGATAAGTAGGTTTGCTTTGTCTTTTTGAGTCCCTCAAAATTGATCGTTGTGATTTTTTGGGCTTCAGCAAAAAAAGAAGAGAGGAGTAGTATCGCTAAAACAAGTTTTTTCACTTTTGATGTATCACTCGGATACCCAAATTTATCGTTTCTCCTGCTCCTTTGAATTCACTTCCGTTCCAGAAGTTGGTGTAGAGCGCTTCCAGTTCAATAAGGTTTGGAATCAATTGATATTTCAATCCAACTCCTGACTGTAGAAAGTAGGCGAAAAATGCCTCTGAGCGACCGCTTCCGAAATCGTAATGTGTAGGAAAGTATTCAGTCATTCCATAAATGGTCCATCTAGTTGTAGGGAAGTAACTATAAAAAACGCTGGTCTGCGTTTCCAAAAAGTTGTTATCAACTGAAGAACCATCCTTTGTCATGCGGTACCAAAAGGCCTGCTGAAAGAAAAATTGTGATTTTTCATTCAATGGCAAATCGAAATAAATCTGATTGAGCCATAGATTAGCATCCCATTCCAGAAAATATCGAGTTCCATTAACTCCTTCAGGGTCATTCGCGGTGTTAAACAAAAAAGCACTTTGGATAGAAAGACGTGGGATATCTTTAAAAGGGGCAATCTTGATCTTTGGACCGATACCGGTAAGTCCTGAGGATGCACTAAAATTGTCCGTAGAACTATTGGATGCCTTCACCCAAACATCCAATCCAATATTTATCTGATCATTGAGGCCGTATAAAAATTGGTTTATGGAGGTAAAAAAGGTTTCCCTCTGACCTGTTTCCATTTTCCCTCCAGCATCATCAAATTGCTTGGTCTGTGTATAAAGATTTTGAAATGTTTTATACTCCCAATCCCCTTCACTAAAAAGAATGGAAGGTGTGTAGTTCTGAAGATTACTCTGGCTAAATGAAATGCCAAAAAGTGAGGTAAGCAAAATAGAAAGGATGATTCGCATATTTGATTTTTTACTTTTTGAAGTAAAGAACGGCGAATCATCCTTAATGGACGGTCAACTAGCGGACAATCACAATTTTGTTTTCATTTTTCAGGTCATTTCGGTTATTCATACCTCAATGATTCAACCGGGTTGGCGTCAGAGGCTTTCCATACTTTGGCTCCAATCGTCAGCAAAGCGATCATGATTGACATAAAACCACCTAAACCATAAATCCACCAGGAAATTTTTGTGCTATAAGAGAAATCCTCCATCCAATAACCGATTAAAATGTTGGACACTGGGAGAGCCACCACAAAAGCAATAAGGATTAGAAAGAAGAATTCTTTAGACAGAATCGTGCCAATATTCAACAATGAAGCACCAAGTACTTTTCTGATACCGACTTCTTTTGATTTCTGTATGATGTTGTAAGAGATAAGTCCAAACAGTCCAAGGCATGAGATAAGAATAGCAACCACTGTGGCTACCATTGCTACCTTGGATGTTCGCTTCTCGGTTTGATAAAAGCTCTCGATTGTCTCATCCATAAATTGCATCTCAAGTGGATCATTGGGGTAAATGTTGTCCCATTTATCCGTTACCCGACTGATAACAGTTTTTAGCTGATCGGTTGCTACCGCCATCCCTATTATCCTGGAATTCTTCGGTTCATAAGTATACATCAAAGGTTCTATTTCACTGTGTAGCGATTGAAAATGAAAATCCTTTAGCACGCCTACTACTTCATATATTTTATCGCCGTTTGCTATTCTAATACCTAGCGCTTTGCCTGGAGCTTCAAAACCGAGCTCTTTAGCATAAGTCTCATTGATTAACGTCTCGATTCGATCAGCTTTCTCATTGATATTCCTACCCGCAATCAACTTGAGCTGATAAAGTTCCAGATAATTAATATCTCCCTTTTTTTGGTGGACAGAATGGATGACTTCAGTAGAATCTGAATCATAGTATTTTATGGTACTTTTTGACCATCCTTGCCTGGCAGGTATCTCCTGATGATAGCTAAGCGTTTGTATCTGAGGAATTTCATTCAGCTCATTGAGGAATACTTGCTGCTTTTCAATTTTTTCATGGTAGGGCGTTCGGAAATAAATTACCCCCTCGTCTTTAAAGCCCATCTCTTTTTCCAATAAATAGGAGACCTGCCATACCATGGCAATGGTGCATATAATAAGCAACTGTGCCACAATGAACTGTGAAATAATGAGAACTTTCCTTAGCCGCTTACCCCCTGATTTTGGAGATAATTTTAATATGGACTTTAAAGCCTGTGCTGGAGAAAATGAGGAAGCAATAAATGCTGGGTAAATTCCTGCTAAAAACCCAACAACAAAAATCAAAAGCAACCATGACACCCAAAAGATGGGGTTAGTCCACTCAATGCCGAATTCCTTTGGTACAAACTCAGCAAAAAGTTGTACACCATAAAAGGATAATGGCAAAGAAACCAGGGCTGCTAAGGATGTAATCAGAATACTTTCAGTCAAAAATCGAGTAATCAGTGAAGGTTTTGATACGCCAAGTGATTTGCGCAAGCCCACCTCCTTGGATTTATTGATAGCCTGAGCGGTTTCCAGATTAACAAAATTGAAAATGGCAATGATCAATAATGCAATGGCTACACCAAGTAGAACCTTAAGTGTTAGAAGGTGTGTGGTAGGCCCGGAATTGTCAAAAATCCCCAGATTGGTACCGTAGTGTAAATCATCTAAAGGCTGAATCTTATAGATTGTTTCCCATACGCTATTCATTTGATTTTTTTCAGCTTCCTGATTTAAAGCAACAAGAATGTCATTTAGCTGTTCTTCAGTAGTGTTTTCCTGTACTTTGATAAACGTTTGCCACCCACTGTTAACACTCGACCAGTCATCTGTTGTAAAAAAGTCTTTAAGCCAGGTTGACTCTGTTGATTTAAATGATATGAAATCTGTGAAGTTAAAATCAGTCCGGTAGGATGATTGATCAACTATACCCGAAACCATGACATCTAGAGAGTCCTGATAGGTAAGCTTTCGACCAACCATGTCAAGTGGAGCGATGCTTCCGAAATATTTTTCTGCTTGCTTCTTTTCAAGCACCACGTGTCCGGGTTTTTGCAATGCGGTTTGTGGTGAGCCTGCCAGCCACTCATACTGATCTACCACCTTAAAGTACGCTTGGTCAGCGAGGATAATACGTGATCTGGGATAGGATTGAGAGTGACCCGCTTCGTCCTCTACAGATATATCGAAACTTTGATTGTGAAAGTGGGTGATTTCCTCAATACCGCTTACGTTATCTTTTAAGAAAGAAGCAACCGGAATTGCTGTGCCTGAGTTGGTTCCTGAAAATGCCCCTCCAAACTCTGTATACACCCGATAAACTCTATCGCGATCAGGCAGGTGCTTATTGAAACTGAGCTCATAAGATACCAGGCTGAAGATGGCTATAAAACCACTGATACCTATCGCTAATCCAATAATATTGATAGCAGTAGTAGTTTTTCTTCTTACAATATTTCTCCACGCTACTTTTAGGTTATGCACTAGCGTGGCAATTGATAATAATGTCCTTTTGTCTTTCATTTTAGTCCTTTTTAGTGCGAATGATCGAAAACTGCGAATAACTATCCACCAATAGAATAGAGTAGCAAATCGAGAACCTCTCTCCTCGATAAATGCATTGTAGATTTCATACAAGTCTCCTTCTAGCTCCTCAAGTCTTTCTTCTGAGCAGAAAGACCGAAAGATCTTGAGAGGAAGTTTAGGTGGGTGATGTGTACTCATCTCAAATGCTCAAATGCTATTTCAGGAATTTGATTTCTCATTCTGTTGCGAAGCTCATTGGCTTTCTCCAGTGCCTCTTTGCCAGCCTGCGATATTGTAAAAATTCGTTTACGCTTGCCTCCTCTTTCACTTGACATTTCACCCATCCTGGAATCCAATAGTCCCTTTTCTTCCAGGCGATAAACAGCGGCGTGCACAGAGCTAATGCTCACTTTTCTGTCTGTTTGCCGGTTGAGTTCTTGCTGTATTGCCACGCTGTAGGCATTATCATACAAGATTCCTACAGTCAGCAGTACTAGCTCTTCAAACTCTCCGAGGTTCGTTCCTTTCATGATAGATGTTATTTACTTCGTAAATGTAAGTAAAATTAAATATTTAATTTCGTATTTGTAAGTTTTATACTAAAAAAGAAAGAGAAGGTTACATTCTTCTCTTTTGTTTTTCAAGATAACTTCTCCAAATCCCTTATCAGGATTCTTCGCCTGTCAAATGTGATGAGATTCTTATCCCGTAATTCATTCATGATTGTGGTTACTGTTTGTCGGGAAGTGCCAGTAAGGCTGGCAATATCTTTATGAGTGAGGTGATTTTTGATCATCGTCTCAAAACCTACTTTTTGCCCTTTTTCTTCAGCCATTTCTTTTAAGAACTCTACAATACGGGTTCTGGCATCTTTGAAGACCAAAGATTCGATTTTGCGCTCCATTTTCCGCAACCTAAAGCCCACAATTTTCAGGATTTTAAAGCTCAGGTCTTTATTGTCTACCATCAGGTTTTGTAGATCTTCGATGGTCATGGCACAGACGCGCGTATCATTATCCATCGCCTGAGCAAAGTCTTGTCGTGTTTCCTCCCCAGCCAGGGCCATCTCACCAAAAATCTCACCTTTCGTAAGTATGGCTTTTACGATCTCTTTACCGTCCGGTCCATAGGTACCTATTTTCACACGGCCATTAGAAACCATGTAAATATTTTCTGAAGACTGATCTTTGAAATAGATAAAATCATCTTTATCGTACACTCCGGGTGCATGATTGTTTTCCATGCTTGGAGTTTTAGAAGGGCACAACACCTCAAACAGGTCAGTGTCTTCAAAATACCATAGATTTCTTTCGGCGCTCATGAATGTGTGGGATTTAAGGCAAATTTGCAAACAACCACGATTAACAACAATTATAAATAAAAAGCTCCCCTTGATGGACTATTTATATCTCAAAGCTCTTCATATCATATTTGTTATCACCTGGTTTGCAGGTCTGTTCTATATTGTTCGATTATTCATTTATCATACAGAAGCACTGGAAAAGGAAGAGCCGGATCGCACCATTCTTTCTGATCAGCTGGCCTTAATGAGCAAGAAGCTGTGGTACATTATTACCTGGCCATCAGCCGTAATCACAGTAATTTTGGGTACATCTCTTTTGGTCGTTCAGCCCAGCTGGTTAAAGATGCCATTCATGCATGTAAAGCTTGGATTTGTGGCACTACTAATCCTTTATCATCTGGGTTGTCATGGAATATTCAGGCAACTACAAAAGCAAAATGCAAAATATACGTCAACGCAGTTGCGTGTTTTTAACGAAGCAGCTACCCTTATTTTATTTGTAGTTGTGTTCCTGATCGTATTGAAAAACGAGATCAGTTGGATTTATGGTACGATGGGACTTATTAGCTTCGCAGTTGTGTTAATGATAGCAATCAAACTCTATAAACGATTTCGTAAAAACTGATGAAAAAATTGCTTGTTCCTTTTATTGTTCTAATGGCTTGCCAGCAACAGGCAAGTTCTGATAAACTGCCATATATGGGTAATACCATTTATGAAGAAAATGATACGATCTATCATACCGTTCAGGATTTTAGGCTGGTAGATCAGGATAGTAGCATAGTGACGAATGAGACATTTGGGGACAAAGTGTATGTGGCGGATTTTTTCTTCACTTCCTGCCCGACCATATGTCCCAAAATGAAGGCTCAGATGCTTCGTGTGTATGACAAGTTTGAAGATAATCCGGGGGTAGGAATATTGTCACACACGATCGATCCTGAATATGATACGGTTGCGTTGCTAAAAGACTATGCGGAGCGATTAGGAGTAAGTGCAGATAAGTGGAAGTTTGTAACTGGTGACCAGGATGACATCTATGATCTGGCAGAGGGCAGCTATATGTCAATTGCAGATGAGGATGCAGACGCACCGGGTGGGTATATCCACTCAGGAGCATTTTTGCTTGTAGATAAGGAAAGACGTGTGCGCGGTGTTTATGATGGAACTGTTCCAGAGCAGGTGGATGTATTAATGAATGACATTAATAAACTCTTAAAAGAATATTCGAATGAAAAGTAAATATCTGGTTGGTCTTTTAGCAATAATACTTTTTGCATGCGGTGGTGGAAAGGAAAAGAAAGAAGAGGAAAAATCAGGAATGACATCTCGGGAGGAGATACGACTAAAGCAGTATCAGGTGCAGGGCGCCAAAGTATACACAACCTACTGTGCAAACTGTCATCAACAGGATGGTAAAGGGCTGGCTTCTTTATATCCACCTTTGGCTGGTTCGGATTATCTGCTGGAGAACTTACCACGTGCTGCCTGCATCGTCAAGCATGGCCAAAGCAAAGAGATTGTTGTGAATGGTATCACCTATAATCAAATGATGCCGGGCAATCCAATTACTAACCTGGAGATCGCTGAGGTGCTAACGTTCATCGGTAACGCATGGGGCAATGAAGCTGGTCTGGTAGGGGTGAAGGATGTGGATAAATGGCTGAATGAATGTGAGGAGGACTATTAATTCTCCAAAACTTCCTTCCCTTTTTTCAGGGACCCAAGCATATCATCCTTCACTTTCTTGATGGTTACTTTTTGATCTTCCAGGTATTGCCTGATTTCCTCATCTGTACCCTCAAAATCAGGCTCATAATCCCGCATCCATTGCATCATGCTTTCGTTCGCAGCGTCTATTTCATTAGCTACAGTTGTGAGCATAGCAGCCCGTTCCGCATCGGTTACCATTAGCGAATCTGCGAGGAATAGCAAATCCTTTCGTGCACGTCTGAGTTCACCCATTTTTGGCATCACTTCATCATGGATGCTTAGCACTTCACTTTTAAGGCTATCAACCGAAATTTCTCCGTTAGCCTGATTTTCTTTTTTACCGGTTCCACAAGCTGCGAATAACAATAGAGTTATTAGAATGATTAAATTTTTCATTGTTTTCATATAAAATAGAATTCCTCCTTGTTGAGGTTACATGTAATTAGTCAACTTTAACTTCTGCGTCTTTTAGAATGTACATGAGCTGATCATAATCTGTGTCATTCAGCTCTAATCGCCCCGTTACTGTAACTGGCTTGGCGGTATATTTTATTTCTTCTTTCAAATAAGCCTCTGCTACAGTCTCCGGGCCACTACCTCCGCAGAAAAAACATGCAGCAATCGGAAGTGAAGAGATAATAATATGTTTGGGTTCAAACATGCCTTCAAAAGGAATGATGAAGCCTTTCAGTGATACCGTCTTTCCATTCATTTTTTGTACATCATCACCAAACTTCGGTACGTAGATTTCACCGTATTCATCCTGAGATTTTTCATACTTTACATCGGCCAGGGTTTCCCAGTTTTTGCTGGAATCAGCAAACTGAGCTGCTACCCCGAATGAAAGTAAAATGGCTATAGAAAAAATTAGTTGCTTCATAATTATGCTTTTGAAAGCGTTTCCGAAATATCTGACTTATACGCAAGAAATGCCGGAATGAGTGAGGCAAAAATACCAACGGTCAGACTGCCTAGCATCACTTTGTACTCATCTAATACAAAAAACATACCGCTGCTCTGAATTTGTTCCATCGAATCTACCAAAATAGCAAAACCCAAATGTGCAAGGGCAAATCCAAATGCACTCCCAATGATGGTTAAAACAATTCCTTCGGTTAGAATTAGTAAAAATATTTTTAGCTGACTGGCACCCATAGATCGCATGATAGCTAATTCATATTTACGCTCCTTCAGTGAATTGATCAAAGCAATAAAAACACTGGTTGCGCTGAGGACGATAATCACCAGCCCAAGCATGTTCACAACATCCACTCCAACACCTATAATGTTGAATAATCGAGCTGTCTCGTATGGGGGAGAAGCAGCCTGCAGGTTGCTGGTTCCGTTTACAATACGAGGTAATTGTACGGCGGCCATAGGCGAGCGGTACTTAATCAGCAGAGATGTAATGTCTTCATTTTCCAGCTGCTCTTTAGTGATTTCCAATCCCAGCTGATCGAGGGATACTAATTCATGATGATCTCCCCCTTCCTCATGATCATGTTCTTCATGGCTGCCATGTACCTCCCAAACACTTTGAACTGATACTAGAATCAATTGATCGAGTACCGATCCCGATGGCTCCATAATCCCTACTACCCTAAAAGGATGCTCTTCATGACCGCCTGCTCCCTCAGACAGGCCATGTGCGCTTTCAAGCTTGTCTCCTACCTTGATCCCAAGATTTTTGGCAATTGCAGCCCCAACAGTTGCTGTCATTTTAGGACCAAACCAATCACCTGTTGCAAGGCTGGCTTCATAAAGCTGTGGGTAAGCCTCAGTGGCACCAACAATTCGATAGCCCTGATAGCTATCACCAAGTGAAAGAGGAATTGCAGATGCTACCAGTCTGTTTCGAGTGAGGTTGTTTGCATCACTTAGAGAAATATTACCTGTGGGAAAATCAATGTGAAAAATACTGGCAAGTATAATTTGCAAAGGACTTCCCTTGGCTCCTACTACCAGATCAATACCCTGGGCATTTTTGTTAATTTCATTTTTAAGAAAGGTGCTGGTGAGCAGAATAGAGACGATGATTGCCACACCAAACCCAAAAAGCAACACACTCAATAGTGAGCTTAGTGGCTTAGCGAAGACGTTTTTAATGCTTAGTGAAAACAGATTCATAGAGCAAGCTGGTTTTGAAATTCACTTTTTACCCGATGATCATGTGTTGCAACAATCAAGGTTGCGCCCGTTTGCTTCGCCTGCGATTTAAGCAGATCAATTACTTTCTGGCAATTTTCATCGTCCAGACTGGCAGTGGGCTCATCGGCCAGCAACAGTTTTGGTTTATTGATGACAGCTCTCCCAATCGCAACCCGCTGAGCCTGTCCTTGACTAATCTGATGAACTTTTCGGTTGGCCAGTACGCCTACACCCAGATGATCAAGTACTTCTTGTGCTCTCTTCCCATCAGTTTTCTTATGAGCCAAATATTGAGATAATGTGAGGTTCTCCTTCACAGTCAATGATCTAACCAAATGAGGCTTCTGAAAAACAATTCCTATGTTTTCACCTCTAAATCGATCCAGTTTGGCATTGGACTTTTGAGCTAGATTTTCTCTGGACACCTCTAAAATACCCTCGGTTGGAGGCATCAATCCGCCTATTAGGTGGAGTAGGGTGGTTTTACCACAGCCTGAGTTTCCTAAGATAATTGCGTGATTTCCTTCTTTCACTTCCCAGTCAGGATAGCTGATCACTGCTTTACCATCATAGGAATGTTTTAGCCCTTGAATGTTCAGCATTTTAAAGTCCTAATTGTTTTTTGATACGATTGATTTGATGAATATGATGGATTTGATGGTATATGAATGAGTCCACAGCTTTTTCCAGATTTTGCCGTCCTCCCATCGGATGTTTGTAGACCAATTTGTTTAGCCACCTATCCGGATACTCATCTACAAACCGTTGAATTTCGTTTCTGGTTTCAGACCACTTTGATTTTATTTCCTCTATAGGATAGGATGGAGGGTTGGATATATAGGAAGGAGCCTTCCATTTAAGTGAGCTTTTCAAAGCTTGATTAGTTACCCACATCCTAAAGGCATTGCTCGGACCGGATTTTTGCATTTTATCTCCTGCTTTACTTTTCTTCTGCATGTATAGCAAAGAAGCACTCTCCGCATCATTTAAGTGGGACAGCACCTGTACAATACTCCAACCATAGCTTATATCTTGTAATTTTTCTTCGGGAATACCTTCCAGCAAGCTATAAATAGCCTCCGTGTTTGCATTGAGTCTTTTTAGCTTCTTATTGATGACTTCCTTCACTAATGTTTGATTTTTGCTAAAAAATATAAAAAAAGTTATCTTCGTTCCTGTTTATAAGCCTTTTATAAGGTATAACCCACCAGAAAAAGTACTCCAGATAAGGAGTAGGTACTAAAAGAAGTACCAATTTATTAAAGTAATTGTTACTTAGCATGATGTATTCATGCGCCATGCAATTCGTATTTCTGTACTCATACGCTCGTATTATAGTTCGTACTGTTAGTTTTTAAAATTAATATTGCGTTAAATCACCTTTAAATTACACGGAAGTGAGTATTCTCGACATCATCGCCTTGTTTATCTTCCTATCGGGAGCGTTTATTTTTATAAACACCTTTTATCTGAAACTGCCATCTTCTATTGGATTGATGATAATGGCTCTAGTGCTGTCTGCGATCGTATATTGTGTGGGCACATTCTTTCCGGAGCTACACCTGGCAGAGCATGTAAAAGAATATGAGTTTGAAGAGGTTTTGTATCAGATAGTGCTCAGTTTCATGCTTTTTTCGGGAGCGCTGAATATAGACTTCAGAAAGCTAAGTAGTCAAAGAAGCTCGGTTCTTGTTTTAGCAATCGTCGGCGTTTTGATCTCTACCTTCGTAATTGGTACAGGGGTTTATTTCATGCTTGATGCCATGAGTATTCATCTTGATTACCTGTATTGTTTGGTTTTTGGAGCACTTATTTCCCCTACGGATCCAATTGCAGTAACACGCACAATTAAGCGCTTCAACCTATCTAAGGAGCTGGAAATAAAAATTGAAGGGGAATCACTGTTTAATGATGGTATTGCAGTAGTACTGGCTTTGACCTTGTTGGATATTGCACATGCAGGGGAGGATCATACACTGACCTTTATTGAAACCACTTACATAGTTATAGCAGATATCGGTGGTGGTATTTTCATTGGATTGCTACTGGGATATATTGGGTATCGACTGCTGAAATATGTAGACAATGATGCTGTAGAGGTGGAGGTACTCATTACGCTTGCATTGGTGCTGGTTGGATCTCAGCTGGCTGACTTTATTCACGTTTCTGCTAAACAGGCCGCTGTGGTTATGGGATTGGTTGTGGGTAATGAAGGAAAAAGCACACATGTGGCCAGTGCGGCGGGTGATTACGTATTTAAATTTTGGAAATTACTCGAAGAGACCTTTAGTGCGATGCTTTTTGTACTAATCGGATTGGAAATGCTCGTACTGGATCTCCGTATGGACTTTATAGCGGCCGGATTCTTTGCGATTTGTATCGTGCTCTTTGGAAGATGGACTAGTGTGTTCATTCCTATTAAAATGATGTCGGTCAAAAATCATTTTGCACCAAATACCATATCCGTTCTCACGTGGGGCGCGCTGCGAGGCGGTCTACCCATTGCGTTATCATTATCCCTCACTGATTTTAATGGAAAGGATGTCATTGTGACCATGACATATATTGTGGTAGTCTGTTCTGTGCTGTATCAGGGGCTTACCGTTCCAATGTTGATGCGCTCAGAGAAGAGAAGTACAGACACTACTCCATGATCATATAGGAGTATCTTGCTAATTTTATGGCATGATCAGACTAAGCTATGTGTTTCTGGTCTTGCTGGTATTTGTTGCATGCAAAGAAGGCAAGCGGGAAACTGAAAAAACGACCTCTCCGAGAGTAAGAAAAAACACTTCAGTAGAACAGCCAACTCAAAATCAAAGCTTCACAAGGGGAACGGAAATCGGTATATCCTTGTCTACAAATGAGGAATTTCCACTTGATTCTGTGGTAGTAACTGTAGGGGACTTATTGTCTACTTTTAAAACGTCTTCTTTTAATATCACAATACCTGACCGGAAGGTTGGAACGTGGAGGTTGTTGATAAAAGCCTACAGTGGCGGGAGTTCTGAAACGCATTACCGAAAAATAATTGTACTTCCGGAAAGTGCTCCTGAAGAATTAACCTACAGGGTTGAGAATACCTACCCGCATGATACCGATGATTACACACAAGGTTTACTCATAAAGGATGGTTTTTTATATGAGAGTACAGGTCAGCGCGGAAAATCAACATTAAAACAGAAGGACATCACAACCGGAGCAACCAAAAAAGCTGTAAATCTTGCATCAGACCTTTTTGGCGAGGGGCTGGCAGTGTTGAATGATGAATTTTATCAACTCACCTGGACTTCTGGAAAAGGTTTTGTTTACGATAGCGAATTGAATCAAGTCCGAACCTTTACCTACCAAATGGAGGGTTGGGGTTTGGCCACTCTAGGTGATGAACTGGTGATGACTGATGAGACTGAGAAGCTTTATTTTATGGAGCCAACTAGTTTTACCATCCAGCGAGAATTAGAGGTTTTTGACAATACAGGAAAAATTGAAGCGCTGAATGAACTTGAGGTAATCGACGGACTTATCTATGCCAACGTATATCAGCAAGATTACATTGTGGTGATTGATCCGGCAACAGGAGAAGTGCTACAAAAAATTGATTTTACGGGACTCCTCACTGAAGAGGAAGCACAAAGCGCGGATGTCCTTAACGGTATTGCATATGATGCGGAAACGGGCCGTATTTTCGTAACCGGAAAGTGGTGGCCAAAACTATTTGAAGTGACTTTTCAACCTAAACCAATATAAGAGATGACTTTAGAAGAAATAACCGGGAAAATTAAAAAGCTAGCTGATAAGCACAGTGGCCAGTTTCAGGGTAAGGCAAATTTTAAATTTGACGAGGGGGTGGTCCACCTGGATGATACGGTTTCACCAACAGTGGTGGTCAATGAGGAAAGAGAGGCACCCTTTGCCATCAAAATGTCCGCTGACAATTTCAACAAGATTTTAAGTGGTGAGCTAAATGTAATGATGGCATTTATGACCGGAAAGCTGAAGATTGAAGGAGATAAAGGTGCTGCTATGAAGCTGACAGCACTTTTTTAAGAAAAGAATAAAAAAGCACCCGGATATTCCGGGTGCTTTTGCTTTATGGAATATCGACAACCTTTTCAAGCTTGATTTCAAGTAGTTTATCGATCTGTTCCGGCTCATCAACATATTGAGTGACAGATTTGGTATCCACTTCCGCCACGATTAGTTGACCGATCTCTTCATGGACATTTTTATAGATTCCTCTGCGAGCCATTCCCTCACATTGTTTCACGTTATCCTCCGTCGGTGTGAGGTAGTGCACTACATTGGATTTAAATCGGTTCAAAAGGAAGATGTGCAGCAGCGTCATTAGGCGCTTCTTTCTATACTTTGGCTCCAGCGTATTTTGATCCCGAATAGACAAAATGGTTTGTTTGTTTCGATCCATCAAAGAGCTAAAAATGACATTGCTGATCACCTTTTCATCTTTCAAAACAAGCAATTCCAGTACATTGGATCCTGGATTTTGAGGTCTTAGTTTTACCTTAAATTCCCCCTGTACTTCATTGATTTTAGCCCAGCTTTGCACCCATTCATTCACAACCTTAACCGGTAATTCAGTATTTACAAGATGCTGGAATTGCGTTGATCCTTTGCCCATGGCCTTTGTAGTGGCTGTTCTGCCAGAGGAGGCTGCTAGCGCTCCATCCATGCGTGGACCGCCCACATGAGATTGTGGGGTTTTATATGGAGAGTCGAGCAACCTGAATTTTCGCTGCACTTTGGCAAGAGCCACCATGCCTTCAGACAATAGTGAGTTTGAAAATTCATCGGCAGCCAGCCCATCTATTTGATGCCCTCCGTAGGTAATGAAATTGAATACAAATCCCATTTTGCCCAGTTCCTCAGGGAAGACCTTCATTTCTTCCTCGGTCATTCCGGTGGAATCCCAATTGAAAGAAGGAGAAAGATTGTATGCCAGCATCATATTAGGATACACCTCATGGATAGCTTCTGCGAATTGTCTGGCATCCTCCAAGTCAGCAGTTTTGGTTTCCATCCATAAAATATCAGCAAAAGGTGCTACTGCTAATGATTTTGCAATAGCAAAAGGGATGCCCCCTCGTACCTGATAGTAGCCCTCAGGAGATCGCATTACCTCACAATCCCAGTTGAATGAAATGCCGAGAGATGAACAAAAGGCTTTGATCTCCTGAAATGACATCCCTTTCAAGGATTCCTTCCAATCTTCCTGAATGGAACCTTCTAACCCTTCTTTTAAACCAAGCTCGATTGCCTCCTGTGCCGCCTCGGACATAGTCATCACAGCTGCTTCTTTTTCCCATGTTTCCACAGTTTTGGCCAGTATTTCATCAAACTGGGACTCAAGTAAAAAGGCATGATCCGTACGCAGTTGGGTCAATTTTTCGTCAATGAAATCCAATACTCCAACCTGATCAAGCCAATGTATTGTCTCCTCTTTCACAAGACTGGCAGCATACAGTTCATGACCATGCACAGGCACTCCCTTTTGTCTTAAGGCTGCATGTAATGCCAGGATCACTGATTTGTAGGACGGAATGTCTGGATTGGTTGCCCCAAGAACAAAAGGCTGGTCGCGCTCATCGCTAATAGACTCCAATAAAGTAGCGGCTTCTGCGTCAGTCCGTGCCACGATGATCCCCTCAACACGCATTACATCCAGTTGAAATCGGGCAGCATTCAATCGCTTGATCTGCTCATCGCATGGAACCAGCACTTTACCACCCTGGTGACCGCACTTTTTCGTTCCGGGCTTTTGATCCTCGATGTGATAGCCTGGAACGCCGGCTTCCACAAATCTTCGAATAAGATTTCTCACCTGAGCATCACCTCCATGCCCGGTATCAGCATCTGCAATGATGTAGGGGGAATAGTCAATCATGGGGATTTCCTCCCTTTCTGCTTCATTTAATTTATATCTGCTGAACGTTTGATTCTTATCTGCAGCCAGCAACGCACGTACTATGGAAGCAGCCTCATTCGGAACCTGACTTAGGGGATAGCTTGCAAGATCAGCACCTGGATCCTCGTCGGCTGATCCTTTAGCTGAAGTAGCCCACCCACCAAGATAGATGCCCTCAATTCCACTGCGTTTCATCATCACTGCCTGGCTTGGCGAGTAAGGTCCAAAGGTGGTAATGGGCTTATTCTGGTTGAATAGTTCGCGCAATCGTTCATAAAAATTATGGGCGGCTGCCTTGGCTACCGAATAGTCATTGTAAATCGTACCTTGCTGCTCTGCTACCTGCCTGGCAGTATACAGCCTTTTCACCCCCTCAAACCTGGGCGAGTTGAAGAAAGCTTCTGCTTCCAATACCGCCGCATTCATTGTTGATGCTTCATTTTTCATAGTTGTAGAATTAAATAGTTACTAGCGTGTCCTGATTGGCAGTAATGCGCTGACCTGACACCTTAAATTCATTGTAATAAGTATCGACTCGTTCGCGAGCTACACTTAGGTTTTCGTTATTGAGGTTCAGGTTTAGCAAATCGATAAACCAGGGGGCCTTCACCGGGTCAGTGACAAACCTCTCAACGATCAGTTTAGAGATGGGTAATGTTGTTTTTTTCGACTCCTCATGAACATCTTTATGATTGGCATGAAGGAGTTTTTCATACTCTTCATCTAGCAATTGATTGAATATTTTCTTAGTAAAAGAATCACCAGCTGATAACCATGGAGATTGGTCGGATTCTGTAAGCTTGGCCTCCTTATGCAGCCACTCCCATAGCACGCTGACACGAATTTCTCCGGTGGCCATATCCTCCATTAGGTACAGGATGTCATCATCTATAAAGAAATCAGCCGGCTTGAGTGCTGCTGCCTGAAAGCCCTGTAAGAAGGCATTTCCGTATTGCAGTGCAACACTCAGTAGATTTCTGGCTCCTCGGATCGTACGAGGTGCATCCACTAATTGGATTAGTTTTTTCTGATCTTCTTCTGTGTATGTAAGCTCCCCAAATGACTTGCCTAGCTGATTATCCTCACCAACCTTTTCCCAAACGGGCCGAATGATATGCACCATCTTCCAGTGAGCTACCCATTTGCCGGATGCGCCGGCACTTTGTTCTCTTTTGGCACCAGCAAGTGCTTTTTCCATCCCTGACTCAATTCCTTTTTCACTGCCTACAGGAATGTTTGGTTCCATGCCTCCCTGCCAGAGTGCAAAATTTCCATTTTGATCAGGGGTGTTCACAGCCTTCCTTACCCGGTCTTCGTATGCAGCCATGTAGGGGTAGGTCATGCTGATTGCTTCGATATTAGGGTTGATAAAATCAGGAATACCAGCCATGGCATCAGCCATACTGTTGATGTAGTCCCAGCGCCCGGTATTAAACCCGACGAAATGCGGACTTAATGCAGCCCTAATTTCCATTAGCTGGAAGGTTGCTTCTAATTGCTCCACCAGAACATATGCCTTGATACTTCCAACCTCTAAACCAAGATGATTTTCAAGCTCTGTGATTATTTTGTTCCAAAAGGCAGCCTCTTTTGCTGTTTGAATCTTTGGCAAGTACACCACGATGGATCTGCCTTGCCGCTGTAGCTCTTCATAATTATTTACTACATACAATGTGAGGTCTGTGATAGAAGCTGAAAAGGAGTCGCCGTTTTCCATGGTAATGTGACGGTCGTCCAGATGAAGTCCTCTGGCTCTGAAAATAATGGTGGTAAGAGTCAATTGCTTCTGCACATTATCGACAATTGTTTTACCCAAAAAATCTTTTGACCAGTTGTTCATCTCTTGTGCTACTTGTTCGGCAGCTTTTAAGAAGACAGGGTCTTGATGAATTGCCAGCTTTAGGTTTCGTTGGTTGTCCAGAGACATTGATTTGATTTGACCCAAGGCATCTTCCCCATCAAACATCCATCCATCTGCTCCCGAGAGCAGGGCATAGGCAACATTCCTGATACTACTTTCAAGTGTGGCGTTTGGTTTTGCTGCCGGTCCTGTTCCCTGTATCCATTGTCGTTGAAGATCATGCGGTATTTCAGAGCCATTGAATCGACCTGCTCTGGCATCCGCCACAGATAAGCCAGTGTTACCAATTTGTGATTTCTCGTCCGGAAACTGAATAAGCGTTCCATTTTCAATGCGCTTTTTTCTGCGCTCATTCCGCTCGGACATGAGTTCCTTTTGATCAGCATTCAGGTGGCTGAGAGCTTCCAGTGTATTCAGAACCCGGTCAGTATAAATATCTGAATATGCAGCCAGGTAATCAGGTGTGATGTGTGTAGATGACATAAGATGAATTTTTCGTAAATATATGAAATATATCTAATAGCGGAAATTCCGCTAATAATATTTTTTACTCTTCGCTGATTACCTTTGACGTTTCAAACACAGGTATGATTTCAGATAATGACATTGTGAAGCTCATTTTGGGCTTCAAAATCAAGCATCTAAGACTAAAAAAAGGGATATCCTATCAGGCGCTCTCTGAACAAACGGGGCTGTCTGTTTCCTATCTGAATGATATTGAAAAAGGAAAAAAATATCCCAAGCCCGACAAGATTCGAGCTCTAGCCACAGCGTTTGGTATGGATTACGATGACCTGATCAGCACAAAGGCGGATAAAAAATTATTGCCAGTCATTGAGCTTCTCAACTCCGGTTTTTTTAAATACTTCCCGACTGAAGAATTTGGTTTCAATGTTGAGAAAATCATTGATGTATTCAGTAACGCTCCGGATCGGATTAGTGCATTTATAAGCACCATTCTTAAAATGGTGCGTAGCTATCAGATAGAAAAGGAACATTTTTATCGTGTAGCGCTTCGGAGCTATCAGGACATGCATGAAAACTATTTTGAAGACTTAGAATCTGCAGCTCAGGAATTTCATAAGGAGACCAAGTTGACGGCAGTGCCTAGTATTGAATCGCTTACAGCTATTCTTCAAAAGAAGTTTTCTGTAGAATTGGATGCCCAAACCCTTGTCAAGAATGATAAATTAAAGATGTTCCGTTCGTATTATTCTTCTGAGAGAAAAACGCTCTACCTTAATGAGAATCTAAACGATGAACAAAAGCGATTCATTTTAGCCAAAGAGATTGGATTCCACTATTTGAATCTTTCAGAACGTCCCTACGAAACCAACCTCAATAAGGAAGCCTCCTTTGAGAAGCTCCTGAGCAACTTCAAAGCTTCTTATTTCGGTGCGGCTGTTTTAATGGAGGCTGATGATTTTGTAAAAGAGATAGAAAAAGTTGCTGTAAGCACAAAATGGAAGCCGGAGTTAATTCAGTCCTTGATTTCCAAGTATAAGGTAACACCAGAGACGTTACTCCAGCGGATGACCAACATTTTGCCAAAGTATTTTGGCATTGACAATCTTTTCTTCATTCGATTGGATGGGAGGGAAGGACTGATTGATTATCAAATCACCAAGGAGCTACATCTTTCCGGATTGCATCAGCCCTATCAAAATCAACTATCTGAGCACTTATGTCATAGATGGGTTTCGATTAGCAGTATAAAAAATCTCCAAACACAAAAGCAACCATATTACATTGACGCTCAGATTTCTGAGTATTGGCAAACGGACAATGCTTATTTCTGTATTTCAATTGCACAGCCCAGTCGCTTTGATAACCAAAATGGGAGCAGTGTGACCATCGGACTTTCAATGAATGAATCACTGAGAGGAGCATTTAATTTTATCAAGGATCCCAAACTGAGAAGACGCACCGTGCACACTACATGTGAAAGATGTTCCATTTCTGATTGCGAGCATCGTGTAGCACCACCTATTATCGTCGACAGGCATAAGCTGGAGGAAAATCTGGAATACGAGCTTAAAAAGTTATAATAGAAAATAACCTGCTTCATTTTTCTCGTCAGCTATTACTTCCTTGGATTATGTTTTAATAAACACAATAGCTTTTTTACCTTTTAGGCTTAAACTGAAGATACGATGGGAAATAAGATACAGACACTTTCTGGATATATTCATGAGTACCAAAAAAGCGTTCTGCAACCTGAGGAATTCTGGTCAAGAATCGCTGATTCTTTTTATTGGAAGAAACCGTGGACAAAAACACTGGAATGGGATTTTGAAGGCCCGGATCTAAAGTGGTTTCTTGACGGCAAACTAAATATCACTGAAAATATTCTGGATCGTCACTTGTTTACCAAAGGGGACGACCCGGCAATCATTTGGGAACCCAATGAACCTGGTGATGAACATAAAGTGATCAGCTACAGGGAGCTTTATGAAATGACATGCCAGTTTTCAAATGCGCTGGTTTCAAATGGAGTAAAAAAAGGGGACAGGGTTATTATTTACATGCCGATGGTGCCCGAAGCTGCTATTGCAATGCTGGCTTGTGCACGGGTGGGAGCTGTTCATTCTGTCGTTTTTGCTGGTTTTTCATCAACATCTCTTGCCGATCGCATCAATGACTGTGAAGCAAAGGTGGTTTTGACTTCAGATGGAAATTATCGTGGTGCTAAGCAAATCCCAGTTAAAGCGGTAGTTGACGAAGCTTTAGAAAAAACCTCGTCCATTGAGAAGGTCATTGTGCTAAACCGAACGGGTGATAAAGTAGACATGAAAGAGGGGAGGGACATTTGGTGGCACGATGCTATTGAAGGTCAGTATAAAGAGTTTAAGGCTGTGGAGATGGACTCAGAAGACATGTTGTTCATCCTATACACTTCTGGATCTACTGGTAAGCCAAAGGGTGTAGTTCATACCTGTGGAGGGTACATGGTCTACTCTTATTATTCGTTTCTCAATGTCTTCCAGTACTCGCAAGGTGATGTTTACTGGTGTACGGCAGATGTAGGTTGGATCACGGGCCATTCATATATTGTTTATGGACCACTTCTCGCAGGAGCAACTACTCTGATGTTTGAAGGGGTACCAACCTACCCAAATGCAGGAAGGTTTTGGGAGATTGTAGACAAATACAAGGTCAATCAATTTTATACTGCACCTACAGCTATTCGAGCATTACAGGCTTTTGGCCTTGAACCATTGGAGCCGTACTCTCTGGAATCGCTCAAGGTAATTGGTTCGGTAGGGGAACCCATTAACGAGGAGGCCTGGCATTGGTACCATGACCACATTGGAAAAGGTAAATGTCCGCTGGTAGATACCTGGTGGCAAACAGAAACAGGAGGGATCATGATTTCAGCGTTGGCAGGAATTACACCCAATAAGCCTGCACATGCCTCACTTCCTCTTCCAGGGATTCAACCTGTTATTGTAGATGCGGAAGGCAATGAATTGCATGGAAATAATGTGGAAGGAAATTTATGCATCAAATTCCCATGGCCCTCCATGCTTCGAACTACTTATGGTGATCATGAACGATGCAGGCAAACCTATTTCTCAACATATAAAGGGATGTACTTTACCGGAGATGGAGCGAAAAGAGATCATGATGGGTATCTGAGAATCCTTGGTAGAGTGGATGATGTGATCAATGTTTCCGGGCACAGAATGGGCACTGCTGAAGTGGAAAACGCTATTAATGAACACCCTAAAGTAGTGGAGTCAGCGGTTGTTGGTTTTCCTCATGATGTAAAAGGTCAGGGTATCTATGCATATGTGATCTGCGACATGAAAGGAAGAACTGAGGAAAACCTTAAGAAAGAAATCAAGGAAACCGTTCGAAAGATCATTGGTCCCATTGCAACCCCCGATGAGGTTCAAATCGTGCCAGGCTTACCGAAAACCAGATCTGGTAAAATTATGCGTCGAATCTTGAGAAAGGTGGCTAGTAAAGATATTTCCAATATGGGAGATACTTCAACACTGCTAAACCCTGAGGTAGTTGAAGAGATTATTGAAGGAGCTGGATTGAAATAGATTACTCCTCATCTAGATTCATTTTGTCCAGATCCTCATCAGGTGTATTTATTTTGGAGATAACTTCATTGTTAAGGTATTTTTCAAATCCTATATAATACGCGGTAGCAATGATGATCCCTATGAGAGATCCGGCCATGATATCGATTAGGAAATGCTGAGCCAGGTAAACACGTGAAAGGGCTGTTAGGCATGCCAACGTAAGCAAAAGCAAAGAGTAGCTATTATTTTGGAGTATGAGTGCGATGAATGTAGCTAATGCAAATGCTGCCATTGCATGCCCCGATGGAAACGAATTTAAATCGAGCATATATACACCTTCTACTTTCGATAAAATCTCCTGTCCTTCAAAAAATAAAGATGGTCTAGGTGTGTCCGGGAAGACAACAAATTTGAAGAGTGACGAGACAAGGCTAACCCCAATTCCTACCATGGATAGAATTAATCCATACCGTCTCTTAAGAAAGACCAGTAACAATATAACGGCTATAAAAAAGTAGACACTTCCTGTGTAGGTCCAGTATTTAAAGAAAAAGTCCCAAATAGGGTTGTGAAGACTATTGAGCCAAATAACAAAGTCTCCGTGACTTTGGTAGGAATAAAAAATGACCGAAAGACCAAAAAGACACAGGTAGGAAATGTAAAACGATCTGGTATTTCTTAAACGATTAATCATGCGCTAACGCAAGATATACAGTTTACCGAATCCATGCTTAAAAGCCCGGTCGGCACTTGTGGATCTGCGCTCCAGGGCATTTCCGTTTGAGTTAATAAATACTTTGTAGAAGTACACTCCATTAGCTAATTGATCACCAAACTCATCCCTGCCATCCCATGCATAGCTGGTAATGTTATTTCCAATTCTAATGGGACCAATTTCATCTTGAGTGATTTCTCTGACCACTCTGCCTGAAACGGTCATGATTTGAATTCTAATCTGATCCGGAATTTCACTACCCGTCAGTGTAAATACAAAACGACAGCTCGTTGAAAACGGGTTTGGATACGGATAAAAATGCGTAACTGTTGATTCATTGATAACCTCAAAATTGATCTCATATGGTTCTGTACCAGCGGCATTTCCTGACTCATCTTCTGCCTGAATGCGAATCGCATGCATCCCATCGTCCAGCGGGCCCGGCTGGTATTCCATTTGAAAATCCTGTGTCTCATTAGCCAATGTATAGGTGAGTCTGGGATCAGAAAAATTCACCCGTTGAAACTGGCTACTTTCCCCAGGAAGTTTTAAGGAAATATTGATTCCGGTCGTGTCAGACTTATTCACAAACGGGTTGTCATCCCTCATTTTCACTACAATATTAGGATTCGGTGAGACGATATCACCATCCAGAATGTGATACCCATCAAAAGTGACATCTAATATCGGGTTGGTTTCATCTGCCTGCACCTCGATCAGGTTGGTTAAAGTCAGTCTGTTGTTAGATGAGTAAGCCTCATTTTCATTTGGCATCACTTCCACAACCATACTATTCATACCGTCCATATTGAATGAAGGAAATGCAACTGAGAAAGAAGTGGTATCTCCTACATTTGGCGGGCCTATATTAAAATTTGATTCATCAATATTTCCTGTTTGTTGATTGACCAGTGTAGCCATCACGGTGAGAGAGTCATTGAAGTTGATGTTTGACGGATTATAAAAGAAGAAATCTCGTGTGATTTCAGCTCCTTCCAATACAGAGGTCTGCTCTTTCCCGTTTGGCAAGAGAATTCCTTCCGGTGGATATTCATAATTAACCTCCCAGAAATTCAACTGCGATGGAGTTTGATCGGTCTCATCGTTAAAAGTAAATAAAAGCTCAAGCTGAGGATACAAGACAGGATCCGTAGCGGCAATGTCAATTGATTCCGCACGCGCTCTGGATTCCAGCGTGGTTAAATTCCCATTCTGATCTACACCATATACATCTATGGTAATGTTATCATTCACTTCTTCCGTGACGTTATAAGAAAACTCCTCCCAGTTTCTGGCAGGCCCGATTCGTCTGCTTCTAATTTTGCCACTTACAAATTTTCCTTCTACATCATCCTGTAAGTCAATACTCTGCTCACGAACCGGAGTGGCAGAGCCATTGTTAGTAACTGCTATTGCTGAACCAGGCGGATCACCTTTTTTACCAAAAAAGATTACAGGCTGACCGTCAACGAGACCGTAAGCATCAGAATCTACGCCAACAGAATTTAACGTGTTCTTTACTTCCATGTCCCAATTGGAATAATCGACATTTCCAATGTTGAACAACACGATTGGATCCCCAACTCGCATGTTATCCACTAAGACCTGAAGCCTTCTTTCTACACCTAACATATCCTGCTCCCTAAATTGATAAATTCGTTGAGGGAGGCGTCCACACACTTCACGGTTGAAAACATCAATCTCAGTTGTTTCAATCGGTCGATAAGGATCTCCACTTTCTTTATCGAAAGCGATAGCGTTGAAGGTATTGGTTTCGCACGTTGGGTCAATGGTATTAGAGGTTACAAAAAAGTCTAAACCACCAATGATTGCCTCCATGTCATCATAGGTGTAAGTGGCATTATCCACTCCAAAGGTGAAAATGTCTATAGGGGTGGTAGTCTCAATAAACTCCCACCGGTTTGTCAATTGATTGTACTGAATGCCGGTAACCACAGATTTCTCTACCTGTTCAGGATCATATTGCCCCCAGCCCTCCTCAATGTTATTTATCAACGTAAAGGAAGACACCACCCACTCGTTGGTTTCCTCAGGACCTGGGTTTGAAAACCGGGTTCTCCAGTAGATGGTCGATGAATCAGGAAGGGAAAAAGCAGAGAAATCAAATGATTGAGAAAGAAGCACCTCACCAGAGACTGTGAATTGCCGATTGTTAGGTCCGTTGAAATCTGGTTGCGTATCAAGTTCCAAATTATAAGACCGCTCATCTTCCAGTAAGTTGCTCGATTGCCAAACGAACTCAACTTGCGAGTTTGATTGGGTTCCATTATCAATAGGGTAGAGATTGACCGTATTCCCACTGAAGATAGATACCTCCAGAGTAGCTGAATTATTGGTTTCATTCAATTCTTGCACAGAGTCTTTAGGGTCAAGCAGAACAGTGAAAAGGTTCAGCCCATCATTGTTTCGGATGGGCTCCAGTGGAATATAAAATGATAAGGTATCTTGTCTCAGTGGTCTTTCGAATTCCTTAATATAAATCTCCTGACCTCCGTCGGCATAGGTTCTATTTACCTGCACAACCAGGGAGTCCTGAACTGTACGTCCAAAGTTTTTGACTATCATGTCAATTTTAAAAGAGTCCTGAGTTGATAAAATTTCTTGAGCTCCTATTGCTGAAGCGCTTAGTGAATTATTATCAATTTGATAATCCGGGTAGTCGGCACCAAAAACTCGATAGGCTGGATCTCCCTGCAAAGTCATTTGGTGGATTTGCGTGAGGTTAATATCACTCACACCATACTGGCTCAGATATCTTTTAGATACCTCTGACATCACGTTTCCAACCGACTCACCAATATAGACTTCATCACTAAAACCAAGCTCGTAAAAAAGATCGCTCCATCGTTCAAGTGTGGTAGCAATTGCAACATCTGAATGTGCAATAAATCCAACTGCTCCTAATTCTGGTGTATTTAGCCAGTCTTCTCCGAAAGTGAAATTAGTACCAAAAATTTCCCCCGCCTTACATCCATTAACCAGGAAAATGGGGTATTTGCCCTTATTGGAAAACCCAAATGATGGATCACTCACACGACCAATTTCTATGTCAGTAACAGTACCGCTGGAATGGCCAAAGAACGTGATGTACCCAACCCCCTGGTTTACACGATCTGTTACGTCTACATACTCTACTGCTTCACTGGTTTCCTTACCTGTATTAAAGGCTCGCCCACCAATGAAGTCTTTTTCAAGAACATCTGTAAACTCCTGTACAATGCCGATGAAGTTTGATATTTCTTGTTGGTTTATACCTCCGCTCAGCTGGAGAAAGTCCTTACGGAATAGATCATCGAAAGGGAGTGCTTCCATTTCCATTATTTTATTCAGATAGGCTGTAACGTCTGCTGTAGTGAAGGCATTTATACGTCCGATTGGGATTCCTGGCAAATCAGGATTCGAATCGATTCCTAATGTGAACATGAGGTCACTGCCGGGTAGCCCATAGGTTGGTACGTTTACATCCGTTTGTGCGCCTCGGTAATAGTTATAATTCAGCGTGAACCCCTTCCCGATGATGAATACATTTTCAATTGGGTTTTGATTGTTTGCGTCAATGATGAAATTTCGAATGGCTAATGGCGAAGGATCACCATAGCTGTACAGGTTATACAAATCATCAATATTACCAATCTGAACATTAAATGAACCGCCGGCTATTGATTCCCGATAATTCTCATAGTCGGCTACCGGATCTCCATTGGTTCTTAAATCAGGATGCGTTACAATTAAGTAATCCTTATTAGACAAATCGTAGCTTGGTAGATTGACAGCCTCAATGACTGGCACTGAAAGTGGGGTGGTGACAGCTAATACCTGCTGTCCGTCGGAAGCATCTGGAATTACAGCCTCTACTCGATCAGAAAAGTTTGTAGTCGCAATTCGGATGGAGTTATAAGGATCAGAAATATCAAATACACGTGTACCTGATGCGTTAGTCGTCGCAATTTGCATCCAGGCTTTTGCTCCTGCAGGACTGGATAGTGTAAATACCTTGTTTTCGTTTGAGCCTACCTGAATCGTTTGAGGGTATTTCAGGCGCATGTAGGCGATGGAGATTCGCTCTGAGATGTCAGGATAGCCTACCGCAGTAGCTCGTACCACAAACTCACCTCCGCCTCCAATGCTTGAACTTGCTACCGAACCTGAGTAAAACTCTTTTCCCCACCCATCGAATTCAACATTATCCATAACACCCAGGGAGCTGGTGTTTGGCCCGATACTGATTTCCACATTATGACTCAAACTATTACCACCAATGATGACTGTTTCCAGCACAGGGTTTATTCCTGACGATTCATAATTAACCAGATTAAAATCAAAATCTTTGAATGCGTTCTTAGATTGAAAATTCCCTGTCCATCCTTCTCCATCGTCGTACTTGCTAAGACTGAATGCTGAGCCTGATCCGAACCTGACCCCTGGAGCGTAATTCGTAGTAAAAAGCTGAATGGTATCTTCGATGTGATAAGGTTCAGGAGAAAGCCCAGTGGTATTTTTGTCTGACGAAAAGGCCATCCGTTTGCCATTTTCACTGCCTAACTTATAAGTAAGAAAATAGCTCGCGGTATCCGAGAAGAGGTTATAAAGCATATGAGGTTGATCACCGTCCTCATAAAGTGGACTATCGCTTGTTCCATCATTCTTCTGTCCATAGAATTCCAGATAGTTTATGGTTCCATCTCCATTTGTATTTACATTCAGTGCTACTTCTTCGCCTCTTCTAAAAAGTTGTATTCTATTAGATGGGACAGTTGCAATTGGAAAACCGATGGCCTGAAGCTCCTCCTGAGTGACTCGGTAAAATCCATCCTCAGCGATTTTTAGTTTGTAGTAGGATTGAGTGAAATCAATCCATTCATTTCCTACCTGACCGAGGGAGGTGAATCCACAGAGAATAAATATCGCTATGAGTTTATTTCTCCACATTGAAATCCACTTTTACTGAAAAAACATGTGAAAAAAGGCCAGGGGCCAAATCACCAATATCTGTCAATGCATAATCGATGGTCAGCTCTTTGATATTTACTCCTACACCTAAATTAGGCTGAAAGGTCCATGAAGTAGATCCATCAAAATCTTTGATCTGCTGAAATTGATTGATACCAAATCGAAGAAAGGCCAATTTCTTATAATCAAATTCCACACCTGCCTTGGGATCAATAGAAAGAAGATTGGTTTTGATAAGTGTATTCCTTTTTCCATCGAAGGTCATATCTAAATCTACAGATGCCATAACACCAAATTTTTCAGTGATTACAAAATCCCTTGAACCGCCGATGATCAATCGTGGCAAAGTGATCTCAACGGAATTTACCGGCACGTCATTTCCTGTAAGCGCATAAATTTCTTCGACTTCAGCAGCATTGTGAGACCAGGCATTGAATGTGCCTAACATGTCTCTGGCCACAAAACCCAGTTTCCACTGCTTAATTTGTTTTTGCGCTCCTATATCAAAACCAAAACCCCATGCTTTGGAAAAGTTGCCGACAGTTCTGTGAATCACTTTCAAATTACCACCTGCGTCAATTCCTCCGAAAAAGGGCAACTTCCGAGCATATGAGACAAGGAATCCATAATCTGCTGACGAAAAAAATTCAATATTGTCATAATTGATCGAACCATTTACATCAACCAGAAATCGGGTATCTGGAATATCATCAACGGCAAAGCGGATAATTGAAATAGCAATTTTGCTTTCATCGTCAACGGACGTAGCAAAGCCAGCATAGTCGTAATTTGCCAATCCCCCGAAGTAAGATGAATGCATTAGTGCCAGCTCATGAGAGTTTTCCATTTTGTTTAGCCCCGCAGGATTCCAATAACCTGCGGTAACATCATCAATGAAAGAAATTCCGGTAAACCCCATGGCGAAAGAGCGGGCACTCACACCAATATTCATAAATTCGTTGCTGTACTTTGGGGTATTATCTCGGGTACTGCCATCAGTCTGGGCCAAACCGACACTTCTTATTAAACACAAAATGCTGACTAGCAGATACCTCATAAGATTCGAATCAACAGCAATTTAGCCATAGCTAAGCGATTGATGTGAACGTCATTCGTTGAATATTAGCTTATAAACGACAAAGAGGCATGAATTGCATTTACATAACAAATCGAATAATAAATATTGATATATAAAGAATATATAACCTTTGGTAGAATTTTTCGTCTAGTACTTGGCCATACAAAGTACCTTTACGTATATAGCACTGAAACCTATCCATGCATAATGAAAAGTTTGACTTGAAATAAGCGTAAAAAATGAATATTGAAAACACACAAGTTCAGATGAGAAAAGGGATCCTGGAGTTTTGCATTTTGCACATCATCTCTAGGGGAGAGGTTTATGCTTCCGATCTGCTGGAAGAATTGACTTCCGCCAAGATCATGGTGGTAGAGGGGACGCTCTATCCACTGCTAACCCGCTTGCGAAAAGCTGGACTGGCAGACTATAAATGGGTAGAGTCTAAATCTGGCCCTCCTCGGAAATACTACACACTGACGAAAGAGGGTGAGCAATTCCTTGAAGGTCTGGATGTAACCTGGAACGAACTGGTCAACTCCACCAAAAAAATCATCGCGAACAAAAACACGAAGAAGAAATCATGAAAAAGAATATAAGTATCAACATTGGCGGTATCATATTCCACATCGAAGAAGATGGATATGATAAACTGAAAAACTACCTCGACTCAGTCAATAAGTACTTTTCTTCTTTTGAAGACAGCAAAGAAATCATTGACGATATAGAGGGAAGAATCGCTGAAATTTTTCTTTCCAAACTGGACGAAGGCAAGCAAATCATCACAAAAGAAGATGTGAATGACCTGATTGCCACTATGGGAACCACGAAAGATTTTGAGGAATCAATTGCTCCAGATCCAGATGAAAAAGCTGAAAAGGCAGAAGAGAAGCAGGAGCAAGGTAAAGAAGAAAAGCAGGAAGAGGAGCCTAAAAGTGCTTATGAAAGGGCCAAGCGACTTTATCGGGACAATAAGCGTAAGGTGATTGGTGGAGTAGCTGCAGGTATCGCCAATTATTTCGGCATTGATCCCATTTGGGTTCGTCTGCTTATGCTTGCCTTCCTTTTCAATATCTTTTTCTGGGGACTTAGCGGATTTACATTCCTGGCTTACATCATCCTATGGATAGCCGTGCCTGGTAGTGATAAACTGGAAGATGATAAAGCGATTAAAAAGCTGTTCAGAAGTACAGATGATCGTGTGCTCGGTGGAGTTGCTGGGGGTATCGCATCATATTTTGGTACTGATCCAGTTGTGATTCGGGTAATATTTGTTGTCTCGATTTTCCTTGGAGGTGCAGGCCTCTTGGTATATCTGATCATGTGGATCATAACCCCGGAGGCGAAATCCATCACAGAAAAAATGCAGATGCAGGGTGAACCTGTCACCATTTCCAACATTGAGGAGAATGTGAAGAAAAGTCTGAATGTGAAAGAAGGGGAGGAGAACGTGTTTGTAAAAATTTTACTTTTCCCTTTCCGATTGATTGCGATGATTTTCAAGGCGCTTGGTGAAATTTTAGGACCGTTGCTGAAGTTTAGTGTGGAGGCACTTCGCATTGCGGTTGGAGTATTTCTGGTATTTCTTGGCTTTGTATTGATGGTCTGCTTTACTATTTCATTGGCAGTGCTTTTAGGTGTTGGAGGAGCCATGGAATCCTGGGTGCACTTTGGAGATTTCCCGGCGCGTGAGCTCTTTAGTTCGGTGAGTACGATAGCAATCGTTTCATGCTACATCACTTCGATGGTACCTTCACTTGCCCTGTTGCTGGTTGGTCTGGTGGTCATCTTGAAGAAGAAAGTGACCAATGCGTTTGTGGCTTGGGGCATGTTTGGCTTGTGGCTGCTTGGTTTGGTTGGCTTGGCTATATCTGTTCCAACGATCATCAGAAACTATAGCGTGGAGAGTACTTTCAAAGAAGAACAAACTTTCGCTGTTAATGATGGTGTGGCAGAGCTTAAACTCAATGATCTTGATTGGGATACATACAACACCGTAGATCTGAAAATCAGAGGGCATGAAGATACAACAGCTTATCTACTGGAGACGGAATTTGATGCCCGGGGATATTCACGAGAGAATGCCCGAGAAAATGGCGAGGCTGTTGATTACAATGTCACTCAGGAAGGGAACGTGATTTACTTTGATTCGGAAATCACGTTTGGTGATGCACCATTTAGATTTCAGGATGTTTCCGCAACCTTCTACATTCCGTATGGCAAGGTGTTTAAAATGGACTATGATCTACGGGATATCCTAAGAAACACCCTTTGGATTCATGGCTATGATGCCGGCGATCTGGGAGATAATGAGTGGGTGTTTAATGAAAGTGGATTGGAATGTCTCACCTGCTCTGAGACAAGTAGAAAATCTTATAACCGAGGGGCGTATGGTTCTGATTCACAAGAATATCAGTTTACTGATTTCGACGAAGTAGAACTGATCTCACTATTTGATTTTGAAATTACCCAGGGGGACGACTATGCAGTAAGACTAGAAGGTGACGATGACGATCTTGATGAGGTCTACCTTAGCCAAAGTGGTGACGAACTGGAAATCAGGTTTGGTAGAAATACCGATTGGTGGAAAAACAGGAAACGAAAGGATAAGATCAAAATATTCATCCGAATGCCTGAGCTCGAATACCTTCGGGCCACTGGTGCGTGTGTAGGTGAAGTAAGAGGCTTTTCTGCTTCAGAGATGACATTTGATATTGAAGGAGCATCGGACGTTTGGGCTGATGTGAATGTTGACTACTTTCAAGTGGATCTGACCGGAGCTTCTGAGCTTACCCTAATTGGGGATGGAGAAGATCTGAAAGCTGACCTGGTAGGAGCGTCTGAACTGGATGCGTTTAATTTCATCGTGGATGATGCGGACATAACCGCTTCAGGGGCATCTTCGGCTAAAGTGTATGTGAAAAATGAACTGGAGGCGGATGCTTCTGGCGCCAGCAAGGTACGATACCGTGGAAATGCACGAGTTTCTTCAGATAGTAACGGACTCAGCTCAATAAAAAGAGACTAAAGAACATCTAAACTGGTCGCGAGTCAACTAACTGGCTCTGTTCATTTAGGTTTTGGTTCCCCTGCTTTTGGTCGAGCAGGGGATTTTTATTGAGGGTCAAGCGAATAAGCTAACGGCTTTCCACCGAACAAAACCTTTGTTTTAGCCCAGGTATCTTCAAACAGTTCAGAGTGCCTGTATTTTTCCAGGTCATCCTCACTTTCCCATTTGCTGAATGTGTAATAGACATGATCTAGTTTGGCATCCTTACAAAGTTCCAGGTGATTACACCCGGGAAACGTAGAAATCTTCTCTTTGACTGTCTCAAACAAATCCAAAAAGTCATTCACTTTCTCCGGATCGAAATCCATTCGTACAATTCGTATCAGCATAATTAAGCGTTTGCAAATTCAATGAGTACAGGTGAATCAACAGACAACCCCAACAGTTCAGAGGCATTGCCTTTATTTATTCCAATTTGAAGTTGACCTGATGAGTTAAACATCACATAGCAATCGCCGGACTCCACATCGCTGAAATAGCTATGCAAGCCTTGAAATTGTTCCCTCCCAAATCGAATAGCATATCTCACTCCAGCCCCGTTTATCTCCAGTATTTTATCAAATGCTGATTTGTTGATATTGGTGATCAGGTTGCCATAGTGATCAACCGTAACGATATGGCCAGCAATTTCTCGTTTCGTCACCTTAAGCTGTCGGGCATATAGCTCGGTCATGCTATCCGCAATTTCTCCCACATCTTTCAATGACTTTCCGTTTGCCAGCCTCAGTGCAACTTTAGCCAGAACGTCCTTCGCGGGGAAGGTAGATTGCCCGTTTTCCAGGAAAGCGATGGCGTCAGGTTTCTTTTCTGAAATAAGACTGAAAATCCCGGAATCAAACCCTACAAACAGATGCCCGTCTATTTCCACGGCCAATGCTTTTGATTTTCCCCTCATTGCGTCTACAGCCACAATATGAACCGTTTTCTCCGGAAAATCCTTGTATACATTACGGAGAACATTGGCAGCATGTGAGATGTCAAACGGACGGATATCATGGGTAATGTCAGTGACAGGTTGGTTGGGCGATTCAGACACAATAGCGGCCTTCACTGCAGCCACGTAGTGGTCTACCGTCCCGAAATCAGACATGAAGGTGATTAACGCCATTTGAGGGAATTCAGCTTACATTTGTTGTCACAAAGCTATATATTTTACTCACACAGTGAGGTTTAAAAACGGGTGTGTTTGTTACAAAAAACACGCTATTTGATAGGTGATGAAAGTATGGTGTTCCAATAGTCATTTACCTTTGTATAATTAACAGAATATCGATTGCTGGAAAAAATAATTACACTTGAAAACGTTTCCCTGGTAGACTTTCTGGGGGTTGAAAACCAAAACATTAAAACCATTGCAACGGCTTTTCCTGATAGCAAGATTGTGAGCCGTGGGAATGAAATCCGCATCAAGGGGTCTGCTCCACAGATTTTAAAGATCAACGAAATACTGAATTCACTGCTTGCTCATTATCACGAATATGGCAAAGTGACCACAGAAAACGTTAAAGATTTTGTGGACAATGAGGAAAATACGATAGAGGCGGATAAAAACTCTGCAGTTTTGGTGCACGGGACAAGTGGGTTTAGAATCGCACCAAAGACAGTCAATCAGAAAAAGCTGGTGGCTGAAGTGGAGCAAAATGACCTGGTTTTTGCCATCGGGCCGGCAGGTACAGGTAAAACGTATATTTCTGTGGCACTGGCTGTTAGGGCGTTAAAAAACAAAGAGGTAAAAAAAATCATCATAACCCGTCCGGCAGTGGAGGCGGGTGAAAATCTCGGGTTTCTTCCCGGAGATCTGAAAGAAAAGATAGACCCGTATCTACGGCCCATTTATGATGCATTGCGAGATATGATCCCTGCTGAAAAGCTTCGTTACTACCAGGAGAATGGGGTAGTTGAAATCGCCCCGCTGGCCTACATGCGTGGGCGTACACTCAACGATGCATATGTCTTGCTGGATGAAGCACAGAATACCACACCCATGCAGATCAAGATGTTTTTGACTCGAATGGGGCCTCAATCGAAAGTGATAATAACTGGCGATCAGTCACAGATAGATCTTCCGAAGAAGCAAATTTCAGGTTTGATTGAAACGATGAAGGTGCTAAAAGATGTGAACGGGATCGGGTTTGTCACCTTAGACGACAGGGATGTGGTGAGACATAAACTGGTAAAAGCAATCATAAAAGCCTACAATAAGTATGACGTTCAGAGTGATTCCGGCAAAAAGTGAGGAGCTGAAAGAAAAATTGTTCGCGATCCGTGAAGAAGTGTTTGTCGTGGAACAACACGTAGCCGCTGATGAAGAGTTTGATGAGTATGAAGATGAATCGCATCACTTTGTGGCACTCGATGAAAATGAAAATCCCGTTGGGGCTGCTCGCTGGAGATACACAGATAAAGGAATTAAGCTGGAACGATTCGCAGCAAAAAAAATATGGCGTGGAAAGGGTCTAGGAACGGCCATCGTAAAAACTGTAATGGAAGATATTTCTGCAAAGGCAAAATCAGGGACCTATTTGTATCTACATGCACAATTACCTGCCGTACCTCTTTATACAAAGTTTGGTTTCCAAACCAAAGGTGATCAGTTTGAAGAGTGCGGAATCATGCACTACCTGATGTGGCGGGAGTTGTGACCTAATCCTCCCTCAACTTAACCTCTCCGCTACTCACCCAGATTGACTTCACTTCTTTGATCTCCAGATTAGGCTCCTTGATGGTTTCCATGAATTTGAAGCTTACAGTAGCTTTTTCATCTGTCAGGGATAAAATCATGTATCCATGATCGCGCATATTGTTCCATTTCAGATGTGGGTTGATGGCTGAATTGACAATTCTTTGCTCGTGCAAAAGCACCAGGCTATCGGAAAAGCTTTCGTTTGAGTTAGCGGAATTGATAGACGTAGTGCCAAACTCTACCGCAAATGCTCCATTACCAGTAGCTTGATCATATTCAGTAAATGGCTTATTGGTAGCCTCAAAAGCCCATGCCGTGTGCGTATCTCCAGTTACAATAATCACATCATCCAGCTCCTTCATTACGTCTGCAATCAGTTGTTGCTCGATTGGATACCCATCCCATGAGTCAAGGTTGATACTGAAAGTCTCCAGACCCCAGTTCAGGTATGAAAAGATTACCTGATTGCCGATAACTTTCCATTGCCCATCAGACCCACGTAGCTGTGCAATCAGCCAGTTTCTTTGTTCTGCACCGAGCATCGTTCGGGAAGAGTCTGCCAGCGAAGGATCACTCAAACTATCTGCGATATAGGTTCTACCGGCCAGTCGTTCATCCAGCATAATCAGATCTGCTAAATTTCCATATTCAAACTTTCGATAGTGTTTGTCTTCCTCACGAATGGGAATCCATTCATAGTAAACCTGCCGTGCTATTGCCTTACGGTTTGCGTAGCTACCTTCACCTTCCTGATGATTTTGTGCTCCATCTTTATACGAGTTGTTGGCTATTTCATGATCATCCCAAATGTTGATAAACGGATGATTGGCATGGGCTGCAATCAAGTCTTTATCCAACCGATATTGTGAGTATCGCAACCGATACTCCTTCAAACTTATAATTTCTTTAGCCGGGATATGCTTTCTATTGAGTGTGGTATCACCATATCCTCCCGGGGCATATTCATAGATGTAATCACCCAGATGGATGATTGCATCTAATTCTTCCCGGGCGATTGCTCCATATGAATTAAAGTACCCCCATTCGTAATTGCTGCAGCTTACCACCCCAAACCTAACTTCATCGGGATTGGAAGAGGCGATTTTTGTTCTTCCAATCATGGAGCTTTTGCCAAGGGCATGAAAACGATAGTAATAATACGTTCCCGATTCAAGCCCATCAACATCAACTTTTACCGTATAGTCTTTAGCTGGATCGGTGGAAACTGTTCCTGTTCCTATGATCTCCTTAAAGTTTTCATCTTTCGCCATTTCCCAAGCCACATCGATATCGGGAATTGAATCTGTCGGTGTTACCCTCGTCCAAATGATCACCTGATCGTACAATGGATCACCCGAAGCAACTCCATGATAAAAAGGAGCCATGGTGCTGTCCCTTAAATGTGACGTTTCTTCAATAAGCGGAGGGTATTTCTCCGGCTGAGTGCAGTGATTCAGCAATATCAGGAGGACAATAGGGCGTAGGTATTTCATCACTATGAATGTTTAAGAAGATAAAATCACTGAATGAATCCAGCGGGAAAGTAAGATTATTCAATCATGATGGAAATTACTACTTCATATCAAAAAATACCCCTAATGAATAGGAAGGACTGGCGAAAATCAGGGAAGCGCTTAAAACTGATCCGTAAGCTGCTGAGACACCAATTTTGTCAGTGATGTACCCGGCTATTTCATAAGTTGTGGAAATATATTCCGTGTTGTTTGCAAATACGGTAGCTCCGTCACTGGTAGCATCTGAGGGATCACCATTTTTGAAGGATTCCACACCATCTATTCGAACGATCGTCCAGATCTTATTATCTAAAAACCCTGCCCCAGCTTCAAAGCCAAATCTTGCTTCATCTGAAAATCCTTTTGTTCTGTTATTATACCCTGCGTAGATGTTAGCGTAGGCATTTACCTTTCCGATAGGGAATGATCTACTTAGATCAAATCGCATGAGCTGATTGAACTCACCATCCCCGGTTTGCAGAGAACCGTCAGATCCTCCGGAATTATCACCTAGTGGTAGTCCCAGCAAAAATGTATAGGCCAGCGCAAATTGGCTGCCCGGTTTGTTTATACGAAACTTGAATGCAATATCTGTATCTCCAATTCCGGAAATGGATTCCTGGTCGTTAGCAGATTTGCTAAATGGAAGATTCATTATTACTGTTAGCTTGTCATTGAGGCCATACTCTGCATAAATAGATGTGTTGAAAATCCCCTCCTGTGGAGAGGTCTGAGTATTTCCATCAAACGTGTATACTTTGGCAGCACTGACCCACCAATGTGACACTTTGTAATATCCGGTTCCTTTTTGCTTAACCCATCCACCACCAGCCAGGGCCAGATTTGATATCAGTGCGGTTAAAATCAGGAGTGTGAAAGATCTTTTCATATGCTTATTTGTTTATGGATATACTTTCATTTCCAAGAAGGATTGGTTGATTAAAACGTCCGTCTTCATCGCGGTTTTCCAGGTTAAGCACACCTCTTGGGCATACTGCAGAACAAACCCCACATCCCACACAGCTGGAACGAATAATATTTTGACCTCTTTGTGCATACCATCGAACATCAATACCCATTTCACAATACGTAGAACAGTTGCCACATGAGATGCATTGTCCACCATTCGTTGTGATTCTAAACTTTGATTTGAATCGCTGAACTAGCCCCAGGTATGCAGCAAGCGGACATCCAAACCGGCACCACACCCGATTACCCATTAGTGGATAGAATCCAGTACCCACTACACCAGAAAAGATGGAGCCGATCATAAAACCGTAAACCGTCCGAATATTTCCGCTTGAAAACCCGAAGTTATCGCCATCTACAGGCATGTATTTGGCAAAAACAGAAACCTCACTCAGAATAATGCCGATTGCAAAAAAACCAGCGATTCCAATGACCACATTTCGAACTTTTTTGCCTGACATGGCTGGGTAATATTTTCTGTGAAGCACATATAATGCAGTTCCAACGAGTGCAACAGCTCCCAGAACGATCCATTTATTGAATGAGAAATAGAAGTCTCCTCCGAAGTAGTTGTAAAGAACAAGACCTGTCATGATAATGGCGAATACGAGCACACCATGAACCAGGTAGCGTTCGATCTGCCATGCTTCGGTGGATTTATCAGAAAGTTGTCGGAACGGGTCTCCAGCGGTTTCGGCTAAGCCACCACATCCACATACCCAGCTGCAGTACCATCTTTTTCCAAAGAAGTAAACAAAGACAGGCACACCTACTATGAATAATGTAATGCCCCAAGTCAACATGAAGATGCCTAGTCCGCCTGCTGAAGTCAGTGTATTGATGTGCCACGCATCAAAGAAGTCATAATCCAGCGGCCACATGTTTTTGAAATCGAAATAGGGCTGGTTGAGTCTGACTAAAATTTCTGGTATCAGGAAGGCAAAGGCTAGCTGGAAGAACATGACCGAACAGGTACGGAAGATTTGGTACTTGCTGTGGCGGTATTTGATGATCATTCGTACGCCCATGACAAGCACAGCAAATGTGTAAAGGAAGCCATACAAAAACCATTGACTTGAGGAGGCAGACGGATTAATCCACTTTTGAAGTGGATCTACGATGATGATCCAATTGGTAATGTAAGCTGGGAAGAAATAGAGCAAAATGTAGAAGCCGATTAACAATGCTCCTGTTAGTATCCCCATCCATCCACGATTGTTCAGAGCATTGCGGAAAATGTGATTGTTTTTGATGCCAGGAGGCCCATTCAATTTAACCTGTGGAATGATGAATATAAGGGCCCCAATCGCGCCCTTTACATAAATTAGAACAAACATCAGAAGTTTATTATTCGGAACAAATCCTGATACTGATGCTCTGGCCAATGATCCGGCATAATCTTCATAAATAACCTTGTCCCACTCCTGATTGGCTCTTGCTTCTGCATTGACCGTTTCCACAGCTCTTTTGATGTCTTTCACAAATGGAACGCTGAGGTTATAAGATTTTTCAAACATCGGCTCCAGTTCCGGTTTTAACTTCTCCTGATGAGTTTCTTTGACAATCATCTCGAAGCTCTCTTCACTCAAAGTGAAGCTGGACATGTAGAAGCTGCCTAGAAATAACCCCAGTGAAAAGAGGAATAATAAGAGTCCGGTATATCTGATTGCTTTCATATTTTGATATTTAGACCTTTTAGGTTTTTAAAACCTGAAAGGCTTTTTTAGCTAAAAATCCTTTCTAAAAATCCTTTCCTTCTCACACCAATCTTCTTATCTGGAAATTCCTCATTGAACTTCTCCTGAATCTCGCCCTCCCAATGTTTATAAAACTCCGGATCAAAGTTGGCCTTAGGTAGGTGATTGATGATGTAATCGAGCGTCCGCTTTTCATTCAACCATCTATCCCATACCTCATGTCGGTTTCTGATGCCAAAAAGATTGACACCTTGTACCACAAGCGTTTCCTTTTTGTAAATGATTTTGATGCATTTCTCATGATCATCACATTCCCAGTAAAATGAAGCGGAATCATCGGAGCATTGAGGTAGAACGATTCCATAGTTCTGATATTCGATATCAAAGAATTTTGCTGAATTAAACCATACCCCTGGTTTATATTCAGTTTTATTTGTTGTTATTGTCCGAGCTACAGTTTCTCCCATCATCCGTCCGGCGTACCAGACTGCTTCAATCGCTCTACGGTGGGGAGGAGGGTTTTTTAATTGTGCACAATCTCCAATCGCATAAACATCCTGAATATTAGTCTGTAGGTAAGCATCGACCAAAATGCCTCTATCCGTTTCAATTTTTGAATCTTTTACCAACTCAATATTTGGGTGAACACCAACTGTTAGTCCGACAAACTGGCATTCGATTACCTCTCCAGATTTCGTTTTAACTGCTTTTACCTTTCCATTCCCATCATCCAAAATCTCTTCCAGTTCGGTTTCTTGACGAAGGTCAATCTCATGCTTATATAAATGTCGGTCGATCAATGTTGCTTCTTCCTGTGGGAGCATATTATCCCAGAAATGTTTTTCACGAATAAGATATGTCACAGGAATATGCCTGGAATGAAGCATTTCAGCCATTTCCACTCCAATCAGGCCACCGCCTATTATCACTGCACGATCTATATCCTTGGTGTTTTCTTCCATCAGTTCCAAATCCTGATAGGTATAAAGCCCCTGCACACCATTCAGATCCTGGCCTGGCCATCCAAATTTGTTTGATTGACTTCCTGTTGCAAGTATGAGTTTGTCATACTCCATAAACTCGCCTCCATCAAACTTTACTTGCTTTTGATTAAAATCAATCGAGGTGACCCATGCTCTTTTTAAGTCAATGCGGTTTTTCTCCCAAAACCAATCCTCATAGGGCTTGGTGTTTTCGTAAGTCATGTGACCCATGTAGATGTACATGAGGGCGGTACGAGAGAAGAAATGATCTGTCTCACCGGATATTACCGTGATCTGATCGTTAGAATTTTTACGGATATGCCGAGCGGCAGTGATACCGGCAATTCCATTTCCAATGATGATGATTTTCTGCATTGAGTGAGTTTGTAAGATCAATAATACGGTGATATTTCATCCTCGATTAATGAAGTTAACCAGATAGTCGGGCGTTTGTCAAAGGGTTGACAAAAAAATATTTAAACCTTCTCAATCATTTTTTGGTTATATACGTACCACATATTGGTGATTAGGTGAAATGGGTGGGTTTAGCGTGCAAAGGCACGTTTCTATTCGGTTAGGTTAGGTTACGATTATTCTCACCCATACAAAGGGGCCCGCCAGGGCCCCTTACTTTTTATACCAATGTTTCTTTAGGAATGTGTAAATATTCCTGTAAATCTCCAGAAGCAATCAACTTTTTAGGCTCTCCTGTAAGAATTTCTTTACCAAAATCCATGCACCAGAAATGATCACAAACCTGTGCGGATAATTGAATTTCATGGGTGGAAATAAGAACGCCCTTTCCGGATTTAGCGATTTTCTTAAGTAGATGGAGAACATCAATCTTGTTCTTTAAATCCAGGTGAGAGGTAGGTTCGTCCAGAATTATCAGGTCGGTTTCCTGCGCCAACGCCCGTGCGATCATCACCTTTTGCATCTGACCATCGCTGAGCTCAAACAGGCGTTTTTTTGCCAGGTAATTGATCTCCATTAGGGATATAGATTCTTCTATTTTTTCCCTGTCGGCTTTCTTAAGGTTTCCGAGCCAGCCGGAATAGGGGTGCCTTCCCAGCGCGACTAACTCTAGCACAGACAGGTTCAAAGATTCAGGCCTTCCGGTAAGCACAACACTTATTTTTCTGGCTATTTCTTTTGGTGAAAGATCTTTAATGTTAGTTTCTGAGAGGTTTACAGTTCCTGATAATTTTGGCTGTAAGCCGCACAGAGTCCGTATAAGTGTTGATTTACCAACGCCATTTTGCCCGACTAAACCAATCAATTGACCGTGATCTAAAACCAAGTTGATCCCTTCCATCAACTTTTTATCTGGTGGGTAGCCAATGCTCAGATTTGATATGTCCAACAACATCATCAGAAACGATAGTTTAAATTAGATTTTCTCAAAATCAACCAGATCACGAAAGGCGCCCCAAAAAGGGAGGTAATGGCATTGATAGGTAGCGTTTCATCCATACCAGGTAGCTGTGCAATAACGTCGAAAAACAGTAACAGGATCCCACCCAGTAGAATAACCAATGGTGTCAGGAGGAGGTGATTCCCGGTGTTAAACAGCATTCTGGCAATGTGTGGCACGGCCAGTCCGATGAAAGCGATAGGGCCACAAAATGCAGTAACTGTGCCTGCTAATAAACTCGTGTTAATTATGATCAGCATGCGTGCCTGCTTTAGATTTAGCCCAAGTGATTCGGCATAGTTTTCACCCAGAAGCAGCGCATTCAAAGGTTTTGAAAGAAGAAAAGAGATTAGGAGCGCGATCAAAATCACCGGGAGCATCACATAGAGCTCACTCCATGAAAGACTCCCCAGGCTCCCAAAGGTCCAGATAACATAAGCCTGTATGTTCTCAGCCTGACTGAAGTACTGCAGTATACTCACAATGGCACTCACAGCAGAGCCAAACATGAGTCCAATGATCAGCAAAGATATGCCTGACCTGATTCGAAAGGAGGCAATTAAGACCACCGACAAAACGGTAAATGAACCAAGTCCGGAGGCGCCCACCAGCAACCAACTTCTTCCAACTCCCGCCATTTCAAGAAACCCTCCAAGCCAAACCCCCAGAAAAATGACAAGAGCCACACCCAATCCGGCACCTGAGCTGATACCCAAAATAAATGGCCCGGCCAAAGGATTGCGAAACAGGGTTTGCATTTGTAACCCGCTAATAGCTAAGGCGCTACCCGCTAATATGGAAGTTATAGCTTTTGGAATTCGGAAGTTTATAATGATGTTGTTCCAGATATGATTTTCTGAGGTACCAAAAAAGTATCCTAAAGTATTAGAAAATGGAATCTTCACTGATCCGATAGAGATACTTAGAATAAAACCTAACGCAAGTAAAAACAGGAGGAGTAAGAAGATCACCCTCCATTTTTTCCTCGATTCATCAATTTGTGATTCTATCATTGCAGCTTTTCGAAATACACTGTTTCGTATTCAGGCAGTAGTTCAGGATGTAAAATTTTGATCAAATCGCCAAGCACAAGGTCAGGTCTGGAGTAACCGGACTCAAAGAAATCATACCCGCCATTTGGCCCGATTTTTTTGCTATAATTATACACCTGATCATTTTCAAATGCTCTAAAGGAAGCATATCGGTTTTCCTGACTCAGCATCTCCTGTCTGCTGTTTAGTGAGGAGGTTCCAATCCACATATCAGCATCATGTGCCTTTTCGTATACCGCCTCAAAACTTAATTCCAGCCAGCCGGAGGTGGTATCAGTATTCCAAACATATTGACCACCGGCATTACCATAAAAAGTGGCCGCCCAGTTGTTTCCACCGGGCAGGAACCAGGTATCTCCATAAACGACACCACTCAGAATAGTGGGTTTGTTTTCAGCTGAGCTTGCCAGTTCATTCAGTCTCAAATATTCCTCCTCAATAGCCGTAAAAATGGAATCTGCTATTTTTTCTTTGTCAAGTAATGCGCCAAAAAACTTGATCCACTCGGCCCGACCAAGTGGTGACTGCTCGAGAAAATCAGAGTTGTAGTAAACAGGAATACCAGCCTCTTCAATTTTGTCTAATACCTGCGATTCTCCACCCATATCAAAAGCAATTACTGCATCCGGGTTTACTCCAAGTAGTAATTCCATGTTGATTTTCCCATCGGGCCCCAGATCGGTGAGGAGACCTTCTTCTCCACGTTTTATAAACGTTTCAGAACTAATGTATTTGAGGTTTGGAAAACCAACCACTCTATCTGCAGCTCCCAGCATTTCAATGTATGGGAGGTGAGACGTTGATGTGACTGCCAGGCGATCGATCGGGTTTTTAAGGTTGTAGAAAATTGGTTGCTGTGCTTTTGGCCAAGGCTCGTCTACCACCAAACGTTTTTCCCCTTCCTTCAGCTCAAAATGAAAGCCTTTAGCATATTTTGTCTGCTTGGTATTTTTATAAACAGATTCTTCTTTGATAGAACCGCACGCCACAAAAAATAGGATGAAAACGAGTCCGCTTGATTTCATAAACTCAAAAGTAGCCCATCAGAATGAAGTTGGTTAATATTGTAGTGATATTGGTTCCGGTACTGTTGACAACAGTGTTGGATTAAAATGGGAATCTCGTGATCCCGATACATCGGGAAATTCGAGAGCTGTCCCCGCAACTGTAAGTCCGTCAAAGGGTTTGGCCCAATCAAAGTCCACTGTGGTGATTGTAACGTCACTATGGGAAGGAAGCCAAAACTGGACAAGCCAGGAGACCTGCCATATCACATGAAAATTCTAAGCTTCGGGTGAAAGCAGAGGAAGGGGTTAACTCCATTCTTTCTTACGAGGCTCATAGTGACTAAAATTTCTATGAGAAGTACATTACTAATTACTGCATTATTATGCATGGGCTGGACTGTCAAGGCACAGGACACCCTCAAAACCGTCCAACTTGACGATGTTGTCGTCACAGGAACGAAAAGTGAAATTCCTGTTGAAAAGTCAGGTAAATCTATTTTTAAGATCACACGAAAAGATATCGAGTCCAGTGGAGCACGATCAGTCGCAGATGTGCTGAACCAGGTTCCGGGGGTTCAAATGGATGGTAATTTCGGTCCTCAGGGAACGAATATTGGCTATTTCATTCGTGGGGCTTCAAGTAAGCGCACCTTGATTTTAATTGACGGAGTACCTTTCAATGACGCTTCAGGTATTGACCAAACGTATGACTTGAGGTTATTGGATATGGATCAGGTCGAGTCTATTGAAGTGCTCAAAGGGGGCCTAAGTACCCTGTATGGCACAGGAGCTGCAGCAGGCGTGATCAATATTCAATTGAGAAAACCTGAAAATCAGAAGATTGGTGGATATGGCAAAGCTGAATATGGCAGCTTTAATACCTTCAATGGAAATGCGAGTGTCTCTGGAGCAAATGAAAAGATTTTCTATTTGCTTAATGCCGGATATAAAAAGTCTGACGGATTTTCTGCTGCGAAAGATGAGTCTGGAAATGGAAACTTTGATGATGATGGATTTGAAGGTTTTAATTTAATGGGTAAGTATGATATTGAATTCAATGATCGGTTTTCGCTTGGGGTCACGATTTCTTATGACGATTTTGAGACAGATTTTGACGCAGGAGCATTCACAGACTCTGAGACAAACCTCTCTGAATATAGCCAGTTAAGAGGAGGGATCAGACCAACCTTTCGCTGGGAAGGTGGAAATATTCAGGGTAAATTTTTTATCAACAAACTGGATCGTTTTTTTGAATCAGACTTTGGTATTTCAGATTATGATGCTAAAAACCATCAGGCAGATGTGGTCATTAATCAAAAACTTTCAGATCAAATGAAGTTGATCGGAGGATTAAACTTCCAGCGGTTTCAGTATTCAGAGCAACCCGATTTTGAAAAGTTCGATTTCAATATGATTGATCCTTACTCTACTTTGATTTATGACAATAGAAACTTCAATCTTCAGGTTGGCGGACGATTGAATATCCACAGTGATTATGGTCAGAACTTTGTTTTCAATGTCAATCCTTCATATTTGATCGAAGGTGGTTCCTTTGACGTAAAAGTATTTAGCTCCTATGCCACTGCTTTTATCACCCCTTCACTCACTCAGTTATTTGGTCAGTTTGGTCCTAACCCGGAGCTGGAACCAGAAGAGTCAAAATCTTCAGAGGGTGGTTTTACCATTTATGGGAATGCCTTTGAGTTAGGTGGAGTTTACTTCTATAGAGAAGATAACAACCTGATCATCTATACTTCTCAATATGAAAATGTAGATGGTGAGATTGAAACTGATGGTTTGGAGTTCACCTCCTCAGTGATGCTATCTGAAAAAATCTCTTTAGCCGGAGATTATACTTATACAAGAAGGTTGAGTGATGATATAGCTTATAGAATCCCTGCCCATAAGTATGGATTCTCGATCGATTATTCTCCTCTTCAAAAGTTGAATCTTTCATTGAATTATCTATATACCGGAGAAAGAAGGTTGCAATATTTTGATAATAGCACCTTTGAAACGGTTCAGGTAAATGCGGAAGCGTTTGACTTATTCAATTTGAGTGCTTCGTATACTGTTGAAGATCTTACCATCACAGGGTCTGTAAATAATCTCATTGATGAAGATTATCAGGCTGTGGCTGGATTTAGTAGTGTGGGACGAAATTTTATGATTGGACTGAAATATCAGTTTAACTAAAAAGCTCATCTACGGCTTTTCGCACGGATAATTTTTGGGAGGAGATCAGCTCCTCCCTTTTTTTGATTTCTTCTTTGATGTTCGGCTGAGCATAAAAATCTGCTTCAAGTCTGGCATGAATGCGTTCATGAAACCATTTGATCAGCTGTCGCTTTCTGTTTTCTTCTAACCATCCACTTAATCTGGTATGGTTCTCATATTTCGCAATTTCATTCCAAGCATCTTCAATACCTGTTTTTTCCATAGCAGAGCATAAGCCTACAGGAATAGTCCATTCAGCTTCATTTGGAGGAAACAGATGGACTGCATTCGCATATTCTTTTTTGGCTCTTTTTGCTGCTTCCTTATTTTTATTATCCGCCTTGTTGATTAGGATGTGATCAGCCATTTCCATGATGCCACGCTTAATACCCTGAAGTTCATCACCACCACCGGCCAGCATGAGGAGCAAGAAATAATCTACCATGTCTTTCACAACCGTTTCGCTTTGCCCTACACCTACGGTTTCAACTATTATCACATCAAATCCGGCTGCTTCACAAATCAGGATTGCCTCACGGGTGCTGGATGCTACTCCTCCCAAACTGGACCCTGAGGCAGAAGGCCGGATGTATGCATTGGGGTCACGAGATAATTCATCCATTCGTGTTTTATCTCCCAGGATACTACCGCGGGTGCGATTGCTACTTGGATCAATAGACAAAACGGCCACTTTTTTCCCTTTCTCTGTCAGCATTTTTCCAAATGCCTCGATAAAAGTACTTTTTCCAACTCCGGGTACTCCGGTGATACCTATCCTAAGGCTCTGATTGTTATTGCTGGTAATCTTATCAATTAGCTCAGCACTCAACTTTCGGTCATCTGATCGCTTACTTTCCACCAACGTAATCGCCTTGCTCAGAAAAACCCTGTTTCCCCGCGATAGGCCATCTATTAAGTCTTGTAGATGAATATTAGGTGTTCGCCGAAAAGTTGAATCCATAAGACGATTAAGTCAGTTTTTATTGCGTAATTTGAAGAATAAATTGAACTCTTCTAATATGGCAATTGTGATCGTTAGTGTAAAATGCTTTAATTGCATATATAATCTTAACTGACTAACTCACCAACGAATAGACAATGTTTAGAAGATTCTGGCGGGATGTAATCCTGGGAACGTTTTTTATTATAGCGCTGATGGCCACTTTTACATTGGTATCAGCATTTAAGGTCTTTGACATATTTGATCCAATTGGAGACGCTTTTGCGGATATGGAATTTACGGATATCTATTTTTCGCAATTGCTTGATGATCCCATTGCAGATGAAAGAGTCATTCTTGTGAATATGGGGTTGGAATCCCGGGCTGGAATTGCGATGATGATTGACTCAATCAATCAACATAATCCGGCAGTAATCGGTGTGGATTCCTTTTTTGATTTGCCTAAAGAGGACACACTTGGGGATATGATGTTGATGGAGGCACTCGGACGGGTTGAAAATTTAGTGATGGTTACCCAACTACTTCCAGATCCTGAAACTCTAGAAATTGATGATTCCATAAGGACTTCACATCCAATGTTTACATGGAACTCTGATTCGGCTTTTGCCAATCTAATTACTGATGCAGATGTTCAGGAAGATTTGAAGATGTGCCGTGAGTTTTTTCCTCAATTAGAAGATGTTTCCGGAAAGAATCACATTGCGCTTGGAGTTAAGTTGGCATCATATTATGATACTGAGAAAGCTCAAAAATTTCTTGATCGAGGAAATGAAGTGGAGGTGATTAACTACAGAGGAAATGTAATTGATTATGGGGCAACCAAATTCGGGAATAAATACTATGCACTGGATGTTGGAGATGTATTTGGGGCAAACTATATCCCTGATATCATTGAAGGGAAGATCGTAATATTTTGTTTCTTAGGGGAATATCTCGGTGACAGAGAAAATTTTGAAGATAAATTTTTTACTCCGCTCAATGATAAATACATCGGACGTGCTTTTCCTGATATGTATGGGGGCGTGATCCATGCCAACATTGTTTCCATGATTTTGAATGAAGATTACATCTTTTATTTGAAGGAATGGCAGAAAATAGCAGTTGCTTTTATTATTCTGTTTTTAAACATAATGGCATTCTCCTGGATATACAAAAAACTACCAAAATGGTATGATGGAATTACTAAACTGATACAATTGGTAGAATTTGTAGGGATTATTTATATCATGATTTACTTCATGGATATATTTAGTTTCAAATTGGATCTTACATATTTATTGTTTGCTGTTGCCTTATCGGGCGATGGCCTGGAAGTATTCTACGGAGTGGTGAAAAACTCACTCTCTAAGGAAGGAAGAAAAGAATTATTTAAAGTATCACGATTATAAATTTTTAGAAAACGCCAAATTTTATTGGAACTATTATGAGAAAGTTTGTTTCTATCGCTATCACTACAATGCTTGTTTTTGCTGTTGGTATTGCCAATGGACAAGGATATACATTTAGAGTTTTGGCCAACAAGGGTCAAAACAAAGTAAAAAAAGAAGGTGCCACAACTGCAGTTTCTCTGAAGACCGGAGCTACACTTAGCGACGGTGATGAGCTGATTGCTTCTCAGGGTGCTTACATTGGTTTGATGCACAAATCAGGTAAGACGCTAGAGGTGAGAACACCTGGTACGAAAAAAGTTTCTGACTTAGCTAAAATGGTCAACACCAAATCTGCGAGTGTTTCCAGCAGATACGCGACATTCTTAGCTAATAAGATGAATGAAAAGGAAAAGCCAAACTATCGCGCCAGACTTAACGCTACGGGAGCAGTATCAAGAGCGCTTGCAGGAGATGAGCAAATTCAGGTATTGATTCCTTCTCAAGAGGCAAAAGTACTGGGCAACAATGCAATCCTTAACTGGGATACTCCTGAGGGAATGGAGGAAAATACCTTCGTTGTGACTGTGAAAAACATCTTTGATGAAGAAATCATGAAAGAAGAAGTAACAGGAAATTCAATTGAACTGGATTTTGCGCAGGAGAAAATGAAAAACGAAGAGGGGCTGTATATCATCAAAGTTGCGGCTAAGGAGAACATGGACGTGACTTCTAGTGACATTGGAATTAAGAAGCTGTCAGGTTCTGAAGCTGCCAAATATGAGGAAGGTCTTTCAACACTTAAGTCAGAAGTGGCTGATGATAGTCCACTAAACAAAGTAATCTATGCTTCTTTCTATGAAGAAAACGGCTTGATTGTAGATGCTTTGACAGCTATTGAAGAAGCGATCCAGATGAATCCTGAAGTGGAAGATTTCAAAATCCTGAAAAAGGATATTATAGAAAGAAACGGAATTAAAATCTACAAAGAAGAAGGCGAGAAATAATCAATTTTCTCTCGTAGAACAAATTTTCAGAAACCCTGATCCGGATGGATCAGGGTTTTTTGTTTATTTGTACATCGTAAATCAGTGATCTAAAGCTGCTTTATGTCGTGGAGTCAGTACCAATATGTCACGTCATACTGTGTCAGGCACAGAGTCTTAAACGCTAGATGGAGTGCTCCTTGCTCCTGAGAGCATATTTCATCGCTCCCTGGAGCGGAAGTACATCCGTGACAAAAAGTTGGGAATTGAAATTTGTAGATGCTGAATAAATTCAGCATGACTTAGCATTTTTTGCTAGCTGCTCTTAATTAGAATGTCATCCTGAACCCTGGTACTGCTCGGATCTACAGAATTGATTTACCTCAATGATATTCAGGAGCTTTCTAGCTACAACAAAAAAGGACACCCTAGGTGCCCTTTTAATGAATCGTTTTCTAATTTCTTAATCCAACCCGATCATTACGAAAGGCCCCCAGTAGATGGGGTCTCGATACTCGTTTCGGATTTCTTTTTTCGCATCGATAAACGCTTGTCTCTTATTTCCTGTTTCAATCCATTTGCGATAAAACTTGATCATTAGCTGTTGTGTAGCTTCATCGCTTACTTTAAAGAGTGACATGATGATGGTTCGTGCTCCTGCCACCAGGAATGCACGCTGCAACCCATAAACACCCTCACCGGCTTGCAGCTCACCCAATCCTGTTTCGCATGCTGAAAGCACGACCAGGTCTGTTTGATCAAGGTTAAGGTTCATGGCTTCATATGCCGTAAGAATACCATTATCCACATTGTAATTGTATTGAGTCTGATTCAGGATATCTCCCGCTCCTGCAAGCAGTAAGCCCGTTTTAAGAAGCGGATTTTCATAAGCAGCATTCTCATTGTATTCCTGATCAGCTACCTCGGCAGCTGCCGTTTCTTTAAAGAAACCGTGAGTGGCAACATGGAACACTCTCGGGTTTGATACCTGTTTGATTGAAGACTCATTTGCTTGAATCTCCGTAAACTTATCTGTGCTCCATCCTTTTCTATCGAGGAGATCATCCAGTTCTTCAATTTCTGCTTTAGTGCCCGGAAGGGGGGTCACAACTTCCGCAGTAGCACGGGTTAAGCCAGACGTTGGAAGCGGCTGTCCAGGCTGTGTTTGTAAATAGAACTGAGGATTTCCAAACATCATGGCATATTGCTTTTCAGCAACGGTCTTCGTTTGAATCTTATTCAGGAATAAGTCTTTGGTGTTACTAATTAACAATATGTTAGAGTTATCCAGCACATAGCGTCCATCTGGTGTTGGTATAGCTTCCAGGTTGATTTGATTATAAACGCCATCTGGTGATAGGTACAAGGTAGCTACAGCACCAATTTCCTCTGCGATAGGTGCCCAAAACTGCTCATAAGAATATTTATCCTCGATTTTATACTTGATACTATTTCTGTAGAATTTTAGATATCTGTTTTCAAGTTCTTCGCCATCATCAAGCAAGATCATTTTAGGTTCTGATCTTTTGCTTCCATCTACATAAAGCAGTGCATACATCACTGAGTCAGTAAAGACATGATTGAAGACTCTGAAACGCACCATTTCGATAGCTACCTCATTTTCTTTTAATGCACTTTTAACATTTTCCCAAGTTACTGTTCGGCTATCCGCACTTTGTGCAAAAAGTTCTGACTTTAAACTGATGTTTTTTTCCAGCAACTCAACTTTCTGAGAGAGGGCTTCAACATTGATTTCATTTTCGATCAGGTCATCCTGGCTCATTGAGAGTGCTGCGGTCAGTAGCTCTTTGTCTTCCACCCAGGTAGAATACATCTGTTTCAGCTCTTCATCGTTGCTATTCATGATTCGCTGACGGATTTTGATGGATGAGTTAAGAAGAAGAGCTTTGGTAAGAAGAGCATTATTGTATAGCTCTCCAATGTATTTAGCACTTCTGTTTCTACTTACAATCAAAGTATTGTAGTACTCGTAATCGCCCTTGATGGTATTCCAAAACTTAGCTTTTTCGCGCTCACTGAGTGCAGGAAAGTACTCCTGAATAAAGTTTTTATAATTAGCCAACACACCTTCCATCTCGTCCTGAGCGTCTTTGAATCTGGCTTGCATAAAGTATGTCTTGCTCAGTTTGGATTGTACTTTCACATACTCCGGGTGTGTTTCGTTGAATACTCGCTTGTATTGTCTTTGAGCATCCTCATAGTAATCCTCTGCTTGAGAGTAGTTTTTCTGTTTGTAGAAGATATCTCCTTTAAGAACTAGTGCGGTAGCCGCATTAATATTGTTTCGCTTTCCAAGCTTATTTTTCCAGATGCTTTCTGCCTGATTCAGGTATGTAAAAGCAAGGGAGTAATTCCCTGCTGCGATATTGGCAATTGCCATATTTTTTAAGATCTCAGCATAGGTTGGATTATTGGATCCCAATTTCTTACCAATGATTTTTTCTGCTTCCTGGAATAGCGATTGAATTTGAGTAAGAGGCTTATCCTGATAAAAGTAGACAAGTGCCAGTTTTGAAGTTGATTTTCCCACATCTACGTGTTCAGGACCAAATTTGTCTTTTTGAATTCGAATGGCGTTTTTAAGCAGTGTTTCCGCTTTATCATAGTCACCTATGGTGGTGTAAACATCTGCTAGCTGAAGCATGGAGGGTACCACCTTTGATGAGCTTTCACCGAAAATGGAGATTGCAATGGTATTGGCTTTTCTGGCTTGCTGTTCAGCTTCAGTATAATCCCCTTTAATAAGATTTAGCCGGGCATTTGCAACCAGCGTCTGATTGAGGTGTCGGCTGGTACCACCAAATTGATTGGTTTTTTCCTTTAAGGACTCAGTAAGTAACTCTGTGGCATCTGTGTACCGGCCAATATTCGTGTAAAGGGCTCCCAGATCGTCCTGATAACTTAGACCGGTAACGTCTGTAGTCAATGCACCTTCTTCTCTTAGGTCTTCTGAATCGTATATATGATCTTCAGCTGCGTCGTATTCTCCTTTTATAGAAAGAAGCTTCGCCTTGGTAATAAATGCCGAAGATAAATACGTTTTTGCTTCGTCAGTTTTTGTGTTTTCCAGGATTCTTATAGCTTCCTCCAGGTTGATTGTGGCTTTATCGTATTCACCAATGTTTATCTGAAGCCCGGCAATCTTTTCCAACTCCTTTCCATATTCAATATCCTGATTGTCATACTTTACTCGGGCGGCAAGCAGGGCATCATCCAAAATTTCAGATGCTTTTTCGTAGTTATCCGTTTCCTCATAAAACTTAGCCAGGTGGTTCATGATGTCTAGATAGTCTACGTGACCCTTTGTTATTTCAGGCTCAACGATTGAATGAAAGCTCTGGTCGTAAATTTCTTTTGCCTCAGTAAACTTGTCTGTAAAGTCTACATAGTAATTGGCCAGTTTTGTTTTTGTGAGGTGATATTCAGGTGCATCAGGCCCGAGCAAAAATTCCTTAATACGGAGAATTTCTGTATCGTAAGATTCAGTGTTTTGATGACGTCCTGCGTAAAGTGCGACCTTCTTAGCTAACTCCAGCAATTCTATTCGCTCAGAGTGGAATTCAGGAATAGTTGGGCTGGCCAGCATTTCATTGATTTTGTTTTCCATCTTCTTGATGTCCTGGTCTGCCAGATCGAAAGTGAGATCCATTTTATCTTCCGCAAGATTGAAAATACTTGTTTTGTCAAACTCCCTTAGTGATTTCTTAAAGTCAGCTGAAACGATTTTAAGTTTCGCTCCTTTATCCCCCAGATACAGCGCACGCATGAGGCTTGCCTGCATGGTCATCACAGAGTTGTGAGAGTATTGATACTTTCTGATTGCCTGAACATACGCGTCCTCATAGAGCTTGGCCTGCGCATCTACTGCAAGCCCATTTTCCTCAAGCAACTTTGCATTTAGAAATGCATTTCTTGCCCATAACAGGTGAGTTTTTTTCAGGTTTTCTTCCACCCAATTGAGGTTGGTAATGAAAGCAGAATCTGCTGATTGGTAATCTCCCATCATACGAAATGAATTGGCTTTTACAATCATCATCTTGGCAAATTCTTCCTTCCGCTCTTCAATTTGATCTTTGTCTCCTTCGGATGACATTGCTCTGGTCAGGTAATAATCCGTTTGGTTGTTTACCAGCTTTATCGCCTGACTGTAAAATCCTTTTCCGGAAAGCACCTGAGCGCGCTTAACATCAAGTGATGCTTTAATATCCTCGATCAATGATCCGGAAGCTTCAAATGCTTCAGTTGCTTTATCAATAAACTCCCCTGCCAGGAGAAAATTTCCGTACGAAATAAGTACTTCAGAAGCCTCCATGAGAATAAATGCATGCTCTGCACTTTCAGCCCCATTTACTTGTTCGCTCATGGCAATGGCCTCTTCTAGGGGTTTCATCACACTTACGAGCTCTCCCAGTCCTACATTGATTTTAGCTTCTTTAACCAGGCCAATAGCATTGTATGGATTGCTATAGGAAAGTTTTTTGGTTGCAGTTTTTTTAAGCTTCTCGATCTGCTTCCTGGCTGAAGAGTAGTCCCCGTCTTCGTACTCCTCATCGGCTTTCTCAATGTATTTCTGATACTGGGCATTCGTGATGGTGACGCACAGCATCAACATCACTACCACGGCGGATTGGAGGTATTTCATTTTTTGTAGGATTTTTAGGTGAATAAAGTTATCGAAAAAGCAAGAACTATCAGGACATCAACTTGTTAAGAATTTTTATTGCTGCTTTTGAAATGATCGTTCCAGGCCCAAATATGTCCGCAACGCCCTTATCAAGTAGTTCCTGGTGATCATTTTCGGGAATAATTCCCCCCGCAACCACCAGGATATCTTCTCGCCCTTGCTTCCTCAGCTCCTCTATTAATTCAGGTATTAACGTTTTATGTCCTCCCGCAAGTGAAGATGCACCGACTAGGTGTACGTCGTTTTCAATGGCTTGTTTGGCAACCTCTTCCGGTGTTTGGAACAATGGCCCTATATCGACATCAAAACCAAGGTCCGCAAAAGAGGTGGCAATCACTTTTGCTCCACGATCATGGCCATCCTGTCCCATTTTTGCAATCATGATTCTGGGACGTCTGCCATCAAATTCTTCAAACTTATCAGATAGCTCAAGCGCCTTTTTGAAGTCTTCGTTATTTTTTATAGCTGATGAATACACGCCTGAAATTGTTCGATTTGTGGCCTGAAATCTACCAAAAACTTTTTCCATAGCCAGGGATATTTCACCTAGCGTTGCACGCTCACGAGCAGCATCAATCGCTAATTCTAACAGGTTTCCATCATTTTTAGCCCCTTCTTCAAGCTTTTTCAAACATGCCTGAGCTTTTTCTTCATCCCTTGCGGATTTGATTTGGTTTATCCGCTCAATTTGCTTCTTGCGAACTTCATTGTTGTCCACTACCAACAATTCAATCTCAGTTTTCTCGTCTGTAATGAATTTATTCACGCCAATGATAGCTTCTTCGCCCGAATCAATTCTGGCTTGCTTTTGTGCAGCAGCCTCTTCAATTTTCATTTTCGGGTAGCCCGCCTCGATTGCTTTAGACATTCCACCCATTTCCTCTACTTCCTGGATAATTGCCCAGCTTTTTTCGATCAGATCATTTGTAAGCTTTTCTACATGCTTAGATCCACCCATCGGATCCACCACCTTAGTAATGTTCGTTTCTTCCTGTAAATAAATCTGCGTATTACGAGCAATTTTAGCCGAAAAATCAGTCGGCAAAGCGATAGCTTCGTCCAATGCATTGGTGTGTAGCGATTGTGTATGACCTAATGCCGCCGCTAGCGCTTCGATAGTGGTACGGGACACATTGTTATAAGGGTCTTGCGCTGTGAGGCTATAACCGGACGTTTGGCTATGTGTTCTCAGTGCCATGGACTTCTCATTTTTTGGATTAAATTCCTTGATCAGCTTAGCCCAAAGCACCCTGGCGGCTCTCATCTTTGCGATTTCAGTAAAGAAGTTCATACCAATCCCCCAGAAAAAAGATAGTCGTGGAGCAAAAGAATCAATATCTATTCCTGCTGCAATGCCTGTACGCACATACTCAAGTCCATCTGCAAGTGTAAAGGCCATTTCCAGGTCGGCCGTAGCACCAGCCTCATGCATGTGGTACCCACTGATGCTGATGGAGTTAAACTTCGGCATTCGTTGAGAAGTATATTTAAAAATATCGGCGATAATCCGCATCGATTGTGCCGGAGGGTATATGTAGGTGTTTCGCACCATAAATTCCTTCAGGATGTCATTCTGAATGGTACCTGTCAACAATTCAGGTGCAACCCCTTGTTCTTCTGCAGCAACGATATAAAATGCCATTACCGGGATCACGGCTCCATTCATGGTCATAGATACTGACATCTTATCAAGCGGGATTTGATCGAAGAGGATTTTCATATCCTCTACTGAGTCAATCGCAACCCCGGCTTTCCCTACATCACCTTTTACCCGTGGATTGTCACTGTCATATCCTCGATGTGTGGCCAGGTCAAATGCCACGGAGAGTCCTTTTTGCCCTGCCGCAAGATTCCTTCTGTAAAAGGCGTTAGATTCCTCAGCCGTGCTGAATCCGGCATATTGCCGTATCGTCCATTGCCGTGATGTGTACATGGTCGCATAAGGACCTCTCAAAAATGGGGGTGCACCCGCTGAAAATCCTTCCTGAATAAACTTGTCTTTTCCCATTATTTCAGCTTTTCTTTTACGCCTTTTATGATTTTGTCAGTCAATACCTCTATGTAATAGGAACCTCCACACTGGTCGGTGTATTCTTCAATGCCACTTTCTTCACGAATAAGGTTGCCGGTGTTCCTGCTTATTCTTTGATCACCAATGGCTGTGGTGAAATCAATCGAATGGCAGCCACCCAGGATGCTTGCTAAACCTGAGGTGGTATTTAAAAACCATTGATGCTCATCTGATTGATGTTTCGGTATATGGGTGTGTATTTGGTTGTTTCCGCGACCTGCTTCATCTAAGAGAAACTTTAAAGCTCTGACGGTCGAGATTTCCAGGAAAAAATCAGGGAAGACATTTCTGTAAATAAAGTTTTGATCTTCTCCTTTTAAAACTTCTAATAGCTGACTGATTGGGCTTTCAGTCTCTTCAACGAGCTGACAATTACCTTCTGGCATAATCATCATTCCTGAAAGCCCTTCTGGATTAATGTATACATTACTTCGGATCGAAATATCACAAATGCTACTATCAACCTCTTTTAGTGCACCATCGAGCAAGTCTGGATTTTCAATCGAAAGAATCACACCATCACACCCACCCATCAGTGCGTTAAGGATCTGTCTGTTGGATTCTTTCTCATCTTTAACTATAACCTCTTCGTATAGCTTCCACCGATGTGATTTAACTTGTGAAAAATAGTTGCTTACATACTCAAGTTCCAGTAAATCACTCTGATCGTAATATCCCTCAAGACTAATTTCGGCGCTGTTTTCCCACTTCAGTTTGTCGTCAGGGTTAACTCCTTTCAGTTGATTTTCAGCTAATTTCTTCCATTGATCTTTGCTGATTTCGGGAAATATATCAAGGTTTAATTCTTTCAAACTATTTCGTCTTTCTGATGATTATTTCACGAAATTAGACCAGAAATAGGATGTTAAGAAAAATTGTATTTTTCAAAGAATTTTCAATTGAAAATGCTCCTACAAGAACATATGAAACCATTTCAAAAAGTCAAGGATGAAATTCATTTTTTTATGAAGAAAAAATCAAACATATTTGATGCCCTTTCGGAAAAAAAAGGTCACCTAAGCCAAAGTATAAACCACTATTAACGCTAATCGAAAATGCACGATTTGATATGGAAAAACTGCCTTGAGTACATAAAAGAACGTATTCCTAACCAAAGTTACAGTACATGGTTTGAGCCCATAAACCCCTTAAAGACAGAGGGTAACGTTCTAACTATTCAAGTCCCGAGTCAGTTTTTCTACGAGTGGTTAGAAGAGCATTACGTTCATATATTGAAAGAGGCGATTGCAAAAGAGATGGGGGATGATGCAAGATTGGAATATTCTGTTGTCGTAGAAAACGAAGAAAACAAGAAATCCAACCCCACTTCCCTGAAAATCAACAACCTAGCTGATCGTAATGGAAGTAATAGTAAGGGGTTGAATACTGCATTTATCGATGATCTTAAGAGTGAAAACAATTTAAACCCAACATATACATTTTCTAATTTCATTGAGGGCGACTGCAACAGGCTTGGCCGTTCTGCAGGATATGCGGTGGCAAAAAAGCCTGGCATTACTTCATTCAATCCTTTGATGATCTATGGAGGTGTAGGTCTTGGAAAGACACACCTTGTACAAGCGATAGGCAACCATATTAAAAATGAAGATCCTTCCAAGAAGATTATATATGTAGCTTCTGAGAAGTTTACTAATCAATTCATCGATTCACTGAAGAATAATAATGTACAGAGTTTCATCTCTTATTACAGAGGTGTTGATATTCTTATTCTTGATGATGTTCAGTTCTTGAGAGATAAGGAGAAAACTCAGGAGATATTTTTCCATATTTTCAATCATTTACATCAGGCTGGCAAGCAGATCGTAATGACGAGTGATTGTGCTCCGAAAGACTTGAAGGGATTACAAGAACGATTGGTTTCGAGGTTTAAGTGGGGCTTAACAGCGGATCTCCAACAGCCCGCCTTTGAGACAAGGATGGCGATCATTCAGCGTAAAATTCAGGAAGATGGCATTCATATTCCTGAGGAAGTAATCGAGTACATTGCCTATACTGTTGATACAAATATCCGAGAACTGGAAGGCGTGGTAGTCTCATTGATTGCTCATGCATCGCTCATGCGCGTAGATGTGGATCTTGAGTTAGCTAAGAAAGTACTCAAGAACATCGTTAAAGAGATTGACTCTGAAGTTGGAATCGATTACATTCAAAAAACAGTTTCTGAATACTTCCATGTAGGTCAGGATGATCTGAAAGCGAAGACCCGTAAGAAAGAAATTGTTATCGCCCGACAGGTGGCCATGTATTTTTCGAAAGATTACACCAATCATTCTTTAAAATCCATCGGATATCACTTTGGGGGTCGCGATCACAGCACAGTGATTCATGCCCTTCAATCTGTTAACGATATGATGGATACAGATTCAAAGTTCCGTTACTCAGTGGATGAATTGAAGAAGAAATTGAAGATGCGCACGGCTTAACGCCTGAAAGGATAGTACACTTTCCTTCCTCTTTCATCAATTCCTATCACATCGAATCTTCCTCTGATGTTCGCCAATATTTTAGTGAGCTCTTCGGGAGTATCTATCGATCGGTTGTTGATCTGGGTAATGATAAATCCTTTTGGTATGCCCAGATTGGCAAAGAACCCATTGGATTTGTAATCCACCACCTTTACCCCGCTACTTATGCCAAGTAAGTCCCTTTCTACTTTCGGGACACTTTCAAAGTTCGCGTCCAGGTCTTCGGAGTAGTAAATATTTCGTTTGATGATACTTGTAGTGCCCTCACGGTTCGTCAATACCAATTCTTTATTGATCATCTCGCTATCTCTTTCAGCAAGCACGTTAAGCTTATCACCCGGATAACTTTTTGCAACCAGCTCTTCCAGGCTTGCTTTATTGGTGATACGCTTGCCATTAATTTTCCGAATGACATCTCTCTTTTTTAGACCAGCCTTATCTGCGGCACTTTCATCCTTTACATCGGCAATGATTACTCCATCCAAATCTTCAATGCCGATTCGGGAAGCTAATTCACTATCTATATCTATAAATTCTGCGCCAGTGAAGGCCTTTTGAACTTCTCCATACTTCACCAGGTCATTGAAAACTTTCTTAACTATGTTGACAGGAATGGCAAATCCATAGCCGGTGTAAGATCCCGTTCTTGAAAGAATTGCAGTGTTAATTCCGATGAGTTTACCCTGTGCATTGACAAGCGCGCCACCACTATTACCCGGATTAATTGCTGCATCCGTTTGGATAAAACTTTCAATTGGAAACTTATCTCGTAGGATGTTGATGTTTCTTCCTTTGGCACTAACAATGCCTGCTGTGACAGTAGAAGTGAGGTTAAATGGGTTACCGACAGCTAATACCCATTCTCCGACTTTCACATGTTCTGAGTCACCTTTTTCGATTACCGGCAGATCATTGGAATTGATTTTAATCACCGCCAAATCCGTACTTGGATCCCGACCTACTAGTTCTGCTTCATAGCTACGCTTCCCTGCAATTACAGTGATTTCGTCAGCGTCCATGATCACATGATTGTTAGTGACGATGTATCCATCCTGAGAGAAAACCACGCCAGAACCGCTTCCAACACGCTGTGAGGATCGAGGCTCAAAAAACCAGTCCATCCAACCTCCTGCACGGTACTCAATTTCACTCAGGGTTTGTATGAATACGACACTTCCAGTGCTTTTCTCTGATGCTTCAATGAAGTTTTCATTAGGAATAAGGGAGCCATAGGAAACTTGTTGAACCTGGGGCTTGGATTCCTCTAACCTTACCTGAGGAACCTGTTCTCGTTGAGAATATGCTTGCTCATTGAAGTGATTCACCACCAATGCTCCACATGTACCTGCTATCAAACCTATTGCAATCGTTTTTATCGTATTCATCACTTTAGCGTTATTTTTCCTGAAAATAAACCGATCCTGATCGATATTTATTCCATGCGATTGTTAAAAATTGCAAACTCTTACCTTTGCCGACTGTTCTTTTGCAAGGGCAGGGAGAAGCGAAACACATGAAGAAACGAAATATAGCCATTCTTGGCTCTACAGGGTCGATTGGAACACAGGCTTTGGATGTAATTGAAAGGCATCCAGAAAGCTTCGAAGTAGAGGTTTTGACGGCACAAAATAGCGCCAACTTACTGATTGAACAGGCACTAAGATATAAACCTAATACAGTTGTTATTGGCAATGAGGATCTTTATCAACAGGTTTTTGATGCACTGGATCCGCATGATATCAAAGTTTTTGCCGGAGAAAACGCACTTGCCTCTGTGGTTGAGATGGATTCCATCGATATGGTCTTAACGGCTCTTGTTGGCTATTCCGGTTTACTTCCGACCATTCGGGCAATTAATGCCGGGAAGCCAATCGCTTTGGCAAATAAGGAAACATTAGTTGTGGCCGGAGAAATGATCACGAAGCTGGCTCAGGAAAAAGGGGTGAATATTTTGCCAGTGGATTCTGAGCATTCCGCGATATTTCAATGCATTGTAGGTGAATTTCATAATCCCATAGAAAAACTTATTCTCACAGCGTCCGGAGGCCCGTTTCGGGGTAAAAACCGTGAGCTTCTAGCATCGGTTACCAAAGAGCAGGCACTGAAGCATCCTAATTGGGACATGGGGGCGAAGATCACGATTGACTCAGCGACCATGATGAATAAAGGCCTGGAAGTGATTGAGGCGAAGTGGTTGTTTGGCGTGTCCTTGGATCAGGTTGAAGTCATAGTGCATCCTCAGTCCATTATTCACTCTATTGTTCAATTTGAAGATGGATCGATGAAAGCTCAAATGGGGCTACCGGATATGCGAGTGCCAATTCAATTTGCGATGACGTACCCCGGCAGACTAAAGGCAGACTACCCAAGATTTGACTTTTTAGACTACCCTGAGCTGACCTTTGAAAAACCGGATGTCGAAACTTTTCGTAATCTTAAGTTAGCTTTTGAAGTGGCAAAAGAGGGGGGCAATCAGCCATGTATATTGAACGCTGCAAACGAAATTGCTGTTCAGGGATTCCTGGAAGATAAACTAGGCTTCCTCGAGATTTCGGATGTTATTGAAAACTGCCTAAAAAAGGTGAGCTATATTCGCAATCCTGAATTAGATGACTTTATACAAACAGACAAAGAAACAAGAGCCAAAGCGCTCGAATTAATAAAATAGATGGAGACGTTAATAATGGTAGGGCAGCTGCTTTTAGGGCTGTCAATTTTAGTAGGAGTGCATGAGTGGGGGCATATGGTGGCTGCCAAGTCATTCGGTATGCGTGTGGAGAAATTTTCTATTGGATTTCCTCCGAAAATATGGGGAAAGCAGATCGGAGAGACGGAGTACTCAATAGGAGCAATTCCTTTAGGTGGATTTGTAAAGATCACAGGGATGATCGATGAATCCTTGGACACAAAAACACTCAGTGCGGAACCTGAACCTTACGAGTTCCGAGCCAAGCCCGCATGGCAAAGACTAATTGTGATGATGGGAGGGATTATTGTCAACGTAATTACCGGAATCATCATTTTCATTGGTTTAGCCTTAGCGAATGGTGAAGCATACCTTCCAAAAGAAGAACTAAATAAGCATGGCATTGTGGCTTATGACCTGGGTGAGCAGCTTGGATTTCAAACTGGTGATAAGATTTTAGCCATAAATGGGCAGGATTATGAGAGGTTTTCTGACTTAATGAGTCCTGATTTGCTTCTTGGCACTGACAACTATTATACAGTGCTAAGAGATGGAAAAGAGATTAGAGTTGAAATGCCTAATGACTTCATTGACAAGTTTGCCGATAAAAAGAATAGGGAATTTGTAATTGCACCGAGATGGCTATTTTCGGTAGAGTCAATCATGCCGGGGAGCAATGCTGACAAAGCTGGGTTAGAGGCTGGCGATAAAATCACTGCCATAAATGGCAAAGAGATTAAATATTTTGACGAGCTAAGTTCTACCCTTGATCAACTAAAGGGACAAACAGCCACTTTTGAAATATCGAGGAACGATGAATTAATCAATTTAGATATACCTGTAGGAGATGATGGAACTATAGGTTTCTATCAATATCGAGAAATTGACTATGTAACCAGGGATTTCACTTTTGGTGAAGCTATAAGTGAAGGAACCTACAATGCTTTTGCTGTTGTATGGTTAAATATCAAAGGCTTTCAGAAAATGATTGCAGGAGATGTAGACGTTAGAAAATCTCTATCTGGCCCGATTCGAATAGCTACATTCTTTGGTGGTACCTGGGACTGGAACAACTTCTGGAGGATCGTAGGTCTTCTTTCAATGGTTCTGGCATTTATGAATTTCTTACCAATTCCAGCACTGGATGGTGGTCATGTTATGTTCCTTACCTGGGAGATAGTCACAGGAAGAAAGCCATCTGATAGATTTCTTGAGAACGCTCAGAAAGTTGGAATGGTGATCTTACTGTCACTGATGGCCTTTGTCATCATCAACGATACGATCAGCTTGTTCTAAAAATCATTGGTAGTTTCCGCTGACTCTTCTGTTGGCGGAGCTTCTCTATAGATTTCAAATTCCACTCTTCGGTTTAGCTTACGATCGGCCTCTGTTACCTCGTTTTCCACAATTGGTCTGGTATCTCCGTATCCCTCTGCCTCTACACGCTCTTTAATAATACCTGCGAAGATTACGATGTAATCACGGATGTTTTGTGCACGCTCTTTAGATAGCTGCAGGTTTTTTTCAGGGTCACCTACAGAATCCGTGTGTCCCGATATCCGAAGTTTGAACTCGGGGTTATCATAAAGAAAATTTACCACCTTGTTGAGATCTGCATACATTTCAGTTTTCAGTTCAGCTCTGCCCACATCAAATTCGATGGATTCAAATTTCATCCTGGACGCAAGTGGTTGCGTTACCGTGTTCAACTCCATCGGCCCATCCAGATAGAAAACTTCTTCAATCCTGAAGAAATCATCACCCTGAAGCACCAGCAAATAATTCCGCTGATTAATTAGCTCAAATTCAAAAGAACCGTCTGGCTTTAAAAACTTTGGTGCTACCTCATTTCCTTTATCCAGGTCTATGATGGAGACAATCCCCTGAAATGGAACTCCAGTAAGTGAGTCGGTGAGTGTTCCTGTCACAGTCGTGGTAGCCTCAGGTTGAGCTTCCATTGGAAGTGGAAAGGAATATATATCCTGCTTATTCAAATCTCTCGTAGACGATCGCGCATAAAACAGTAACTCCGATTCAGAGTCGATGGTGAAATAAAACTCACTCCCCCGGCCATTAACCAAAGGACCAATATTTTGAGGTTCTGTCCAATGTCCATCTACGTAATAGGATTTATATATATCGAACTCACCGAAATTGTAGAGTTGACCATTTGAGCTGAAATAAAGCACATCATAGACTGGGTGATAGAATGGGCTAACGTCATTTTGACGGGTATTGATTACAGGCCCCATATTCATTGCAGCTGACCAACGACCCTTATCATCTTTGATGGTGTAGTAAATATCGGCCAGACCAAAGCCACCCAGCCTATCAGAGGCAAAAAACAAGGTGTCTCCCGAATGCGATAAGGCAGGATGTGAATCCCATGCCAAGCTGTTGACACTAACTCCCAGGTTTTCAGGTCTTGTCCAGGTGCTGTCCTGCTGGAGCGTTGCAATGAATAAGTCACAATCACCATAGGACTCAGGTGAATCGCAGCGGGAAAATACCAGTGTTTTTCCATCCCCACTGAGACATGGTGAACCCTCATTGTAGTGAGAATTCAATTTTTTTATTGGTTTGGCTTTCGACCAGGTTCCATACGGATCTTTATGACTAAAGTACAGGTCTTCATCTTCTCTAAACCGAATGGTTTCATCTACCTTCTTTCGCTTGGATGTAAACACCAGAATGTCATTGTGAATGTTGAGAGAGGGGCCATAATCTGCACTGGCACTGTTTACAAGCATCCCCATGTTTAATAACACCCCTCTTGGCGGTTGTAATGTGTCAATCAACTTTCGGTGTTCCACCAACTCATAATAGTAGTCAATGGGCACAAATTGCTCAGCGGCTTGTCTGTTCAGTGAATCATAATAAAGCTCAATTTCTTTGATATTGATACCCTGATAATGATGCCGCAGCACCATCCGATAGAGGGTCATTGCCTCTTCTTTGTCCCCGAAAAGCTCCGTCATTTTAGCGAGACGCCAGATCAATTTGGTGTCTTTATAAAAATTTCGAATGCCGAAGCGCCCAACATAATCTTTCAAAGCATCATAAAGCTCCTCCCACTTTTCTTCCTGGTCGAGCTTGATGATGCGCTCCAGCTTTTGTTTGTTGTAATATTCAGGATACTTATTGATTCCTTTGAATTCATACGCATTGAATACCACATCTTTAGGAATGGAATCAGTGATGATTTGTACCTCTTTTCTTCCTCTCTGAGCCGATGCACATAGGCTGATAAGAACTAAGAAAAGTCCAATATGGCGATGAAAATTACGGTGCATGCTGTCGATTCGTCAGTAAAAACTAAAATTAATTTAAAGTTAGCACTATTTGCCATGTGCGAACACTTTGGCATAGCGATTGACATTTATGTACCTTTCACAAAAACGAAGGGATGTGTACGAAATATCTGACACATTGGCATTTTTATGAACGACTCAAGATTTAAATCAATTTTTATACCTGAATTTGTAAATGAGGACTCAGAAGAGCTGATCCAGATTATTTCTCCTGAGGATAATCAAATGGAGGAATCAGATCTTCCGAAAGATTTACCTATTCTTCCTATTAGAAACACAGTCTTATTTCCCGGGGTTGTCCTGCCGATTACAGTAGGAAGGACAAAATCTATCCGATTGGTTAAAAAAGCTTATAGGGGAGACCGTATCATTGGTGTAGTGGCTCAGAAAAACGGGAAGACGGAAGAGCCTAACTTCAAGGACTTATACGAGGTTGGAACCATCGCTAAGATTCTTAAAATGATTGTTCTTCCTGACGGAAATACCACAATCATCATTCAGGGTCAAAACCGCTTCCAAATCACCGAACAGGTTCAGGAAGAGCCTCACCATATTGTAAAATACCAGACGGTTACTGACAAGAAGAATGAGCTTTCTAAGAAAGAGCAAAAAGCACTCATTCAGTCAATGAAGGACACGGCGACCAAGATTATGGGTCTTAGTCCGGAAATACCGAAAGAGGCTCGTGTTGCTGTTGATAACATTGATAGCTTCAATTTTCTCACACACTTTTTGTCGTCTAATGTAAACGCTGAAGTAAGTGATAAGCAGGCACTCCTTGAAATTGATGATCCAAAAGCCAGAGCGGAAAAGCTTCTTCAGTTTATGCTCAAAGATCTTCAGATGCTTGAGCTTAAGCAGGAAATTCAGGAGAAAGTACATACAGACATTGATCAGCAGCAAAGAGATTACTTCTTGCGTCAGCAGATACGAATCCTGCAGGATGAGCTGGGGCAGGACGGGCCGGATCAGGAGGTAAACGCACTTCGAAAGAGAGGAGAGAAAAAGAGCTGGCCGGATGAGGTGAAGGAGCATTTTGAAAGAGAGTTGGATAAAATCTCACGAATGAACCCAGCAGCGGCAGAGTTTCCGGTAGCAATGAGCTACGTAGAGTTGCTTGTTGACCTTCCCTGGAATGAAGTAACCGAAGATAATTTTGATCTGAAGCATGCGCGTAAAGTGCTTGATAGAGATCATTTTGGGCTTGAAAAAGTGAAAGATCGAATCATTGAATATCTAGCGGTGCGCAAGCTAAAGCAGGATTTAAAAGGACCTATTTTGTGCTTGTATGGACCTCCGGGCGTTGGTAAAACATCTCTTGGTAAATCTGTTGCCGATGCATTGAATAGAAAATACGTAAGAATGTCACTGGGAGGTGTGCATGATGAAGCAGAGGTGAGAGGACACAGAAAAACATATATCGGGGCTATGCCCGGCAAGATTATTCAAAATCTGAATCGAGCTAAATCTTCGAATCCGGTATTTATTCTGGATGAAATTGATAAAGTAAGTTCAGATTTCAGAGGTGATCCATCTTCTGCCTTGCTTGAGGTATTGGATCCCGAACAGAATTCTACTTTCAAGGATAATTATCTGGAAGTGGATTACGACCTTTCAAAGGTCTTATTTATCGCGACGGCAAACTCTTTGGACACGATCCAGCCAGCGCTGAGAGATCGGATGGAGATCATTGATATCAGTGGTTATACGCAAGAGGAGAAATTGGAAATCGCCAAGAAGCATTTGATTCCAAAACAGCGTAAGGAACATGGCTTGAAGGCGAAAGATGTGGTTTTTGATAAGTCAGGAATCACCAAGCTGATCAATGATTATACTCGAGAGTCTGGGGTGAGAAGCCTGGAACGTAAAATTGCAGCGGTTATTCGTTCTATAGCTAAATCAGTTGCGATGGAGGAAGAATATGAATCCAAAATTAATGCTGAGAGAGTCAGAGAAATTTTAGGACCTGAAATATTTGATAAGGACAATTATGAGGACAACTCGATTCCTGGTGTTGTGACAGGGCTTGCCTGGACACCATCCGGGGGAGATATCTTATTCATTGAGTCTTCTTTAAGCAGAGGGAAAGGGAAACTCACGCTTTCTGGTCAGCTGGGTGATGTGATGAAGGAATCAGCGGTTGCTGCTCTTTCTTATTTGCGTTCTCATTCAGAGTCTATAGGCATTGATCATCGTATTTTTGACAATTACGATCTCCATGTACACGTGCCGGCAGGAGCCATTCCAAAAGATGGTCCGTCTGCCGGAATAACGATGCTAACCTCGCTGGCATCTGTTTTTACTCAACGTAAGGTGAAAAAGCAGCTAGCAATGACAGGCGAAATTACCTTAAGGGGTAAAGTTCTGCCTGTGGGTGGTATCAAAGAAAAAATTTTAGCGGCAAGAAGGGCAGGCATCAAGGAGATCATTATGTGTAAGCGTAACCAAAAGGATCTCGAAGAGATTAATGAAAAGTATCTGAAGGGACTACAAATTCATTTTGTTGAATATGTACCTGAGGTGCTTGATATTGCGTTAACCAAGCAAATAGCAAGTAATCCAATCGAGTTTATCCTGCCCGAAGAAAAGAAAGGTTGAGATTTATAATAGCAATAGCATGCTTAGTGCCGCTTTTAAGCTGGTCACAGATAGGTGGTCAGGCAGGGTATCAATCCCTGAACCTGACTTCAAATCCACGTGCTGCTGCACTTGGAGGCACAGCTATTTCTCTTGCCGATGGAGATATTTCTCAATTTTTTGAAAACCCGGCTACACTGGATTCTGTGGGAAGTAAGAATCTTTTTTTTCATTTCAATCCATATTTTACTGATGTATTCGTCTATTCAGGAGCATATACATTCGATATATTGAATGCAGGAACATTTGCAGCCGGCATTAATTATGTCAACTTTGGCTCTTTTGAGATGACAGATGAAACCGGAAATCAGATAGGTACATTTCAGGCGCAGGATTACACCATACAGATTGGCAAAGCACACCAGCTTGGTCCATTTACACTTGGTGCTAACCTCAAGCTTACACATTCATCTATTGAGAGGTACGGATCTACTGCTATCCTCATGGATTTGGGAGGCATCTTCCGTCCTTCTAAAAATTGGACGATTGCCATGGTGTTGGAAAACATTGGAGGAAGGGTGTCAGAATACACATCTTTTTCTTCACCTTCTATTCCTTTTGATGTAAAGCTTGGTACTTCTTTCAAGCCGGAATATATGCCATTGCGATTTTCGATAACTACGACAAATTTGGTGAATGAAAATGCAACGCAGGAAGAAGAGTTTGCGGGTAGGAGCACTAAAACCATCGATAAAGTATGGAAAAGAATGAACCTCGGTGCTGAGGTCTTGTTAAGTAAGAATATCCAGCTTCTGATAGGGTATAGCCATAAGCGTAAGCAGGAATTAAGGTTGGATGATATTGGTGGCGGAGCAGGATTGTCCTATGGACTAATGGTTAAAGTGAAACGAATAGAGTTTCGATTTTCACGAGCAACTTTTCATGCAGCTGGAGGCAGTAGCTTTATCAGCCTTCGCACTGATTTAAATGATTTTAAGAAAATTTTATGAGTGAAATAAAAAACGACTTGACCCCTAAACAAATAGTTGAGGAGTTAGATAAGTACATTATCGGACAAAAAGATGCTAAGCGCAATGTGGCGATAGCCTTGCGTAACCGATGGAGGAGAATGAATGTGAAAGAGGAAATTCAGGGAGAAATTGTACCTAATAATATCTTGCTAATTGGATCAACGGGTGTCGGTAAGACAGAGATAGCTCGTAGGCTTGCAAAAATTGCGGATGCACCATTTACAAAGGTGGAAGCTTCCAAGTTTACAGAGGTGGGCTATGTAGGACGTGACGTGGAAAGCATGGTTAGAGACCTGGTGGAGCAGGCCGTGAACATGGTGAAAGTGTCGAAAAAGGAAGAAGTGAAGGAGAAAGCAGCAGAGGTGGTAGAAGGACTTATCCTGGATGCTTTAATTCCACCACTTAAGGGAAATCCGAACGCTTTCTCTACTAAAGTAGGGAGTGACGAACCTGAAAACGAAGTGGAATTAAACGAGCAAACAAGGGCTCGCTTTAGAGAAAAGATTCGTAAAGGAGAGCTCGACAACAGGAAGATTGAGATTGATGTGACAGCTAATCCTTCTGGAAATGTGGGAATGATTGGAGGAGGTATGGATGAAGCATCTATGATCAATATCCAGGAGATGATTGGCAACATGATGCCAAAGAAGAAGAAGAAACGAAAAGTGACGATTGCCGAAGCTCGTAAGATTTTACTTGAGGAAGAGGCCTCTAAAATGATTGACATGGATGAGGTAAAGGAGGAAGCAATTTATAAAGCAGAGAATACCGGAATCATTTTTATAGATGAGGTAGACAAAATCGCAAAAGGAGGAGAAGCCGGAAAAGGCGGTCCGGATGTGAGTAGGGAAGGTGTACAAAGAGATTTACTTCCAATTGTGGAAGGAAGTGCAGTAAACACAAAATATGGGATCATCAATACGGATCACATATTATTTGTGGCAGCAGGAGCATTTCATTTTAGCAAACCTTCCGACCTAATTCCTGAGCTTCAGGGACGTTTCCCAATTCGTGTAGAGCTGGATAATTTGACCAAAGCAGATTTTCTGAGAATTTTAACAGAACCAAAGAATGCGCTTACTAAGCAATATGAGGCATTAGTGGCAGCTGAAGAAGTAAAGCTCACCTTTCAGGATGAAGCCCTAGAAGAAATTGCAGAAATGGCTTTTCAGATTAATGAGGAAGTGGAAAACATTGGTGCGAGAAGACTTCATACGGTAATGAGTAAACTTCTCAATGAGATTTTATTTGATATTCCGGATACAATCGGTCCGAATGCACAAATTGTTATTGATAAGGCACTTGTGCAGGAAAAGCTGGAAGGGTTGGTTAAGGATAAAGACTTGAGTAGGTATATTCTTTAAATCTCTTTCGGGAAATAGAAGAAGGCGAGTATACCATCACCAAATTTTACATCTTTCCAGTACCTGACGTTGAAGTTGATGCCAATTATTCCACAGGTTGGGACGTTATCAAATGTCAGGTTGGCAAATGCATTCGCGGCACTTGTAAATCCGGGGTTGTGACCAAAAATGGCTAGACGCTCGCAGCTAGGTGAGTTTTTCACAATTTCTAAGATTTCACCGGATCCTGCATGGTACAGGTTTTTATCCAGACGGATGTTGCCCTCATCCACCCCCAACTGATCGCAAATGTGCAATGCGGTGTAAAATGCCCTGCTGGCAGTGCTGGAAATATATACTTCAGGTGCTGGTTGCTGGGAAGCAAAGTGATTTCCCATTTTTATAACATCTTTCCTTCCTCGTTTTCCAAGAGGACGGTCATGATCACTTAGATCAAATGACCAGGAGGATTTGGCGTGACGGATCAGGTAGAGGGTTTTCATCAGTCGGGTAAATAGAAGTCAAAAGTTACATCATTCATGCATTTAAAATGTCCTTTTGGACAGTTTGAATACCCACCCAATGCGCATGGCCTGCAGTTTAGCTTATTATTTTCAAAAACGGAAAACTGAGTGCGGTATGGATACATACCAAAGTGAGGAGTAGTGCTACCCCAGATAGAAAAAATCTGCCTCTTAAATGCTGCGGCAATATGCATATGATCATTATCGTATGTGAATACCCAGCTAGCATTTTTAATTAGTGAAGCCTGCTGGTTGAAATTAAACTTTCCACATGCATTGAAAATGATTGCCTTCTTATTCAGCCCTTCTATCGCTTCCTCTTCCTCAGGCGTACCTTGTTCAAAAAAAGTTTCAATTTCCATGGCTGCACCTTTTTCCTTTTCACCGCCAATAAGCACGATTGGTTTGTTGATCCGGTCACAAAGCTCGATTAGCCGATTAACCGGAAGTTTTCTCGTTGCATATTTAGCATTTATAGCTACCGCTGCGAATCCATTTTGATGTGTCTCAGGTAGCCAGCTATTTTCCACCTCATACTTTTCAGGAATGTAAAAATCCAGTCCCAGGTTATCTCCCTTGATGCTTAGTGGCTGAAGTAAATCTATGTATTGGTCAACAAGATGTTTTTTCGGCAATAGGTTGATTCTAGTTTTGGTGTATAGCCATCTTTTGAATCTTTTATTCTTAAAGGCCAATCGGTTTTGACTATTGGCGCGGCTAATAAGGGAGGATTTTAGATCATTTTTAAGATCTACGATCCAATCATATTCTTCGCTTTTAGTCCGATTTCTTTGGAATAATATACCCGCATCCAAATCAAAGGTTTTGTCGCAGTAGGGATTTTCATTCAGGATCGGCATACGTTCCTGGGGCACGAGCAGGTGAATTTGAGCATCTAATTCTGTCTTCAGAATTCGAATGATGGGGGTCGTTAAGAGCGTCTCCCCAATGGTGCCAGAATGGATGATTAATACTTTCATCAGAGGTAAAAATGACTTAAATGCTGATGGTTTAAAAACTATTGGTGTTAATAAATAACAACCACCCGCGCTTTTGTTTAGATTTAATTTAAAACTGAATCGATGAACTACTGGTTGATTAAATCTGAACCCAACACCTTTTCATGGGATGACCTGGTGAAGCTTGGACGTGATCACTGGGATGGTGTCAGGAATTTCAAAGCTCGAAACAACATCAAGCAAATGAAGGTTGGAGACTTGTGTCTGTTTTATCACAGTGTGAATGAAAAAGCCATAGTTGGGATCGCAGAGGTGGTTAAAGAATATTATCAGGATCCGACCACTGATGATCATCGCTGGTATGTGATGGACGTGGTGCCAAAGGAAAAGCTTAAACGTCCGGTGACATTGGCAGAGGTTAAGGCGGATGAAAGGCTGAGTGAAATGCAGCTGGTAAAGTACTCAAGACTTTCAGTTCAAGCCGTAAAAAAAGAAGAATTCGATATCATCATAGAGATGAGCGAACGATAGGGGAGATAATAACGTAATTGTTTTATACATCTATGAAGAGATTTCTCATTATACTGATAGTCTTACCAATTCTTTCTTTTGGTCAGCGGAAAAAGGACAGAGATACAAGCGCTGTGATTCTTCAGCCCAACAGAATCGAGTTTGAAATGGAGCGTGAAGCTTCAGAGTTTTATGTTGTGCCCGGAGAACTGGATGGTATTTTGGTCGTGGAAGAAACCACAGAGACAGCCAAAGGCGGTGGCTATCAGTGGAAGCTTCACATGGTGGATACCGCTCTTCAAGTGGTTTGGTCTCAAATATTAGTTATTCCTTCAGATGGTTCACTTCTGGGCTATGAATATTTTGATGGAAAATTCTATTTACTCTTCAATAAAAGTAGATATCGGAGCGAGGATTTATTAGTTTATCAGCTTAGTGCAGAATCTGTGGACTATATCATGTATGAAATTACCACCGTATTTCCTATTGAAATAACTCATTTTGAGTCTGTTGGGGAGACGATCTTACTTGCCGGATATGCCAACTTCAGACCGGTTGTTATTACATACAATATCAATGACCGAATACCACGTGTTGTTCCTGGGTTTTATGATAACAAGAATGACATCCTGGATTTGGTGGTAGATAATGAGTCTCGATTATTCACCGTTATTTTATCTGAAAAAATGAGGAATAAAAAGTATACGGTGAGAGTGAAAACCTTTACAGATAAGGGGGATATTATTCAGGATAACCTTGTTAATCCGGGAGATCGCCGGAGTTTACTGGATGCTGCCAGCACCACTTTTGCGGGAGGTTTGCAATATCTGGCAGGGACACATTCGAAGAAATCCTTGCAATACAGCCAGGGTTTTTATCTAAGCAAATTCATCAATGGACAGCAACAGTTTAATAAGTATTTTCCTTTTGCCGACTTAAATAACTTTTTCGGGCATCTCAATCCTAAGAGGGAAAAGAGAATAAAGAATAGAATTGAGAGAAAACGCGCGAAAGGGAAAGTGAAGAAATTCAATTACCGACTGCTGGTACACAAAATTCTGGAAAGGGAAGGTGAGTACATCATGATTGCCGAAGCTTATTATCCGAGGTACAATTATTCGTCAAGCTCCAACAGCTATAGCCCTTATGGCACTTTTGGGAACTCTCCAGGATTTAGAAATAACCCGTACTTTTTAGGTTATAAATACACCCATGCAGTTGTCTTGGCCTTCGATCCAAACTGTAATATTATTTGGGATCAAACTTTCAAAATTGAAGATATTCAAACCTATTCGCTTGAAGAAAATGTTGTTGTGAGTGCTTCTGGTGATCGAGTAATCTTAATGTATCTTGAAGAAAATGAAATACGTTCGAAGGTGGTAGAAGGGAACGATATTGTGGAAGGCAGGACATTTAATCCTGTAAAACTGGCATTTGAGTCTGACGAGGTAAAAAATAGAGACCCAAGTGTAGAAGGACTGAAAAACTGGTACGATGAGACACTCTTCGCATTTGGCGAACAAAAGATTAAGAATCCGAATGGTGTTGCAGGTAAAACGCATCGAAGAGTTTTTTACATAAACAAAATTCAATACGACCTCAATAGAGAGTTCAATTGAATGATTACCATTACTTTTGCACGAATAATTACTCATGCAAAAGCGCCTGCTTTTCGATAGCCCACTACTGAAGGTCACAATCAGCCGGTTGTGTCAGCAACTCATTGAGGTTCATGAAGATTTTTCCCAGTCAGTTATTATTGGCATGCAGCCACGTGGAATCTATGTGGCTGAGCGAATAAAAACGGAGCTTACAAAGCTGATCAATAAGGATGTTCACCTTGGCTATCTTGATACCACATTTCATCGAGATGATTTTAGAAGACGAGATGAGCCTATCACAGCCAGTCAAACCAAAATACCTTTCTTAATAGAAAACAAAAATGTCATCCTAGTGGATGATGTCCTTTTTACAGGAAGAACCGTTCGTGCCGCATTGGATGCAATGAACACGTTTGGTAGGCCTGCCAAAGTGGAATTGCTCGTGTTGATTGATAGGCTGTACAGCAGAGACATTCCAGTAGAAGCTAACTATGTGGGTAGAAAGGTGAATACCATTCAGTCACAAAAGGTGCTGGTTGAGCTGGATGAGAAACAAAAAGAAGATCACATTTGGTTAATTACGAAAGAAGAATGAGTCAACTAAAAACCAAACATCTCTTAGGTATTAAAAACCTCGATAGAGAGGATATAGAACTCATTTTTCAGACAGCTACTAATTTCAAAGAAGTTATTAACCGACCTATCAAGAAAGTGCCATCGCTAAGAGATGTGACAGTGGCCAATGTTTTCTTCGAGAACTCCACCCGTACGAAGCTTTCTTTTGAACTGGCTGAAAAACGACTTTCTGCTGATGTGATCAATTTTTCTGCCTCAGGAAGCTCTGTAAAAAAAGGTGAGACGCTTCTAGATACAGTGAATAATATCCTCGCTATGAAGGTGGATATGGTTGTGATGAGGCACTCCAGCCCAGGAGCTCCTCATTTTCTTGCCAAACACATTGATGCAAATATCATTAATGCAGGAGATGGTACCCATGAACATCCCACTCAGGCGCTTTTGGATACGTTTTCCATTCATGAAAAGTGCGGTGGAGTAGAAGGAAAGAAAGTGGTAATCATTGGAGATATACTCCACTCCAGGGTAGCGCTCTCCAATATTTTTGCTCTTCAAGCATTAGGAGCTGAAGTAATGGTTTGTGGACCTGCAACGCTACTACCAAAACACATTGGTGAGCTTGGTGTAAAAGTAGAGACAAACATCCGAAAGGCATTGGAGTGGTGTGATATTGCAAATATCCTTCGAATCCAGCTGGAGCGGCAGCAAATGAAATACTTCCCATCACTGAGAGAGTATTCACGGTTTTTTGGTGTGAATAAGCAGCTCCTTGACTCACTCAAAAAAGAAATAACCATCATGCACCCGGGTCCAATCAATCGAGGTGTGGAAATCACCAGTGATGTGGCTGACTCAGAACATTCCATTATTCTCCAGCAAGTAGAAAATGGTGTTGCTGTGCGAATGGCAGTGCTTTACCTTCTCGCAGGAGTGGCTTGATTACTTTCCTACGTAATTAAATGGAGTAATAGCCTTCAACTCTTTTTTAATTTCATCAGACACATCCAGCGTGTCGATAAAGGATTGAATTGAACGCTCTGTTATTGCTTCATTCGTTCTGGTAAGCGCTTTCAATGCTTCGTAAGGTTTTGGATATCCTTCCCTCCTTAGAATCGTTTGTATTGCCTCAGCCACCACAGCCCAGTTGTCCTCCAGATCTGCACGGATTGCAGGCTCGTTTGCATTGATTTTAGAGAGTCCCTTTTCCAAAGAAAGTAATCCAATGAGACTATGTGCAATTGGAACTCCGATATTTCTTAATACAGTAGAATCAGTCAGATCACGTTGAAGTCTTGAAATAGGGAGTTTCGCACTAAGGTGTTCATATAGTGCATTTGCGATACCAAAATTGCCTTCTGCATTTTCAAAATCGATCGGATTCACTTTATGTGGCATGGCTGATGAACCAACTTCATTCTTTGCGATTGTTTGAGAGAAGTAATTCATGGAAATGTATTGCCACACGTCTCGACTAAAGTCAATGAGAATGGTATTAATACGCTTCAGGCCGTCAAAAAGCGCTGCGAGGTGATCATAGTGTTCAATTTGCGTGGTAGGGTAGCTACGCTTTAGTCCCAGTTTCTCACTCACAAACTTATCGCCAAATGCATGCCAGTTATAGTCCGGGTATGCGACATTATGTGCATTGAAATTTCCCGTGGCACCACCAAATTTAGCAGCATAAGGAACTTGCTTGAATAATTGTATCTGCTCTTTTAGCCGGACCGCAAATACGTTAATTTCTTTTCCTAGCCGGGTGGGAGATGCGGGCTGACCGTGTGTTTTAGCCAGCATAGGGATATCGCTCCACTGGTTTGATTTTGCTTCCAGTTCTGCCACTAAGGCTTCCAGTTTTGGAATAAAAACCTGCTCCAACGCATCTTTCAATGAAAGAGGGATGGATGTGTTGTTGATATCCTGTGAGGTTAACCCGAAGTGAATGAATTCTTTAAAGTCAGAGAGGCCTAGTTGGTCAAGCTTTTCTTTGATGAAATATTCAACCGCCTTCACATCATGATTGGTTGTCTTTTCAATCTCTTTAATTGCTTCGGCATCTTCCAGTGAAAATGATTCAAACACGTTAATGAGCTGATCATTTTTTTTAGTGTCGTAGTTTTTTAGTTGAGGAATTCCACTTTCACATAATGCGATGAAGTAAAGTATTTCAACTTTTACCCGATATTGAATGAGCGCTTTCTCGGAAAAGAAATCAGCAAGTTGAGAAACTTTGTTTCTATATCGGCCATCGATGGGAGATATACCCTCTAGTGGATTAAAATTCATGTGTTAAGTTGGTTTGCTCTTATCGGCACACGGAATTCGCATAATTCAAAATCATATCCAAATATGAGTTTCATAAATAATGCTCATTTCATGTAACTAACTGCTAAAAAAACGAACACAAAAGTACCGCATCATGTTTACTTGCCTGACCTCTACAGGCGAATTATCTTTGCGGCCTTAAAAATTGACGAAATGGCATTTTCATTATTCAAGAAGAAAAAGAACAAGAAAGACGATAGATACCAGACCTTAACAATCAGGGAGGTAGTAAATGTGGCGCAGGATGCTGTGAACCTAGTTTTTGAAAAGCCAGAGTCTTTTAATTATGAGCCCGGGCAGTTCATTACCTTGATCAAGGAGGTAAATGGGAAAAAAATCCGAAGGGCTTATTCGCTATGTACGACTCCATTTGAAGACGAATTCCCTGCTGTAACGGTAAAACGCGTAGAAGGTGGGGCCATGTCGAATGATTTAAATGATCACGCCAAAGTGGGTGATCAAATACAAATCATGGAGCCAATGGGAATGTTCACTACGGATTACAGCGAAACCAATCAGCGTCATGCCGTATTTTTTGGTGGAGGAAGTGGAATTACACCTTTAATGTCGATCATACGCTCGATTCTTTTAAAAGAACCTAACAGCAAAACCACTTTGATATATGGAAACAGAAGAAAGGAGTTTGTCATATTTAAAGAATTGATTGCTGAGTTGGAAAATAAATACCCGGATAGATTTAAGATCATTCATATTCTGGAAGAAGGGGAGGCGGATTATAATGGAAGGCCCACTCCAGATATGATTGGAGAAATCTGTAAGGGAGCTGATGTTGATAAAGACACAGAATTCTATATATGTGGACCGCAACCTATGATGGATGTGGTAGCGGATGGCCTAAGAAAAACGAATGTTGATCAAAACAAAATCCGAATGGAGAGTTTTGAAGCTGGTAAAACTTCTCCGACAGAAATTATAGATAAGGAAGGATCCTCTGAGAGTGAAGTAACCATTTTATTGGATGGAGAAGAGTATTCTATTACGGTGAAAAAAAATGCTTCAGTGCTTGATACTGCGCTTGACAATGATCTGGATATGCCATATTCGTGTCAGAGTGGACTTTGTACTGCTTGTAGAGGGAAATGTGTGGAAGGTAAGATCAGCATTGATGAAGCGGAAGGACTTTCTCAGGAGGAGTTGGATGAAGGGTATGTACTTACCTGTGTTGGCAAGCCTTTAACGGATACTGTAAGGGTTGAGATTGGTTAAGCCTTCTCGAATTTAAGGTTAAATGTGGTGCCCTCCCCCAGTTTGCTTTGGCACTTGATTTCACCACCCATCGCTATTACAAATTTATAGGCAATGGATAGCCCCAAACCGGTTGATCTTTCTTGTTCAGTCGGTTTGGAACTAAGTGTAGTATACGCTTTGAAAAGATTTTTTTGTTCCTCTTCAGAAATACCTGGTCCCTGATCTTTCACCACAATTTCGTGATGATTATTTTCAGAAAGCAGGGAAACTTCAATCTGTTTTCCACGGTCAGAGAATTTGATTGCGTTTGAGAGTAAGTTATCAATCACCTGCACCAGATAGTTAGGGTCTACATTCGCAAATCGTTCATCAGATTTATCAATGTTATCAATGATTGCAATCTGCTTTTGAGAGGCAATCACATCAAAATTATGAATGGATGAATAGGTAAGATCCGTGAGATTCGTCTTTTCCAGCTTCAAATTCACTTTCATATTCTCAATCGCACTGATATCCAATACACGATCAATCATATCTCGCATTCGCTCAGAAGACGTCTCCAATAGCTCCACATATTTTTCGAGATTCTTGTCTTTACTTTTAGCAACCACATCCTGGAAAAGCGGCATCAATCCAACGATCATATTTAGAGGATTCCTGAGATCATGAGCCACAATTCCCATGAGTTTGTTTTTTTCATCATTGAGCCATCTCAGCTTTTTGTTCCTTTTTTGAATGATGTAATAGGATCTTCCTAGCGTGGCAGCTAAAAGAAAAAATAATACCAATGCCAACGTGATGAGTCTGTTCTGGTAAGTTTTAGCTTGTATTTCATTAGCAAATTTTTTCTCAGACTCCATTCGCTCTTGCTCCATTTTAGCTACTTGTTTTCTGAATTCGTATTCCGAAGCAAGCTGCATAGCTTTTTCTACGTTTTTAGCTTCATAGAGAGAATCGACAAGTGATTGATAAGCCTCCAGGTAATTCATCGCTTGTGAAGTATTATTATACTTCTTATGAAATTTGTAGAGCTCGAAGAGTATTCCCTTAGTTTCGTTTTTCATGTTTGAAGCTTTGCTGATACTTAGAGATTTCGAAAAGGCCTCTTCCGCTTTTGGGGCGTTCCCTTTTGCGGAGTGTAGCATACCAAGGTCTTTATAAACTGAGGTAAGTATGGCAGCATCTTCGCACATTTCTCCTGTGGAGAGGGCTTGATTCAGCACGATTTCTGCCGTATCTAATTTATCAAGTGCGATATATACAGCGCCTAATCCCTCTAATGGATAGCTTTCGAAACATGGATAGATTTCTGACAAGTCAATTTCAAGCGACCGCTTAAGGAAATTGATTGCGCGAGCAGTATCGCCATTTTTAAGGTGTATGTAAGAAAGATTATTAAGCAGAGTAGCCTCATTTTCATCCATGTTGTTGATTCTTGCTTTTTCCAAAGCATCCCCGTAGTATTCCATGGATTTTTGGGTGTTGTTCATCTCATCATAGATCACACCCATGTTATTGCTAATCAGGATTTCATTATCAATATCGTCTGTTTGGATAGCTATTTCCCTTGCCTTAAGGTAACTATCAAGGGCCTCAGAGTACATCCCGCTTTGATCATATATAATCCCGATTAGATTGAGTAATTGACCTATTTTCTTTTTATGACTACCACTTTCGTATGCGTTTTTTGCTTTATGGGCCCATTTCAGGGCTTTTACATTTTGTCCCCTAATGTTGTAAATATTTGCTAGCGAATATGCTGAATTGCCTAACTCTAAAAAGTGTTCATATTCTTCTGCCAATGCAATGGATTGCTCATAGGCACTTGTCGCAGAGTCAGTTGTACCATATACTTCATTTACGATTCCCTTGATATACAAAGCGTTGGTTGCATGCTTAGTGAAATCGTTTTCAAGATACCTGTTTGCCCCTCTGTTAATCAGGGTGATTCCGGAATCCAGGTCGTAATCTGCCAAAAAGAGTCCATAGACAGCTTCTGATCGGGCAATATACTTTGGGTAGGAAATTGATTTGCTTAGCTGGTATGCTTTCCGGGCAGCCTCTAAACTTGAACTACCTTGTATTTCATACGCAAGATCAATCAATAAACTAATCTTGGTCGTATCGTATTCAGCAGCTTCAATTTCAGCCTTTAAACTGTCTATTGTAGTCTTCTGAGCGGATAGCCCCGAAAAAATAAAACAAAAAAAAACAGTGAGGTGCTTGTAATGAATCATAATTTGTAAAGCCGGTCTTTCAAATATAAACTTTTGAACATCTGTAATGAAATGAACCGCTCAACACTTTTTAATCATCATGGTCTTAACATTATGTATTATGTTATAATTAACATACCCTCTGAGTTACTGTTTTTTCTTCAGCCTACCGTTTTCCATTAATGCTTTATGGATAATCCATTCAATCTGTCCGTTAGTAGAGCGAAATTCATCAGCAGCCCATTTTTCAAGGGCTTTCATGGTGTCTTCGTTAAGTCTTAATGCAAATGGTTTCTTCTTAGCCATCTATTCCCCAGTTTTCTTTCAATCGCTTCACCGCCTGTTTCATTGCTTCTGGTTTTTGTGTGCCTATTAACAACTGCTTTCCATTGGATAAAATCAATTGTAATCCTTGATTTCCTACCACATTCATAGCTCGTCCCTTTCCTGGCCGTATGCGATAGCCCCAACCTCCATATTCCCAAATAGGTTCGTATTTTCGAACATATGCCTCTTTTATGTCAGTTTGGGTTAGCCTTTTCTCACTATTTACAAAGGGAGGGTATCTATAATAAATGGCTCCTTCATCGATAGTGACATAGAGTTTTGAATAAATGAAAAGCATGACTACCCCGAAGCAAACCACCGCAGCGATAACTACGCCAATGATACCTTCATTCGATTCTTTATCCAGCCAAATAGGAATAGCAGCACCAAGAGTGGCAAGAGCGGACACTCCGATTACAAGATAGAATAGCCAGGTGCCAACAAAACTCTGCTCTTCTTTGAATAAAATCTTTCCTTTCATCTTGTAAAACTTTATTTGTCTCTTTCCAGCATCACAATCAGTGAACCGTGATCAGAGGTAAAACTGTTAATTTTCCACCCTTGACTTACGGCTTCTTGTAGTCGTCTTTCAAAGCGTTCCACTTTTTCAAAAGCTTTTTGTTTTACGAACTTGTAGTTGTTCATTTTTTAGTGATTTAGCGTTCCTGAGTTAACGACCGGAGCTACATCCTTGTCTGCACATAGTACCACCATTAGATTGCTGACCATCGCAGCTTTTTTTTCTTCATCAAGATCAATGACTTCTTTTTCATTGAGTTGATCCAGCGCCATTTCTACCATACTGACAGCTCCTTCCACGATTTTATGCCGAGCTGCAACTATGGCTGTTGCTTGCTGTCTTCTTAGCATTGCACTGGCGATTTCCTGGGCGTACGCCAAATAGCCGATTCGTGCTTCCAGGATCTCGATACCGGCAATAGCCAATCGCTCATCGAGTTCTTTTTCTAAATCTTCGTTCACTTCCTTGATCCCTGATCGCAAAGTGACTTCAGCCTGCTCATCGTCAAAATTATCGTATGGGTACGTACCAGCGAGTTTTCTTACAGCAGCATCTGTTTGTACCCGTACGAAGTTTTCATAATCATCTACTTCAAAAGCCGCAGCAAACGTGTCTTTAACTCGCCATACCAGGATTACTGAAATCATGATTGGGTTACCAATGCTGTCATTCACTTTGATGCGCTCACTGTCAAAATTTCTCGCTCGGAGGCTGATTCTCTTCTTAGCGTAAAAAGGATTAACCCAGTAAAATCCGTTTGTACGTACTGTACCAATATATTTCCCAAAAAGAACAAGCACACGAGATCCATTTGGGTTGACATAGAAAAAGCCAGGGATCATTAGGAGCCATGGTATCAATAGTAAAAGCCAGATCGGGTTATGTGTGGTGCTAATTAAAGCAATAAAGCTCGCCAGAATTGCGAAATTGATAAACAGGCCTAAGTAGCCGGAGGTGGGTGTTGTGGTTTTTTCTTGTGATTGCATAGTGGTAATAATTAAAGTTTTTTAATGAATGTGATCATACCTGTCATCAGGCCATCACTAAGCGGAAGCTCAGGATTATTGTAGGTAGCCATATTAACTGCCGGATCTGCCGGTGCATTCTTTAACACATGGTTCATTCCCTCTATGATTAATAAATCTGCTTTAGGGTATGCTATCTTAAGGCTGTCGGCTTGACTTACCTCAATTTGAATATCCGTTGTACCATTAATGATCAGTACAGGGATGTTAAGCTTTTTGATTTCCTCTGCTGGAGAGTAGGAAATGTAAGATTTTAAGAATGGCTGGATTGCAGGTCCGAATAGTGATATTAGGTATGGATTGAATTTATTAACGGTGTATCCTGCTTTCATTGAGTCGATATTAATACGGGCGTCTTCAGCTAAAACAGGAGATTGAGCGCCTAACTGACGAATGATTGCTTCTCCGGCATCTTCAGCTAGTCCAGCGAGAGAAATAAAGCCAACGACGTTCTCATTGTCTTGAGCAGCCATCATACCTACCAACGATCCCTGGCTATGACCAGCAATAATGAGTTTTTTATAACCTTCCTTGGTTAAAAAATTGAGCCAGCTCTTCGCATCCTCTACAAAATGCTCAAAACGCAAGTTGGTTTGATCTTCAACTGCTTCTTTACTGGCGGCAATACCTCTTTTGTCTGTTCTTAAAACGGCATAACCAGCATTTGAAAGCTCATAAGCGACCATTTTCAATGAATTGTTCGTAAAGCCGAGTGCATTGTTTCCATTTCGGTCGGTCGGCCCTGAGCCAGCGATAAGGAGAATTGCAGTATTTGTTTTGGAGTCAGGAATGCTAAGCGTCCCTTTTAGTTTATCCATTTGCACCTCTTTCTCTGTGAATTGCTGACCAGTGACAGAAAGAATGATGAATAGACAGGTGAGTGTAAATATTGATTTCATTAATGATATTAAAATGATATCAAAGTAATATACGTTTAAAATTTTAGAATGGTTATCATTCAATTATTTCATTCATTTGCATAATGAAGAATCAGAACTTCAATTGGAAGGATTATCATCATCAGATCTACCAGATTTATCATGGTATGATTGCCTTGACGCTTGTGCCATTTGCTTTACTTTTTCTCGAATGGGATTCCGGGAGTGCACAGATCGATATTTCTTATAGCAGCACTTTTTTCATTTTAACCTTGCAGTTGTTGTGGCCCATTGGATTTGCTTGTTGGTATGTATGGAAAGGGGAGAGGGTTCAACGAAAAACATCAGATGATGTGGTTTTGGAAGAAAAGTTGAAAGAGTTTAAAAGAATTAATCTCTACAAATACCTTTTGCTGGCGTTTGCTGGGTGTCTTGCAGCTCTTGCTATGTGGTTACAGCCATCTTTCATTTTTGTCATTGCGTATCTGGGAGTATTGGTGCAATATTCCTTTCTGAGACCATCTGAAGATAAAATTGTGAGAGATATGCAGTTAACAAAGGATGATCGAAGGAAAATGCATGAAAGTGCATAAAAAAAGCACCACAATTCGCGGTGCTCTCAGTTGATTCTTAATGTTCCTTACAATGTAATTCCAAAAGTAATGGCGTTCAATGCTGCATTATTACCTTCATCGTTGAGTGGACCTCTGCCTGCAGAGAACACTTCATTCAGGTCATAGGTTGCAAAAAGCTCAACACCTTTCCAGCCTACTTGTGCTCTCAGTCCGTAGCGGAAATTTTCCAGGAAGAAATTATCACGTTCCTTATCTTTCTCCTTGCTGCCATCCTCCTTGAACTTAAACTTGGTATGACTGCCAATTCTGTAGCCTGCATATCCACCTACGCCAAAACGAAATCCTTTTCTCGAATATTTCTTTATTCTCAGCCCTCCGGATTCATAGCTGGTGATTTTTCTTCTACCGCGCGAAAAATCAAACATAGGAACCACAGTGGCATTGATGTAAGATGCTGTGAGTTTACTTTTTTGGCCGCTGATCTCTGGTGGAGTAGGGTTAAATTCTATCCTTTCTGATCCCTCCTGAATGATATAATCTGCATCTTCTAGTTTCCAGTTATACCAGCTTATACCCAGCCCCCACTCAAGAAAAACCGGCCCGGTCACCCAGGTTCTGTTGACGCTATTCAAGGCCACATACCAGGAGCCGAATGGTTTAACTGAATATGGTGCATTGTTCGCATCAGGAAATGAACCATCTTCCAGCCAGTTGTTAAGTCCAATATCTATATTGAAATGGTGCGATGTTCTGTCAACCCGTTCAGCTTCGTAGGTTACTTTTTTGCTGGTGTCCCAGTCATCTTCATCCCAATCATCCATTTCATCAGGATCAACATCTACTTCTACACCTCCAAGCTTTATCCTTACCTCATCATCATTGATCTTCCAGTCTTTCATTTCTACTTCATCGTCATCATTGACATAGGCTTTTCCTTCACTTATTTCCAGATACTCTACACTGTCGGAAAGTTGAGCATTTAGATCTTTGATCATCTGATTGATGTCATAGTTTTCCAACGTAGCTAAATCTTCTCTGCTTTTAGTCACAATTACGATTTTGCTATTGTTATTTAGTTCGATAATCACTGTATCCTGCTTTGGGTCTTTTAATCCATCGGAATCGAATGCCATAGTTGGAATAAACAACGCCATCAGCAATAGCATTAAAAATGATTTCATCAGAGTATTTATCTTTAGTCTTTTCATTGTCCTTCGTTTTTATAATGAGCTTCTGTCCTTTTTCTTTAATCCACCATTAAGCAGATTGTCTTTGGCGGTTTTGATGTCCGCCAACATATCTCCCGGGTCAATTTTTTCAGTAAATGCGATGAATTTTTTCAGCATTCCAGTCGTATCCGTTTTTTGAACGTTCTCTTTCGACGTTGCTTCGGATGACGCGATATATGTAATTTTTACCGCTCTAAATTCTGCTTTTGCTGGCTCTTCGGTCACCTCCTCAATGATTTGAGGCTCCTCGATCTCTTCCATCGCAACCATCGTTTTGTTTTCTACCTCCATTATAGGTAGTTGCTCCTGCTCTTCTACTTTAGGAACCTCTTGATTATTTACAGCGAACTGTGGCCGGGCTTGAGGTTTTCTCAATGGTTTTTTGATCTGCTGCTTTTCTTCAGCCTCTTTGATCACCGGCATTACAAAATCCGACATATTCACCGGGCTTGGTGCGTCTACCTCTGAGGCGATAGGTGTTAATTGCTGCTCAGGAGTAGCTTCTGGCCAAACTATCCATGAAACAAGCAGCAGGGAAACGGATGCGGCCACCCAGTATATTACAGGTGTTCTATTGGGTCGAATTTGTTTTTCAACCTGAGACCATGCGTTGGAAGATGGTTTCACCTCCAGTTGGTCTAGTTTTTCCCTAAATAACCGATCAATGTTTTGTTGATCCATTGGTAATCTTATTTTCAAGTTCTTTTTCAATGTCTGCCAGCTTGGTTTGCAACCATTTCCTGGCCCTGCTCAGCTGAGATTTTGAAGTATTTTCGCTGATGTTCAGCTGCTTCGCAATCTCAGCATGACTATATCCCTCTATCGCATAGAGGTTAAATACTGTCCTGTATCCAACAGGCAGTTCTCCAATCAATTTTAAAAGGTCTTCCTGACTGAGTGAATCTTCCATCACACTCAAATCCGGATGATCAGAGACCGATTCAATATCCGATTCAAGAGACATATTCCTGTTTTTTCGGATGTACATCAGGCAATCATTTACAATGATCCGCCTTACCCAGCCCTCAAAGCTTCCTTCACTTTTAAACTGATCCAGTTTTTCAAATACTTTTACTATGCCTCCGATCATAATATGTTCAGCTTCTTCTCTGTCTCTTATGTATCTGAGGCAAACTCCCAACATTTTGGGAGCCAGTCGATCGTACAAACCACGCTGCGCTGAAGCCTTACCCTTCCGGCAGCCTTCCAGCAATTCTTCTTCGGTTAGTGACTTATTTATTCGCAGCATGGTTTTGACCTTCATGGGGTAGATGCAGCGATGCTGCCATTGGTTGCGTCAGGGTGAAAATATTTAAATAAAAAAAGTCGGCAAATGCCGACTTCTTGAAAATCTATAATTTTTTACAATCCTATTCATTGTCATGATGAATATGATGCCGATGAAATCTGTTCTGTCTTTTAAGGAGAAACCTCCACACACTTGTCCACATATCATCAAAGGCGTAATGGATGATATTCTTGAAATTGAGCCAGTTGTCTCTTTTCTTTTTCATGGTTGACAGTGTAACTGATTGATAATCAAATGTACATTTTTTAACGAAAAAAAAATATTTATGGTTGCGGATATTGAAATACCTCGGAATGTTCTAACAAGAATCTTAGAATAATTCTAAACAAAATTGTGACCGATTATAAAAAAAGAGGGGCCAGTAGTAACCCTGTACCCCTCTATAAAGTATGAAGAGGAATACAAGAATAGAGTAGCACCAACCTGAATAATTGTAAAAAAAACTGAAACTTTTTTATCTGTAAAAAAGAAGATTTTTCTCACTGATCAGGGTTTGTAGCTTTATCGTTTGTTATAACCTTAATAACTCAAAGTGAATTGGATAATGATTGCAATAGGTCTTACCCTGTTAGGGATAGCCCTGATCTGGTATACAAAATACCGACCCAGGCCAGGAGCTGAGGCGAAAACAAATGAAGATGAGGAGGAGTTGCGGTTAATCTACAATAAGACCATAGCCCTTATATCAAATGAGAAGTATTATTTAAATAAGAGTGTGAAACTTTCGGATCTCGCTTCTGAGTTGACCTACAATGAGCGACAGGTTTCCAGGGCAATAAATCGTTTCAGCAATGGCAATTTCAATAAATTCATAAACTCTTTTCGTATCGAGTACTCAAAAGAGCTTCTTTCAGGCGGTCAGTTCGATCATTATACAATTGAAGCGATTGCCGATGAATGCGGTTTTTCTAATAAAGTATCCTTCTACAATGCCTTTAAAAGCGAAACAGGGATGTCGCCAACTCAATTTAGAGAAGTAAAACAATCCAGTTAGGTTTTCCCCTAAGTTTATTTATTAGATAAGTAAAAAAGCGTGATCCTTTATATAAAGAATCACGATTGTTAACATATGTGACTGAAAATCAATAGGTAGGAGGGTGGTTTAATACGTTTTGGTTGAAACTCTAAATGTCACCAAGATGTACACTCAAGAACTAGGACTAACTGAAAAACTGGCTATTGTGGTAGATTTCTTCCAGATAACAGCAGACGTATTGAAAGGGTATTACACACTAATCCCTGATAATAATGCTGAAATAATTATTCCAATTAGTGGAAACCTCACATTCAAATGCATTGGAAGCGTGAGACCGCTCACCTTTTTGGTGGGAAAAAGTTATTTCCTAATGCCCAGGCGAAAGGGAGCTGTCATTCCACTTTCGGTTAAATCAAATTGTCTTATAATCAAGGTAAATCCAATTTATGCTAAAAAGATTTCGGATAATCTCAACGAGATCTCATATGGTGTATTCGATCTTGGTTTAGATAAGAATGGGCTAGAGAGGCTGTGTAAGGGGTTTGACCTAACGGATAAGTATAAACTGAGTGATCGACTTGAAGATCTCTTAGATGGCAGCTCTGGCTTTTTTGAGTATAATATGATCATAGTTGATGCCATAGACCAAATCCGAGAAAGCAATGGCACTGTGTCGGTTAAAGAGATATATACAAAGCTCAGAGTTAGCAAATCAAAACTTGAACAGCACTTCAATAGAGAAATTGGATTGACTCCCAAAGAGTTCTGCAAAGTTCAGAAGATCAATTATTTCATTAATTCCTACAGGGAAAATGGAGATATTAGTCTAACGGAATTGACCTACCATTGCGGATATTATGATCAGTCGCATTTAATAAAGGATTTTAAGTACTTTCTGGATGCAAGTCCTCGTAAATTTTTTGGGAATTATACTTTGATATAGTTCCTATATTATCATTTGAAATTTAAAAAAGGGGCTTAAGCCCCTTTTTTAATACGTACTGGTTCTAAGGTGTCTAAAAGAATGGAACAACACTGTCGTCGGTTCTATTCTGAACAATAATTGTATTCATGTTATGGGTAATTGTAATTTCACCATTTGCAGCATCTATCGTAAACGTATCCATATCTGTTGGTATAAATGAAGGGATGAATGACTGTATATCGCTTGATGAGACATTCGGATTAGTTAATTGTTCGTTTTCTGAAATAGGCATTTTTAATCCTAAATCGAAGAACCTTCTGCCTTCTCCAAAGAAAATTTCCTGTCTCATTAAATAAACCAGCTCCAATGCATCATCAACTGTTGCCAACGCATCAATGTCTGTCTGGACCACGCTAGTTCCTGAAATTGCAGGAATGGGAAGTGGATTAACACCCCGGGTTAAAACAAGACCGCTAACAAATGGGTCAGAAGCACTAGCAGCTACAGTAACAGTGTCAGCATTTGGCCTCTGAATGCTGCCTCCGCCTATACGCCCTTCTACGGCATCATCAAAACTCACATCCTGAACGGGTGCGCCCGGATCAAGATGAGATGGTCTTGTATTCACTAAACTTAAAAGGCTTGTTAGTGCTGCTTGGGCTCCTGCTATATCATTATCTGCAAGTTCTGCCTCAGCCAAAATCAAATACGCCTCCTCTGACTTTTGAATAGCGATAGGGCTTTCATCTTCACCTAGTACAATGTACTTAGGATCCAAAAAGTCCAATCTTGGAAGTGGCTGAAGGTCGTCAAAATTACCCCTCTGGAATACGGCATCTGCCATGGTGTTTGTAGGTCCATTAGATCCATCAAACTCCACAGTTCTAACATATTCATCATCCAATGCAAGGGCTTCATTCGCCTTAGTTACTGCATTGGCTTGATTTCCTAAAGCATAATATGCTCGTGCTAAAGCAAGTTTTATTCCTGCATTAGAAGCGTCCAGTGCCTCTGCAGCTAAAAAATCAGTTACTGCAGCTTGTAAATTCTCGGTAGTAGACTTAGGGGTAGCTGGATCTGATTCTGGAAGTTCAGTATCTGGCAGTGAAACAAATAGTTCACCTGCCAGAAGCTTCGCCCAACCGGTAAAGAATAGAAGTTCTGCTCGCTGAGCGTCAGTTCCATCAGGATCAGCAGGTTGTATATCCTGCAATCCTATGTTACCAGAAACACGAAGGTCAGCTATTCTAAATGCCAAAGTATTAATGTTGGCATCTTGAAACGACATATTCAAACCATCAAACTGTTGATTGTAGAACGTTTGTGTATTCTCATAGTTGTCACTTCCCAGTTCAGCAAGTGTGAGCAACTGATTATATAAAATAGCCATTTGCCTTTCCTGACCTACAATCCATGATGCGGTAGATCCCGGGGAACCAATCACATTTTCCAATAAAAGATTGGGATTCTCAATATTCTTATTTGGTTCAAAATCCTCACAAGCAACTGAAAAAAACAGTATTGTAACGATTAAGCCTATAGATTTAATATTCTTTTTCATTTCTTCAAAATCTGAATTTTAACAACTCTTAAAATCTGAGTCTAACAGTACCCACGTATTGCCTAGGTGCTGAGAATGTCCCAAAACCAAAGGATCCAACAGTCACATTATTTTGAGTCACAGTATTCGTTCCAGGTAGTGTGCCTCTAGCACCAGCTCCTGTCAATTCCGGGTCAAAAACAGAAGAATAAAAATTAAATGGATTTAACGCCGAGAATGAAACTGTCCCTCCTTTGATAAGTGCTAGATTACCTAACACATCGCTTAGGTCATACGTAAGTGTGATATTTCTAATCTTTAAAAAGTCTGTGTCTTCTACCCAAACTCCAGCCAGATCAAAAAAGCTGTTTGATTTCGCTGGTTCAGGAATTCTATCATCATCCAGGCCTCTAAAAAAACGAAGAACTTCATCTGTGTTCACACCCGAAGCACCCTTCTGATAGTCTCCAGCAATATAGAGACTAAGCTTCTTGTAGCTAGCGTTTAGGCCGAGACTACCATAAACGTCAGGAATTGGTGTTCCCAGATTGGCATTCTGTTCTACGTTTGTCACGTTACCACTTTCGTCAAAAGTGGGCTGTGAACCCCTTAGATAACCAACAGGTAATCCTTCTTTAACAAATGGACCAAGAAAAGTGAATCCTCCAATGTTGAATTCAGGAGATCCACCACTGCTAACAACTTCGTTTTTTTGCAAATTTGCAGAAGCGTTGAATGATAGTGTCCAGTCTGAGTTATTGATAATCTTGAAACTTGAGGTAATTTCCACGCCTTTATTTTCAATTTCACCAAGGTTTCTTGGCTGATTCTCTGTTCCTGTAGATGGAGCGAATGGAGCTGTGAAAATAGCATCTTCTGTAACTGATTGCCACATGGTAACACCGAGGTTAATCTTGTCACTCAAAAATCCAACATCAGCACCAAACTCTGTCGTTTTCAGTCTCTCAGGCCCTAAACCAGGTTCTCCTGGCTGACCTGGCTGAAAAGCAAGTTGACCATTAAATGCATTTGCGTTCAGCTGTGCATCTCTTGTAAATGGAGGAGGGAAATTTCCGGCTTCTCCGTAGCTAGCTCTTAGCTTAAGTGAATTAACGATATTGGATGCGCCACTCCAGAATGGCTCTTCACTGATAACATATGAAATGCCTGCTTTAGGGTAAAACTCACTAATCACATCCTCACCGAATGCAGTATTTCTATCGTTTCTAAAACCCAGGTCAAGGTAAACTTTATCCTTAAATCCAATGGTCTCCTGCAAAAAGAAACCCCAGTTAGCAACGCTGGATTGAAAATCAGCAACCGTTTGTTCAGCAGAAATATTTACCGAAGTAGAAGTTTCAGCTTGATTTGAGGTGATTATTTGTGTCTGATTATCTGCGGTTCGAAAGAATTGCCCCCCTCCAATTGTAGTAAATGTGAAATCATTGATTTGAGCATCATATTTTACAGAAAGTGTACCAGTTGTTCCAAGAAAACTTCTGTCATTTCTGTTAATAGAGCCCTGATCAGTTGTTCCAGGAGCCACTGCACCTTGTGCAACCAAAAATTCATTTGTTTGAATATTTTGATTCCTACTAAATCTATAATCAAAACCTATGGTTGCATCTATAGATAAGTTGTCGATTGGGCTGTATGAGAACTTATGCGAATTCGTAAAACGACTTACATTATTAGAAATGTCTGAAAGTCGATTCACATCACTGACCAGCTCACGGGCTAGTTCAATGTCTTCAGCTGTCCATTCAGCCGGGTCATTTGTTGATAGCCCAAAGGCCGTTCCAATACCACCCTGATCGATTCCAAATATTCGGTCAAATGAGCTATTGGCATTATTAAGCAAAGTGTACTCATTTCTTAAATAAGAGAAGGAACCCTGGTATATCAATTTATCATTGATTGTAGCTTGATACCCTCCTCCAATTGAGTATCGAGTTTCACCCAGACCTTCAACAAATGATTCATCATCTCGGTACTTAGCAAAGAAGTTATAGGTAACATTCTGATTTCCACCGCTAAATCCAATTCGATGTGAATTCAGGAATCCAGTCTTAAATGCTACATCTTTAATAATGTCTCCATAAACAAAGTAGTCTGTGGTGCCTTGAATAGCCCCTAATTGAGCTTCGTAGGTCACAGTAGTCTGGTTTGCCTGACCTTTGTTTGTCGTGATTAACAAGACACCATTTGCCGCATCAGAACCATATAATGTCGTTGCAGCTCCTCCTTTCAGAAATGTGATGTCCTTGATTTGGTCAACTGGAATATCAGCTAACGAACTGTTCTGTTGGCCGCCAGTTGCTGCGGATAGTCCCGGTGAAGTATTGAGATTATCAACGCGAACGCCATCAATGTAGATAACTGGTTGCTGTCCAAGTAACGCCGAATTAACACCCCTACTTCTAATTATCGAGGTACCTCCGGGAGCACCTGTGCTTTGAAGTATTTGAGTATTAGGCAGCTTGGATTGTAAAAGTTGATCAATCCGTACAATGGGAGTTGCTTCCAGATCTTTAGCAGAAACCCTGTCAACTGTAGTAGCTAGCTTTCTTCTATCTACCTCTCCCCCTAAACCTACGACAACTACTTCTTGTAATTCAGTAGCTCCACCCATGGTGACGTCAATTACTGACCGACTGCCGGTATTGACCTCCTGAGTATTAAAACCCACAAAAGAAAAAACCAGAACATCGCCTTCATCTACTTGTAAGCGATAGTTGCCATCAATGTCTGTAGTAGTTCCTGTAGTAGTTCCTTTTATTACCACATTTACTCCGGGTAAACCTACACCAACATCGTCGGTGACGCGACCGGATACCGTCCTCTGAGCCTGGGCATAAGCCATTGCAAAGAGGCAAGCAATCATTGAAAAGAAAAACTTTTTCATAAGCATGATTTGTTTGTTTAAAAATTGATTTAAACCTGTAAGAGTAGCTTTGAAAAAGTCATTTTAATTGTAAAAAAAAAGCCCTCAAACCATAAGGGATTTGAGGGCTGGGGGAGTTGTCAATGCTATTTTACAATTTTTTTGGTCTATTTTAATTGAAGAAATCGAAGAAGCTTCTCCGTTTCTCTAGTTTTAGATCCTGAAGCACTTGTGACTTAACTCTGATGGATAAAAAGTATGATTGATATCGCCCAAACGGCACCCAGTCAAAGTTCATTGTCCAGCAATGTAAATCACGCGATATTCCTAATCGTGTAGTTGTGAAATCTTTTGCCTCAAAATCATAACCTGAATTGAAGGTGATTTGAGTTTTGTCAGTAAGACCTAAAGTGCCGCTGAAAGAAAGACTTTGACGAATAGTGGGGTCTTCAAATCCGCGCTTATTTCTATTGATTGAATACTGTACCCTTAAGCTCCAGGGAACAGCAAAATCTACGTAATGTTCGGGGTTGTTCTGGATATGTTCTACTTGTTGACGTTCAAGGTCAGTCATACCATCAAAACCTACTTGCTCATCTGGCGGAGCTATACCTTGATCTCCAGGGAGAGCTCCCTGATTGTTTTGATTAGAGTTATTACGACTGGAAGATCCTTTGGGAGATAAATTTAAGCTAATAGCTGTCGTCATATTTGAAAGTCTACCTATCCCATTTCCGTTATTCCATGTATACCTGTCTAGCCTTCTTTGTCGTACTGTTCTTTCCCCACTACTATTCACACTTTCTGAAATTAGAAGATACTCGTAGGGATCTAATGTCCCGGTGAAGTTAAGAGAGACTTTTCCATCAAAAAAGCTGGTACGTGCATTAACATTTATGTTGCTTAGCTTGAATGAGTCTGCGGCTAAGTTATATCCCGTGCTAAGGCCAAGGTTATCGAATAGTTTTATTTTTTTAAAACCATTCACCGTATCCTTCTTACTTGTAACCTTCATCTCAATGTTGTTTGAGAGAGAGAATCCAAGCGTTTTACTTTCACCCCCTGGTGGAGAACCGTAGGCGAACCCTTCATATCGACTGACACGCTGGGTATTTCCGAGTGAATCGACCTGAATATCGCTGTAAACACCATATTTAGGATCAGAAAAGTCCGGGCTATAACTAAAAGATACACTAGGGGTCATAACATGACGGATAGCCTGGATTTTTCCCTTATTGAAAAAGGCTGTGCCATATACTCGGGTGTTTAAAGAAGCTCCTGTAGACCAGCTACCTGCTCTGCTGAAGCCGTCTACAGTATCTATTCTAACACCATTTTCTTCTTCAACATATTCATATTGTAACTCTTTATTGTACCAAAGTTCCTGGTAATTGAAGGTTGGGTTTAATGTAAAGAACTTCAAGAGACTTAGAGAGGTGGAGATTGGAATAGTGTGCTTTCCTCCCAGTTTTGACCTATCCATTATTTCTCCAAGATTGCCTTGATTAAAATCTATAACTTCATCAGAACGTTCACCACGGTTCACCACGTTGAAGCCGACATTTCTTACAGCCGCATTGGAGAGCTCATTTTTTGCTACGAAGTTGTGACTGAAATTGAGCTTTGCCAATGGTGATTTGCTTGAGTTAACCACATTTTTAAACGGGTAAATCCGCTGCATATTTACAGTAAGATCAGGAAGTGTAAGGTTAACAATGCCCGTGCTCAAGTTTTGGCTGTGTCGAAGGTTACTGGACATTTGGAAAGGAGTACCAGCAAACGTTTTTCTGTAACTAATATTTGATGCTAGCTGAGAGTTTATACTTCTATCAAAATCCTGAACAACAAGATTGTTGTTTGTATTATAACTGGTTGATGCCGCATTTACTGAGGCTGAGAATGAAGAGTTTCCCCTTGATTCGGGGGTGTGATTCCACCGGATGCTGTAGTCGTTCGTTTCCAGTGGGTTTTCCAAATCATCCGAAATTGATTTTACATATGAAAAATTGAAGGTGCCTCTAAAAGCATACCGCTTATAATAATTGGAAACAGCCTGAACACCATGCCCCCCTTTAGAGTAAATATCTCCTGTTAGTCTTAAATCAATGTAATCGCTGATTGCAAAATAGTATCCTCCGTTTCGGAGAAAAAAACCTCTTCTTCGCTCTTCTCCGTAAGATGGGACGACAATACCCGATGACTTTTCTTTTGGCTGTGGGAACATCCCAAATGGGAAAAATAAGGGTGTGGGTAAATCCCGGAAACGCATATTAAAAGGTCCTGAAACAACCTTGTTGTTTGGAATTACCTTGATTTTGGTAGACTTGATGGAAAAGTGAGGGTCCTCCAGATTGCATGTAGTGTATTCAGCTCCACGAATGAATAACTCATCTTCTGAATTTTTCTTTACATCCTCACCATGCATAAACCCGCCATCTTGTTCAGTGATAACACCTTTAATTAAGGCTCTTTCAGATTTGAAGTTATAAATAATGTCGTCTGTTACATATGTGTCAGGACCGTCGGTAAAAACGGGCTTGCCTATTTTTTTTCCGGTCGAGTCAGTCACATACTTTGCCTTAAGCGTGCGTTTATTCCAATCTACATCTGTGCGTTCAGCATCAAGTGCAACACTCCCGTAGTCAATGTGTGTATCTCCATACATAAAAAGCTCTCTGCTTTTTATATTAAAAAAAATGGAATCGTTTGCATTGTAGTTAATTGTAGTTTCAATATCACTTCGCTTGTTAGCTGAAGTTGACTGAACCACAGAGTCCGCTCTGGTGCTATCTGATATTAGTGTATCAGCTTCCATTAAGGGTTGAGAGCCCTCAGCAGATAGTGTGTCTATTTCCTGTGAAAGCCCATGGAAACAGATAGTTAAACAGAAAAGTAAAATGAGACACCTCAATCCAACTCGCTTTTTTGAAAATGAATGATGACCAAACTATCTTTGAGATGTTTAATTTTTGTTGCAATTGGCAGATTTTTTGCAAATGAGAACATTTGAAAACTGCAATTATTGCCTGTTTTTTTAACTTTTGCGTAAAAGTATTTCATTTTAGACAATATAGGGAGTGAGAAATCTAGTAGTACCCATCGGATTGACCTTATTTTTAGTTTTAGCATCTTTTCAGCCGGTAGGGAAGAAAAATTTTTCTGTTACCAAAATTGTAATTGATCCCGGGCATGGTGGAAAAGACCCAGGAACGGTTGGTTCCTACACCAAAGAAAAAGATGTAGCTCTTCAGGTAGCGATGCAAGTGGGCGAATATGTTGAAAAATATGTGCCCGGAGTAGAGGTTATTTTCACTCGTAAAGACGATACGTTCATTGATCTGAAAAAGCGATCTGAGATTGCAAATAATCATGATGCCGACTTGTTTGTCTCGATCCATGCAAACTCCTTACCAAAAACAACTCCATACTCCAGAAAAAAGGCCATCAGGGGATCTGAGGTATACGTAATGGGAGCACAGAATACCGATCGGGCATTGGAAGTAGCAAAGCGAGAAAACTCAGTAATTCTATTGGAGGAGGATTATGAGAAGAATTATGATTTCGATCCAAAATCTGAGGAATCTTACATCCTTTTTAACCTCACTCAGTCAGCCTATCAGGATAATAGCCTCCTACTGGCGGGCTTGATTGATGATCAGCTCAGAAACCGTGCAGGAAGAAGAAGTTATGGGGTAAAGCAATCCAGTTTATATGTAATGTGGAGCACTGCAATGCCTAGTGTGTTGGTGGAAATTGGCTACCTTTCCAACCCGGTGGAGGAAAAAGAATTAAATAACCCGGAAGTGCAGTCATACATTGCATCTGGTATTTATCGTGCCATCAAAGAATATAAAGAAGCATTTGATGCTCAGAACTAAAAATTAAGAACTGTGTCAAAAGAATTCAAGATTGGTCTAATCACCATTATTGCCGGAGCTCTTCTCTATTATGGCTTCAATTTTTTGCGAGGGTCTGATCTATTTTCACCCTCTAACAGATACTATGCCGCCTATACAAATGTCTCTGGACTTAATGTATCCAACCCCGTTTACTTCAATGGACTACCTGTCGGTAGAGTCAGTGGCTTTGACCTGGTGCAGAATAAGGGATACATCGTGGTTTCTATAGATATTGATGAAAATCTGGTGATTGGAAAGGATGCTTCTGCCACATTGGCGAATGACGGGCTCTTTGGAGGAAAGGCGATTGTATTAAATGTAGGGGAATCACCCGAAAGGGCGCAACCAGGAGATACACTGGCATCTGAAATGGATGGGGGGATGTTGTCTCAGTTTGAGCCGGTAGCAGATAACTTGAATACTACACTTGCAAAACTCAATGATGTACTGGATGAATTACGAGCAACGGATATAGCTGGAACAGTGGATACATTAAAATATGCCATTGGATCGATCACCTACAAGGTAAATAAACTTGAAGTTGAAAAGGTTTTAAGATCATCAGATTCATTGATTATAAGTATTAAGGACAGAAGTGAGCAACTTGAAGGATTAATTTCAAGCTCGAAAATGCTCATGGACTCTCTGAATGAGGTACCAGTAGCCGCTACACTTGAAAAAGTAAACGAATCACTGGAGCATGTAAATCGATTGCTGCTAGCTGTCCAATCAGACGAAGGAACTGTAGGTAAGCTACTGAACAACGACTCTGTTTATAACAATCTGAATAAGCTTTTAGTAGATATGGATGAATTAATCATTCATTTTAATAATTATCCAAAAGACTTTTTAGGTCCACTCGGAAGAAAGAATAAAAAACTGAAGGGTATTCCACAGGAAGGAAAGTAGCGAACATTCATGGACATTCAATTCAATAAAAATGAAGATGCCAACAAGCAGTTGGTGTACAAACTAAACGAGCGTCTAAAAAAAGTGAAGCTTGGCGGAGGAGAAAAAAAGATTGCCTCTCACCAAAAAAAAGGAAAACTTACCGCTCGGGAACGAATCGATTATTTGCTTGACGATCCCAATGATTTCCTGGAAGTAGGAGCATTTGCAGCAGATGGCATGTACGAAGAAGTGGGAGGATGTCCATCAGCCGGTGTGGTTACAGGAATAGGGAAGGTTTCAGGCAGACAATGCATGATTGTAGCAAATGATGCTACAGTAAAGGCTGGAGCCTGGTTTCCGATGACGGCAAAAAAGAATCTAAGAGCTCAGGAAATCTCTATGGAAAATAACCTGCCGATTATCTATCTGGTTGATAGCGCTGGGGTCTTCCTTCCAATGCAGGATGAAATTTTTCCTGACAAAGAACATTTTGGGAGACAGTTTAGAAATAATGCTGTCATGTCCTCAAAAGGAATCATTCAGATTGCAGCTATAATGGGAAGCTGTGTAGCTGGAGGGGCTTATTTACCAATCATGGCTGATGAAGCACTGATTGTTGATGGCACAGGTTCCGTTTTCCTGGCGGGCAGCTACCTAGTAAAGTCTGCAATTGGTGAGGATATTGACAATGAAACATTGGGTGGTGCAACCACGCATTGTGAGATTTCTGGAGTAACCGACAATAAATTCCCGGATGACAAAGCAGCACTCGACGCGATAAAAAAGATTTTTGATAAAACAGGTGGACCCGAAACTGCTGGTTTTAACAGAGCGGAGAGCAAACCTCCTAAGAAAAAACTAGAAGACATTTATGGAGAATTTCCGGCCAATCGAGGCATTCAATATGATGCAGTCGATGTGATCAAATGTCTGGTCGATGATTCAGAATTTGATCAGTACAAAGAACTTTACGGAAAGTCGATTGTATGTGGATATGGCAGAATAGATGGATGGAGTGTAGGTATTGTCGCGAATCAACGAAAAGTGGTGAAGACTAAGAAAGGCGAAATGCAGATGGGTGGGGTTATCTACTCTGATTCAGCCGATAAAGCTGCGCGCTTCATCATGAACTGCAATCAGAGAAAAATCCCTTTAGTTTTCCTTCACGATGTGAATGGGTTCATGGTAGGATCCCGTTCAGAGCATGGAGGCATTATCAAGGACGGAGCGAAAATGGTGAATGCTGTTTCTAATTCTGTTGTTCCAAAATTCAGTATCGTGATGGGGAGCTCATATGGCGCAGGAAACTATGCCATGTGTGGCAAGGCTTATGACCCACGATTGATATACGCATGGCCAACTGCCGAAATAGCGGTAATGAGTGGTGGCTCAGCTGCAAAAACATTGCTTCAAATCGAAATAGCTTCAGCAAAAGCTAAAGGCAAGGAGCTAACCGAGGAGGATAAAAAAGAACAGCTGAAAAAGATCGAGGATTCGTACAAGGAAAAATTAAGTCCGTACTTTGCGGCCTCCAGGTTGTGGGTGGATGGCATCATTGATCCGAAAGACACCAGGGAAGTCATTTCCAAAGGAATTGAGATGGCCAATCATGCGCCAATTGAAGAGCGTATGAATGTAGGTGTCATCCAAACTTAATAACTTTATTAAGTGCTGAAAGATTCTGAAATAAAGGCGTTAGTAGTCCTGCTGGATGACGAAGATCATGAGGTAGTATCTCATGTAGAGGAAAAGATTATGTCTATCGGGACAAGCGTGATTCCAATGTTGGAGCAGGAATGGGAAAGCACATTCAATCCGATCATTCAAAGTAAAATTGAAGACCTGATCCACGAGCTTCAGTTTGAGCTATTAAAAGAGCGTTTTGTCGAATGGAAAGAAAATGAATCCGATGACTTACTAAAGGGTCTTTGGATAGTAGCTACCTATCAATATCCTGATTTGGAACTGGATGATCTAAGCAAAGACCTGGACCAGCTGTATCATGAACTGTGGAGACATATGAGCGAGGAGATGGCTCCATACGATCGTATCAAGGTCTTTAATGAGGTTTTCTTTAATAAGTACAAATTCCGGGCAAATACGAAAAACTTCCATTCTCCAGCCAACTCAATGCTCAATGCGGTTTTAGAAACAAGGAAAGGAAATCCAATTTCATTGTGTGCGGTTTATTTGCTGCTGGCGCAAAAAATGGATTTACCGATTTTTGGAGTGAACCTACCGAATCTCTTTATTCTAACTTACAAAATAGGAGAGGAGTCCTTTTATATCAATGTTTTCAATAGGGGATTGGTATTTACCAAAGACGACATAGATAATTACCTTGAGAGCCTCCAATTGGACAAGAAAGACATTTTTTACGAGCCGTGCTCCAATCTGGATATCATTTTACGTGCCCTTCGTAACCTCATTGTATCCTTCGAAAAACTTGGTGATTATCACAAAGCAGATGAGGTCAAATTGATCCTTCAAAAGCTTGATGATCAGTATTTTAGTTTGTGATTTAGGTGCCAAAGGCCAATAAATAGTCTTTCACCCACTCATAATGAATGTGGTGAACTTCTTCGTGACCTGGCTTCAGGATTTCTCCTTTGATCAGGCTTTCAGATTCAAACGACAGCTTGATCTCATCTTTTAAGCTGAGGAACTTCCGTCCGAAAATTTTATAGATCACCTCTTTCGCACACCAGATGGTGCAAAGTTTTTGCAAGTCATCCTGGTATTGAATTTCTGACTCATGCAGGTATTTGAGTTTAACATACTCGTGTTTATCTCGGGGGCGCTCCATGTCTATTCCACACGGTTTTTCCAGGTGAATCATTGCCGCGGCTATTGGGAACGAATGAGAGATAGAGATGTTAGCATTACTGCCGTTGAGGTAAGGTTTGCCTTTGTCTTGCTTGCTGATGCCCTGATATTCAATGTTGAATTTTTCACAAAGGGTTTTTACCAGAATACGCCCAATGATCCACTCAGCCTGCCTTACCGGATGAAGTTCGGCAGGATATGGTTCCGGCGAGAGGTAGGGAATTTCAAGAAATGTTTCCTGGATGTTCCAAACCGCATAGGCAGAATGTTCATCAATCTGCTTGTTTAATAACAATGGCATGGGCAATTGTAATAATTTTGTATTCCAAATGAGCAAAATCGAAGTAAAAAAACTCCACACTTTTCTCGGTCATAATGATAGTATCTACACGCTTCAGGCATTGGATGATCATCGATTTATCTCCGCCGGAGGTGACGGGATGATCGTGATGTGGGATTTACGGTCACCCGATGAGGGAGAAGTTATTGTGAAAATTCCAAGTTCGGTTTATGCGTTGACTTATGATCCTCGGGATGGATTTCTTTATGCCGGACAAAACAATCAAGGGATTCATAAAATCAATCTTCAGGCAAAAAAAGAAGTGAAGTCAATCCAATTGGGCGATTATCAGATTTTTGATATTCAAATTGTTGGAGATGTACTTTGGGCAGGCTTGTCCAATGGAGAGGTTCTTGTTCTCTCAAAAGATCTCACTATTCTGAAGAGGGTAAAATATGCCAATGATCGCATTAGAAGTATAGCTCAAATAGAAGGTGAGATTGTTATCGGTTGTAGTGATAATGTTGCTCGAGTAGTAGATCCTGATACGATGGATGTTAAGCAAGTGTTGAAAGGACACAAAAACTCAGTTTTCGCAGCGAAATACCATCCTTCTGGGAAATACCTGATCACAACAGGAAGAGATGCTCATCTGAAAGTATGGGATACGCAGGAAAATTACCTTTTACGGGAGTCGATTGCAGGGCATTTATACACAATCAATGACGTGATCTTTCGTGCGGATGGTCGATATTTTATTACCGGAAGTATGGACAAATCCGTTAAGCTGTGGGATGCTCATAATTTCAGATTAATAAAAGTACTGGATAAACACAGGCATGCTGGGCACGGAAATAGCGTTAATAAGCTGCTATGGATGAATTATCGTGACTTGTTAGTAACTTGTAGCGATGATCGCTCAATCTCCGTTTGGGAAATTAAATTTGCAGAATGAAGATAACACCGCTGGAAATTCGTCAGAAAGACTTTGAGAAAAAGCTAAGAGGGTTCGATAAGGATGAAGTCAACGCTTTTCTCCAGTCATTATCCAATGAATGGGAGCGAATGCTGGAGGAGAATAAAGAATTGACCCTTAAGCTGAAGCAGGCAGAAAAAGAGGTAGAAAAACTTCGTGAGGTAGAAAGCTCACTATACAAAACACTGAAGACCGCTGAAGATACCGGTGCGAATGTGATAGAGCAGGCCAATAAAGCCGCTGAGCTTCACATGAAAGAGACGAAGATGAACGCAGAGGCGCTCCTAAGTGAATCTAAGAATAAAGCCCGAGCGATGATCGAGCAGGCTGAAATGGAGGCAAGGCAGATCATCGAGGAGTTGCAGGATGCAGTGAAAAGCATTGAGCAGAATCATAGGGATATCGAGAATCATCGGCAAAATGCACTGCAAGAGCTAAAGAACCTTTCTGTCACTTTGATTGAGAAGGTTGAGAAAAATACCAGTGCTAATAAGGAATTTAAGTTTGACGATTATGTCAAGCGGGTAAAGAAGCTGGCAAGAGAAAGTGAAGAAAGAATTAAATCTGAGAAGACAGAAGTACAGGCTGAAAGCAAAAAACTGGAATCTCCTCCAATTGATATAGAAGCTCCGAAAGCAGAGGTTCCAAAGCCAACGGAACCCGAAAAGAAACCAGAACCTTCACCCGAGCCTCCTAAAACGGAGGAACTCCGAGAACGGATTATCCAAAGAAAGCAGGAGGATGAGAAGGAAGAAGAAAAGCCAAAAGCCGAGAAGCCTCAGGAGGTAAAAGAAGAGCCCCCAGTTCAGAAAGAGGAGGTAAAAAAGGAAGAGCCAAAGGCTAATAAAGAGGAAACTGAGAGGAAGAAAGGTCCGCGTGTATCTAAAACCGTTTCATTCTTTGACGAACTAGATACTGACAGCTAGGATGGGAAAGGTGTCATTAGAGGGCATGGAATTCTACGCCCGCCACGGCTACTATGAAGAAGAACGTGTAATCGGCAACAAATACAGTGTGGACGTAACACTGGATGTAGACTTTTCAGAAGCAGCATCGGATGATAAACTGGAAGGCACGGTCAATTACGAAAAGGTGTATGAGATTGTACAGGAAGTAATGAGCATAGATGCCAATCTCCTGGAGCATCTGGCTGGCAAGATGATTAAGGCCTTGAAAGAAAACTTTTCTCAGGTCAATCGTGTGCAGGTTCGAATCAGCAAATACAACCCACCAATAAAAGGACTTTGTCATAAAGCCACGGTTGAGCTGGAGGGTTAGGTAAACACAAAGCCTCTTCCATCGGACTCATCATAAAATTCGATTTTTTTCCCAACCAAAAACATCATTTCGCTTTTTCGGATGAGCACCTGTACTCCATCAACATTGTATTCATCATCCGTATCTTTTTTCTTATCAAAGCCCAGTTTAAATCCAACACCACAGCCCATGCCCTTGGTTGCGATTCGTAATCCATAGCCTTCAGGGATGCCTTTGTTTTTTAAGATATTTTTAACCTCTTCCAGCGCTCGATCCGTTATTTCCACAGGTGGTTTCATCACTTTATGATTTACTTATTGCCTCCGTGTAAAAGTATTATTTTTGACGTTTATCAAAACACTAAACAATCCAATCAATGGAAATGGTTTACGACCTTCTAAAAATTACAATCCCTGCTGGCCTGGTTCTTTATCTTGCTTATTTGCTTGTTCGATCGTTCCTTCAAAAACAACTTGATGAGATTGCATTTAATGTTCGTCAGAAAAACCAGGAAATCGTAGTGCCAATTCGCCTTCAGGCATATGAGCGGATTGTTCTGCTGCTTGAAAGAATCACCCCGGCAAATCTCATATCGAGATTGAGCAGTTCGGATTATTCGGCAGAGGAGTTTCAGCAAATATTAATTCATGAGATTAGAAATGAATTCAATCACAACCTTTCACAGCAAGTGTACATGTCTGATAGCGCCTGGACATATGTAACCACCGCTGTAGAACAAACCATTTCTGTCATTAATTCTTCCGCTAATTCGTTAGAGAAAAAAGCGAAAGGATTTGATCTTGCGAGGGCTATTTTAGAAAATAGTGCAGGAGAAGAAATGGATACACCAAAACAGGCAATCAGATATATCAAAGAAGAAATTCAGGACGTTTTTTAGATTATGGAAAAGACGGAAAAAATATGGGAAAAAGCTAAAAAAACCGCCACTGACAAAGAGGCGATGAAGTCTACTTTAACCAAAGCGGGAAATAAGCTGAAAAGACTGGCAGAAAACTCCAATGAACTGCAAGAGCTCAAATCAAAACTCGAGATTTTGATGCGCATGTTCCGATCTCATATCTCCGGAGAGTACCGTGCCTTCCCTGTATCTACCATTGTACTTATTGTTTTTGCATTGGTTTACTTCATCACACCTACAGATCTCATTCCTGATTTCATTCCGGCAATTGGTTTTACTGATGATGCGTCCGTCGTTTTACTCATTGTGAAGAAGCTTAATCGAGATATTAAGAAGTTTCATCAATGGGAAGATGGACAGTGGGAACAAGCTGACTGATTTCTTTGTACTACATGCTCATAATTATTCGAAATGAAGAAAAAAGCAGTAGTAATTGGAGCCACTGGTTTAGTGGGAAGGCAACTAGTAAGACTCATGTTGAAAGATGATAATTATGAGTCAATCTTGGTTGTAACCAGACGGCCGTATCACATAAAAGATCCGAAAGTAGTAGAAGTTCAGATTGCAGACTTTGACGACCTGTCAAAGCATGAAGCTAAAATGAATGGTCATGATTTCTACTGTGCACTTGGCACAACCAGAAAAAAAGCCGGATCGAAAGAAGCTTTTCTAAAGGTAGATGTAGAGTACCCGCTGACATTTGCACAAATAGCGGGTAAACAAAAGGATTTTCAGCAGTTATTGGTTGTTTCGGCAGTTGGTGCTAATAGCTCTTCGCCACTATTTTACAATAAGGCAAAAGGTGAGTTGGAGGACCAGCTTCAGAATCTGAAGTTGAGGGCATTAAAAATATTTCAGCCTTCCTTACTACTGGGCGACCGTAAAGAGTTTCGATTGTTTGAGGAAGTAGCCAAAGTGATCAGTAAGATTGCCTCCTTTTTCGTGATCGGATCTAAGAAACAAGTTGGAGCTATCCGGGATGTGGAAGTAGCCAAATCAATGATTAAGGTCGCACATCAAAATGAGGAGGGGTTCAGAAGAATCAAACCAGGTGAAATGATAGATATCGCATATTCATCATGAGAGCAGTAATTCAAAGAGTTTCAGAAGCGTCAGTCACAATTGATAGCCAAGTTAAATCTGAAATAGGAATAGGCTTATTAATCCTTTTAGGTATTGAAGATGCAGACACGAAAGAAGATATTGAATGGTTGTGTCGCAAGATCAGCAATATGAGAATCTTCCCTGATGAAGAGGGGGTGATGAACAAGAGTCTTCTTGATGTTGGTGGAGAGGCTTTGGTTGTTAGCCAATTTACACTCCATGCCAGCACCAAAAAAGGAAATCGTCCCAGCTATATTCAGGCAGCTAAGCCGGATGTTGCAATCCCTATGTATGAGTCATTTGTTGAGGAGTTAGAAAGCCAATTATCTTCTGAAGTGAAAACAGGTGAGTTTGGTGCTGACATGAAAATATCCCTAATTAATGATGGTCCGGTTACCATCATGATGGACACAAAAAACAAGCAGTAATTTATTTTTACTCAAATACTTACACGCACTTTGAAGGAGGGTGACGGCATGTTACCTTTGCGGCTAATTTTCAAAGGATTGAGGAGAAAGAAAGTCACAATCCACCGGCTTATAGTATATGAAGAACATTCGAAATTTCTGCATTATTGCCCATATCGATCATGGTAAAAGTACCCTGGCTGATCGGCTTTTAGAGTTCACCCAAACGGTGACCGAACGTGATATGCAGGCTCAACTGCTGGATGACATGGATCTGGAGCGTGAGCGTGGGATTACCATCAAAAGCCACGCAATCCAAATGGATTATGAGCTGAACAATGAGAAGTACATCCTCAATCTTATTGACACCCCGGGACACGTAGATTTTTCCTATGAAGTTTCCCGATCCATTGCAGCTTGTGAAGGAGCGCTATTGGTAGTTGATGCCGCTCAGGGAATTGAGGCACAAACGATCTCTAATCTATACCTTGCCCTTGAGCATGATTTAGAGATCATTCCAGTACTTAATAAAATTGATCTACCTGGTGCAATGCCAGAAGAAGTATCCGATCAGATCATCGATTTGATAGGGTGCGATAAAGAAGACATCATTCACGCGAGTGCCAAAGAAGGCATTGGTATTACCGAAATTTTAGCTGCAATTGTGGACAGAGTCCCCTCTCCAAAAGGAGATCCGGAGGAGCCACTTCAGGCCATGATTTTTGATTCCGTATTCAATCCATACAGGGGCATTGAGGTATTCTTCAGGGTATTTAACGGCACTTTGAATAAAGGTGACAAAGTGAAATTTGTCAATACAGGAAAGACATACGAGGCGGATGAGATTGGTGTATTGAGACTTGAACATCAACCTAAAAATTCGATTTCAGCAGGAAATGTAGGATACCTGATTTCAGGAATCAAAGTAGCAAAAGAGGTAAAAGTTGGTGATACGATCACACATGTCAATCGCCCTACCCAAAGACAGGTAAAAGGGTTTGAGGATGTGAAACCAATGGTTTTTGCAGGCATCTACCCGGTAGACACCAGCGAGTTTGAAGAGCTGAGGGCATCAATGGAAAAGCTCCAACTTAATGATGCATCTTTAATATGGGAGCCAGAAACATCTGCAGCTCTGGGGTTTGGGTTTAGGTGCGGATTCTTGGGTATGCTTCACATGGAGATTGTTCAGGAACGATTGGAGCGCGAGTTTGATATGACCGTGATTACCACCGTGCCTTCTGTGCAGTTTCATGCGATTGAAAGTGATGGTGAAATCCTAAAAGTAAGTGCACCATCAGAGCTTCCTGAGCCAAATATGATCGATCACATTGAAGAGCCTTTCATACGTGCACAGATTATCACTAAGTCCGAATTCATTGGTCCGATCATCGCACTTTGTATGGATAAGAGAGGTGAGATCAAGAATCAGGTTTACTTAACCTCCGACCGTGTGGAATTGACATTCGAAATTCCATTAGCGGAAATTGTATTTGATTTCTTTGATAAGTTGAAGACCCTCTCCCGCGGATATGCCTCTCTGGACTATGAGCTAATTGGTTATCGAAGATCCAACATGGTGAAGCTGGACATCATGCTGAATGGTGATACAGTGGACGCACTCTCTGCAATTGTTCATCGTGATAAAGCTTATGAATGGGGGAAAAGACTGTGTGAAAAGCTAAAAGAGCTGATTCCACGTCAGATGTTTGAAATTGCTGTACAGGCAGCAATTGGAACAAAAATCATCGCTAGAGAAACTGTTAAAGCCATGCGTAAAAACGTATTGGCTAAATGTTACGGAGGAGATATCTCCAGAAAGCGAAAGCTCCTGGAAAAGCAGAAAAAAGGTAAAAAACGAATGCGCCAGGTTGGTAATGTAGAAATCCCGCAAGAAGCATTCATGGCTGTACTAAAAATTGATTAAAAAATGTCATCACCAATAATTATTGACGGAAGAAAGGTCTCCAAAGACATTAAAAATGAGATCGCTGAAAAAGTTGAGAAGCTAAAAGCCGAAGGTAAGCGACCGCCTCATTTAGCGATAATTATTGTTGGTGATGATGGCGCAAGCCATACCTACGTAAATGGAAAAATCAATGCATGTAAGGCAGTCGGATTTGATTTCACGCTCATGCATTTTGCAAGCACCATTTCCGAAGAAAAGCTGATCAAGCACATTGAGCAATTAAACGAGGATGAAGACATTGATGGTTTCATTGTTCAAATCCCTCTTCCAGAGCACATTTCAGTTGAGCATATTACAGAACGTATCGCCCCTTTGAAAGATGTAGATGGTTTTACAAACCAAAATTTTGGTAGTATCATGTCCAGCCATCAGCTGCTTTTGCCAGCCACTCCTTTCGGAGTGATGGAATTGATCAGGAGATATGAAATTCCAACCGAAGGAAAGCATTGTGTAATTGTAGGGGCTTCCCGTATTGCCGGGGCACCATTGAGTTTAATGATGTTGCAGGATGGTGGCGCCACGGTAACAGTTTGTCACAAGCTCACTAAAGATTTAAAAAGTCATACCAAAGAGGCTGACATTTTGGTGGTTGCTGTTGGCAAGCCTGGTTTAATCACAAAAGACATGGTGAAAGAGGGTGCTGTTATCATCGATGTGGGCACAACACGAGTAGAAGATGCATCCAGAAAATCAGGTTTCCGGTTGGCAGGAGATGTCGTATACGATGAGGTGGCTCCTATTTCGAGCTTCATTACACCTGTCCCAGGAGGAGTAGGTCCGATGACCATTGCTTCCTTGCTACTGAATACTTTCAAAGCCTATGAGCGAAATCACTGATCCGGAATTCCTTCCGGTGATGGAGTCTTTTTACACCATTCAGGGTGAGGGCTTCTATTCCGGCACTCCAGCTTATTTTGTGAGACTGGGTGGTTGCGATGTGGGCTGTGTATGGTGCGATGTGAAAGAATCCTGGGATGCTTCACAGTTTAAGTGGTTTTCAGTGAAGCAAATTGTTGATGATGCAAAGCAGTCTGGAGCGAAGGTAGTAGTCGTCACTGGCGGTGAGCCATTGATGTATGATCTCACTGAACTTACGGAGGAGTTAAGCAGGGTAAATCTTCAGACCAACATCGAAACCTCTGGAGCCTATCCACTCACCGGTCAATGGGATTGGGTATGTTTTTCTCCAAAGAAATTCAAAGAACCTCTTAAGGAGTTTTATGCTCATTCGCACGAATTGAAAGTGATAGCTTATAACAAGTCTGATTTTAAGTGGGCTACTGAGCATGGAGATAAAATGAATCCGAATGCGGAACTATTCTTGCAACCGGAGTGGTCAAAAGAAAAAGAAATGACACCTTTGATCGTTGATTTTGTGAAGCGAAATCCCAAATGGAAAATATCACTTCAAACACACAAGTACATGGATATTCCCTGAAAGGGATTCTCCTGTTTATTGGGATTCTCTTGCTATTGGGATCTTCATACTCCCAGGTCTTATCCACTGAAAATAAAAAGGCCAAAAAGCTTTATGAAAAAGCAGATAAGAAATACAAGGATCGTGATTTCTATTCAGCATTGGAACTGCTAGAGGAATCAGCGAAAGAAGATCCCTCTTTCTTTGAAGCGTATATAAGGATGGGCAGTCTTTACAAAGCGATAGGAAAAGAAGACTCTGCTTATTCAAAATTCCAATCCTATATAGAAACATCCCCTGATCCCATAGCCTCTGTATTAGAAAAGCAGGCCTTTATGGCATTCGATAGGGGTGAATATGTAAAAGCAAAGGATTATCTGAGTCAGTTTTTAAAGAAGGTTCCTGAAAGATCTGAAAACTTTGACATAGACCTGCTTTCCAAAAGCCTTGAATTCGCCATAGATCAGTTGGCAAATTCGACCGATAGTATCAAAGTCAGCTTACTGCCTAAAGAGATCAATCGCTTTCGTCTACAATATCTTCCATCAGTCACCATTGATGATGCTTCTATCTTCTTCACGAAAAGAGATGATGTAAGAGGAGATGAAGATATAGTGGTTAGCTATAGAAAAGACGGTAAATGGCTTCCTGCCCAATCTGTTTCTTCTCGAATCAATACGCCATTAAATGAGGGAGCTTGTACGGTTTCAGCGGACGGTCGAACCATGATTTTCACCTCTTGTGACGGTCGGAATTCATTGGGAAGCTGTGACCTATATATAACAAATAAAATAGGCGATACATGGACACATCCCAAAAATCTGGGAAAACCAGTCAATTCAATATATTGGGAATCTCAGCCATCGTTATCCGCAGACGGAAAAACTCTGTATTTCGCATCCAATAGGAGAGGAGGTTTGGGTGGAAGAGATATCTGGGTTACTAAATATGAAAACGACCAGTGGTCTGTTCCAAAGAATCTTGGCAAGACAATCAATACTCGAAAAGATGAAACCACACCGTTCATTCATCCCAATGGAGTCTCCCTTTACTTTTCAGGAAATGGCTATCCTGGAATGGGTGGGTATGATTTGTATCGATCAGAGAAGAAAGATTCAACATGGTCAAAGCCTAAAAATTTAGGATACCCAATTAATACGTATCGTGATGAAGTGTCCATCGTAATTATAGGAGAAGGATCTAAAGCCTATTATGCAAAAGAAGAACAAAAAAACTATCAAATTCTGGACAGCAAGCTTGTTGCTATCATGCTTCCAGATGAATTGAGGTCAAAAAGTGCATCTTATATAGTAGGTGTGGTAAAAGATGCAAGTACTGGTGAGCCACTTAGCACGGACATTCAGGTTGTAGACCTTTCGAGTAACACCCCAATATATGAGAGTACATCGGATTCTGTGAGTGGACAATACTATATGGTTTTACCAGTAGGTTTGGATTTGGCAGGTTATGTTAAAAAGAAAGGGTATCTCTATACAGACTTTCACTTTAAGACTGATTCCAACACAGCATTAAAACCGGATACCATAAATATTGAACTTATTCCGGTTAGGGAAGGAGAAACACTCGTTTTAAAAAACATCTATTTCGAGGTGGACTCCCATGAAATAAGTAAACGCTCGGAATCCGAAATTGACAATGCCTTTTGGCTCTTGAAGGAAAACCCAAACATCACAGTAGAGATAGCCGGTCATACAGACGATACAGGAACAATATCATATAATCAATCGCTTTCTGAGAAGAGAGCTAAAGCCGTGTTTGACGCGCTGGTTTCCAAGGGTATTAATGAAGGACGCTTAATGTATAAAGGCTATGCAGATACACAGCCACTCCAACCAAATACCTCTGAAATCAACCGCCAGTCCAACCGCAGGATAGAATTTCGTGTCATACGGATGAAACACTGAAAGGTTTTGTTTTTGTTAAAAAATTCATCTCTGATTATCGAAATTTTATTAAAGTAATACTTTAATAGCGAAGGGAAAATTTGGCTTTTTCCTATTTCCCAATACGATCAAATTGATTTTATTTTTTTTCAAACAAAATGTCGTTTAAAATGCTCGTTTGGCAAAAACTTATTTTGTTAAATAATCTTAAAATGGCATATCTTGCGGGTTTCAAATAATTAATGTTTAACGATTAACTAGTAAGTATGAAGAGGATTTTACTACTAAGTTTTGCGTTCTTAACTGTTATTGCATTTAGTGCAATGGCGCAAAGAACGGTCTCAGGTAAAGTCACCGATGATACAGGTGAGGCTTTACCAGGGGTGAATGTTGTGATTAAAGGCACAACAACTGGTGTTACTACTGATTTGGATGGAAACTACCGACTTTCAGTAGATGATGGCGCCACACTTATTTTCTCTTATGTAGGTTTTGAGACACAAGAGATTCAAGTAGGTGCACGTACTACAATCGATGTAACACTTGGAGGAGCAACCGAGCTTCAGGAGGTTGTTGTTGTTGGTTACGGTACTACGCTAAAAACCGAGCTAACGAGTGCAATTGCCTCAGTCAACAAAGAAGATATTGAAAGACTTCCAAACGTATCGCCAGAGCAATCATTACAAGGGCTTGCTTCCGGGGTATTTGTTCAGTCTCAAGGTGGACAGCCAGGCGGTGCTGTTAGCGTTAGAGTAAGAGGTCAAACATCAGTAAATGCTGGTGCTCAACCACTTTATGTTGTTGATGGTATCATTATTTCGAACGGAGACTTGACTCAAAATGCAATTGGAGGTGAAGATCAAAATGTTCTCGCAACATTGAACCCTCAGGATATTGAGTCAATTCAGGTTCTAAAAGATGCTGCGAGTACTGCTATTTATGGTGCAAGAGCTGCAAACGGAGTTGTGTTGATCACTACCAAAAGAGGTTCTAGCGGTAAAGCTAAGATTGATTTTAGAGCATGGACTGGAGTGGCTAAGCCATTGGCACTTGTAGAAAAGTTGTCAGGTCCTGAGCAAATCATGATTGAAAGAGAAGGGTATTTAAATGACTCTCCATGGCTAAGTCCAAATGATCCAAGTCTTTCAAATGAAGCACTGGGTTGGGACGGAGTAACAGATTCTGATCTAATTGGGGCGATCTTTAGAGATGCAATCGTTCGAGAATATAATGTGAGTGCATCTGGAGGTAACGAGTCATTGAAGTACTTCCTTAGTGGAGGTTATAGAGATGAAGAAGGAGTAATGCTTGGATCTCAATTTGAGAGACTATCTACTCGACTCAATATTGATTACAATGCAACAGATGACCTAACTATCGGAACCAGCATTAGTTTCGCGAGCAACAAGCAAAATTTGGTAGAAAGTGGTAATAATATTTACGGAACTTATGGTTCAGCTATACTAGCGCCAAACTACCGTCCTTTGAGAAATGCAGAAACAGGTGAGTTTGAAGATACCTTTCCAGGTTTTAACACAAACCCACTTAGAGCAGCATTACAGCAAAAGCTTGAAACTACTACTAATAAGTTTCTTGGTAACTGGAATATTACTTACAAGCTTCCAGTTGAAGGTTTAGCTTTTAGAACGGATATTAGCTATGATTGGAACTATGTAAGAGAAGATCAGTACGCTCCTGAAACTACCGCTCAGGGTAGAGGTACACAAGGCGCAGGATCTTATTCTACTCTTGATCAAGGAACATATAATATTGAGCCGACTTTTAGATTCAGTAGAACTTTTGGTGGATCTCATAAAATTACGGCTGTAGCTGGTATGACATGGCAGAATAGAAGAACCACTCAAGGATTTGTGACCGCAACCGGGTTTGCTAGAGGATCCTTAAAGTACATCCGATCAGCTGCTGTTTTCACAGGAGGGGATTCATTTAGATTGGATCAAAGCTTCATGTCAGGGTTTACCCGAGTAAACTATGCGTACGATGAAAAATATCTTGCTTCCGTTTCATTCAGAAGGGATGGTTCATCTCAATTTGGACCTGAAAACAAATTTGGTAACTTCTACGCATTCTCCGTTGGTTGGAACTTCTCTGAGGAAGATTTCTTCAATGTTGATGTCATTACTTTTGGTAAGATTAGAGCGAGTTACGGTGTAACTGGTAACGACCAGATTGGTAGCTTCCAGTATGTAGGTACATTCTCTGGAGGAGCTTCTTATTTAGATCAACCAGGACTTACTCCTTCTCGTCTTGAGAACCCGGAGCTTAGCTGGGAGGAAACTACTATGATTGATGTGGGTCTTGAATTGGCTATGTTCAACAACAGATTGAACATGAATGCGGGTGTTTTCCGTCAGGAAACGGAAGGATTACTTTTTAACAACCAAGTGCCATGGACAACAGGATTTACCTCATTCCAGGATAATATTGGAGTGGTTCAAAATGAAGGTATTGAGCTAGACTTAAATGGTGTGATACTTGATTTGAATGGATTTCAATGGACAGGTAAATTGAATTTAACCTTCATGAGAAATGAGGTTAAAGAACTGAATTCAGATGAGCCAATCCTTGCTGGTTTTGCAAGTGCGATTATTGAAGGAGAACCAATTAATACATTCTATGCACTTAAGTGGCTAGGTGTAGATCCGGCTACTGGAAATTCAGTGTTTGAAGATGCAAATGGTGACGGTGTTATTACAAGTGATGATAATCAGGTAATTGGTAACCACTCACCAGAAATAATAGGAGGTCTGTCAACAGGGTTCTCTTACAAGGGGATTACCCTTGATGCGTTCTTCCAGTTTGTTGAAGGTGTAGACGTATATAACAATACACATCAGTTCTCACAAAACGTAAGTGCAGGATGGGGGCTGGATAGAAATGTATTGAGGAGATGGAGACAGCCAGGAGATGTAACAGATATTCCTAGAGCATCTCAAACAACTTCTCTTGATTTCACGAATGATAACAGCCGTTTTCTAAGTGACGGATCATATGTTCGTTTGAAGAATGTAACACTTGCGTATACTCTTCCATCTGAGCTGGTTTCTAAAGCTAAGCTTAGAAGTGCAAGAATTTATGTTCAGGGTACTAACCTGATCACTTGGACTGCTTACAATGGACCAGATCCAGAGATAAGTGCATTTGGATTTACCAATACGGCACTGGGAACTGATTTCTTGACATTCCCGAATACAAAAATGTATTCAGTAGGAATTAATCTGGGACTATAAACTAGATATGACAATGAAAAAAATATTATTAACAATAATTGGATTAAGTACCATTGCATTTTCATGTGAGGATTTTGTAACGGAAGAGCCCGTAGATCAGATTCTAACAGAAAATACAATTATTGATGCTGCAAGTGCAGATCAAGCTATACTTGGTATTTATAGTAGGATGCAAACGGGGAGCCTTTATGGTAACTCTAGTATTGGTTATCCAGGTATTCTAAGTGATGAATTACAGCATAGTGGTTCATTTCCATCCATTGCAGAGATGGATCAAAATGATGTAAGTGCAGCTAACGTTTCTTTAGACAACATTTGGCAGCAAGCGTACACCACTATTTTCCAGTGCAATAACGTAATCGAAATTCTAAGTAATACGGATTTCCCTGATTTGGATGCAGATCAGAAAAACGTACATATTGGTGAAGCAAGATTTGTAAGAGCATTTCTTCATCATCATTTAGCGGCTCTATACGGCGCTGTACCTTTGGTTACAACCACTGATGTTGCAACTAATAGTACGATTAGCAGAACTCCACAAGCGGACGTTTATGATTTTGTTATCACTGAGGCTCAAACTGCAGCTACTGAACTAGCTACAGCAGACTGGGGTAACAACAATCAGTATAGAGCGACTGAGTGGGCTGCCAAGGCGCTACATGCCAGAGCATTGTTGTATGATGGTGATGCAGCAGGAGCTGCTACAGTGGCTGACGATGTGATTACAAATGGTCCATATACTTTAGGTAGTACGTATACCGGAATCTTTACTCCTGCGTTTAGAAATCCTGAATCAGGAGGTCCAATCATCTTCGCTATGTTTTATAGTGGGACTGACCAAAGTGGATTAGCATTCCAGTTTCTTCAAGATGGAGGTAGATTTGAATATGCAGTTGGTGAGGAATTAGTGGATGCTATGCTTGGAGATAGAAGCATCACTAGCGATGATGATCCAAGAGCATTGATTTCTTTAAATGAAAGCGATCCAAGTGGTCGATACATAGTGGAAAAGTACACCGACGTAGCTACTGGAACTGATAATACAGTTATTTTCAGATTAGCAGAAATGTACCTGATCAGAGCAGAAGGAAATGGTGGTGCCCAGGCAGTATCTGATATCAATGCTTTACGTACAAGAGCTGGTGCTCCTGCTTATGCAGGAAGTGGCTCTGTTTCTGATGTTTTAGCTGAGCGATTCATTGAGCTATCATTTGAAGGGCACAGGTGGTTTGATATTGTTCGAACTGGAAACGCTGAATCAATCATGAGTGGAGTGGCTGGAAGTAATTTTGCTGCTACGGATGTATTGATGCCAGTACCTCAAAGAGAGCGACAGCAAAACCCGAATTTAACTCAAAATGCGGGATACTAATATGTCGTTTGTGAACCTAGATTTTAATGATATGAGATATTTTAAAATAATAACACTAATAGTATTTCTTGCAGGTGTCATTTACTCCTGTAAGGAATCAGAATTTGCATCTATTGAAGATCAAAAGTTTGTAGCATTTGCTTCGAATTCATTTTCAGTAGGTGAGGCCTCTGCTACTTCAGAATTAAACGGGAATAGTACCGTGGGTGCATCTACTGTACAGGTTTCAGTATTAAGATCATCTTCAGACCTGAGTAATAGTTTAACTGTTACTATTTCAGCTACGGCTGTATACCTCGATCAGTCTGATTTTGCAGATCAGGGAGACGATGCAAGTAATGAGTATTCGGTAACTACTGATTTATCTTCGGTTGTTATTCCTGCAGGTTCTTCATCAGCTACTTTCAGTATAATTACTGTTAATGACCTATTTCCAAAAGGAGATAAACAAATTACTTTGGAAATAACTGGTGTATCTGATAATAGTTATTCTATTGGGAATGCGACACTTGCTAAAGCAGGAGTAGCTACCGTTACGCTTGTTGATGATGATTGTCCAATTGACTTAGCTTCTTTCGAAGGCGAGTACTCTTTGGCTTCTTTTGGAACGGAAAACTCTTGCTGTCCGGATTTCGATTTATGTGCAGCTGCTTCACGTGACTGTTCAGGAACCGTGACATTAACTGCTGATCCATCGGATCCAACCGGAACTTCGGCGATTTTGGATCACCCTTCGTTTACAGGTTCGTATGGTATTAAGTTTATCACGTGTCCAGAGCAAGTAGAGGTAGTGACACCTTTGACTGCATGGTTCGGAATTGGCTGGACTATGGCACAAGGTCCAACTTTGGGGACATATAATCCTGACACCAAAGATATTACCATAATCGGTTTACTTGGTGGCAATGGTGAGTTCACAATGGAACTTAAGAAAGTCAACTAATGAATAAATCAATTAAGACTATGAAGAAAATCATATATATAAGTTTAGCACTTACGGTCTTTTTAATAGGCTGTAAGGACTATGATCCGGATGTAAAGACTTCCGACACGGGATTTTACTCTAATCTCAGCACCTTAGATTTGCTTGAATTAAGAGGTTACACCCTTTTTGTCGATGCGGTAACACATGCTGGTGTAAGTAGTGAATTATTCGCTTCTACGGATACAGTGACAGTATTCGCTCCGACAAACCAAGCATTTGTCAATTATTTAAGCGCAAATGGTTTTAATACCATTTCTGATGTCGATGCATCTGCCTTAGCAGATGTTTTGAGGTACCATGTTTCAAATACTCCATTCACATCTTCATCAAATATTGCTTCACTGGAGACGTTACTTGCTGGAAAAAGCAGTTATCCTACGTTTTCAACTGATGGAAGTATAGGTGTAAATGGTAAAGCAGCAGTCGTTGAAGCTGATTTATTTAGTACGGACGGAGTGTCTCATGGCATTAGTCAGGTACTTTCAGCTCCAGCCGATGATGTGTTTAGTGTTATTGCTAATTCAAGTAATCACGTAACTCTAGAGGGACTTCTTGTAAGAGTAGGATTGGATGCAACCCTATCTGGAAGTGGGACTTTCACAGTTTTAGCGCCTTCTGATCAAGCATTTATTGATGCAGGATTTGATGCTGCTACATTAGCTGCTCTTAGTGATAATGAAGTCGATAGTTTATTGAAATTTCATGTTATTGGTAGTAGAACTTATCAGACTGAATTTGCTGATGGGAAGTATGAAACATTACTAGGTGCTGAGGCAGACGGATTTCAGGAATGGGTTGTAGTTGATGGTGCATTTAACTGGAATGAGGTAGAGATCGATTCAGATTCAGCTAATTTCTCAGCAGATAACGGAGTAGTTCATGAGATTGATGCAGTTCTAACCAATGATTTGGTTATTGCTGATTTCTTGGGTGGCTTTGCGACGCTTAATGCAAGTGCAACTGCAGCTAGAGATTATACTTCACTTGATCAGTTTGTAACTGTGCTAGTTAATACGCAAGGATCTGATGCTTACGTACCTGCTACTGGTGATTTTGCTGATGGAGATGAAATTCAGGATTTTCTTGAAACTTATACTTTTGAAGGTGCTATAGACTTTACAAGTTTAGCATCGGGAACAAAAGTTGAAAGTGTTAATGGATCGGAATTTTATATCCAGCATTCTGATGAAGGAACTTTAACTCTCAATGGAGTCGACACGTTAAACGAGACTGCCTCAGTCGCTGTTTACAATGGTTTTGTAAATGAGTTGACTGACAATGAATCGGCTTATCCTACTCCAATACCTTCGGAAGATATAACTGAAGTATTAGATAATAATGGCTATACTTTATTAGCTGCCATGCTCCGTGTAACAGGAAAGGATGCTGAGGCAGATGCTCAAGATGTAACTTTTTATGCAGTAAGTGATGCGTTAATAGATTTCTATTTCGGTTATTCAGATCCTGCTGATATTGATACATTATCAGCTGGTGGCGAGGAAGATGTGGAAATCACTGATGCATTTGCAGAATTCCTTGACAATCAAATGGTTCCGGGTGAAGTTGTAAGTTCTGTAATCCTAAATGATGACCTGCCAACTCAAACATTGGCTAATGGTGAGGAAATTGTTTGGGGTCTTATAGATGCAAGTGGAGATACTGCTCTTGAGTTAGTTGTAATTACCAACCCTAGTAATCCTAATAGTGGAGAGATTGAAGTATTGAATTTTAATATATGGGCGAATAACGGAGTTATTCACGAAATGGAGGATATTTTCCCTGAACCATAAATTTATTTGGTATTAATTTTGTTAATAGAGCGGTAATGTTTTACCGCTCTATTTGTTTATAAATAATGTTATGAGAAGATTTTTGTATTTGTTTTTAAGCTTGGTTGCCATTCATTCTGTTTTCTCTCAAGAGTGCGGTACTGAAGTGACGGAAGAGAACATCGCTTTCATGAAAAGTATACAAACACTTAGAAGCAGAGGAGTTTCTACTTTAGCCTCAACTGAAGTAACGATTCCTATCAAATTTCATACAATAATGACAAGTTCCGGTGATGGCGGACTTACCACAACACAGATTAATTCTATAATATCTAGACTGAATGCTTTGTATTCAAATGCGAACATGCAATTTGAGCATGAAGGTGAAGTGAACATTATAGTTGATGATGATAATTATAATTTGGATAGTTCTAATGAAGGAGCAGTAGCATCAGCGAATGATATTTCTGGAGTTATTAATATTTATTTTTCAGGTTCACTATCAAGTGGTAATCTACCTCTTTGTGGTTACACACGGTTTCCTCCAAGTTCTGATAGGGTTTTTACTACTTACGGTTGTACACTAAATGGAACAACATTAGAACATGAATTAGGTCATTATTTCACCTTATTCCATACACACGGAAAGACAAATACCGGAACAACGGACGAATTAGTCGATGGAAGTAACTGCACGACTGCAGGAGATAATATCTGTGATACACCTGCAGATCCGAATTTAAGTGGAATGGTTAATTCAAATAACTGTTCTTATGTTGGTAGTGCAACGGATGCCAACGGAGATCCCTATGAGCCAGACCCAAGTAATATCATGGCCTACTCATTGGATGCTTGTCAGGATATGTTTACTGCCGGCCAATATGATCGTGTGCGAGAAGGGTTCGAGAATGGAAGGTTTTATCTAAAATTTAAAACAGATGGGTTTACAGCTAAGTTTACTGCGGATGATCCATCAACATGCATTGGTTCTCAAGTGTCATTTGACGGTGATGCCTTTGGAGCAACCTCATATGAGTGGACATTTGAAGGAGGTACTCCTTCATCCAGTACAGCAGAAGATCCTGTTGTAACATATAATCAATCTGGGATATTTGGCGTTACACTCACAGTCACAAATAGTCAGGGAGAAACATCAACCTTATCAAGAGCGACTTTTGTCAGCATTACCGATCCTTTGGCTAATACTTTGATTGATCCTTACTTTTCCTCGGTAGACAGTGGAATTCCTTCTGATTTTACCATTGAGAATGAAGACAGAGCTTTGACATTTGAGTACAGAGGTGATGTTGATAGTGAAGGTAATGCTTCTTCAGGTAGTTTTTGGATAGATAATCACGGCTATTCTACTGAACTAAATAGAAATATTGACTTTTTAATACTTAGAAATTATAATACTGATGGAATTAAGTCATTTTCAATTTCTTTTGATCTTGCCTACACTTTCAGGCCTATTGATATTGAAAATGATATTCCTGCAAAGTATGACACATTAGAATTAATATTGGCTTCTCAGTGTGGATCAAAAGAAATAGAAATATGGCAGCAGGGGGGAGCAGAACTTGCAACAGCAGATCCTATTTTATCAAGTTTTGTTCCATCTGATGGGAGTGAATGGTCTTCCAGGACTATAAAGTATGAGGTTCCTGAAGAATTAGAATTCGCTCGATTTGCCTTTCGTAATATTTCTAAGAATGGGAATAATCTTTTCATTGACAATATAAGTGTAGAGCCTGATTATACAGTTGATGATCCAATTGATTTTAGGCTTTCCAAAGTAGAAAATCAAGTGGCAACAATCAGATGGTTTGATGGATCTACAAATGAAACTTCATATGTGTTGGAACGTTCAGTTAACGGCTCTGAGTTCACTGAATATAAAAGGTTAGAAAACAATACAATATTTTATCGAGATACTTTGGAAGCTGGTAATTCATACAGTTACAGACTTTACGCAGATGGAGTAAAAGGAAACCGTTCAAACTATACTGAGACAGTTGTTATATCGGAAGATATGGTTCTTAGCGTCAATACAAATGATAATGTCACTGTATTTCCTAATCCTTCTGAAAATGTAGTAACAATAGCTGGATTAAATTACGAATATTACTATCAGGTCACTGATGTGTCTGGCAAAAGCCATTTAGCTGGATATTTAACCGATTCTCAAAATACTATTAATGTAAGTGGTTTAAAGAGTGGTATTTACTTTCTTCGCATGAAGAATAACGAAATTGAAGTAACAAAAAGATTTATTAAACGATGAGAGTCATATATTTTATTAGTGTAATTTTTTTGACCTTTGTTGTGCAGGGGCAGGCCAGGTTTTCGGGAGGCAGTGAGACGGTTGGTACGGGTGGAGTTACGTATCTCAATAAGAGTTCTAGCTCCTTAGGAGATGATGCCAGCAAAAGAGGTTATTATGTTGGTCCACATATTTTGGGTGATACTGTAACTATGTTATTGAATAAATTCGAGAATGAATTTGTTTATTATGAGATGGGAACAGGTGCTTATGCAGTTGAGGAAAAGAAAGTGATAAAGCCCAATATCCACAAGGCAGTATGGAGGATAAATAAATATTATGAGAAGGCTGTTGAAAATGGAGAAATCACAGAGTTGAATGCTTCAATTAGGATGAAAAGAGTCTTGACAAAAGCGATAAAACTAAAAAATTATTACACTGAAGATATAGAGAAGAATCTTAGAAAGATGAAGAAAGCCCCGGATATTGAAGCTTACTTAGATAAAATAAAATTGCGATAAACATAAAGCCATCAATTATGATGGCTTTTTTCTTTCAGATTAACTTTACTTCAATGCTAGTAATCCACCGAAAGGAACACTTCAACGCAGCGCATAAACTGTACAATCCGAATTGGTCTAAAGAAAAAAATTTCGAAGTGTTTGGCCCCTGTGCCAATGAAAATTGGCACGGGCATAATTTTGAGTTGATCACATCAGTGAAAGGTGAAGTGGATCCGGAAACTGGATTTGTAATTGATCTTAAGAAACTCAAAGAGATCATACAATCAGAGATTATCGAGAAGGTTGATCATAAGAATATCAATCTCGATGTTCCTTTTATGCAGGGCAAAATGGGAAGCTGTGAAAACCTGGTTATAGAATTTTGGAAAATACTTGAACCAAGGATCAATGCAATAATCCCAACTGCTAAACTGCACAGATTGAGATTATATGAAACTCCAAGAAACTTTGTTGACTACTACGGGGAATAGATGAGGTATCTGGTCGTTTCCGAAAGCCTTCTTTGTTCCCAGTTGTCAGAAAAGCTTATCGACGAAATCAGACGATTTGATATCCGTCATGAGATTTTGTTTAACCCCTCTAATGTAACCTCTCAATTAAAGAAATCCAGACCAGATCTATTGATTGTAATAGGAACAAGCAAATCAATTTCAATAGTAAAACGGGCAAGAAAGCGAAAGATTAAGTGTTGCTTCTTTCATCAAACGTTGATGGATAAACATGATCGTAGGAATTTATCTCAGCTGTCTGTAAGAAAAGTTTATACGGATGTTCCTGTAAAAAGCCTCGAAATCCCAAATGTCTTGTTATTGTCAGATGTAATCAGAAAATTGAATGGCAATAATTATGATGAGGTTGAATCTACTGAGGTGTCTATTTTCTATTCAGACCGTGGGAAGAAAGGATTAGCAGACAACTTGTTAAAAAACATCTCGAAATTAAATCCTGATATCAATTTTAATACTCTGGATGTTTCCCTAAGTCTGAAAGAAGCAGTCGCTGCAGCTAATCGTTCCAATGCATCCATTGCTTTGGATCAATTCAGCAATGTGTTTGCGGCGTATACAAATTGCCCTACAGTTAATGTTTATCAAAAATCACTATTCAGGAAATCGAATAATGAAAATGCAGTGATTAATAAACTTTTAGGTAAGGACATCATTAGCAATATTCCAGCAAATAAGACAGGAGTTTTAATTTTTGAGATCAAAAAAGTATTACACGACCATCAGTATTGTGCAGGTATTATGCAAAGTTACCAGGAACTCAAGTCAATAATAGGAATTCAGCCATTTGCCAGGCAGGCAGCTCAGGAAATCATTGAGTGGATAGATAAGGACAATTAAGCAGCTCTCAGCTTATTAAATTTAGATTTCTCAAACTTCTCAGCTGCATATGCTCGGTCGATCACTATTTCTTTGATGTCCTTGTTCGATGGAAGTTCGAACATCGCATCGGTTACAATTGCCTCGCAAATAGATCTCAGTCCTCTGGCGCCCAGCTTAAATTCCATCGCCTTTTCCACTATGTAGTCAAGCGCATCTTCTTGAAGATCGAGCTTAACATCCTCCATTTCAAAAAGCTTAGTGTACTGTTTGATTAGCGCATTTTTAGGCTCAGTTAGAATCTGTTTCAATGCATCATTATTGAGAGGATCCAAATGGGTTAAAACTGGCAATCTCCCTATTAGCTCTGGTATAAGACCGAAACTCTTAATGTCCTGGGCAGTGATGTATTGCAATAAGTTATCCTTATCAATAACTCCCGACTTGAACTCATTGTCATTAGCAAATCCAATTGGACGAGTGTTCAGTCTATTGGCAATGTGACGCTCAATTCCATCAAAAGCACCACCACAAATGAATAGGATATTTTCGGTATTCACATTGATCATCTTCTGATCCGGGTGCTTTCTTCCTCCTTGTGGTGGAACATTTACTGTAGTTCCCTCAAGCAGTTTAAGCAACGCCTGCTGCACACCTTCGCCACTTACATCTCGTGTAATAGAGGGATTGTCAGACTTTCGGGCAATCTTGTCAATCTCATCAATGTAAACAATACCTCGCTCAGCTGCTTCTACATCATAATTTGCAGATTGGAGCAATCGAGTCAGGATACTTTCTACGTCCTCTCCTACATAGCCAGCTTCGGTTAGAACCGTCGCATCAGCAATGCAGAATGGTACCTGTAGGATTTTTGCAAGCGTTCTGGCCAGGTATGTTTTACCTGTTCCGGTTTGACCGACCATGATGATGTTTGATTTTTCAATAACCACATCATCTTTGTCAGCCGTCTGCATCAATCGTTTATAATGATTGTACACAGCAACAGAGATATATTTCTTTGCCTCATCCTGCCCAATTACAAACTCATCAAGGTGCGATTTCATATCGGCTGGCTTGATGAGTTTGAAGTTCGGACTTTCATTCTCAGATGTAGTTTTCAACTCTTCATTCAGAATCTGCTGAGCCTGAGCAATACACTTATCACAAATGTGAGCATGTATGCCAGAGATCATCAGATCTACATCTTTTTTATTTCTACCACAAAAACTACAAGTTACCTGAGCCATGCTGATTTATTTTTTTTCCAATACCTCGTCGATGAGGCCATATTCTTTTGCTTCGGATGCTCTCATCCAATAATCTCTATCTGAATCTCGTTCTATGTCCTTCAATGATTTGCCAGAATGCTTAGACAAGATATTATAAAGGTCTTTTCTTAATTCTTGCATCTGCTTGAGAGTAATCTCCATATCTCTAGATTGACCCTGCATTCCGCCACTTGGTTGGTGAATCATCACTCGCGCATGAGGAAGAGCAGAACGCTTTCCAGCTGCTCCACCAGATAATAAGACCGCACCCATAGAGGCAGCCATACCAGTGCAAATAGTAGCTACATCAGGGCTTACATATTGCATGGTGTCATACATGCCAAGCCCTGCATAGACAGATCCACCCGGACTATTAATATATAGAAGAATGTCTTTTTTAGAATCCACAGACTCAAGAAAGAGCAACTGAGCCGTTATGATATTAGCGATGTTTTCCTCTACCTGCATACCCAGGAAGATAATACGATCCATGATTAGACGCGAAAAGACGTCAATTTCACGAAAATTGGTTGGTCGCTCTTCGATTACTGCTCGTGTCATGCTCTCCACATGGTGGACATAATCGTCAACAGCAGTTCCGCTTATATTCTGGCCTTTTACGGCATATTTTCTGAATTCCTCAGTGTTTATCATTTCTATAATTTAAAGATATCCGGTGTAAAAATAAAAAAGTCCCGTGTACAGGACTTCTTCAAAACTTAAAATGATGTCGTATGGTTCAAATTATATGACCAAATGCTCAGAATCACAGCTTTCTGAATTCATCTAGAGTTACTGCTTTTTCTTTTACGGTAATCTCGCTTTTGATGTAATCAAGTACTTTTTGAGACTGAACCTGATTGAAAACCTTCATGTAATTTTCACCATTCTCACCTTGTAGGTAATTATTGGCAAAAGTATCCAACTGGTCATTCATTTGATCCCCCATTCCTGAGCCTGCAAATTGCTGCTTAATAAGCGCTTTTGCCTCATTGATCACGTCCTCGTGCTCTACCTTAATGTCCTGATTTTTTACAATCTGATTCCGGATCAATGACCATTTGAGCTCTTTGGCATAAGATGCGTACTCAAGCTCCATCAATTCAGGAGTGATGTTTTCATTGGTTCTGATCAACCATTTCTTCAAAAACTCATCCGGTAAATTAATTTTGGCAGATTCAGTCAGCTTTTCTCTTACCTGATGGTCAAAAAACTTCCCCTCTTCTCCTTTATAATTCTGAGATACGATTTCTTTAACACGATCCCTAAATCCAGCCTCATCTTTGATCGTACCTTTACCGAAGGTCTTGTCAAACAGCTCCTGATCAATTGGAGCGAGCTTGTAATGGTTGATAGCTTGAACGGTGAACGTAAGCTTTTTTAGCTTTTTGTATTCATCATCATCCATTCGGAGCTGATTTTTCAATACATTATCATTCTTGAAGCTTTTCTTAGGATCCACTTCAACCTCAGCGCCTACTTTCACATCGGTAAGTTTTTTCAATGCACCTTTTTCTACATCTCTCAAATCAATACTTACCTCCTGATCAACCGATCCATCTTTTGATTTGATCGTACCATATAAGGTATCCTTCTCTGAAGAGGTGTCAGGATTCTCCATTTCACCGAATTGACGCTGCAGGTTCTCTATGGTCTCATCAATCACCTTATCATCCACTTTGATAGAGTGCTTATCAAGCTTGACCTTCTTATCAACCTTTACCTCAAACGGCTCAGCAAATCCGATTTCATAATTGAATTCGAATTGCTCGTCATTTTCCCAGTCAAATTGTTTATCAGTTTCTACTGGTAAAGGCTCACCTAAGAATTGTGTATCACTTTCTCTTAGGTATGAATTTAGTTTATCAGAAACCAATTTATTGATCTCTTCTACAATCAATGCACTTCCATACATTTTTCGGATCATGCCCGGAGGCACTTTTCCTTGACGAAATCCCTTAATGTTGGCAGTCTTGCTGTACTCTTTGATTTTTTGATCTACACCAGGTTGAAAATCAGCTCTGTTTACGCTAATTTTAATTACACCTTGAGTTTTTTCGTTTTTGTCAAAAGTTATTTCCAACGTACTATTGTTTGGTATTTATAAAATAAAAACCCTCTTACTCGGCCCTATCCCGATAGCTATCGGGAGGTTTCGGAAAGAGGGTTGTTTTTCAGTGCGGATGGAGGGACTCGAACCCCCATGCCTCGCGGCGCTAGATCCTAAGTCTAGTGCGTCTACCAATTTCGCCACATCCGCAGTTTTCTTTGCGAGAACTTTTTCTTGCTCCGAAAATTGGAAGGCAAAAGTAGGTAATATTTTTGATTCAACAAGGGATTAATTTTGTAAAATTATTATGGTAGTAGAGGAAGATTTAGAATCAGAAAAAAAAGAGATTATCAGGCGCTATAGACGCTTGCTCCGAAAGGCAAAACCTATTCTTAAAGATGGGGATGCTAAAATCATTAAAAAAGCATTCAATACATCTATGGAAGCGCATAGTGGTATGCGCAGAAGATCTGGCGAGCCTTACATTTTTCATCCACTAGAGGTAGCCGAAATATGTGTTTCGGAAATTGGTCTGGGTACCACATCCATCGTCGCTGCATTATTACATGACGTTGTTGAGGATACCGACTATGAACTGGATGATATTGAAAGACTATTCGGGAAGAAAGTGGCCACCATTATTGATGGGCTTACGAAAATTTCTGGTGTGTTTGATCATGGAAGCTCTCAGCAGGCTGAAAACTTCCGAAAAATGCTACTCACACTTTCTGATGATGTACGGGTGATTCTTATAAAGCTGGCAGATCGACTGCATAATATGCGTACACTGGAAAGTATGCCTAGAAACAAGCAGCTAAAGATTGCCAATGAAACCATATACCTATATGCTCCTCTCGCGCATCGCTTAGGTCTATATGCTTTCAAGTCCGAATTAGAAGATCTCTACCTCAAATACAGCGAACCTGAGGTCTATGAAGAAATTGCTGGAAAAATTAATGAAACGAAGGACTCGAGGAATAAGTTTATAAGAAATTTTATTCGTCCAATAAAGGACAAACTAAATTCTTTAGGTGTTGATTATGAAATAAAAGGAAGGCCAAAATCCATTCATTCCATCTGGAATAAAATGAAAAAACAGAATGTGCCTTTCGAGGAGGTTTATGACTTGTTCGCTGTACGAATAATTCTGGAAGTTCCATATAAAGATGAGAAAGCATACTGTTGGCAGGTTTATTCTCTAGTAACAGATTATTACCAGCCTAACCCGGATCGCTTGAGGGATTGGATTAGTATTCCCAAAGCAAATGGCTATGAATCACTTCATACCACTGTAATGAGCGATACGGGGAAGTGGGTTGAGGTGCAGATAAGGACAACACGCATGGATGAAATTGCAGAAAAAGGATATGCAGCTCATTGGAAATATAAAGATGGAAAGACAACAGATGAGAGTGGGTTGGAAATGTGGATCGCGAAAGTACGAGAGATCCTTGAGCAAAATGACGGTAACGCCATCGAATTTGTTGATGATTTTCGTTCAAATCTATATAGTGATGAAGTTTTTGTATTCACACCAAAAGGTGATTTAAGGACTTTGCCGCAAGGAGCAACAGCATTAGACTTTGCCTTTGATATACATACAGAAATAGGGGAGCATTGTCTGGGGGCAAAGGTGAACCAAAAGTTGGTCCCACTGAACTTTGAGCTGAAAAATGGAGATCAGGTAGAAATCCTTACTTCTAGTAAGCAAAAGCCAAATGAAAGCTGGCTACAATATGTAGTGAGTTCCAAGGCAAAATCGAAAATTAAAGATGCACTCAAAGAGGAGAGAAAGGTATTTATTGATGAAGGGAAGGAAATTGTAAAACGAAAGCTAAAACAGCTCAAACTGGAATACAAGCAATCGGTGCTTGAAGATATATCCCACTATTTCAACGCTAAGAGCGTGACGGATATGCTTTACCTGGTTGGAACAGGTAAGATTGATCACTCATTAATAAAGTCCTTTGCTAAAAGTGAGAAAGATGAAATTAAAAAGCCGAGTGTAAGAGGAGCCAAAGACATTGAAGAGAAGCTTAGCCGAGTACGTAAAACAGATAGTGATTTACTGCTTCTTGGTGAAGATCTTGATATCATCGACTACAAATTCGCTAAGTGTTGCAATCCGATAGCGGGAGATGATGTGTTTGGTTTCGTCACAGTAAGTGAGGGTATTAAGATTCACAGAACTACTTGTCCTAACGCTGCGGAACTCTTATCCAATTATGGTTACCGAATAATAAAAGCGAAATGGGCATCCTCACGTAAACATTCATTTGAAGCAACCTTGGCCATTATAGGTACGGATAGAATGGGACTCGTGAGTGATGTGTCCAATATTATTTCAGAGGAATTGAAGGTAAACATGCGCTCCTTATCTATTAATACAGAAGGGGGAATCTTTGAAGGGAATATACGCTTATATGTAGAAGACACCTCACACCTTGACACACTTGTTAAGAAGTTAGAGAAAGTAAATGGTGTAGTAAAGGTGAGCCGCACCAATTGATCGAATCCCATAAATTATATTTGCAATATGCAGGGACAGAATATTATGGATGAAGTAAGGAAAATTTTTCAAGCGCACCTTGAGAATAAGAATTTACGGAAAACGCCGGAGAGGTTTGCGATCTTGGAAGAGATTTACAATCGTGATGGGCATTTCGATGTGGAGTCCTTATATGTTAGTATGAAGGACAAAAACTACCGGGTTAGTCGAGCCACAGTATATAATACGTTAGACTTGTTGGTAGATTGCGACTTGGTCACCAAGCATCAGTTCGGAAAAAACCTGGCTCAGTTTGAAAAAGCCTATGGATTCCGTCAGCATGACCACCTCATTTGCACCGATTGCAATAAGGTGCATGAGTTCTGTGATCCGCGCATTCAAAACATTCAAACGACCGTTGGTCAATTATTGCAA